>DASQHQ010000105.1:0-5283 GCA_035632015.1 Bryobacteraceae bacterium
AAAAACGATGCGCGCGGATACGAGCGCTTCCGCGATCTGTTCGAAGCCATCGTCGCATACAACGAATAACTGGAAACGGTTGACATGAGTTCTCACACAGCGCAAACGGAACTGAAGCTGATTGGAAAACTGATTCTGGAAGGAGACATCACCTGCCAGACCGGACTGCACATCGGGGCGGGGAAGGGCTCGCTCGAAATTGGCGGCGCCGATAACCCGGTGGTGAAGGACGCGTTCGGCTTGCCTTATATACCGGGCAGCTCGCTGCGCGGCAAGCTGCGGTCGCTGCTCGAACAGTCTTCCGGGATGGCGGTGCCTTCCGAGCTGGTCTATTTGTCGAAGCGCAAGGGGCAAGAGGTGCGCATTCACCAGAGCGATCGCCCGGACGACGAGATCTGCCTTCTGTTCGGGCGGAGTCCCGGCCGCATGGATCGTGTGTCCGGCGATGCGCTGGAATCCACCGTAGCCACTCCGGCGCGACTCACCGTGTATGACGCACCGCTGATCACGGAAAGCATTTCGCCGCAAATGCGCGAGAACATGGACGACGAGCTCACCGAGGTGAAAAGCGAGAATGCGATCGATCGCATCACGTCGCAAGCCAACCCGCGCACGCTGGAGCGCGTGCCGGCGGGCGCGCGCTTTCATTTCCGCATTGTGATGGACGTGCTGTGTCCGGAAGACCGCGACCTGTTTCCGCGGCTGCTGGAAGGCTTGCGCTTGCTCGAAGACGATAGCCTGGGCGGCGGCGGATCGCGCGGCAGCGGCCGGGTCGGGCTGTCGAACCTGAAACTGGGCTGGCGCGGCAGAAGCTTCTATGCCTCGGGCGCGGCGGAACAGGAGTTGCTCGCCGGCGCAGGCGTGGCGGGCTTGCAGGCGCTCGCCAATTCCGCCGGCTTCGCGGAAAAGCTCGCTGAGTAAGAATGACACCGCCCGGCGGCAGCCTTCGCTATTCGGTTCGCTTTCGCCCGCTCGGGCCATGGCGTTTCGGTCCGGATACCGGAGCGCGCGACCGGATCGATCTGATCTATCACAGTGACGCTGTCTTCTCCGCGGTCTGCTCCGCGATGACGCAGCTTGGCCTGGCCGAGGACTGGCTGCGGGACACTGCCAGAGCGGATCGCGCGCCGGCGGTTCGATTCAGCTCGTTCTATCCATTTCAAGACCACACGCTGTGGGTGGTTCCTCCGCGCAGCCTGTGGCCGCCGGCGGAGTCCGCCAAGGTTCGGTATAAGGGTGCGCGCTTCGTTCCGCTTTCCGTGGTGGAGGCCTTACTGGGCGGGCAAGCGATGGACGACAACCGCTGGGCCGTAGATGGCGAAAGCGAATGCCTGATTTCGTCCGATGCGGCGGGCGGGCCCTTTCGCATCGCGCTTCGATCCAGCGTGGGCATCGATCGCCTGCAACACGCCCACGTCGAGCCGCATGCGACCGCGTGCCTGGAGTTTGCACGCGACTCGGGACTGTGGACGGTGGTGCAATTCGAGAGTGAAGGCGCGCTGGCGCGATGGGAAGCGCCGGTGCGAAGCGCGTTGCATTTGCTGGCGGACTCCGGCTTCGGCGGGGAGCGCTCGCGCGGCTGGGGACGATCGGAGGAGCCGCAATGGGAGCCCTGGACGCCGCCGCAGGCCGCTTCGGCGGAGGCCTCGAGCGACCACGCTTATTGGCTGCTGTCGGTGTTCACGCCTGCGCCCAGCGATTCGGTGGACTGGAGCCGCGGAAGCTACTCCACGCTCACCCGCCGCGGTCGCATCGAGAGCAATGCGCGCTGGGGTGAGCCGAAGAGCGCGACGATGATGATCGCCGAAGGCTCGGTCTTGCTAGCGGGAACTGAATTGACCGGATCCGCCCGCGACGTGGCTCCGGCCGGTTTTCCGCACCCGGTCTACCGCTCCGGCTTCGCGCTGGCAGTGCCCATCCCGTGGAAGGCGGCCGCATGAGACGTGGCGCACGCACTCGTGTGAACGCCTGCCCTCGCGAGGTCCGCGCATGAGATATCGCATCACCTGCCTCACCCCCACCCTGGTCGGCGACGGCCAAAAGCTCGCGCCCATCGACTACATGGTTTGGAAGGACCACGTCAACGTTCTCGATCAGAGACGCATCTTCCGCCTGCTCGCCAAAGGGCCGCGCCTGGAAGGCTATTTGAACCAGCTCAAGAAGGCGGACAAGCTGGACTTCGGCTCCTGGGGCGGGTTCGCGCAAAACTACTCCGGCCGCCGCATTCCGTTCGAACACGCCAGTTCGACGCAGTATTGGGAAAAGACGCGCGCCGAGCACCTGTTCATTCCCACCTTCAGCACCGGTCCGAGAGGTCCGTATCTGCCGGGGACCGCGCTCAAGGGCGCGCTGCGGACCGGCGTGGTGCACGGGCAGGTGTCCGATCGCGCTTTGGCCGACCTGGCTGCGCGCACCGCCTCCGAGGGCCGCCTGCCGCGCCGTCCGGCAAGCTCGATCGAAGACGCCGCGCTGGGGAGCGCCGGCGCTGATTCGATGCGCCTCATCGCCGCGGCCGATTCTAAAACTATTCCAGAGAATTCATTCAAGATCTACCTGCTCCGCGTGGCGACGCTGGAATCTCGCGGCGGCGCGAAATTCGAGCTGGCCTGGAAACAGAGCCCCCGCGGCAGCGTCCGCCGCGCCGAGGAGAGCACTCCCACGTTCGCCGAGATGGCCGTACCGGGCACCACGTTTGAGGGCGAGTGGCGCGAGAGTTCGTTCTTGGCCCGGCCCGAAATCGCCAAAGCGCTCCGCAAACGCGGCCGCTTGGATTCGGCCGGCATGTTCGGCCTGGTGAACGCATACACCGCGCAAATGCTGCGAGTTCAGAGGCAGTATGCGGAATGGACCGGGCTTGCGGTTCTGAAGTCGACGGTGGAGCAATTGGAATCGCGGGTCAGCGAGGCTCGCGAAACAGGCAACGGCTGCGTATTCCCGCTGGGATGGGGCGCCGGCTTTCTTTCCAAGGCGGCGTTTCTGAACACGCAGGACGAAAGCTACCGCAAGGTGCTCCGCGAGGTCGGATTCTACGCGCGCGCGATTCAATCCGGCCTGCCGTTCCCCAAGACGCGCAAGATTGTGTTTCTTGGCAATCAGCCCGCGACACTGGCCGGATTCGTGCATCTCGCGGTCGGCGGATGAGCCGCAGGCAATCGGCCACGCTCTGGTATTAAATGGCGTATGGGCTTACTCGGGGCTCGTAATAATGCCTGCCTTCTACGCAGCTAGCGTTCCGGAGTTTCTGACGCACGATTCTGATCTCATCGTGGGTCGCCAGACAACAATCACACAGCAGGGTTTTACAGAGTTGTCATCGGACCAGCTCGAAGCCTGGCGTGATCAGATTCCCATTCTGAAGGGAGCTCTCTTGCCGCCTTCCGCACAGCAGTGGTATTTGCTCCTCGAGTACCCAATCCCACGGCGCGGTAAGAGAATCGACGCCGTTGTCCTAGCGAATGACGTTATTCTGGTCCTGGAATTCAAGTGTGGCGCTACGAAGTACGAACGTGCCGCTTTCATTCAGGTCGAAGACTACTGTCTGGACTTGCGGGATTTCCACAGCGGGAGCCGCCATCGCGTAGTAGTTCCGATCTTGGTAGCAACTGACGCGGACGAGGGGTCCCCTCCCGGGGAGGAGGTGACTGATTGGATCGCGCCAGTCTGGCGAGCCAACGCTGCTTCGCTTGGATTTGTGCTTCAGCAGGCTTGTGCGAGATATCGGTCTAACTCAATGAACCGGATCGATGCCCTGTCCTGGAACAGCGCGGAGTACCTGCCAACACCGACGATCATCGATGCTGCACGAGTTCTGTATGAAGGCCAGAACGTCCGTGAGATTTCAAGGTGCCACGCAGGAGCCTCGAATCTCACAAGAACTTGCGCATCAGTGCTGGGAATTATTCAAGCGGCGCGCGAGAAACGGCACAAAACGATCTGTTTTGTCACAGGCGTTCCAGGAGCGGGCAAGACGCTAGCCGGATTGAACATAGTTCACAACAAAGAGCTACACGAGGCTTCGCTCGGTGTCTTTCTGTCGGGCAATGGCCCGCTAGTTAAAGTTCTCTCGGAAGCATTGGCCCGTGATCACCGCCGTCGGATAAGGAGTCCAATTGCCGAGTCCCGACGCCGGGTGTCGACCTTTATCCAAAATGTGCACCGCTTTATTGAGACCCACTACGCTGGTTCTGCCCCTCCACCAGACCGAGTAATCGTGTTCGATGAAGCACAACGAGCATGGAACGCAGAGCACTCCAAGAGGAAATTTAACCGTCCCGTTTCGGAGCCTCAAATTATGCTCGACGTAATGAACCGCCACCAGGATTGGGCAGTGATCGTGGCGCTTATCGGCAGCGGGCAGGAAATTAACACGGGCGAGGCAGGCCTTCCCGAATGGGGCCGAGCGCTGAGCGATCATTTCCGTCACTGGAAAGTGTGCATCGCGCCGCATCTACTTTCTGGAGGGAATGTCCATGACAGGGATGTACTATTCGAAGAAGTTCCGTCTGATCTCGAAGTAGTCGAGGATGCCGGTCTTCACCTCGACGTTTCTCTGCGATCCTATAAGGCTGAGGCGGTTACTGAATTCGTGTCACATCTTCTCGCGATGGAAAGCGCACAGGCACGGGCGGTCCTTGGGTCGTGCTCTGATTTTCCGATAGTGCTGTCGCGAGATCTTGACAGAGCGCGGGAATGGTTGAAGCGTCGTCAACGTGGCTCTCGAAGGAGTGGGCTGATCGCAAGTAGCGGCGGTCGCCGTCTCAGAGCCTGTGGCCTAGACGTTCGTCCCGAACTTGATGTCGAGAACTGGTTTCTCAACCCAGGTTCCGACGTCCGCTCCTGCAATTACTTGGAAACTCCAGCGACTGAATTCGGCATTCAGGGTCTGGAGCTCGATTGGATCGGCCTCTGCTGGGACATCGATCTGGTACCGCATGATGGCACGTGGCATGTAGCATCGTTCAAGGGCACCAAGTGGCAGACCGTTCGTGATCCCATTCGCCACCAGTACTCACTCAACAAATATCGGGTGCTTCTAACCCGTGCTCGTGAAGGGATGGTGATCTGGGTTCCGCGAGGTGACCCGTCGGACTGGACGCGACCTCCCGAGAGATACGAGTTAATCGCCGAGCACCTTCATTGTTGCGGCATCCTGGACTTGTAATAGCCGATACATCAGCGCTCGCATGGAGAGGGCGTGCCGGATGGCGACACTCGAAACTTTGGACGAAGCGGGCTGCGATATGCGGCTGGATTCCCAGAACGGCCGTCGCGCGACGGCGACCG
>DASQHQ010000106.1:0-5359 GCA_035632015.1 Bryobacteraceae bacterium
CCCGGCGAGACTCCTCGTGGCAGGCCACCGTGGCTGCGGCCCTTGCAGGATCTTGCGGGTTTCCTCGACGAGGCGGAAGAATTCTTTCCGCTGGTTTTCCTCCGTAAACACCAAGCCGGCGCTGCGGTAGTATTCCGCTTCCTTTTCCCATTGCTGGCGAACCAGCTCGCGATCCGCCTTTACGTAAACCGGCTTGCTGTCCTGGAGCAAGTACACCGGATTGGTATGCGCCCAGATCTCCAGGTCCGGCCGCAGGCTGGGGCCCTGGACGCGGGCGGCGACCCAGGAGCTTTCTTGAATCGGGAATTGGAAAGGAAGAGAGATTTCTTTCTGGCGGCCGTCCCCCGTCCGCGAGGCGACCACCTTCCCATTACAGACGATTTCCAGTTTCTCGATGGGGCGGTGAAAAATCGCGGTGGCGCGGCCCTCGACATTGTGAGAAGCGCCGGTCCACGAAATCACTGCGCCAGGCTCCTTGTCCTGCACAGTGAACTCCAGGAGTGGCCCGTTGCTGACTACCGCCGCGCCGCGGAGAACGCCGTTGGCCCAGCTTTCCCAGGCGGATTCGCCCGGCTGGGCTTTCACCAGCGTCCTTTCCGGCCCCAGCAGCGGCAGCGCGCGCGGCCACGGAATGAAGTGGTCGGTAGGATCCGGGAAATCACAACCAGCGGTCCCGACCACCCGAAACCCCGCATTCAGCAGCTCATACCATCCCAGCTCGTGGTACCACGGCTTCATTTTGATCAGGGCATATTGCATCATTTCGACGAAGTCCAGGTGATTGAGGGCCAGGTCCATGAGCAGCGTGGAATGCTCCCGGCTGCCGTGGAAATGAGCAAATCCGACCAGCCCTCCGACTTTGCGGCCCTGTTCAAAGGTGATCGCCGGGTACGGGTAGGCTTCCGGGGAATTGCCGTACATATCGCCAATGCCCAGAGGAAGGATCCGCTCGCGACCGCCCAGCACCAGGGTATGCCCGTAGAAGTCGCTGCGAGTCTCGTGTCCGGAGCGAATCGAATAGCCGGGCCGCCGCCCCTCGCCCTCGCGGCCGAAAGCGTACTGCACTCCGAAGTGTTGCTGGCGCTGTCCTTCGAGGTCGTTCACCACGTTCAGATCCTCGGCCTGCATCCACCGCAGGAACACGTCGTCGTCTTCCTTGGCGCGTGTCAGGTGCACGTGATCATCGGCGGATATCCATTGCCCCTGCCGTCCCGGCGCCATCGGGTAGACCTGCAGCGTGATTGTCTTGTGCTCTTCGGGCGCCAGGGCAAACTCGGCCACGGCAGGCGTGTAAAACAGGCCGTGGTAGGCTTCGAGACGGTACTCCTTCCAGGCAGGCACGTCGAAGGAGGCGCGGCCCTCGAGCAGGATGACGTGGGACATGCCGCGAACAAACACTTCGAGAGCCTTGGGCCGGTCGGTCATGCGCCAGATTCGGTTACGGTAGAAGTTGTCCTGCAAGAGCGGCAGCAGGTTGTCAACCGGGCTCAGCCGATGCTGTTGGCCACTCCGAAACAAGTAGATGCGAGCAGGGACCACTTCGCCGGTGTCGCCGCGCTGCACAACGACCTCCAGATGCGCCGCGTAGTCTGGACGCAGCGCAGAATCGCGGACCTGGGCGGAGAGGGAGCCAGCCGCCGAAGCCACCAGCATCGGCAACACGAAAAGCCCAACCGGGAATTTGCAGAATCGCACGCTTTATCAGAACAACAGCTTCAGCCCGAATTGAACGACCCGCGGGTCGCCCGCCGCGGTGACTTTTCCGAAGGTTGAAGTGCCGACGGTCAGGCCCAGGGATCCCGGCATGCCGAAATATGGCGTGTTGGTGGCGTTGAAGAACTCCGACCGGAACTGGAGCTTCATTTCCTCCCGCAACTGAAAGCTCTTGAACACGGAAAAATCGAAATTCACCAAGCCGGGGGAGCGGACTACGCCAACCCCCTGATTTCCGTAGAAGTCTCCGCCCGCGATCTGGGCGTTGGTGGGGATGGCAAAAGCCGCCCCCGTGATCCAATTGTTGGGTTGGCGAGACGTCTGGGTTGGATCGCCGATCAGGTCGGGGCGGCTGGCGGCGTCGGTCTTCCCCAGGGAATAGGAAAGGCTTGGTGTGAGCGGGAAACCGCCCTGGAAGGTGGTGATGCCGTTCAACTGCCATCCTCCTACAAACAAATCCAGGGTGCGAGAACTCTTGAGAAAGCGCTTGTCGCGGCCAAAGGGCAGCTCGTAGAGGTAGCTGGCCGCGAAGCGGCGGACGATGTCGAATTCCAACGGCCCGTATTCGCGCTTCAGATTCAGCGGATCCTCAATCGCAGTTCCGTTGATCCCTTCCGTAATCGGGGGCGCTACGCCCAGCGCGCGCGACCAGGTGAAATTAGCGAGGACGCTCAGCCCTTGCGAGAAACGCTTCTCCAGGTTTACGGTCAGGGCATTGTAATTCGCAAACCCCTGCGGAGAGATGTAATTGAACGCCCCTAGCAGCGGCGTCACCCGCCGGCGCGACTGGGGCGAAGAGGTGTCGTTTGGCAGCGCGGGCGATGCGTCGTTAACCGGCACATTGAGCAACAGTCGCGAGGTGCGATTCCCCATGAAGCCTACCTCCAGCATCAGATGACCCGCCAGCTCGCGTTGCACACTCAGGTTGTACATCTGAGTCAGATCGGGGTGAGCGTTGGGGTCCCGAGCGGTCATCACGGGGTAGACCAGCGCGGCGCTGAAGGGATTGCCGGGGACCAGCGGACGATCCATAATCAGAGTTGGGTTGACATTATTTGCGGTCAGGTTGAGCCACACCCGCGTGGGCGGATTGAGCGACGGCACGGCGTTGACTACGTCCGGGAACCCGTAGAAGATGCCGTACCCGCTCCGCACCACGGTTTTGCGGTTCACTTGCCAGGCCAAGCCCAGCCGCGGAGCGAAGTTCAGGTAGGAGTTTCGTACACCGCTGAGGGAAAGTTCCGGGGCCCGCCGCACCGTCATGAACGGGAAGAGGATATTCTGCATCGCCTGAAAGGTGGCCGGACTTTGGTTGGAGGGAACGACAATTTCTACTTTCTTGGTGGCCAGGTCGAACAGTACGTTGCTCGAGTTGCCGTAGATCTCATAGCTCGCCGGATCGTAAGCATACTGCAGCCCGGCCGTCACGGTGAGGTTCGGGCTGACTCGCCAGCGATCCTGGGCATAGGCCTCGACGTCCTGGCTATGCTCATAGGCGCTGGCCCGATTGCGCCATTGGCCGCCGGAACCGATGGCGAGCAGAAAATCGGCTATTGAGTTGCCGCTGCCGCCGAAACCAGGCTCATTGGTGTAAACGCCGCTAAAGCTCATGGTGCCGCGGCAGTTCGTGCACACGAGCTGGTTGAGAAACCTCTTGTTTCCGGCGCGGAAGCCGAACTTCAGGGTGTGTCCGCCACGAATCGCGGTATAGCTGTCCGACAGTTCATACTTTTCTATCGGCTGCGAAGTGGTGCCGCCGCTCCCGATGGCGGTAAAGCCGGAAATGGACAGAACGGCGAGCCCGCCGGCCGGAGAGCCGGCGTCCGGAAACGCAAGCACCCCATATTTGGAGTTCAAATCCGTGTTGGGCGTCAGGTTCAGAATGCGCGCGGTGCTTCGCAAATAACCCAGGCGGAATTCGTTGAGGTCCGTGGGACGGAAAACGTGCGTCCAGGCGGCGGTTGCGGCTCGCTGCCCCGGCTCGAGCGTTCCTCCTTGGGCCCCGTCATGCACGCCGTCGGCGGGAAAGCCAAAAGCCGGAGCCGTCGTTTGCGTCGCATCCGCCCATATGAAGTGTCCCGAAAGGGTGTCCTTATCCGAACGCACCCAGTCGAACTTGCCTAAGTACGTATCGATGTCGGTCGACGAACCGACGCTGCGGACGAAGTTCGGAACACCTGCGGTATTAGGCCCGGGCACGAGGCTGAGCAAGTTTCGGGAGACAGGACTAATCCGGCTGGCCGGGATGGTGTTGTTGGAGAATGGATCGCGAATCAGGGTGCCGTTCGCCAGGGTCTGGAGTGAATTGGGATCGAACACTTCTCCGGCGTACACGGTGCGTCCAAGCGCGTCGGTCCCGATCCGGGCCCCGAGTTGGGAAGAGAAGTCTCCGGCTTTTTGCGCGTCGCTGAAAACCTGCCGGGCCAGCGTAGCATCCTGCCGGCGACGGTTGCCTTCGTAGTTCACGAAGAAGAAAATCTTGTTGCGGACAATCGGGCCGCCAGCGCTGGCGCCGAACTGGTTGCGCGTGAATTGCGGCTTCGCTGCCGTTGGCGAAGCGAAGTAGTTGCGCGCGTTCAATTCCCGGTTCCGCAAGAACTCATAAGCCGATCCATGGAAGCTGTTTGTGCCGGACTTGATGGTGGCGTTGACTACCGACCCGCCAAGGCGGCCGGTGTCCGCTGCGTAATTGTTGGTCTCCACCTTGAACTCCTGCAGGGAGTCAACTGGCGGATGCACTTGGGCGCCGCCGGAAATGACGAAGCTGTCATTGTCGGCGCCGTCAATCAGGAAATCCGTCTGGCTGGTCCGGTTGCCGCCGAGGTTCATGACCTGCGACTGCGGGTTGTAGGAGTCATACACGCCGGAATAGGTGACCGCGCTGGGTACCAGGAGGGCCAACTGCAGCCAACTGCGCCCGTTTAGCGGGAGTTCCAGGATCTTTTGGTTATCGACAACCTGCCCGACGGTGGCGTCCTCGGTCTGGAGTAGCGGCGGCGCTCCGGCCACTGTAACGTTCTCACTCACCGAGCCGACCTGGAGAGCCAGGTCCACCCGAAGCCGGTCATTGACGCGCGCCTCAACTCCCTCTCGCACGCCGGTACTGAAACCAGGGGCGGTCGCCGAAATGGTATAAACCGCCGGGCGCAATTGCGGGGCGCGGTAAAAGCCGTCTGCATCGGAGACGCTGACAAACGCGGCGCCGGAAGCCTCATTCCTGATCGTGACATGTGCCCCGGGAACAACGGCCCCGGACTGGTCCGTGATCTGCCCGGTAATGCTGGCGCTCTCCTGCTGCCCGTTGAGCGGAATCGTGTACAGACCGAGGCAGATTGCCAGGTACACGACCACCGCGTTCCATCTGTTCGACATATGCCCCCTTTTCTGAACCCAACGGATCCAGTCAGATCTGGATCTGAGCACCCATTAAGGCGCCTGCCCGCAGCCGGCGGTGGAATCCGCGCGGTTTTGGGCTGGTTCAGCGGTCCGTTCGGACCGTTGTAATCCGGGACTCCCACCTTGACTTCCCGGCCACAGGCAGTATAAACCCAATTGCCTCCGACAGAACTTTTTTTTCTGGGCGGCCTTCGCCTCGAGCGACTCGGTGGCCCATGAAAGGGGCCATGGCCGCCGTTCCGAGGTTGCG
>DASQHQ010000107.1:0-6486 GCA_035632015.1 Bryobacteraceae bacterium
GGGCCTCGCCGGTTGTGCAGAATCTTCAGGAACGACCGTCCGCGCAGCTCTTCCAGCGTCACCCCGGCCGAGCAGGCTTCAGATTCCGTGAAGGCCCCGCAGTTGAGGCCGCGCAGGAGGAAATTCAGCAGCCCTTGACCGGTGGCGGCGTCGTCGAACACCTCGCCCACCAGCGTCGCCTGCGCGGCTTTCTCGGTGAAATTGCGCAATCGCGCGGCTGCCGCTTCGAAGCTCTGAAGGAAAAATGCGTATACCGCGGCGAAGCGCGTCGGAAGCTGGCCCGGATGCAGATCCCAGCCCTGATAGTAGGCGTTGGAGAGCGATCGCTGCACGTGAGCGAAGTGCAATCGCATGGCGCGATGCACCACGATGCGGTTGTCCGCTTGCTGCTCGGCCGCCAACGATCCTCCCGGCGAGGCACGGTGGCGCGGAACCGGGATGATGTTCGTCGCTCCGTCGGAGAGCGTGACGCCGCGGCCCGCCGCGCTGACTTGCATGACGTGCCGCGCGAAATCGCAGGCCGGATGCACCATGCTTTGATGCTCGGCCGTAATATTGCAACTGGCGGTGTAGTCGTAAACGCCGAAGTGCAGTCCACGGCACCGCCCCTCCGCGGCCGCCAGAAGCTTCGGAATCGCCGCGCTGCCCGTCGAGTCGAAAATCGACTGCGGCGTCTCGATCATCAGCTCCAGCTTCAGCGCGCCGGATCGCAAGCCGTGCCTCGATTCCAGAATTTCCAGCAGCTTGGCCAGCGCCGCGACCTGCTCGGGCACGGTGACCTTGGGAAGCGTCACCACGAAGTTCTCCGGAAGGCCGCCGCGGTTGGCGAGCAGCGCGCTCAGGAACAGGTCCAGTGTGCGAATGGCGCGGCTGCGCAGAGCCTCGGTCAGGGGTTTGATGCGGATGCCGATAAATGGCGGGAAACCGGGTGTTCCGATGCCGCGCGCTACCGCTTCCGCCGTGGCCACCGCATCCTCGTCCTCTTCCGTATCCGGCCGGTTGCCGTAGCCATCTTCAAAATCGATGCGGTAATCTTCCACCGGTTCTTGCTTCAGTTTCGCGATCGTTCGTTCGTACACCCTGTGTGCCAGCAACCGCGGGATGCTGGCGCATTCGGCCAGCGTTGCGGCGTCGGGCGCGTATTCCTCCAGCAAGCGCAGCGCCAGCGAACCCATTGTCGCGGCAGTGCCTGCTTTGAACAAATGCGCGCCGCCGTAGACCGTGTGGACCGGCTGTCGCTCCGCCGGCTCGCCGGGAAAGAGCGCATCGTGCGCGGCATTGGCGCGCGCCAGCGGCGCCCCGACGGAATCGACCAACTCGGAATTCAGCGTGATTTTCATGGCTTCTTTGCTATGGTAGTCATGAAAAGACTTCACCGGTGAATTCCTTCATGGAAAGAGCCATCCGGCTCGCAACGGAAAACGTACGCTCGGGCTCGGGAGGGCCGTTCGCCGCGCTGGTAGTGCGCGCTGGCGCCATACTCGCCACCGGAACCAATCAGGTCACCACTTTGCTTGATCCCACCGCGCACGCCGAAATCGTCGCCATTCGCGCCGCCTGCCGATCCGTCGGGAGCTTTCAACTCAGCGATTGCGAGCTGTACACGACCTGCGAGCCTTGTCCGATGTGCATGGGCGCGATCTACTGGGCGCGTCTGGCGAGAGTTTATTATGCCAGCACGCGCGACGATGCCGCCAAAATCGGCTTCGACGATTCCCTGATCCACGACCAGCTTGCTCTGCCGCTCCAAGCGCGGCGGATGCCCATGCTTCAGATCATGCGCGAGCAGGCCCTGGAAGCGTTCCGCGAATGGGAGCGTTCCCCAACCAAGATAAAGTATTAGTTCTTGTGTCTGGCCGACTAAACCGCTGGCTGCCCGCCGGCTCGATGATGCTGGTCTCCGTCATCAGCTACATCGACCGCAACACGCTGGCGCTGCTTGCGCCCACGATTCTCAAGGACACGCACCTGTCGGTGACGCAGTACGGCTTGGTCGTGTCGGCGTATTCGCTCCTGTTCACGATCGGCAACCCGATGTGGGGCAAGATTCTGGATCGCATCGGGTTGCGGCGCGGCATGAGCGGAGCGGTGTCGCTGTGGTCATTGGCGTCGGCTGCACACGCCTTCGCGGCGGGCTTCGCTGGATTTGCGGCCGCTCGCGCCTTGCTGGGATTGGGCGAAGGCGCGGCCAGCCCCGGCGGTCTGCGCACGGTGGTACAGACCTTACCGGCCTCCAGCCGTTCGCGCGGAATGGCGCTCACCTTCAGCGGCGGTTCGGCCGGCGCGATTCTAACTCCGCTGGTCATCACGCCGGTCGCGGAAGCGTTCGGCTGGCGTGCGGCCTTCTGGTTCACCGGTCTGCTGGGCGCACTCTGGGTGGCGTGGTGGCTGGCGCTCAGCCGGCGTTCAGACATCCGCAAAATCGAAGCGCCACCGGCCGGCGCGGTTGCGGACCTGTCCAAGCCGCGCATCGCCGATCGGCGCTTCTGGGCCTTCTTGCTCGCCTACTCGCTGGGCGCGCTGCCGCTCGGCTTCGTCGTATATTCGGCCGCGCTCTACTTGAGCCGCGTGCTGGGCATTTCCCAGCGCACCATCGGCGCCGTCTTATGGATTCCTCCGCTCGGCTCGGAAATCGGTGTGTTCTTCTGGGGCTGGCTCGCGGACCGCCTGGCGCAGGGAGGCCGGCCGCGTCTCGATGTGGTCCGCCGCCTGCTGCCGGTCGCCGTGCTGCTCGGCTTCCCCTTGGCCGCCGCGGGATGGACGCGCTCCTTCCCGCTGGTCATGGCCCACCTTTTCCTGGCGATGTTTGTCGCTTCGGCCTTCCAGATCCTGCCGCTGATCTACGGCACTGAGATTTTTTCGCGTGCCTACGCCGGCTATCTGGGCGGCGTTGCTTCGGGATCCTACGGCGCCGGACTGGCGCTGCTGATGCCGCTCTTCGGCCGGCTGTTCGATTTGCAGCGCTACGATCTGGCGTTCGCGCTGGCCGCGCTATGCCCGCTCGCGGGTTATGTCTGCTGGCGAGCGATCAGCCGCCGCTGACCGTGCCGCCCCGCACCAGCTTCCCTTGGATGTAGCCGGACGGCTCGTCGATGGGCAGAAATACTTCATTCGGATTGTCCAGGCCGAATGGCGAAAGATCCAGCAGCAGCGCATGTTTGTTGGGCATGGTGAGCTCTATCTCCGCAACGTCAGGAAATCTTTTGAGCACTTCCTGACCGATCGCATACAGGGTGTGTTGCACCGATCGGCTCTCGTGTCCGGCGAACGTCAACAGGATGGTCTGCCGGATCTCTTCCCAGCGCGCGTTGAAGTCGATCTTCCCCGTCCCGTAGCGCCACACGGCGCGCACCGCCGTCGCAAGAATGCGATCTTTCGTTTCTTTCAAGGTCGTGTAGGGATCCTTGATGTAACCTTCGAATGCGGAGCTGGCGCTCTTGAGGATGACCAGATCGTCGATTCCGGCTTCGATCTTCAATCCATCGCGCGTGCCGGTTGCCAGCGCGGTCCGCTTCTGGCTCTCGCGAGTAAAGGCCGCCGCCGCGATCCGCGACCACAGATGCTCGGCCATCTCGGCTCGAACCTCAGTTACTTGCGGATTGTATTTCAAAAAATGCTCGATCAGCCGCAGCGCAAATTCTTCGATGGTGACGATGTCGTGTTGGCGCGCGAGCGCGTAGACTGTGTTTTTGATGGTGTCGGTGGGGAGAATCTTGCGGTTGTCACCGGTTTCGTAACAATTCGCGAAGTCGCCGCGAAAGAGAATCTGGAGCGTGATTTCCTTGAGATCGTGCCGGCCAGCCCGCCGCGACACCTTCATCAGCCGCACGCGCGACTTGCCATACGTGTTCGCCGCCAGGGCCGGCTCGCCGGAATCAACTGCCTCGGTAGGTCGTGTATCCATAAGGACTCAACAAAAGAGGGACGTGATAGTGCGCGGCGGGATCTTGCACCATGAACTGCACGGAAATTTCAGGATAAAAATACTCCTGCCCTTCGAAATAGTCGCCCACGTAAAAGGTAAGCCGGTAGGCGCCTTCCTGCAAAGTCCCGGTGGCGTCCAGCAAAGTTGCGATGCGGCCGTTCGAATCCGTCAGGCCGGCGCCGGCCCGGCCCCAGGATCCATCCTCGGAGGCGCGCTCGAGCAGCACGCGAATGCCGCGAGCCGGTTGGCCCCGCGCGGTGTCGAGAACGTGGGTGCTGACTCCGCTCATAGCGGGAAAAGCTTCTTCAAACGCACGCGCGTGATTTGGTCCTGCTCTTCGGCCGCGATCCGGATCTCGCGCTGCGGCGGATTGGCGAGCCGCTCCTGCAAGATCGCCAGCATCTGTTCCGCGCCTTTGCCGCTGGCGCACACGATAAAGATGTATCCGAATTTTGCCAGGTACTCCCGGTTCGCCTCTTCGAGCGCCGACGCCACGCCTGACGAGGCCCTCGCCGCGCCCGACTGCTCCTGGGCCGACCAACTGTGCGATTGCGCGGACGCGTGCGCCGCCGGTATCCGCTGTCCGATCTGCGGATGAGAACTGAAGGCTTCCTTCCAATCCGTCTCGTCCAGCCGCCACCAGATCTCGCTGGCGGCCTGCAACAGCCGCTCGAAGCTCGCGAACGGCCGCCGCCTCGCCATCGCGCGCGCCCACGCCACCGAGCCGCAGCATTTCAGGAATTCCTCTTCGGCGCGGTAACGGGGCAAGATGTTCAGCTCGGCCAGGGTCATGGTAGCAGGCTTTCCAGAAATTCCTCCAGCAGGTTGGCGGCGATGAGCCGGCGATACCTTTCGGTCGAACGGATGTCATCGATCGGCGCGATTTCAGCCGCCAGCTTTGCTTTGGCCTCTTCGATCAGAGCGCGATCCGGACGCCGGCCAGTCAACAGCCGTTCGGTTTCCAGGCAGCGAAGCGGAACCGGCGCCACGCTGGCGAGCGCGATTCGGATTCGTTCGATGGTCCCGTTCCCGAGCTTGGCGAGGCCAGCCAGCGCCACCTTGGCAATCGCCTGCGCGCGCCGCGTTCCCACTTTGCGCAGATAGGAAATGCAGCCCGCCGTGGTACGCGGCAAGCGGATGTGAGCGATGATTTCATCCGGGGCCAGGGCGCTGGTCTTGTATCCGGTATGAAAATCCGCATAGGGAACCCAGCGCGAGCCGCGCAAGGATAGCAGCTCCAGCTCCGCGTCGTAAACCAGGAGCGCGGGCGGCGAATCGGCGGCCGGCGAGGCATTCGCGATATTGCCCGCCAGCGTGCCGCGATTCTGTGTCGCCACCGCGCCGGTCCAACTGGCCGCGCGCACCAACAACGGAAACTCGCGCCGCATGGTTTCGTTCTGCTGAATCTCGGTATAAGTTGTGAGCGCACCGAGCACCAGGTGCGAGTCGGTCGCCGAGATTCCGCGGAGCTCCCGGAGTCCCCACAGGCTGACCAGCTTGCGATAGGGCAGTTTGCCCGCTTCGAACAGCACCATCAGGTCGGTGCCGCCGGCGATCGGACGCCGCTCGTCAGCGACCAGCGCGAGCGCCTGGTGCAAGCTGGACGGCGCCAGCAGATCGTACTCCGGCGCGTAGGCTCTCATGCGGGGCTCGCTTGGCGCACCGCGTCGAAAATCTTCTGATAGCCGGTGCAGCGGCACAAATTGCCGGCCAGTCCTTCTCGAATCTGCTCGTCGGTCGGATGAGGAAACCGCTCCAGGAGCTGGTATGACGCCAGGATCATTCCCGGCGTGCAGATGCCGCACTGCGCGCCGCCCGCAAGCTGAAAGGCTTCCTGGAGCGGATGCAATTTTCCGTTTCGAGCCAGGCCTTCGATGGTGATGACGTCGCCGCCGGCGACTTGCAGCACCGGTATCAGGCAACTGTTGACGAGCTGCCCATCGACGAGCACCGAGCACGCCCCGCATTCGCCCTCGCCGCACCCCTCCTTGGTCCCAGTGAGGCCGACCTTCTCGCGCAGCACATCCAGCAGGCGCTCCATGGAATAGGCGTCCACGCGCTGCGTCGCGCCATTCACCCAAAATTCGATCGCGACCTTAGGCAACGCTGGCCTCTTCCATCAACATCTCGGGGAGCAGCGGAATTTCGTTCACGGAAACGCCGATCGCATTCTCGATCGCGTTCAACACGGCCGGCGCCGGCCCGTCGATGGGTAATTCGCCGATGCCCTTGGCGCCAAGCGGTCCATATTCGTACGGCCGCTCTTCGAAAAAAACCCGGATGCGCGGCACATCCACCGAGGTCGGCATGATGTAGTTCGTCATTTGGCCGTTTGCGATGCGGCCGTCTTTCCAGACCACGTTCTCGAACACCGCGTAGCCGATGCCCTGCGCTACGCCGCCTTCGATTTGTCCGGCCGCCAGCACGGGATGAATGACGCGCCCGACCTCCTGCAGCGCGACGAAATCGTTCACGCTGATCTCGAACGTCGTTGTATCCACTGCGATTTCCGCGACGTAAACGGCCCAGGCAAACGCGCCGTACGCGTCGCCACGGTAGGC
>DASQHQ010000108.1:0-21251 GCA_035632015.1 Bryobacteraceae bacterium
TCCATCGACGGCTTCCCGGTACGCGTGCCGATGCTCGACATCCACACGGTCGGCGCAGGCGGCGGATCCATGGCGCGCGTGGACGAAGGCGGCCTGCTGCGCGTCGGACCCGAGAGCGCGGGCGCCGACCCGGGTCCAGCCTGCTACGGCATCGGCAACCAACCTACCGTCACCGACGCGCACGTGGTGCTCGGCCGGATCGCCGCGGATCAGCTCATCGGCGGCGAGATGCAGTTGGATGTCGGGCGCGCCGCCACGGCGATCGATTCCGTCGCGCGACGGTTGAAAATTACGCGCGTCGCCGCGGCCGCAGGAATTCTGCGCGTGGCCAATGCCAACATGGAATGCGCCATCCGCGTGGTATCGGTGGAACGCGGCCACGATCCGCGCGACTTTGCACTGGTCGCGTTCGGCGGCTGCGGCGGCCTGCACGCCTGCGAAATGGCGCGCGAGATGGGCATCCGCACCGTGCTGGTGCCCGAGCATGCCGGAGCCTTGTCGGCGCTAGGCATGCTGATCGCCGACCGGGTTCGCGACTACGCCGCGGGCGTTTTGAACCGGCCGGGCATCGAGCGCGAGTTCGAGCGCCTGGAGCGCGCGGCTCGCAAGGAACTGCCGGGAGCAGAACTGCTGCGATCGGCCGACCTCCGCTACGCCGGCCAAAGCTACGAGCTGACCGTGCCGTGGCAGCCGGCGGATCCAGCCCAGCCGTTCCATCGCGAGCACCGGCGCGTGTACGGCTATGCCAACCCCGGCCATGCGATCGAGATCGTGACCATTCGCGTGCGGGCGAGGCTGGCGGTGGAAAAACCGAAGGCACCGCGCCGCCGGACTACGGGTGCAAAGACCGCGCTGCTTACTCGACGGATTCATACCGCCGGCGCGTGGCGCGAAACGCCGGTGTACTCGCGCGCGGACGTGGGGCCAGAAGCCCGCCCAGGCCCGGCGCTGGTGATCGACTACGGCTCGACCACGCTGATCCCGCCCGGCTGGCGGTTCTCAGCGGACAAGTTCGGCACCCTGCGCGCCCTCGCGTAGTTCGCGCACAAAGATCTCCCGGGTTCGTGATGCGGGCGCGCCGTGTTGCACTCTGCGTGCTGAAACACGAGTGTGAACGTGGCACGCACGAATGCGACGCACGAGTGCGTGCGCCACACCTGGGCGCCCACAGAATTCAGTTACGCGGCGTGGTCGATGCGGTGCGTCTTAGCGGCTGCCATGCGCTCGCTGAGCTGCGGAATGGCGAGGCGCAGGACCTCCTCCACACGCTCGGCGAAGCTGAACTGCATCTGCTTGCGGACGTCCTCGGGCAGATCGCGCAGGTCCTTCTGGTTGGCCTTCGGCAGGATCACGTTCAGGATTCCAGCGCGGCGCGCGGCCAGTACCTTTTCCTTGACGCCGCCGATCGGCAACACCAGGCCGGTCAGCGTAATCTCGCCGGTCATGGCGATGTCGCTGCGAGCGGGCAGCTTGGTATAGAGCGAGGTCAGGGCCGTGGCCATGGTCACGCCCGCCGACGGGCCATCTTTGGGGATCGCCCCGGCCGGGACGTGCACGTGCACTCCGGCATCTTTGAACAGCCGGGGATCGATGTCGAAGGTGTCGGCGTGCGACCAGATGTAGCTCTGCGCCGCCTTGGCCGATTCCTGCATCACTTCGCCCAGTTGTCCGGTGAGCGTGAGGCCCTTGCCGTCCGGCAGGAGTGTGGCTTCGATATATAGCACGTCGCCGCCGGCCTCGGTCCAGGCCAGGCCGGTCGCGACGCCCGGAGGCAGCTCGCGCCGCGCCTCTTCCTGGTTGAACGGCTCAGGTCCCAGCATGTCGGCCAGGCCGTCCGGCCTCACCGTGAGGGCTCCCGTATTGCCCTCGGCCACGCGCAGCGCCACCTTGCGCGCCACGCGGCCGATGGCTCGCTCGAGCCGGCGAAGACCGGCCTCGCGCGTGTAGCAGGAGATGATTCGCTTGATGGTCTCATCCGGCAGAGTGCACTGCTCCACCGTCAGCCCGGTTTCCTTAAGCTGTTTGGGGATGAGGTAGCGCTTGGCGATCTCGAGCTTTTCGTCTTCGCTGTAGCCGGCCAGGCGCAACACTTCCATGCGGTCCAGCAGCGGCCTCGGAATGGTGTCCAGCGCGTTGGCAGTGGTTACGAACACTACCTTCGACAAATCGAAGGGCAAGTCCAGATAGTTATCGCGGAACGCCTTGTTCTGTTCCGGATCCAGAATTTCGAGCAAAGCGTGCGCCGGATCGCCGCGGAAATCGTGGCCGAGCTTGTCCACTTCGTCCAGCATCAACACCGGATTGTTGGCTCCGGCGCGGCGCATGGCTTGAATCACACGGCCCGGAAGCGCGCCGATGTAAGTGCGCCGGTGGCCACGCAGCTCGGCTTCATCGTGCAGGCCGCCCAAACTCATGCGCTCGAACTTACGGTTCAAAGCCCGTGCGATGGACTGGCCAAGCGAAGTCTTGCCGACGCCCGGAGCGCCGACGAAGCACAGAATGGGCGCCTTGGCGTTCGGGTTCAGCTTCAGCACGCCCAGATGCTCCAGAATCCGTTCCTTCACATCCTTCAAGCCGAAGTGGTCCTCATCCAAAACCTGGCGAGCGCGTGCGATGTCGAGCAAGTCTTCTGTACCCTTCCGCCAAGGCAATTCCAGCACATAGTCCAGGTAAGTCCGGATCACGTTGTAATCCGGCGCGCCGGGGGGCAACTTCTCCAGCCGGTCCAGCTCGCGCTGGGCTTCCTTCAGAATGTCTTCGGGCAGGTCGGCTTTTTCCAGCCGCTCGCGGAGTTGCTGAGCCTCGGCCTGTTCGCCGCCCTTTTCTCCGAGCTCCTGTTGGATGGCGCGCATCTGCTGGCGCAGCAAATAATCGCGCTGCTCCTTGGTCATTTCGCTGCGTGCTTCGGTATTGATCTTGTTGCGCAGCTCGAGCACCTGCACTTCGTGCGCCATGTAGCGATGCATCATGCGCAGCGCTTCCAGCCGTGTGGGAGCTTCGAGCAGGGACTGGGCTTTGTCGGCATCCAACCCGAACATTGAGGACAGCACGAATACCAGCCGCAGCGGATCTTCGTTGGCCGACAGCAGTCCGCGCAGCTCCTGGGGAGCATTGGGTTGCGCCAGCGCCAGCGCCTCGCCCGCTAATTCAATCAGCGCGCCCTGCAGCGCTTCGATCTCTGCGCTCTTGTCTTCGGGCAGAGCTAGCGGCGCTACGCGCGCCTTCAGGAACGGTTCCGAGCCATCCAGCTTCAACATTGCCACGCGCTCCATGCCGAGCACCACCAGCTCGATGTGGCCTTCCGAGGAGCGATTCATCTTGCGAATCACCGCCTTGGTGCCGATGGCGTACAGCTCATTCTGGGTGGGGGCATCCACGTCCGCATCGCGCTGGGCGAAGACGACAATCTCCTTCGATTCTGTGGCGAGCGCAGCCTCTACGGCCGCGATGGAGCTCGGGCGCCCCGCCGAAAGCGGCATCATCAGGTACGGGAACAGAACCGCGCTCTTCAGCGGCAGCACCGGCAACGTGTAGACAACCGTTTCTTCAGACATATTCTTTTCCTTCCGTGATTACCCTCACCAGCAGCAGGCCATCCCTGGCCTCGAGCATCACACGCGCGTGCTCGAGATTCACCGGCATTTTGATCTGCCGTTCGAATCGGTTATAGGAGATTTCCATGGACTGATAGCTTGAGCCCTCCTCGAGAATTGAGTCGCGGCGAATCCCGCTCACTGCGATGCGCCGGCCTCTCACGCTGACGGTCACGTCTCGGGCGTGAACACCCGCCAGGTCGAACTTCAATAGCCAGCCGTTCCGCGTTCGGCAGACGTCGACTTTGGGTTCCCAAAGCGGGAGACTCTCCGCCAGGAGCACCGGCAAACGGCTGATTTTCTTCAGCATAGAGGAAACCTACAGGTTAGATGCATTAGAGAAAAAAAAGAAGCAGGTTCGCGTCCTTTATTATCAGCGAACCTGCTTCCCTGAGACTCAAATTTACAGATTCTACTTGTTCGGAACCACCACGAAGCGCGTTCCGCCTCCTTGCCTGACCAGGAGCAACGTCGAGTCCTTGGAAGCCCCTTCACGCACGGCGCGGTTGAAGTCGGCGACCGTGTTGACGGGCCTGTGATTGACTTGTTCAATGACGGCGCCCTGCTCCAGACCAGCCGCGGCGGCCGGCGAATCGCTGTCGACGTCGGTGATGACGACGCCGGTGACGGATTCCGGCAACTGCAGTTCGCGCCGCAGGTCAGAGGTCAGCGCCTGCACGGAAACGCCGTTCAGAGCGCCCTTTTCGCCGCCGCCTGGCGCGTTGTTATCACGGCCGCCGCCCCGGCTCTCTGCTTCCAGATTGGGCGTAGCATCGCCGAGGGTAATCGGGATATCGAGATTCTGGCCGTTGCGCGCAACTTTCAAGTGGACCGTCGTGCCAGGGGCGAACCCGGCGACTTCCAGCCGGAAGGCGTTGACATCCTCAACCGTGTTGCCGTTGATGGCTGTGATCACGTCGCCGACTTTGAGGCCGGCGCGCTGAGCCGGACTATCCGCCTCCACCTGCGCGATAGCCACACCGTGGCCGTTCGGCATGCCGAACTGCCTGGCCAGCTCAGGCGTCAGCTCCTGCGGCAGAATTCCCATATAGCCGCGCGTCACTTTGCCGTGCTTCATGATCTGGTCCATCTCGGTGCGAGCCAGGTTGGCCGGGATCGCAAAGCCGATGCCCTGGTTGCCGCCGGTTTCGCCGGAGAGGATGGCAGTGTTGATGCCGACCAGATCGCCGTGCGTGTCGACCAGCGCGCCGCCCGAATTGCCTTGATTAATCGCCGCGTCGGTCTGGATGAAGTCCTCAAAGCGCTCGATTTGGCCGCCTAAGCTACGACCGGTGGCACTGATGATGCCCATGGTCACGGTTCCGCGGAGGCCGAACGGCTCGCCCATCGCGAGGACGACGTCGCCCACCTGCGCCTTGGAAGAATCGGCGAACGGCAGCGCGGTGAGGCCGGTCCGGTTCACTTTTAGCACCGCGATGTCAGCGTACTTGTCGGTGCCGACGATTTTGGCTGGATACTCCGACTTATCGTAGAACGACACCTTCACGTCCGTGGCGCCGTCCACGACGTGATTATTCGTCAAGATGTAGCCATCGGAGCTGACCACCACGCCCGAGCCAAGGCTGGTTTCCCGCTGCGGGCGGGGCTGCGGAATGCGGCCGCCGAAGAACTGGCGGAAAAAGGGATCGTCGAACATGCCCGGCGTCTGCTGCTGCCGGACCACTTTCGACGAAGAGATGTTCACCACCGCCGGCACGGCGCGCTTGACAATCGGCGCGAAGGTGACCAACTGGCCTTGTTCGAGCGCGGCT
This sequence comes from Bryobacteraceae bacterium, assembly GCA_035632015.1. Taxonomy (GTDB): domain Bacteria; phylum Acidobacteriota; class Terriglobia; order Bryobacterales; family Bryobacteraceae; genus Palsa-89. The sequence continues at coordinate 5,366 of DASQHQ010000108.1, forward strand.
GCATGGGCGGTAGAAACTAACTGCGGAACCGTGTGCGTCGTGGTGATGGTGGCGATCAGCGCACCGGCCAGCAACGCAATGACAGCGACTAAAGCAACTGTGGAGGTTCGGATGTAACCTTTCATAGTTCAACTTTCCTTTGCAATTTTCAAAATTCTTAAACTTCCTTGAGAACCGCTTCACGCTCGCGGCTCCCGGCCTTGGATTCAAAAATCAACTTCCCGGCGGGATCCAGATCGACCACGATGGACTGGCCGTCGCGCACCTCACCCGCCAAAATCCGTCGCGCCATTGGCGTTTCAATTTCGCGCTGGATAGCCCGCTTCAACGGACGGGCGCCGTAGGTCGGATCGTAGCCGGAACGCACCAAGAAGGCGCGAGCCCGATCCGTCAATTCCAATTCCACATGCCGATCCGCCAGCCGCTTGCGCAATCCGTTGAGCTGGATTTCGACAATCTGCTTCAGATGCTCCTCCGAAAGCGCGTGGAAGACGATGGTTTCATCCACGCGGTTCAAAAACTCCGGGCGGAAGTGCACGCGCAATTCCTCAAGCACCGTATTCTTCATCCGCTCGTAGCCCTCACCGGCAAACGTACCGCTGTACTCCAGGATCCGGTGACTCCCGATGTTGGATGTCATGATCACGATCGTGTTCTTGAAATCCACCGTGCGGCCCTGCCCATCTGTAAGACGCCCATCGTCAAGGATTTGCAGCAGCACGTTGAACACGTCGGAGTGGGCTTTCTCGATTTCGTCGAAAAGCACCACACAATATGGACGACGTCTGACAGACTCCGTTAGTTGCCCTCCTTCTTCGTAACCTACATAACCGGGGGGCGCGCCGATCAGCCGGGCCACGGTATGCTTCTCCTGGTACTCGGACATGTCGATGCGATTCATAGCCTTTTCGTCGTCGAACAGGAACTCGGCCAAGGCGCGGGCCAGCTCGGTTTTCCCCACGCCGGTGGGCCCCAGAAAGATGAAACTTCCGATGGGCCGGTTGGGGTCCTTGAGCCCGGAGCGCGCCCGCATGACGGCTTCGGCCACGGCCTGGACCGCATCGTCCTGGCCGATGACGCGTTTGTGGAGCTCTTCTTCCAGGTGCAGAAGCTTTTGCATCTCGCCCTCGAGCAGCTTGGAGACCGGGACGCCGGTCCAGCGGCTGACCACCTGGGCGATGTCCTCTTCGTCCACTTCCTCTTTGAGCAAGCGCCGGCCGGACTGCTTTTCGTCCAGGCGCGATTGTTCGGCTTTGAGCGTGCGTTCGATCTCGGCGAGTTTGCCGTACTTCAGTTCGGCCGCGCGGTTCAAGTCGTACTGGCGCTCGGCCTTCTCGATCTCGATCTTGACCTGCTCGAGTTGCTCGCGGAGATTGCGCAGACGCTGGACCGCCTCTTTCTCGGCCTGCCACTGGGCTTGCAGAGCGGTGGCTTCCCCCTTCAGCTCGGCGATTTCCTTTTCGAGCTTCTTCAGCCGCTCTTTCGAGGCCGGGTCGGATTCCTTCTTGAGCGCTTCCCGCTCGATTTCCAGTTGCATGCTGCGGCGCAGGATCTCGTCCAGCTCGGACGGCATGGAATCGATCTCGGTGCGCAGCTTGGCGCCTGCTTCGTCCACCAGGTCGATGGCCTTGTCGGGCAAAAAGCGATCGCTGATATAGCGATTGGAGAGCACGGCGGCGGCCACCAGCGCGGAGTCCTTGATTCTCACGCCATGGTGCACCTCGTAACGCTCGCGCAAGCCGCGCAGGATGGAAATGGTGTCCTCGACGCTGGGCTGGTCGACGTAGACGGTCTGGAAGCGGCGTTCGAGCGCGGCGTCCTTCTCGACGTATTTGCGATATTCGTCCAGCGTTGTGGCGCCGATGCAATGCAGCTCGCCGCGCGCCAGCATAGGCTTGAGCAGGTTGCCGGCGTCCATGGCGCCTTCGGCCTTACCCGCTCCGACCACGGTGTGCAGCTCGTCGATGAACAGGATGATCTGGCCCTCGGAGGTTTGCACTTCCTTCAGAACCGCCTTGAGACGCTCCTCGAATTCGCCGCGAAATTTCGCACCGGCGATGAGCGCGCCCATATCGAGCGCGACCACTCGCTTGTCCTTCAAGCCCTCCGGAACGTCGCCGCGCACGATGCGGGCCGCCAGGCCCTCCACGATGGCAGTCTTGCCGACGCCAGGCTCCCCGATCAGTACCGGATTGTTCTTGGTGCGGCGCGATAAAACCTGAATTACGCGGCGGATTTCTTCGTCGCGTCCGATCACCGGATCGAGTTTGCCTTGCGCGGCGAGCTGGGTCAGGTCCCGACCGTACTTTTCGAGCGCCTCATAGGTCGCCTCCGGATTGGCGCTGGTGACGCGTTGCGCGCCGCGCACTTCCTGGAGCGCCCGCATCAAGCGCTCGCGCGTGACGCCGAACTCGCGGAACAGCTTCCCCGCCGCGCCGCTATCGTCAGTGGCTGCGAGCAGCACATGCTCGACCGAGGTGTACTCATCCTTCAGGCGCTTGGCCTCGTCTTCGGCTTGGGTCAGCAGCTTGGTGATGCGCGGCGTCACGTAGACCTGGTCCGGGCTGGAGGCCGCACCGGAGACCTTCGGCAGGCGGTCGATTTCCTTCTGGAACCGGTCGCGCAACGCGTCCACACGAACGTCCGCCTTGTTGAGGATGGACGGCGCCAGGCCCCCTTCCTGCTCGAGCAGGGCCAGCAGAAGGTGCTCGACGTCAACCTGCTGGTTGCCATGCCGGACAGCCAGCGACTGGGCGGCTCGGACGGCCTCCTGCAGCTTTTCGGTGAACCGATTGAAATCCATAGAGTTTCGATTCTAGTGTTTAGACGGAGCCAAACCTTAGTCCGTTACTATCAACTAATATCAGCATAACACCAGCAGACAAGAACTGGCAAGTGCGAATTTTGCGCGGCTGCAAGCCATTGTAAGCCTTTCCGGAGCAATGGCATAACGACTTTCCGCAGCGGCCTCGGGCCGAGCCCAACCAGCGGCTCCCCACTGAATTGATGCGGGGGAGGCGCTAATGGATCGCGGTTGGCGCCAGCAAATTCGAAAAAACGAACCCATCCCGCTCGACGATCTCCCCCGCTTCCACGGGGATCGGAGCGCGAAACATAGGGCCATCGTAGACGAAAGAATGAAACTCGCCGTTTTCTCCGCACGGATCGACGCCGGGCGGCAGGTCATCCAGAAGGCTCTGGTCGAAGTCGCGGCCGGCGAACTCGCGCGCGAGAACTTTCGGGTCGATGCAGGTGATCTTGGCGCGAAGGCCGGCGGCGATCATGCTCGCGGCCAACTCGCGCGTGGGAAGCCGCCAAACCGGAAACAGCGGTTCGAGGCCGCTTCCGGCCAACTGCTTTTCGCGGTAGGCGCGAATCTCGGTGAGAAAAAGGTCGCCGAAGGCAATGGCTTCGATTCCGTCGCGGACGGCGGCGGCGCATAGGTCGCGCATGCGCGCCTCGTACTGCTCATTGGAACAGGGCCACGGCAGGGGCACGGTGCGCAGCGGCAAGCCGGCCGCGGCGGCCTGTAGTTCCAGCAGCTCGCGCCGCACGGCGTGCATCGCGACCCGGTCGAACTCCTGGTTGAGGGTGGTGATCAGGCAAACTACTTCGACTTGCGGATCCTGCCGCAACAAGTGCAGCGACCAGGCGCTATCCTTGCCGCTGCTCCAAGACAGTGCGACGCGCTTCACGCCATTGCAGCGCGTTCGCGGGCGGCGGCGTTCCGGGTCAGCCAGGCGTACAGCCCGAACAGCGCGGCGGTGTAGAACGCGTCACTGGCCAGGGTCCATCCGAAGAAGGGAATGGCGGCAATGTAGCAGGCGGTGAGTCCGGCCACGCTGTGCGCGTACGTGTGGGAGGAGCCCAGCCAGGTTCCGAAATTCGTTATAACGAAGAACTGGATGCTGTTGATGACGCTCAAGGCGGCAATGCGCGGGATATTGACGGCGCCCCGCAGGCTTCGGCCCAGCCAGACGGCGATCAGAAAGCTGCCGTACGTGAAAAGCTGCATACGCGAGTAAGCCGGCACTCCGTAGAACGCGCCGTAGATCGGATCGGTGATGACCATCAGAGCCAGCGGGACCAGGTAAGCCTGCCAGGCGGGCAAGCGAGCGCCGGCAAAAAGGCTCACGCCGCCTACGGGTGCGAAATTCGGCGGATGCGGCAGCAAGCGAGCGAGCGCTCCCAGAACGGTGAGCGATAAGGCGACAGGTTTTCCGGCAGCGTTCTTGGTCATCAAGCAAATTATAGCGCGTGGCCGCGGGCGCGGCGCAACGCAGTGCTGTGCGCCGCAGCGAAGCGCGAAAACTGCGGCAACGGCGCGGTGCGTCCCCGCGTTATAGTGCTAGAAGGTTGTGAGATCCCGGCTTCAGGGCGCGGCCGTTCTGCTACTGCTGGTAGTAGTTCGAGCGTCCGCCGCCGAGGTCACTTTGAACGGGCGAGTGGTGGATGAGAACAACGCGCCCGTGCCCGGGGCCGCGGTATCGTTGCGCACTGCAGCGCCGCCCAACGCCCCCGGCCTGCAGGTGATGGCGGACCAGACCGGCGCATTCCGAACCGTGCTGCCGGCAGCCGGCGCCTACCTGGTCACCGTCACCCACGTAGACTTTTTCGCCCTGCAGGATCGCCGCATCGATCTGCGCGAAGGAGCCAACGAAATCGTGCTGACGTTGAACCACGTCCACAACACTTCCGAATCGGTGAACGTGAGCGCATCGCCCTCGCCGATCGACATCGAGCAGACCGACTCGGAGCGGCACTTGACCGGCCTGGAAATGTTCGAAATTCCCTACCCGAACACGCACGACTTCAAGAACGCCTTGCCGCTGACTCCGGGCGTGCTGCGAGACACGGCCGGCAGCCTGCATTTCGACGGCGGCTCGGAAAACCAGATGCAGTACAGTCTGGACGGCTTCAACATCAGCGATCCTCTGACCGGCACATTCAACACGCAGCTCAGCGTGGACGCGGTGCAGTCGGTGGATTTCTTGAGCGGCCGCTTTTCGCCGGAAATGGGAAAGGGCTCGAGCGGCGCGCTGGCCGTGCACACCGAATCCGGCGACGACTCCTGGCGTGTTTCGGCCACCAACTTCGTTCCCGGCGTGGACGTGAAGAATGGCGTGCGGATCGGCACTTACACACCGCGGTTCAACTTCTCCGGGCCAATCCGCAAGGGGCGCGCCTGGTTCTTCAACAGCGTCAACGGCAATTACAACCAGCTCTTCGTGCCCGATCTTCCGTCGGGCCAGAATACACGGACCAGCTACGGAGGGAGCGACGTGCTGCATGCGCAGTTCAATGCGACGCCCGCCAACATCCTGTTCGTGGACCTCCTGATGAATTACAACAACACTCCCAACTCCGGCCTGGGCGCGCTGGATCCAATCCCCACCACCACCGACCAGCGCTCGCGGGAGTGGTTCTCCAGCATCAAAGACCAGACTTATGTGGGAAGGACGCTGCTCGAGTTCGGGTTCGCCGATCTGAGGACGTTCGCACGCGTGATCCCGCAAGGGCAGGCGACCTATCTCTACACGCCCAACGGAAGGCAGGGCAACAACTATATCGACTCGACGCAGAATTCGCAGCGAAAACAATTTTTGTCGAACGCGTTTTTTCCGTCTTTCGGCTGGCTGGGGAGCCACCAGATCAAGGCGGGAATCGACGCGGACCGGCTGGACTACTCGCAAGACACGCGCCGGACTGCATTCGACAATGTCGGCCTGACGGGCAACGTGCTGCGCCAGGTGGCCTTCGTGGGCAGCGGAGTGCTGGAGCGGCCGAGTCTCGAGGCTTCGTCCTACATCCTGGACAACTGGAACCTCAGGCCCGAACTGAATGTGCAGGCCGGCGTGCGCCAGGACTGGAGCGAGCTGGTGCGGGATGTGGCGCTCTCGCCGCGGCTGTCGTTTTCCTATGCGCCTTTCCCATCCAAAAACACCAAGGTGTCCGGCGGCTATGCCGTCACCTACGACTTCCCTACGCCGCAATTGTTCGCGCGGCCGGAGGACCAGTACTCGCTCACCACGCTCTATAATCCGGACGGCAGCATCCAGGCCGGCCCGGCGGCGACGGTTTTCACGCTCGGACCGCATCTGAAGATGTCGCGCTATCAGAACTGGAGTCTGGGGCTGGAGCAGCTTCTGCCGGAGCGCATTCTGCTCAGCCTCAACCTGCTTCGCCGAAGGGGCTCCGACAGCCTGACTTACGTGAACCTGCTGAATTCCGGCGCGCCGCTTTCGCCCAGCCTGGCGGCGATTGACAACACCAGCCAGTTCATCGGCGTTTATCGGCTGGAAAACACACGGCGGGATTCCTACGATTCGGCCGAGATCCGTCTGCAGCAGCCCTTCGGCAACGGCTACGAGTGGATGGCCAGCTATACGCGCTCGCGTGCGTCGTCAAACGCGGTGCTGGATGCCACCGTGGATCAGCCGACGCTGTTCTCGGAAAATGCCGGCCGGCTTCCGTGGGACGCGCCGAACCGTTTCCTGAGCTGGGGTTATCTTCCGACTTTCTTGAAGAACTGGACCGTGGCTTACCTGTTTGAAACGCGCACCGGATTCCCGTTCAACGTGGTGGATGAAGTAGGCCGCGTGCTGGGCGCCCCCAGTTCCGACCGGTTCCCGAATTATCTGAGTTTGAATCTCCATTTGGAGCGAGCCCTGCACCTGTTCGGCTACCGGTTCGCGCTGCGCGGCGGATTCAACAACATCACCAATCACAATAACTTCACAGTAGTGAACAGCACCTTCGGATCGCCGCAATTCTTGAGCTTCTATGGAAGCGACGGCCGGCACTTCGTGCTGCGCGTGCGCTGGTTCGGGCGGGATACCAAGTGAGGCGTTGATGGTTGCGCGCATATTCAGGCTATGCTGAGCTTCTTTTGCCGATCCATTTCTTCAGCACGGCGATTCCGATCAGACCCGAACCGATCAGCAGGAACGTAGCTGCCTCCGGCGCCTCGCTCATGGCCGTGCCAAATTGAAAATTGTCGACCAGCCCGTGCGTATTTCCGTTGAAGGCTGTGCCCTGGAGCGTCAGATCGATTGAGGTCATGGCGGTGTCTGAGGTTACGCCAAAGAACTGCTCGGTCGGAAGGGCGTCCGTGGGGACGGTATATGGCGTTCCGGCCACCGTGACGGTGAAATTCAGAGCGCTGGGACTCACCGTGAAGAGATCCATGCCGATGGCTGTGACGCCGGCCGGCAAAACGACGTGAATATAGGGGAGCGGCGAGCCGTTCGTAGGCCGATCCAGGAGTTGCGACAAAGAGTCATTGCTTCCGAAGTTGAAAAAAGAAGAAAAATTCGTGTCGATGACCTGAATCCAGGATGCCCCCGAGGACGTGTATCCGATGAACTCGACGTTGCCGGTGGTCAGCCCCGTGACGCCGGTGTAGGTGGTGCTTCCGTTAGTAGGAGCCAGCCCTTCAAAAGTGATGGTTTGAACGATGCTCGACGCGTTTTGAAAACTGGTAGGGTCGCTGTAGGTTGTAATGGTCGTCGAATAGACCGGCGCGACCAGCAGGGCCATCGTCAGGCCCAAAAACATTAGAACGCGAATTGAAATCCGCAACATGTGACACTCCCTTCAAGAGGCTCCTGAGGGCGCGCGCTCTCTCTCGCGAGGCAGCACTCACCAGAGATTGAGTTCCGCACTGCCGCTCAGGAGCTAGCTTGAAACTGGTAAGTGCGGAGGGATGGCGCGGGCTCTCCGGCAAATTTTGATGCGGGAATTTCGGACCGATTCTCACGGTTATCTGTGACGCGCGGGCAACGAGAGATATTTCCCGGCAGGCTACTCCACGTTGGTTGGCTGGACTAGGATAGGGGGAACCGGACTGCTATCGCAACGAGGCGGCTATTTTCGCACCATATTCCCTGGCCTTGGCGAGCACCAGATTGGACTCGAGCGTGAGCGGCCGGCCATCGCGCACCAGCGGCTTTCCGTTGACGACGACGTCCTGGACGTCTGATCCCTTTAGCGCGTACACAATTTGCGAATACACATTGTAGAGCGGGACCGAGTGCGGGCGATCCAGCCGCAGCGTGATCAGGTCGGCCCGTTTTCCGGACTCGATGGAGCCGGTCTCTTTGTCCAGGCCGGCGACGCGCGCGCCCCCGATGGTGGCCATGGCGATGGCCTGTTCGGCCGGAAGCGAGGTGGGATCGCCGGAGGTCACTTTCTGCAGATCGGCCGCCAGATTCATTTCTTCCATCAGGTCGAAATCGTTGTTGCTGCCGGCGGGTCCGTCGGTTCCGAGTCCGGTGGGGATGCCGAGGCTGAGGAGCTTGAGCACGGGCGCGATGCCGCTGGCGAGTTTCATGTTGCTGGAGGGGCAGTGCGCGATTCCCACGCCATGCGCTTTCAGGATTTTCATGTCCGTGTCGTCGAGCCACACACCGTGGGCCGCGATGGTGGGGCCATCCAGAACGCCCAGGGCGTCGAGCAATCGCGTGGGGGTCATGCCGCGCGTGCGCAGCGCGTCGTCGTTCTCAGTTTTGGTTTCCGAAAGATGGATCAGGAGCGGCACGCCGTATTTGTTCGCCAGCTTGCGCGCGGCCCGGAGGTCGGCGTCGTCGTTGGTGTAGATGGCGTGCGGCGCGGGAGCGGGGACGATGAGATCGTCGTCTTTGTACTGCTGGATGAATTTCTCCGTGAGCTGTAGCGCGTCCTTGGGCGTGGACGAATCGGGAGACTTGAAACGCAGGATGGTTTCGCCCAGGACTCCTCGCATGCCAGCTTCCTTGGCGGCCTGCGCTACGCGGTCTTCGAAGTAATACATGTCGACGAAGGTGGTGGTGCCGGAAAGCATCATCTCCAGGCAGGCCAGGCGCGTGCCCCACAGGACGAAGTCCGGCGTGACGTTCTTGGCTTCGGCGGGGAAGATGAATTTTTCGAGCCACTCCTGCAGCTTGACGTCGTCGGCGATTCCGCGCAGCAGGGACATGGCGGCGTGGGTGTGGGTGTTGATCAGGCCCGGCATAATGAGCGCTTCGGGACGGTCCAGGCGATGGGCGGCCTGGAACTGGCGGTCAATGTCGGTGCGTTTTCCGACCGCGACGATGCGCTGGCCGCGGATGGCTACGGCGCCATCCTGGATCAGTTGATGCTGCGCGTCCATGGTGACGACGTAGCGGGCGGTGTAGATCCAGTCGGCCGGTTCGGCGAAGGCGGCAGTCGTGACGAAAAGGGCGAGTGCCGGCAGCACCCAAGCGTTCCCAGGAGTGTGCACGCGGCACGCACGAGTGCGTGCGCTACAGGAACGACGCATCGAAGGGCCTCGGGAAAAGATCTTTCATCCGCAAGACTTCAGTCTTGCCCTTTAGATTTACGAGCGTCAACTCGGCGTCGCCGCAGAATTCCCACAAAATTTGACGGCACGCGCCGCAGGGGGGCGTGAGCACGTCGGTATCGGCGGCGACCGCGATCCTTTTGAATTTCCGCGCGCCTTCGGAAATGGCTTTGAACACGGCCACGCGCTCGGCGCAGATGGTCAGGCCATAAGTCGCATTCTCGACGTTGCATCCGCTGAAGATGCGCCCGGCCTCGTCTTCGATGGCCGCGCCCACTTTGAATTTCGAAAAGGGCGCGTGCGCGTTTTCCCGCGCCGCCAAGGCGGCTTCCAGCAGTTTGTTCATAGCCTGGGGAGCAGCGCTTTGAGGAGACGCACCAGAGTGTCGCGCACACGCTGGCCGGTCTCGAGCACTTCCTCATGCTGGATCTTTTGCGGCGCAAGTCCCGCCGCCATGTTGGTGACGCAGGAAACGGCGAGCACGCGCAGGCCGAGGTAGTTGGCCACGATCGCTTCCGGCACCGTGGACATGCCCACCAGGTCGGCGCCGATGGTCCGCAGATAGCGGATCTCAGCCGGCGTCTCGTAGCTGGGGCCGGTCAGCGCCGCATAAACGCCCTCCAGCAACGGAATGCCGAGTTGCGCGGCCACTTCGCGGGCGATGGCGCGGTATGCGGCCGGATACACCTCCGACATATCCGGGAAGCGGGGGCCGATGGAATCGTCGTTGGGACCGATCAGCGGATTCGAGCCTTGCAGGTTGATGTGATCCGAAATCAATACCAGAGAGCCTTGCGAATAGGATAGATTGATTCCCCCGGCGGCGTTGGTGAACACCATAGATCGCACGCCCAGCCGATGGAGCACGCGAACGCCCAGGGTCACTTGCGCGGGAGTGTAGCCCTCGTACAAGTGGCAACGGCCGGCCATTACCGCGATGTCCAAGCCGTCCTGTTTTCCGAACACCAGTTTTCCGGCATGACCGGCGGCGGTGGAAGCGGGCCAATCGGGAATCTGCGGGTAGGGCAGCTCCACGCGATCCGCGAGTTCATCCGCGAAAGCTCCCAATCCGCTGCCCAGCACGACCGCAACGCGCGGCTGCCGATCGGTTTTCGACCGGATGAACTCGATCGCGCTTTGCATCACAGAAGCATGCCGGCGATGCAGGCCGACATGAAGTTGGCCATGGTTCCGGCGGCCACGGCCTTCAATCCCAGCCGCGCCAGGTCGGACTTGCGGGTGGGCGCCAGCGCGCCGATGCCGCCGATCTGAATCGCGATCGAGCTGAAATTCGCGAAGCCGCACAGCGCGTAAGTGGCGATGGTAAAGGACCGGGGATCCAGGTGATCCCTCATCGGGCCGAGCTGTTGGAAGGCGATGAACTCGTTCAGCACCAGGCGGGTGCCCAGGAGATTGCCGATGGACTGGCAGTCGTTGTACTTCACGCCCAGCAGCCAGGCCACCGGCGAAAAAACGTAGCCGAAGATCTCCTGCAGCGTGATATGGAAATAACTCAGGATGCCATTGCACATGGCGATCAGCGCGATGAAAGCGATCAGCATGGCCGCAATGTTCAGCGCCAGGTGCAAGCCGTCGCCGGCGCCGTGGGCAGCCGCGTCGATGATATTGATGCCCGGCTTCTCCACCGTGATTTTGACTCCGCCGCCGGTGGCCGGCTTATCGACCTCGGGAACGAGAATTTTGGCCAGCATGATGGTGGCGGGCGCGGTCATGATCACGGCGGTGAGCAGGTGCCGGATCTCGACGTGCGCCATCAAGACGTAGGCCGCCATCACCGCCCCGGAAACATGCGCCATGCCGCTGGTCATGATGGTGAACAGCTCGGACTCGGTCAGGCCGGCCAGGAACGGGCGAATGGTAAGCGGAGCTTCGGTTTGGCCCATGAAGATGCTGGCGGCGACGTTGGTGGATTCCGCACCGCTGGCGCCCATCACGCGCTGCATCACGATGGCCATCCCCCGCACGAAGATCTGCATTACGCCCAAATAATAGAGGATGGCGAACAGGCTGGAAATAAAAATGACGATGGGCAGCACCTGGAAGGCGAAGACCACGGGCTGGCTGCCGCCGAGCTGATCGCCGAAGACGAACCGGCTGCCGGCCTGCGAATAGCCGATCAGTGCGTTGACCTTGTCGCTGGCGACTTTGAATGCACCCGCTGCAGGGGTGCGCAGCACCAGAAAGGCAAAGGAAAGCTGGAGGCCGACGCCCCACAGGATCAAAGACGGGCGAATGGCGCGCCTGTGCTTGGAGAACAGAAAACAGGCCAGCAGAATCGCAAGGATACCCAGTATCCCTGTAAATCGATCCATGAACGGATCAGCTTACCACTTCCAGGATCAGCTCGCGCTCTTCGGGGGGCTGGGAAGAAATGCGGAAGGCGTCCTCGATCTGCTGGGAGGCTTCCTCGACGTGCTCCTCGCTGGTGTAGTAGACGCGGCACAGCACGCCGCCGGCATCCACCTTCTGGCCGACCTTCACTTCCAGAATGACGCCCACGGCCGGATCGATGACATCTTCTTTGGTGTTGCGCCCGGCGCCGATCATGGACGACGCTATGCCGACGTCCTCGGCATCGATAGCGCTGACATAGCCGGCGCGCGGCGAGGCGATCTCCCGGACTCCGGTGGCGTTCGGGAGCAGATCGAACCGGTCGAGCACCTGCGGGTTACCCGCTTGCGCCTCGATAACGTCCTTGAATTTCTTGTAGCCCGAGCCGTCCAGCAGCTTCTGCTGGGCCAGCTCGCGGGCCTCGTCCAATGTGGGAGCGATTTTCGCCAGGAAGATCATGCGCGCCGCCAGCTCCAGCGACAGGCGCGTCAAGTCGGTCGGTCCCGCGTTCTGCAAGGTCTGCGAAACCTCCATCACCTCGAGCGCATTGCCGACCGCGTAGCCGAGCGGCTGGCTCATGTCGGTGATCAGCGACTGCACGCGCTTGTCCATGCGACGGCCGATACCCACCATCATCTGCGCCAGGCGGCGCGCATCCACCTGCCGCTTCATGAAGGCGCCGTTGCCCACTTTGACGTCCAGCACGATGGCGTCCAGCCCGACAGCGAGCTTCTTGGACATGATGGAGGACGCGATGAGCGGGATGGACTCGACGGTGGCGGTGGCGTCGCGCAAAGCATACAGCTTGCCGTCGGCGGGCGTGACTTCGGGAGTCTGCCCAATGAAAGCCAGCCCGTGCTTTTTCAATTGTTCGCGAAATTCTTCGATGCTCAGGTCGGTGCGGAAGCCGGGAATCGATTCCAGCTTGTCCAGGGTGCCGCCGGTGTGGCCCAGCCCGCGGCCGGAAATCATGGGGACAATCACGCCCGCCGAGGCCGCCAGCGGCGCCGAAATGAGGCTGGTCTTATCGCCCACGCCGCCGGTGGAGTGCTTGTCCACCTTGATGCCGGGAATGGAGCTGAGATCGACCGTCTCGCCCGAGCGGATCATGCAATCGGTCAGCGCGCTTACCTCCCGGTCGGTCATTCCGGAAAAGAAGACGGCCATCAGAAGAGCGGACATCTGATAATCCGGAATTTCATTCCGGGTATAGCCATCCACGATCGCTGAGATCTCCTCTGGCGACAACTCTTCCCCGTCTCGTTTTCGGTGGATCAGATCGACAGTTCGCATTATAAGTTCTTCAGCGTAGCACCTTATGTGTTTGAACGTAAAGGTTGTTATGATGCGAGCAGCGCGGACGCACCCGCAATTCTCCAGCCGCGATGAGGGTCAGACAGCGCTCCGCGCGGCGTTCGACACTTGTATTGCGGCCGGAGGAAGGGACTGCCTGCTCCTTCCCGGAGCCCAAGTTGTATGATAGCCGAACCGGGGAGGCGGCGTTGGAGCCGGCCGTTTCAGGCGCAGCATCGTTCTTTACTGAAGCCGCGCGATCCCGAACTCCACGCCGTTTCCGGGGCGATTTGTTTGTAGCAAGAGAACTGCCGAACCGCCGTCCACGCTCACCATCGCATAGCTATGACCTTGCCCCCCGCCAGCCGGCATCAAGCTGATGGCGCCGCTCCCATCCGGATTGACAGAATAAGTCCCCGTCACGCTTTCGCTGTCTACCTCCGCCTGGCTGACTGGCGGCTGCCCCTGACCGCGACCCACGAAGTTGTCCGAGAAGGTAATATTTCCGGCGCCGTCGAAGCTCGCGACCCCGATCAATGCAGCCGCGTTTGGCGTAAGGTTCAACTGGAATCCGTACGAGCCAACCGGAGAACCGCCTGTATTGGCGGCTCGGGCGAATCCGTTGATCAGAGTTCCCGTGATGTCGCAACCGCTGCCCGCGCAGCTCGTCGCAGCCAATTGAAAGCCATTGCCGCTGTCGGTGATGACGATGGCAAACGTGAGAGTAAATCCGACATCCAGCGTGATCATCACGCTCCCTGTGCCGTCGGGATTGCTCGAATAAGTTCCGCTGAAGGTCCCGGGGTTGGGGGTGATCAGCGGCGGCGGGCCGCCCGCATATTGTGCGTGATAAGTCCCGGTGACATTTCCCGCGCCATCGAAATTCATAACGCCCAGCATCGCCCATCCGTTGGTGTCCGTCGGACTGACATACGACGCACTGACCACGAAGCCAAAAGAGCCGCTCGGGGGCATGCCCTGGGCGAAAGCGTAGGTGGAACTGCATATCAGCGTGAGCGCCGGAACCAAAACCAGCACCAGCCGTGAAAGCGATCGCGTGTGAAGTCTCATAAAGCGCTCTTAACCTTAGGTTCTTCAACGTAACATCTTATGTGTTTTGACAGCAAAAGTTGGTTGTGCCGCGAGCAGCGCGGACGCACCCGCGGTTCTGCAGCCCCAATGAGGGTGCGACAGCGCTCGGCGCGGCGTTGGAGGCAGAAAACAGCTATAGGTATGGACCGGTGCTCAAATGACGGAAAGGCGGAAATGTGGGACACTTCGTCCTGAGGACAAATCCGTGACGACTCATTGGTTGAATCGCCGTTCGCTTCTGGCCCTGCCTCTCGCGGCCGCGCTCGCTCCCGGGTTGGCAGCGCAGTCCGCGCGGACTCACTATTTCCCTGGCGCTGGCACGTGGCAGCGCAAGGCGCCCGCCGAAGTGAACATGGATGCCGCCAAACTCCGGGAAGCGGTGGAGTGGGCCGAAGCGCATGGGTCGAAGTGGGACTTCGAAAAGGACCAGGTGCGCGTCTTCGGGCGGGTGCTGGGCGCGCTGCCCGCACAACGCGCCGCCACCAACGGCATCATCCTGCGCCACGGCTACATCGTCGCGGAATTCGGCGATACGAAGGCCAACGATCCGGTGTACAGCGTCGCCAAGAGCTTCCTCTCCACCACGGCCTCGATCGCGCTCGCCAAAGGCCTGATCCGCAGCGTTGACGACCGCGTGGCCGACTACGTCCACGACGGCGGCTACGACTCGCCGCACAACTCAAAGATCACCTGGAAAAACCACCTGCAGCAGGAAAGCGAGTGGGAAGGAGAGCTGTGGGGCAAAAACGCCACCTTCCTGGGCGTCGAAGAGTACGGCAACGGCCAGATGAAACCGCGCGAGATTCACGATCCGGGCACATATTACGAGTACAACGACGTGCGCATCAACCGGCTGGCGCTATCGCTGGCGCGTGTGTTCGGACGAGGGCTGCCTGCGGTGCTCAAAGAGAACATCATGGACAGGATCGGCGCGTCGCACGAATGGAAGTGGCAGGGCTATGGAGCAAAATCGACCGTGGAGATCAATGGGAAGCCGGTGGAGTCGGTGAGCGGCGGCACGCGCTGGGGTGGCGGGCTGTGGATCAATTCGCAGGATCTGGCGCGCTTTGGGCTGTTAATTCTCAATAAGGGCAATTGGGAAGGCAAGCAGCTCGTCTCGGCGGAATGGATCAAGCAGGCCACCACTCCTTCGGAACACGGGCCGGATTACGGCTACCTGTGGTGGTTGAACACGAAACAGAAGCAGTGGCCGAGCGGCCCTCCGTCGAGCTTCGCCGCGGTCGGCAATGGCGGAAACATCGTCTGGATCGATCCCGAGCACGACATCGTGCTGGTGTGGCACTGGCACGAGCCGGGCAAAGCAGTGGACGGAATGATCCAGAGGATCGTCGCGTCGGTTACGGGTAGCTGATCGCGTCGACGGCGAGTTCAGGGCTCGCGGAGTGCGATGATCGGGTCTACTTTGGTCGCCCGCCACGCAGGAAGGTAGCTGGCGAGCGCGGCGACTACAAGCAAGACTAGCGGCACGAGCAGGAACACCGCCGGATCGTGCGGGCGAACACCATACAGCAAGCTCGCGATCAGCGACGTTGCGGATGCAGAAAGAATGATTCCGGCAGCGATTCCGATGCCCGCCAGAAGGATGCCTTTTGCCAGAATCGGCGTGAGGATGGCGGACCGGCTGGCGCCCAACGCGACTCGGAGGCCGATCTCGCGGGACCTCTGACTCACCATATATGCCAGCAGGCCGTAGATTCCGATCGAAGCCAGCAGCAGCGCCACGGCGGCGAATCCACCCACCAGATTGGCGGAAACACGGCGCGAGGCGAGCGAACGGTCGAGCCACTGGTTCATGGAAGCCACACCGTAAACCGGCAGTCCGGGATT
>DASQHQ010000109.1:0-39379 GCA_035632015.1 Bryobacteraceae bacterium
ATATACGTGTCAAGGTATATATAGGCCAGGGGGCCAGGCAACGGTTTCAACCGGAGTGGATGCACCGTCCGATGCGTTTTTGGGCGGGTGCGATTCAGAGCGCTGCGCGCTCCGGCTGCCTCAGCGTTGAGGCGGGGACAACTCGGTGTGCGCTGGGAATATGACGGCTTGTTGAGCGATAAGTATGGAAACTTGACCAATGTGTGGCAAAGTCTTCTGTTGACGCAGCCAATTCCACCACCGGGAGGGACCCTGGTCGGATACACCGTGCCATCCAATTTTCAGGGACCCATTCCGCAGGGAGTATATCAGCATAACAACAACACATATGATCCCAGTGGAACGGCGCCGGTCGACAATTTCGCGCCACGCGCCGGTTTTGCGTGGCAGCCCTTCACGAATGGCAAGCTCGTGATTCGCGGCGGAGCCGGTTATTTCTACGACCGGCCGTCCGGCAATTACTTCATCAACGGAATTGTTTACATCTCCGTTCCCAAGACGGCGGGAGAAGGCGGCACGGGAGTCGGCGAGGCTCTCGGGACATTCCAAGATCCTTGGAATCCGTTCAATACCTTCGGCTGGACGCCGCGCAAGGCGGATTTCACCGCGGGCACCAGTTCAAATCTCGGTGCGGGCACCTTTTCTGAAACAATGCCCACGCCGCTCGTACAGGAGTACAACCTGAACGTGCAATATGAATTTCCCGGTCGGTTCCTGGCGGAAGTGGGCTACGTGGGTTCCCACGGCTTGCATTTACAGGACAAGCGCGAAATCAATCAGCCCAGTCTTGCAAGTCCCGATGCTCCAGTCAACGGGCTGACGACGAACACGGTTCAAAACGCCCTTCTACGCGCGCCCTATCCCGGATTTGCCACAACGAGTCTGATAAGCCTGCTAATGGTTGAGGACAACGCGGACAGTCGGTACAACAGCCTGATCGCATCGCTCAAGAAAAGCCTTACGCACGGGGTGCAATTCGGCGTTGCTTATACCTGGAGCCGAAGTCTAACCGACCTCGCAAGCATCGGTCAGCTGGGCGGGACCCTCGGCAGCAACAACGTAAACAATGTCCGGCAGATGTGGGGACCTTCGGACATCGGCCGCGCCCAACGAATTGTCGTCAACTACAGTTGGAATGCGCCGTCCTACCACAGCACGGATGGATTTCTGGGTAAATTCTTAAACGGGTGGGGTGTGGCCGGAGTCACCATCGCGCAGAGCGGGTTCTATATTACGCCCACCGATTCCAGGGGCGGCACCATCTACGGCAATGCCGGAACCGCTACAGGAACTCCCTGCCCTGGGATTACCGCCTCCCAGCTCACAACCTCGGGAAGCCTTACTTCTCGTCTGAACAAATACTTCAATTCTGCTGCGTTTTGTGCGCCCGTCGCGATCGGAAATGGAACCGGATACGGAACTCTGGGCCGGGGAGACATGAACGGGCCAGGACAGTTCAACTGGGATGCCGCCATCCTCAAAACGACCACCGTCGGAGGTATCTCAGAAAATGCGAGACTCGACTTCCGGGCGGAATTTTTCAATGCGTTCAATCACCCGCAATTCGCAAATCCGGTGTTGCCAATTGGGACGGCGTCCTTTGGTCAAATAACAGCAGCCTCGGTTGCACCTAGACTGATCCAGTTCGCTTTGAAGTATTCCTTCTGAGGGCTCCAGGAGGCGCCGCGGAGCAGATGCATTCCAGGCCGGCGGTGTGTGAGGAACTATTTGTCTGGAACGCGATAGGCATCCTCGCCATGGTCGCGCTTGATCGGCGCTTGTCTTCGCGTGGTGTCCCGCGAAGAGCTGCGAAGTAAAGATCAGTAGGCGCGATTAATCAGTGCAGGCGCACCATCTCAGCGGCTTGCCCGTGATGCCGACCGGAGCGACTCGCCACCTGCACAGCGTGGTCGGGTGGATGACAGGTTGCCCAGGACACCTGTGCACCGAAAGGTGGGATCGAAGGACAGATCGCGGCCCACTTCTACCAGAACTGGACGGAGAAAATCGCAATACCCGCCCGACCATCTTGGCATTTATCTTCCGGTGCAGGACGCATACCGCTTGGATCTAGTTTTGGCGGACCACAACTGCCGCGGCAGCTACGAAACCAGATGGTGGCAGGAGGAGTCGTACGACGGAGACACATGCGCAGCGTAGAAGTGCTGTTTGTGGAGGACAATGCCGGAGATGCGCTGCTGGCGAGCCAGGTGCTTGCTGAAGCTCCTTTTCCAGTGAAGCTCCACATCGCCAGGGATGGATCCCAGGCGCTGCTGATGTTATCCGACGAAAGTTTCAAGCCCGACGTCGTGATCTTGGACCTAACCCTCCCTGAGATCAGTGGGTTTGAAATGCTCAAGCAATACCACCGCGCAGATGTTCCCGTTGTGGTTTTTAGCGCATCGGCGAAAGAGAGTGATAAGCTGTTGGCGAAGTCGCTAGGCGCCTGCGAGTATGTCGTAAAGCCTACCGATTTGGAGATTTTTCGTGAGGCTGTCTGGGGCATGGTGCAGAGGTGGGGAGTCGGCCAGCTGGGAGACCAAGCCGGTGCCGCCGCTCCATAGCTGGTTCGCGAGCTGGCTCCAGGTTTAGGGCTCCGCTGTCTTGTCCCTGAGGAAGCTTTGAACCGTCGCGCCGATCTTGAATACTTCGTCCAGGTTTGAAGACTTCTGGATGCAGAGGTTAGCTCCTAGGAGGGTGGCTTTGCTCTTGTCGTCGGGCGATGCCGCCGAAGTAACAACGATGACGGGAATGCTCGCAAGGATCGGATGCCGGCGCACCCATCCCAGCACGTCCTGGCCGCTGCGCTTCGGCAGGTTGACATCCAGAACGATCAGATCCGGGCGGGAGGTGCTACCCGGCATCCCCGTTGTTTCAAGCAGGGCCAGCGCTTTCTCCCCATCCTCGGCCACGATCAGCTCGCAAGCCAGGTTGGAGAATCGCAAAGCCTCTCGAAACAGCAAGACATCCCCGGGATTGTCCTCTGCCAGTATGATGCGATACACAAGACGCTCACAAACCATTAGGTGAGAATGCCATGTAACATCCTTTTTTCGTCAGAGTCTAACGCTGACAGACCAGTGTACTCGATTCGGAGTCTGGTTACGTAAATTGGCTATCCAGCAAGGAGTTAACCGCAATGCCATCCAGATCGAACGTCCCAATCAGCCACAACGGATCTAAGACGCGTGAAGTCAATAGTTTGCTGAATGCCCTGGTGGCCTTTAAGAGGGGGGACTTCTCGGTTCGAATGCCGGTGAATGAGACCGGTGTCGCCGGTAAGATCGCCGACACGCTCAATGACATCCTGGACCTAAATGAAAAGATGGTCAACGAGCTTGCGCGCATCAGCCGGACCGTAGGCAAGGACGGCAAAATCAGCCAGCGCGCCTCCATCGGATCAGTTAGCGGATCCTGGGCCGAGTGTGTTGAATCGGTAAACAGCCTGATTGGCGATCTCGTGCAGCCCTCCACGGAGGTCGCCCGTGTAATCGGCGCGGTAGCCAAGGGCGACCTTTCGCAAAACATGTCTCTCGAAGTGGAAGGGCGCCCGTTGCGCGGTGAATTCCTGCACACCGCCCGCGTTGTCAATACCATGGTGCAGCAGTTGAACTCCTTCGCCAGCGAAGTTACGCGGGTGGCGCGCGAGGTTGGAACGGAAGGCAAGCTGGGTGGACAGGCGGTGGTAACAGGCGTCGCGGGAACCTGGAAGGACCTGACCGAAAGCGTCAACTCGATGGCCAGTAACCTGACCAACCAAGTGCGCAATATTTCGGGAGTGACTACGGCTGTGGTGAAGGGCGACCTTACCACGCGCATCACCGTCGACGCGCGCGGTGAAATCCTGCAACTGAAAAACACCATCAACACCATGGTGGATCAGCTCAGCTCTTTCACAGCGGAAGTGACGCGCGTGGCCCGCGAAGTCGGAACCGAGGGCAGATTGGGTGGCCAGGCCGAGGTCAAGGGCGTTGCCGGCGTATGGCGCGACCTGACCGACTCGGTCAACTCCATGGCCGGCAACCTGACCAACCAGGTCCGCAATATTGCCGAAGTCACCACCGCGGTAGCCAAAGGCGACCTTTCGACACGCATTACCGTCGACGCGCGCGGGGAGATTTTGCAGCTCAAGAACACCATCAACACCATGGTGGACCAGCTCAGCTCGTTCGCGGCCGAGGTCACCCGCGTGGCGCGCGAAGTGGGAACCGAAGGCAAGCTGGGCGGCCAAGCGGACGTCCCGGGCGTCGGCGGAACCTGGAAAGATCTGACGGATTCGGTCAACTCCATGGCCGGAAACCTCACCGCTCAGGTCCGCAACATCGCGGAAGTGACCACGGCCGTCGCCAAGGGCGACCTGTCGCGCAAAATCACCGTCCCAGTGCGCGGCGAGATTCTCGAACTCAAGAACACCATCAACACCATGGTGGATCAGCTCAGCTCTTTCGCCTCGGAAGTGACGCGCGTGGCGCGCGAAGTGGGAACCGAAGGAAGGCTGGGCGGTCAAGCCGAAGTGGAAGGCGTGGCGGGAACCTGGCGCGACCTGACCGAAAGCGTGAACTCCATGGCCGGCAACCTGACCAACCAGGTCCGCAATATCGCCGGGGTCACCACCGCGGTGGCGCGCGGCGACCTTTCCACCAAGATCACGGTGGACGCACGCGGCGAAATTCTGGAGTTGAAGAACACCATCAACATCATGGTGGATCAGCTCAATTCGTTCGCGGCCGAAGTGACGCGCGTGGCGCGCGAAGTGGGAACCGAGGGCAAACTCGGCGGGCAAGCCCAGGTCAAGGGCGTGGGCGGCGTGTGGAAGGATCTGACCGAGAGCGTCAATTCCATGGCGGGCAACCTGACCAACCAGGTTCGCAACATCGCGGGCGTCACCACGGCGGTGGCCAAGGGCGACCTCTCCACCAAGATTACAGTGGACGCGCGCGGCGAAATTCTGGAGCTGAAGAACACCGTCAACACCATGGTGGACCAACTCAACTCGTTCGCCAGCGAAGTGACGCGCGTGGCGCGCGAGGTAGGCACGGACGGCAAGCTCGGCGGGCAGGCCCAGGTTAAGGGCGTGGGCGGCGTCTGGAAGGATCTGACAGATTCGGTAAACTCGATGGCCGGCAACCTGACGGCCCAGGTCCGCAACATCGCCGAGGTAACCACGGCCGTCGCGAACGGCGACCTCTCGCGCAAGATCACGGTGGACGTGCACGGTGAGATTCTGGAGCTGAAGAACACCATCAACATCATGGTGGATCAGCTCAACGCGTTCGCCAGCGAGGTGACGCGCGTGGCGCGCGAGGTGGGGACGGAGGGCAAGCTGGGCGGCCAGGCCATGGTGAAAGGCGTGGCCGGCACGTGGGCCGACCTCACCGATAGCGTCAACTCGATGGCCAGCAACCTCACCAATCAGGTGCGCAATATCGCCGAGGTGACCACGGCGGTGGCCAACGGCGACCTCTCGCGCAAAATCACGGTGGAGGTCCGGGGCGAAATCCTGGAGCTGAAGAACACCATCAACACCATGGTCGACCAGCTCGGCTCTTTCGCCTCGGAAGTGACGCGCGTGGCGCGGGAAGTCGGAACGGAAGGCAAACTCGGCGGCCAGGCGGACGTACACGGCGTCGCGGGCACCTGGAAAGACCTGACGGATTCGGTCAACTCCATGGCCAGCAACCTCACCAACCAGGTCCGCAACATCGCCGAAGTGACTACCGCGGTCGCCAAGGGCGATCTGTCTCGCAAGATCACCGTGGATGTGCGCGGCGAAATTCTGGAGCTGAAGAACACCATCAACACCATGGTGGATCAGCTCAACGCGTTCGCGGGCGAAGTGACGCGCGTGGCGCGCGAGGTGGGCACGGAAGGAAAGCTGGGCGGCCAGGCCCAGGTGAAAGGCGTGGGAGGAGTCTGGAAGGATCTTACCGACAGCGTGAATTGGATGGCCGGCAACCTTACCTCGCAGGTCCGGAACATTGCGGGCGTAACCACGGCGGTGGCCAAGGGCGACCTCAGCACCAAGATCACGGTGGACGCGCGCGGCGAAATCCTGGAGCTGAAGAACACCATCAACACCATGGTGGACCAGCTCAACTCGTTCGCCAGCGAGGTGACGCGCGTGGCCCGCGAAGTCGGCACCGACGGCAAGCTGGGCGGCCAGGCGGACGTCCGTGGCGTCGCCGGCACCTGGAAGGATCTTACCGATAGCGTCAACTACATGGCCAGTAACCTGACCAACCAGGTTCGCAATATCGCGGGGGTCACCACCGCCGTGGCCCGCGGCGATCTGACCACCAAGATCACGGTGGACGCGCGCGGCGAAATTCAGGCACTGAAGAACACCATCAACACCATGGTGGATCAGCTCAGCTCGTTCGCTTCCGAAGTGACGCGCGTGGCGCGCGAAGTGGGTACTGAGGGCAAGCTGGGCGGCCAGGCCGAAGTGAAGGGCGTCGCGGGCACCTGGAAGGATCTCACCGAAAGCGTCAACTCCATGGCCGGTAACCTGACCAACCAGGTCCGCAACATCGCCGAAGTCACCACCGCGGTGGCCCGTGGCGACCTTTCCCGCAAGATTACGGTGGATGTGCGTGGCGAAATCCTGGAGCTGAAGAACACCATTAACACCATGGTGGATCAACTCAACGCGTTCGCCAGTGAAGTGACGCGGGTGGCGCGCGAAGTGGGAACCGAAGGCAAGCTGGGCGGGCAGGCCAACGTTCGGGGCGTCGGCGGTACCTGGAAGGATCTCACCGACAGCGTCAATTCCATGGCCGGCAATTTAACGTCGCAGGTCCGCAACATCGCACAGGTGACCACGGCGGTAGCCAACGGCGACCTGTCGCGAAAGATCACGGTCGACGTTCAGGGCGAGATCCTGGAGCTGAAAAACACCATCAATCGCATGGTGGATCAGCTCAACTCCTTCGCGAGCGAAGTGACGCGCGTGGCGCGCGAAGTGGGCACGGACGGAAAACTCGGCGGCCAGGCCGAGGTGAAGGGCGTCGCGGGCACCTGGAAGGATCTGACCGACAACGTGAACTTCATGGCCGCCAACCTCACCACGCAGGTGCGAGGCATCGCGAAGGTTGTCACGGCGGTCGCCAACGGCGACCTGAAGCGCAAACTGGTTCTGGAAACCAAGGGCGAAATCGCCGAGCTGGCCGACACTATCAACGGGATGATCGACACGCTGGCCACGTTCGCCGATCAGGTAACCACGGTGGCGCGCGAAGTCGGCATCGAAGGAAAGCTGGGCGGGCAAGCGCGCGTGCCGGGCGCCGCCGGCATCTGGCGCGATCTTACGGATAACGTGAACCAGCTCGCGGCGAATCTCACCAATCAGGTTCGCGCCATTGCTGATGTCGCCACGGCGGTGACCAAAGGTGACCTGACGCGCTCCATCGCGGTCGAGGCGCAGGGCGAAGTGGCGGCGCTGAAGGACAACATCAACGAGATGATCGCCAACCTTGCGGCCACCACCCGCAAGAACAACGAGCAGGATTGGCTGAAAACCAATATTGCAAAGTTCACCGGAATGATGCAGGGCCAGCGCGACTTGCTGACAGTTTCGCAACTGCTGCTCTCCGAGCTGACGCCGTTGGTGGGTGCGCAGCACGGAACGTTCTACATCACGGAAGCGCACGAGGGCCGGACGTGGCTCAAGCTTCTGGCTGGATACGCAGTGGACCATCGCAGCGAGGTCCCGACCCAGCTCGACGTCGGCCAAGGCCTGGTGGGCCAGTGCGCTTTTGAAAAGGATCGCATCCTGGTGACCAACGTGCCCGGCGGATACATCCGCATCAATTCCAGCCTGGGCAACGTCGCAGCTGTCAGCGTCGTGGTCCTGCCGGTGCTGTTTGAAGGCGACATCAAGGCCGTGATCGAGCTGGCCTCGTTCGGGCAATTCAGCGATATTCACCTCGCCTTCCTCGACCAGCTCACGCAATCTATTGGGATCGTGCTGAACACCATTCGTGCCACCATGCGCACCGAGCAGCTCCTCCAGCAGAGCCAGGCGCTGGCCGAGGAGTTGCAGAGCCAGCAGCTCCAACTGCAAACCACCAATGCCGAGCTTCAAGAAAAGGCGCATCTGCTGGTCGAGCAGAAGACCGAAGTGGAAACCAAGAACCGCGAAGTGGAACAGGCCAAGAAAGCGCTGGAGGAGAAGGCCGAGCAGCTCGCCTTGACGTCCAAGTACAAGAGCGAGTTCCTGGCGAACATGAGTCACGAGCTGCGCACTCCGCTGAACAATCTTCTGATTCTGGCGCGCATGCTTTCGGAGAACTCCGACAAGAACCTCACGCCCAAGCAGGTAAAATTCGCCGAAACCATTCATACCTCGGGAACCGACCTGCTGGCATTGATCAACGACATCCTGGACCTCAGCAAGATCGAGTCGGGAAAGATGGACGTCGAAGTGGGCGGCGTGCGGTTCACCGAACTAGAGGACTACTGCCTGCGGACGTTCCGGCATGTGGCCGAAGGCAAGGGCCTGGACTTCCGGATCGAGTTGGGAGACACGCTGGCGGCGGAAGTCATGCACACCGACGCCAAGCGGCTGCAGCAGGTCCTCAAGAACCTGCTGTCTAATGCGCTGAAGTTCACCGAACATGGTTCGGTGCGGTTGAACATCGACAAAGCAACCAGCGGCTGGAGTTCCTCGAACATGATTCTAAGCCGCGCCAAGGGGGTGATCGCGTTCTCGGTGTCTGACACCGGGATCGGCATTGCCTCCGACAAGCAGCGCATCATTTTCGAGGCCTTTCAACAGGCGGACGGAACCACCAGCCGCAAGTACGGCGGGACCGGCCTGGGCCTCTCCATCAGCCGCGAACTGGCCCGCTTACTGGGCGGCGAAATTCGCCTGCAAAGCGCACCGGGCGTCGGCAGCACGTTTACCCTGTATCTGCCGCAGACCTATGTCACGCCGATGCAGGTTCCCAAGAGCGAAGCGTTGCGAAGCACTCCGGTTTTCATGGAGCAGGCCGCCGCGCTGCCCCCCGCCGGCAGTCTGGACATGATCCTGGCGCCCGCGGAGCTAGCCACCGAAGAGTTGGTGGAGGATCTGGTGATCGACGATGACCGCAACCTCATACAACCCGGCGATGCCGTGTTGTTGATTGTCGAGGACGACATCACGTTCGCCCGTATTCTGGTCGACATGGCTCACGAACGCGCGCTCAAGGCGCTGGTGGCGCTGCGCGGCTCCAGCGCCATGAACCTGGCGCGGGAGTTTAAGCCCGGCGCCATCACTCTGGACATCAAACTGCCAGACATGGCCGGATGGACGATTCTGGATCGGTTGAAACACGATCCGGCCACGCGCCATATTCCCGTCCACATCATTTCCGGCGATGAGGACCGCCGCCGGGGGATCGCGCTGGGCGCCATGACCTATCTCGAAAAATCCGCCACCAATGAATCGCTGGCGGAGACCTTCGCCAGCATCGAACACTCGGTTATGAAGCGGGTGAAAAAGGTCTTGCTGGTTGCGAGCAGCGAGCCAGAGCGCGACAGTTTCATTGCGGCCATTGGCGCGCCGGATATCGACATAGCCAGTGTTTCCACCGGCAGAGGGGCGCTGGCGGCGATGAAACAGCAGTATCTGGACGGCATTGTGATCCATCTTGGGCTGGAAGACATCGCGCCGATAGACCTCGTCGACGAAATTCAACGGCAGGCGGATAACTATGTTCCACCGATCATTCTGGTGTGCGACCGGCCGCTCACCTCCGGCGAGGAGGCGCAACTAAATGGCCTCAGCCGTAACAGCGTGGTCCGCCTCGCGCCGACGCGCGAACGGTTGCTGAATGAGTCCGTGCTGCTGCTCCATCGCGCCGAGGCGGATCTCAGCGAAGATCAGCGTCGCGTCCTGCAACTGTTGGGCGAAACCGACGAGACTTTGCTTGGCAAGAAGGTGCTCGTCGTAGACGACGACGTCCGCAACATCTTCGCCTTGACCAGCCTCTTGGAGGATCATAACCTCAAAGTAGGTCACGCCGAGAACGGGAGGGCCGGCATCGAGTTGTTGAAGAAAATGGCCGATGTCGATCTGGTCCTGATGGACATCATGATGCCGGAGATGGACGGTTATGAGACCACGAAGGCCATTCGTGAGATTCCTGAATTCCGCAACCTCCCGATCATCGCGCTCACGGCCAAAGCCATGAAAGGCGATCGCGCCAAGTGCATCGAAGCGGGCGCGTCGGACTACATCACCAAGCCCGTCGATCTGGAGCAGCTTTTTTCGGTGTTGCGGGTCTGGATCGGCCGCGGCCAGGACGTCGGGCAGGCGGCCGGGACCGGGCTGTAGCGGCGGAGGGTATTGTATGACTCCAGCACAGGCTGTACCGGAAACTACCGAACAACCGGTTCAAGACCGGATGAAGATCCTCCTGGTGGACGACAATCCCGAGAACCTTGTCTCGTTGGAAGCCGCTCTCGAGGGACTCGGGCAGGCGCTGGTGCTGGCCGGGTCCGGAATGGAAGCGCTCCGTCAACTCCTCGACGACGACTTCGCCGCCATTCTGTTGGACGTCAAGATGCCCGACATGGACGGTTTCCAAACCGCGGAGCTGATCCGCGCCAGAAAACGCTCCCGCCACACTCCGATCCTGTTCTTGACCGGCTACAAGAGCGACGAACAGCTATTCCGCGGCTACGACCTGGGCGCGGTGGATTTTCTCTTTAAGCCGATTGTCCCCGAGATCCTTCGGTCCAAGGTCGCCGTATTCGTCGAGCTTAGCCGCAACACGGCTCTGCTGCGCCGCCAGGCCGAGGTCCTGGGCAAGGCCGAACAGAAGTTCCGCTCCTTGCTCGAAGCAGCGCCCGATGCGATGATCATCAGCGCCGAAGACGGGCGCATCGGTCTCGTCAATTCCCAGGTCGAGGCGATCTTCGGCTTCCGGCGAGAGGAGTTGATCGGCGAGAACATGCGCCGCCTGGTTCCGGATTGGAGCTCTCACGCCGCCGGCGCCACGACTGTTCTGGAAGGGCACGTGGAGCTATGGGCGCGGCGCAAGAGCGGACACCAGTTTCCCGTTGAAATCAGCTTGAGCCCTTTGCAAACCGAGGAAGGGCTCCTGGTAACCACGGCCATCCGGGACGTTACGCAACGCAAGCGTGCCGAGGACGCCATTCGGGAACTCAACATGACCCTGGAGCAGCGAGTGGCCGAGCGAACGCAAGAGCTTCTCCAGTCCAACGAAGCGCTCCGGCAGTCCAACGATGATCTGAACCAGTTTGCGTACGCCGCCAGCCACGATCTCCAGGAACCGCTCCGGATGGTCTCTCTGTATAGCCAGATGCTGAAGCGCCGCTACGGCAACAGGCTCGATGCGGACGCCGATGAGTTTATCTCCTATATCGTCGGCGGGGCCGCTAGGATGGAGCAACTTCTCAGGGACCTCCTGACGTATTCCCAGACTGGATCTTCGAGCGAAGGACCGATGCATCCGGTTAACTGCTCCGGCGCCCTGGAGAAGGTGCTGCTGAATCTTCAGGCGGCCGTCGAGCACAACGGCGCGGTGATCACGTGGGCCCCGCTGCCCGTGCTGCGCGCGCACGAGATCAGATTGGTGCAACTGTTGCAGAACCTGGTGGGAAATGCGATCAAGTACCGCAGTGCGCAACCCCCGAGGATCCACGTCTCGGCCGAGCCTCGTGAAGGGGATTGGCTCTTCTGCGTGCAGGACAACGGCATCGGAATCGATCCGGAGTATGCGCAAGAAGTATTCCGCATCTTCAGGCGCCTTCACGGACAGGCCTATCCGGGCACCGGAATCGGTCTCGCAATCTGCCAGCGGATTGTGGAAAGGTACGGAGGGCGGATCTGGGTGGAATCGAGTCTAGGCCATGGTTCGCGGTTTTGCTTCACTCTTCCGGCGTCGGCGGTCGTGCATCCAAGAGAAGACCAGGTCCCTCAAGCGGCCGCGGCGGAAGCGGTGGGGCAACAACCTTCGATGTCCTGAGTACAATTCGCGCGAGCTCTCAGGAAGTCCGAGATCGCCGCATGCCCGGCCGCACCTCTCGAGCCGGTGTCAACGGCAGGATCCACGCCTGCGTTTTTGCGAACTTCGCCCTCCGGTCTGCCACTGCTTGCTTGAATTCTTCATCAGTAAGATCGACAACAATTCAGGTGGAGAAGGACCAGGTCAT
Source organism: Bryobacteraceae bacterium (assembly GCA_035632015.1). Classification (GTDB taxonomy): domain Bacteria; phylum Acidobacteriota; class Terriglobia; order Bryobacterales; family Bryobacteraceae; genus Palsa-89. Next base: position 12,163 of record DASQHQ010000109.1, read on the forward strand.
CGGCGCTGCGCTCACCGTAGCCGGCCCAAACGTTCGGGTCCGGATTGGTGCGATTAGCCGCCGTCCAGAAATTGTGCTGGCATTCCCAGGTTCTGGCTGTAGGTTCTTCACCGCCTGAACGGCCGGGGGCTTTGGCAGACCGTAAACGGCGGCTCCGACGCCAAACCGGCTCACGCGCAGTTGAAAGCGAGCGCCAAACACCGTCGTGAGAGGCGCCAACAGTGCCTTTCGATCTCCGATGTGTTGCCTCGGCTTGGCCGCACGACCAGAGCCATAGCCGCCAGGACTCGGCCGGCCTCTACCTCCAGAAATCATCGAATCTCGACGATCGGTTCGAGACCGGCAGAGTCCGCGTCTGGGACTACTGCTGCGTTGCTGGCCGCGTACTTGCCGAGGCCACCTGCCCGTTCAAGTCCAGCGCGTAGATTCGCACATCCACTCGCCGGTTTTGCTTGCGGGCCTCCCGGGTCTGGTTGTCGGCATCCGGAAAATCAGCGCCCGCTCCCACTTCGCGGATCACGCGCAACGGGACATCGTGTTCCACTGCCAGATAGTGCACCACCGCATCCGCCCGCCGGCGGCTCAGCTCCCGGTTGTAGGCTCTGTCCCCGGTGCGGTCCGCGAAGCCCTCCACCTCCATGATGTAGTTCTGCATCCCATGGATTTTCGAGATCGCGTCGTCCAGCTTGGCCTGATCTTCTTTGGTCAGTGTGCTTCGACCTAGGCCGAAATAGACTTGTTCGGTGGCAGAAAGCTGGTAGTTGTCCAGGTTGTTGAACTCCTGGCCCACATGCGCAGCCGCTTGCTGCGCCTGCTGCGCAGCCGAGTTGGCGGCCTCCGCGCGCTGGCCGGCTTCCGTGGCGGCGGCATTGGCCTTCATGGCGGCATCGGCCGCATCGGCGGCCTTTCGGCCCGAATCGGTGGCTTTCTCCTCCGCCGCCGCTACCTGGCGATCCAGGTCCCCGATCTGCTGCTTGGCCTCGTCACTCTGCTTCTGCAAGGCATTCACCTGGCCCTGCGTCTGGTTGATCTGGTTCTGCACCGGCGCGATGGCTTCACGGACGTGCTTCTTCGTTGCACAACCTGCCAGCGACAGTACCGATAATAAGCCAACGAAAACGGATGTTTTCATACGTCTAACGGTCTCCTTGGCGGCCTCTTATCGCAAGTCTTCTTCCAATGGCGCAAGCATATGATCTGCAATGAATTCCCTCTTTGTGCCAGGCCATCAGCAGGTAAGAGTTTCGCAGTCTTACGTACGTTTTGACAGCCATCGGAAGCGTTGCAGGTCGGTCCAGGACACCCATCCACAAAACGCAAAACGCGCCGGAACGAAGAGGATTCGTCTTCCGGAGGGTTCCGTGAGGAGCGCCGAGTACGCCATGACCCCAACTGAGGATCGAATCGCTGGGAACTCGGCCCCCCAAAGACCATTTCACCGGCGCGCAACGATTCCACTCGGCCTAGTGCGACTCGGCAGCCGCCTCACTCGCGTGGCCCTGCAGGTCTCTTGCCCTGTCGTCGGTGCGGGGCGGGTTGCCATCTGGATTTGACCTTTGATTGAGCTTGCGGGCTAGACGCCGGCCGCCCCGGGATTGGCCTGCGCTGCCTTGGGAAGTATCAGATAGCCCACCACCGAGTTCTTGGCAACTTGTGTAATGACCAACTCGCGCTTCTTGCCATCCTCCAAGCCATAAAATATGACTGGCTGTTGTACTCCCTGTCCGCGCAGCCGGATGGTGCGCCGATCCGGCATCACCCACATCCAGCCATTCACACGCCGATCCGCGACGTCGGTTCCAGTCAGCTTGAGAGAGATGCCGGGAGCCAGCTCCTGCATGTGGCCCTTGGACGCCTCGAAGCGCACGTTTTGCACCGCCAGGCTGTTGGTGATCTGATCCACGTCGCTGCGATTGCGCCGCTCGCCCTGCTGGAGATCGGCGAGCTGCTGTTCCGTGCTGGCCTTGGCGCCATTCATCTCGCTGCGCGCGGCGGCCAGTTCCTCAGATTGCCGCGACACATCTGCCCGCACGCGATCCAGTTCCCGCTGCAATCCAGCGATCCGCTCCTGGTCGCTCGCGCGCGAGGATTCCAGATTCGCGAGGCGGGTTCGCAGCGCGTTTGTCTGGGATTCGATTTCACTTTCGACTCGGCTCATCATCGCGGCTGTGGCGTCACTGGTTTGCTTTTTTGCCGAATCAAGCCGGGCGCGCATCTCGCGTCCAAGCTTGTCCATCTCGCTCTTTAGGTCATCGTGGTTTCTCGACAGATCCGCCAGTTTGGAGTCCGCGTTCTTGAGTTCCTCGCCCATGGTGTTCACCAGCGGCTCCATGCCTGAAAACTTCGCGGTCAGGACGCCCTGGCTTCTCAGCAGGGGATATGCATACCACGCCGCACCCGCAATAACCGCCGACAAAACGATCACCGCTGCAGTCAGGACTCGGTGACGGCGCTGAGATGCTGCCCACCGCTGTTCCGCTTCAAGCTGTTCCAGAATTGTGTTGGAAGGTGTTTCGTCCTTTAGCATTGACCTCTGCATTGACTCTCCTTTCGACAAGTGCGGCTAAGGTAACGTCGAAACAGTTCGAGAAAAATGCAAACCGGCTGCCATTGCCCTCCGCGGTCTGCAAGGCTTGTAATCTCAAACACTTGAATATCGTAGTGAGTCTGGATACGTTACCTAACTTGTAGATTTTTCCTCGAAATGGATAGCGATGTCAGCAGCAGCCGGTGTAACAATTACTGAGGAACTATGGTCGGACCGCAAGTTAGTGCGCCTTCGCGGAGTGACGATAACGGCGTACATTACGCCGCTGAGTACCGGGCATTCAAATGCCATGAAGAATCGGAAAATCGTGAAATAGTGCTCTCCATGCATGCAGTTCGGCGAGCATCTTGTCAAATCTTCCTACTGCACAAGCCTACCTTGCGTAGCCCGGATGAGCGAGAGCGTGTGCGGGTCTGAAACTGGGGACCGCTCACGCCACGCCCACTTCACCCGCTCTAGCAATCGGCCTCGGGATGGCACTAGGTGCAGGCGGGCCGTGAGCACGATGATCGTTACGCAGGATATGCTTGGCAGCGATCGGGATTCTTCTCGGCGCAGGGGTAGGACTGGCACGGACCCGCGTGATTGCGATCTTGCTGTACGGCGTAACCCCGTCGGACCCTCTGATGTTTCTTACCGTCGCGCTTCTTTCTGAGCGCCGTTGCCCTCCTTGCTGCATGGATACCGGCACGACGCGCAAGCAAGATCGATAGATGGACCGCGCTGCGGCATGAATAACAAGGGACTGCAAGCAGCTGGGTTCACTCCGGCAGCACGTGAAATAAATGCAGGACCGGACCATGGCTGGCATTTGAGGCCAGAAGTTGAGGGTTCTGTTTTGCTCTCGCTCCGAGCACGGCCGCTCGTTCGTCTGGATCGGTGACATGGGACAACGTACAATCGTACAGATTATTTCCGAACTTCAGGCGGACATGCGGATCTCGCATCACATTCCTAACCCAACTCTTGCCTTGCGGAAAAGGCACTCCCGCCGCGAACATCGACGTTAAATATAGCTGGCCATTATGAACGATGAAACTTGTTGTTACTGAATGGGGAATGATGTACCAGGTTCGCGTCTGCACTTTGTCTGTCTTGTATCGGGACACGAACGACCAGTCGGTGACCGGGATAGTCACAACCTTCCCACTAAGCCATAGCCCAGGGTAATTCCCGGGACCGGGTGTGTTGCCGATGGGGTTAAATCCCGTGATACGCAGCACCGCCAACACCAAAACCAGACAAACGAGGATGGCCCCTACAATTTTCGCTAGCGTCTTCATCTAAGCTCCTCAACGTAAAAGCCGGGAGTCCCGTTTAGCTGCACGCAACTGAGTCATTGTACACTCAATCGCCTACGGGTTGGCGGCCCAGATCGCCGCTACCGTGTTCCAGCGAATGTCCAACCCGAACGCGCGCGGCCAGTGATCCGGTAGGGGAATTCCTTGAGTACCAGTTCGGAGTCAGGAGGTGGGTACGTAAAACGCGCGTCCGGGTACTGACGCTGTACAATAAGATTCGACCTCAGCGGTCGAAATTGTTGGCTTGTAGTGCTGAACGTGCCTAGTTACAGCACCCTCTTCATCCACGGAGGTTAGGGTATGAGAGCGCTCTCCATTGTTTGTGTTTTTGCTTGGGCTTTAGGGCTCGCCTTCGCCGAGGAGCCCGACGGGTTGACGCTGCCGGCTGGTTTTCACGCGAGCGTCGTGGCAGAGGGTTTGGGCCCGGTCCGGCATTTGGCCGTCCGGGAAAATGGCGACATCTATGTTTCCACCCCAGTCGATAAGCAGAACAGCGGTGGCGGAATCATTGCTCTTCATCTGGACGCAAAACATACGGCCGCTCAAGCCCAGCATTTCGGCACGGTGGAGGGCGGCACCGCTATTCGTTTTTATAAGGGCGCCCTCTACGCCGCTTCGCCTTCGGCCATCTATCGCTTTAGCTTCAGCAGCAGGGACGCGCTGATGCCTGGGAAGGATCCCGAGATCATCGTCGATGGGATGCCCGCGACGCATCCTGGCTTCAATCGCGCTAATGTCGCTTTGGCATTCGACGGAAACGGCGACATGTTTGTCGCACTCGAAGGGTCCGCGAACATGTGCACCGCGCCGAACGCGCCTGAGGGCGCGCCTCCCGTTGGCCTGAAGCCGTGTCCGGATTTAGGAACACGCGCCGGTGTGTGGCGCTTCAAGGCCAATAAGATTCGCCAGAAATTCCCCACGGACGGTGAGCAGATTGCCACTGGTATCCGGGATATCAGCTCCCTGGATTGGTCGCCTGCGGATGGGCATCTTTACGGCATCATGCATGGCCGGGACAACACACACCGGCTTTGGCCCGACATGATCAGTTCCGAGGATGACGACCACATCGCTGATGAGATGCATCGCATAACCAAAGGCACTGATTTTGGCTGGCCCTATACCTACTATGATGGCGTGCGAAATGTCCGCCTGACCGCGCCCGAATACGGCGGTGACGGCAAGACTGCGGCGCAAGCCGGCGTTTATTCCACCCCGGTTCTAACCTTTCAGGCTCCGCGTGCCGCTCCGGTGGACCTGGTGTTCTACTCCGGCGACAAATTCCCGGAGAGCTATCACGGGGGTGCCTTCGTGGTTTTGCATGGGACTCGAAATAAGAACGGTTATGATGTGGTCTTCGTGCCCTTTAGTAAGGACGGTAAGACGGGATCGCCCACGGTCTTTGCCGATGGATTCGCAGCTTTCGATCCATCCAGCAAGACTCCCGGCCGAGCAAGATATCGCCCTGTCGGCGCCGCGGTGGGACCGGATGGAGCGCTTTACGTTGCAGATTCGCAGAAGGGACGAATCTGGCGTATTGCGTACGGTGCAGATTAAACGGATAGACTGGCAGACCCTGGAACGGGTGGACCTGGCAGCGGGGCCGACAAAGCCCAGATAGCGCAAGACCTTCTTGGGGCCGCCAAAGGCCGGCTTGGCGTAGACCACGCAGCTTTGCGGAGAGCGCCGGTTCAATGGTTCTGTCGCCGCTCTTCCTTCTGCTGCCGGTGATGGTGGGGGGTTCCTGAGCGGCTACTGGAAGCAGAGTTAGTAACGACAAAACCGCTCAACGCTGCCTCCAGCGACCTCGACTAACCGAGATACATGACGTGAACGTATGTGCCGAGCCTCGCATTGTAGGCCAAGTACCAACCGGGATGATCGTAGTCTTCATAAATCACAATCGGATCGGAATCCCAGAGCCAATCCGCACAATATGGGAAGTCGGCCGGGGCGACGCTAAAATAGAAGCCGCTGAACCAGAAGCGGTCCGGGCCGCCACCCTGGAGATGAAAGACACGCCCGGAGCCAAAGCCGCCTCGAAAACGCCCGTGCTCCCAGGGATGATCCAGGTGGTAGCGCGCGTCATCGCGTCCCATGTCGTGTCCGAACCACTCGCCATTCGAATGTACATGCGGGGCATTCGGATGTCCGCTAAAATCCTGGAAATTGCGCTCCTGGACGCCGTGATTTCTCTCCCGTCCATATTCTTCCCGCTGTGGAGCAGCCGGCCGGGCCGCGGCAGGCGGAGGGCCGTGAGGGGGAACGTAACCGCCTCCGACGTGGGGCGGGCCTGCATGGCTTCCGTGTTCCTCGCGGCCGCGTTGACCGGTCGCCGCTCCAAAGCCCGACATCGACACCATCAGCCCGAGTCCAATAAGCACGAGCAGTCGCAGCATTTCATCTCCGCTCCCATTGGCTAGACGCCGGCGGGCATGAATCGTCTCAAGTCTCCGGAAGGCGCTACAACGGGCTGGCCGGGTGCAACGAATGGTCATGGCCTTGCTGGCCTCGGCAGAGGGGACGGATTTCGGGAGGTTACGATGTGGTTATTCTGGATGATCATCATAGGACTGATCGCCGGATGGGCGGCCGGAAAGGTCATGCGAGGCTCTGGCTACGGAGTCTTCATGGATATCGTTCTCGGGGTGTGCGGAGCGTTTGTCGGCGGATGGCTTCTGCGTCTGTTGGGCGTCTACAGCGGGGGCGGACTGGTTCCGAGCATTCTGGTGGCGATCCTGGGCGCTGTCATTCTGGTCGCGTTTGTGCGCGTACTGAGAAGAGCGTAAGTCGCGTGCGTGACAAAAAGTTAGACGGCGTCAATCCTGACAAGGCTGCGCAGACGCTGCGCCGCAAGATTTCCCCTGGGCACAGCTCGGCGGTGAGTAAGAAATACCGTCCACAGCTTTGCATTCGTCGCGCCGCCGTGATTTGAAACAAATTACGGGTGATGGCATACAAGATGCCTCATCCAGAACAGTGTCGGCCTTAGTACCGACAACCAAGGAGGTAGAACATGCGCCGCCGCTGGGTTACCGCTCTCAGAGCCTTGATTCCGGTTGTGTGCCTTTCTGTTGTATGTCTTTCTGTGGCGTACGCCCAATTTGATAGAGGGCCGCACTATGATCCTCATTCTGTTTCTGTCCTGGTCGATCAGGTCCATACCGACCTCGATCACGCATACGGCAGCTTCCATCTGTCGGGCGACGACCGGGGACGGCTGAATCACGCTGAAAAAGAGCTGCGAGAATTCGCGCAGAAATGGGAAGACCATAACTTCGACAAGGGCCGGCTGGATGATGCGATCAGCAGTATCCAGCACGTTCTAGACAACAACCGGCTGCCCCCGCGCGACCGCGATGCCATTTCCGATGATCTCTCTCAACTGCGGCGGATGCGGGAAGCCTACGATCGTCATGAAATAGGTTAGAGGTCCACGCCTTCCCGAAACACTTCCACAGACAAGTGGGGTCTCGCGCTTATAGTCTTAGGGCGGTAATCTGTGCCGGCTTCTTGTTGCTGGAACCGGGCGGTCAGCCGCAATCGGAAGCGGTGCAGCAGGTGGTCGTGGACGTGCGGGCCCCCACGCGCCCGTTTCCGCATTTCTGGGAGCAAGTTTTTGGCTCCGGTCGGGCCATCCTTTCGTTGCGCGAGAGTTATCGCAACGACTTGCGAGCGATGCGGGCCGCGACGGACATCCACTACGTTCGTTTTCACGCCATTTTCCACGACGAGGTTGGAGTCTACGATGAAGACGCACAAGGCCAGCCTGTCTACAACTGGTCGTCCGTCGATCAGATCTACGACGGCCTGCTCGAAAACGGCGTGCGGCCCTTTGTGGAGCTGAGTTTCATGCCGCACAAGCTGGCTCAATCGCTGGAGCCACATGCTTTCTGGTACAAGCCGCTTCCTTCGCCTCCGAAGAACTACACCAAGTGGGAAGACCTGGTCTATAGGTTCGCGGCGCACCTGGTGGAGCGCTACGGAGCCGTGGAAGTCCGACAATGGTATTTCGAGGTGTGGAACGAGCCTAATATCGACTTTTGGACCGGGCGGCCAAAGCAGGCAACCTACTTCGACCTGTACGATCACGCGGCGCGGGCCATCAAGCGGGCCGATCCCGGATTGCGCGTGGGAGGGCCGGCGACCGCCCAGGCCGCCTGGATCGACGCCATGATCGAGCACTCGGTGGAGGCCAGCGTCCCACTCGATTTCATCTCCACGCACGTGTACGCCAATGACACCGCTGAAAATGTGTTTGGGAGCCACGAGCAGATACCGCGCCGAGATATGGTCGGCCGCGCGGTGCGCAACGTGTACGACCAGGTAAAGGCTTCCCCCCGGCCCGACCTCCCAATACTTTGGACCGAGTACAACGCCAGTTACAAGAACGAAATCGATGTCACCGATTCCGCCTACATGGGCCCTTGGCTTGCTAACAATATTCGCCTTTGCGATGGCCTGGTTACGAGCATGTCCTACTGGACTTTCTCGGACGTTTTCGAGGAGCAGGGGGTGATAAAGACTCCGTTCTACGGAGGTTACGGACTCATCGCCGAAGGTGGAATTCCCAAGCCTGCGTTCCATGCGTTTGCCATGCTCCACCGGCTTGGCGACCGACGCCTCCAGCCGGACCTCGATGATGCTCTGTTGACCAAGCGCGCCGATGGGACGTTCGTGGTGGCGGTGTGGAACTATGCGCCTCCTTCCGGGAGCAGCGTCGCGCGCATGATTCATGTTCGAGTGGATGGCTGGACCGGTACGCCGGGCATTCAGGTGGAGATCGTAGATCCCGGGCACGGGTCGGCGCTGGCGGCATGGCGGGCAATGGGAAGCCCCAAGTATCCGACGCGAGAACAGTACGAGCGGCTTCGGCGAGCAGCCACCGCAACCCAAAGGCTGGATTCGCCGTCCTTCATACTTCCAGCCCACGCGCTCGCACTGGTGGAGATTCAACCCCGATGACTGGCCCAACGCACTTGGTCGCGGCGCCAATTGTTGCATGGCTGGCGGCCACCCTCGCCTCGACGTTGCTGGCCTACGACTCCGCATCGCCGAATAAGATCTCTCCGCAGGACCGCGCCTTCCTCCAGGACCTGGAGCACCGCGGCGTGCTGTACTTTTGGGAGCAAGCCGATCACGGCACGGGCCTGGTGTTGGATCGCGCTAGTGCGGACGGCGGCCGGGCTAAGGGACCGAGCCGCGATGTGGCCAGCATCGCCGCTACCGGCTTCGGCTTAACCGCGATCTGCATCGGCGTGGAACACGGCTGGATTCCTCGAGATCAGGCCCTGGAGCGCGTTCGCACCACGCTCACTTTTTTTGCCAGCCAGGCCGAGTCGGAACACGGATGGTTCTACCATTGGATGAACGTCTCCGACGGAGCGCGCAAATGGGACAGCGAGACCTCCTCCGTGGATACCGCTTTTTTGCTGGCCGGCGTGCTGACCAGCGGCGCCTATTTTGCTCAAGATCCCGAGATTCCCAAGCTCGCTAAGGAGATCTTCGATCGCGTCGACTTCCAGTGGATGCTGGCGGGCGACCCGCTGCTGCTCTCGCATGGCTGGAAGCGTGGAAAAGGCTTCTTGAAATACAAGTGGGATGTCTATAACGAGGCGTCGTTGTTGTACCTGCTGGCGATCGGTTCTCCGAGCCATCCGATCAATTCCAATGCTTGGTACGCCTGGCAGCGGCCCTACTATTCCTACGGCTCGTTTGACTTCATCAGCGGCGGCCCGCTGTTTACCCATCAGTATTCTCATGCTTGGGTGGACTTCCGCAATCGCCGCGACCGGGGTTTCGTCGATTTCTATCTGAACTCGATCAACGCCACTCGCGCGAATCGTTTCTATTGCCTGAGCCTGAGCGACGAACTGCCCAACACCTTCGGCCCGAACATCTGGGGCATTACAGCGTCCGATGGCCCCAAAGGTTATCGGATTTACGGCGAGATCAAAGCCTTTGATCCGGTCGACGGCACGGTCGCGCCTAGTGCGGCCGGGGGGTCTCTGATGTTCACGCCCGATCTTTCCATTCCCTCGCTGCGCGCGATGCTGGATCGGTTCGGAGATCGAGTTTACGGCCGGTACGGCTTTGTCGATGGCTACAACCCTTCGGTGAATTGGTTCGCCAGCGACGTGGTCGGCATCGATGTCGGCATTACGCTGCTGAGCGCGGAGAACCTGCTGACCGGCAATGTCTGGCGCTGGTTCATGGGGACCGAGCCGATTTCGCGCGGCATGGATTTGGCGGGCTTCAGCTCCCCACCTCGTCCGGATCTCCCGGCTTCCACTAAAGACAAGCCGGCCGGCTCAAAGCGTACACGCCAGAACCACGCCCCGCACCACCGTTGATGGCTTCGGGCAAATCCGTACCTTGGACCGAGCCTATGCGGCGGCCTGCTGTTGGTTCTCAGTGACAACATCCACCAGAGCAGGCATGCGCTCCTCGAGCAGAAATTCGGTCGCTTGCACCATCGGGTCCAGATGGAATCGCTCCTGCATCGGTCCGCCTGACAAGGCGTTGTCGATGGCGAGCAGTCCCATGCCTTGATGGTGCGCCATATGGCAGCGGATCAGTTCGGCTGACGCGTTACCGGGCGCCGAATAGTCGAGCGATTCGAAGAAGCCATGCCGATCCATACAACCCAGCGACGCAAGCCAGCGGAGATTGCCGGTTGCTTGAACAGGATCCAGGCTCAGCGCGAGCATGCTGGCGTAGGGCGCCACCACCCGGCTGGACGACCGGTCCGGGCGCGCGCTCAACGCGGGAACTCCGAAGGCCCGATATTGATAATGCGACCGGCTGTCCCGCACTGAGTACGCCGCCTCGGAAATGCCCCAGGGAATGTGGCGCTCTCGGGCGTACACTTGTTGAATCCGGACAGCGCCCCGGACGGCTCGATCCAGCAGCGTGTTTTCGTGTGTCCGAAGATGCAGCAGCGGCATCAAGTATTCAAACAGCGTGCCGCTCCAGGAAACCAGCGTGCGATGATTGCGATACGCGGTGAGCTTGCGCCCCAAGCGGAACCAGGCCTCGCGCGGGATGTCGCCCTTGGCGATCGCCAGGAAAACGGCGGTGCGCGCTTCGGAAGCGAGCAGGTCATAGCAGGCTTCGTCCGGCCGCCCGGCGAGAACGTCATAACCGACTCGTAGCAATTTGCGGCGTTTGTCGAACAGGAAGGCGAAGTCCATTTGATCGAACAAGCGAAAAACATCGGAACAGATTCCGTCCGTCCGCTGGATCAGCTCCAGCGCTGAAGCCCTCGCCTCCGGGAGGCGTTGCAACAGCCGGCATAAGGTTTCACGTAACGCGGGATATAGCGGCTCGGAGTTGGAGAGCCGCTCTATCAACCGCTCGCGGACGCGCTCGTAGTGCTGCGGAAGCCCGGCGAGTGCCGGTACGGGGCTAAGTTCCGCCATGACCGCCGCCAAACTGGCATCGCAAACAGTCACTCGCAATTGCGTTTCGAACTCCGGAGTGAGCCAGGGCGCTAAAGTGTACAGTTCGGACAAGGCGGCGTTCACTCGCTCCGCCAGCAGATGATCCCAGTACTTCAATTCTTCCCAGTTCGCATCGCCGCGCCCGCCCGCATGTCTGGCATAGGCATGCCTCAAGCATTCCTGAAGGCGGGTGATCAGGGCGCTCACTTCGGTGAGCACGCCCTCCCAGAAAAACAGGTCCGTGGGCTGGCAGTCCAGTTGCCGGAGCAGGCTTGCCAGCAGGCGCATGATCGATAGACTCCTCAGCCCACAGGGAAGCTGGTCGCGCAGCCGCAGCACATGGTCGCGCAGTCCGGCCAGGGTCTGCGGCCCTAGCCAGGGCTGCTTGTGCAAAGCCAGGATGCCCTGTCGCAGAGTGCACAACGAGGCCGCCAGGTTGCCGCTGTCGACGCTGCTGATGTAACACGGAGCCGCGGGAAGAAGAGTGACAGTGTCGTACCAGTTATAGAAGTGCCCGCGATAGCGAGGCATCTCCGTCATGGAATCGAGAATATGCCGCAGCGAGGTGGAGAGTTCACTTAAAGTAACGTAGCCCAAGTCATGCGCTGCCAGTTGAGCCGTCAGAAGCAAGCCGAGGTTGGTCGGAGAGATCCGGTTGGCGGCCAGTGGAGGATCCAGCTGCACGTTGTCCGGAATCAGCCAATGCTGCTCGGCGCCGTTGTGGTCGGCGAAGAACCGCCAGGTCCGCAGGGCACAGTCACCGAGGAACGCCCGGTCGTTGTCTGATAGCGCCGCAGGATTGGGAGAAGACTCGTTGAGCCACCACGCGATCAGCGGTGCGGCGATCCAAAGCTCGCAGATCAAAAGCAGGGCGAGGTTGACGTACCCGGACGCGATCAAAAAAACCAGCGCGCTTGCGCTGGAGAGATATAGATACATTCCAACGATTCCGAGGTTGGCGGGACCGGCCGCCTCCGACTGGGCCATCGTTTCCCATTCCAAGAGTTTGCGGCGCGTGATGAACCGGCGAAACAGCGTCCGTGTGATAGCGTCGGCCATCAGAAAAGCCTGATGCGGCAGGAAAACGAAACAGAAGAACGTGTCCCGATGCGCTCGCAGAAGACGCCCCGCCAAAGCTCGCGCGAACGGCGGCCATAAGCGGCGTTGCGGGGTGTGAAGCATGCTGAGCAGAATGTCTAAGTAGGAAGGAAGCTGGAGCAACGCAAGTATCGTCAACGTCCAGCGCCAGGAGTGGCTGGCCGAAGCCCAGCCCGCCACCAGTAGCAAGACAAGAGTGATTTCGGCCAAGCTGCGGCGAAGATTGTCGAATATTTTCCAGCGCGACAGCAGCCCCAGCGGATTCCCGGCAGCGTTGCCTCTCGGCCCCGAGAGCAGCCAGGGCAAGAGCTGCCAGTCGCCGCGCGCCCAGCGGTGCTTGCGTTTCGAGAAGGCTTGGTAGGTGGCAGGGTAGTCCTCCACCAGCTCGACGCTCGGCAGAAAGCCTGTGCGGACATGCTCCCCTTCAATCAGGTCGTGGCTCAGAATCGCATTGTCCGGGAATCGGTCGCCCACTGCGGCATGGAAAGCGCGCAAATCGTAGATCCCTTTTCCAGTGAAGCTGGTCAGTCCAAAAAAGTCCTGGTACACATCCGAGACAACCGTCGCGTATGGATCAAATCCGGCCATGCCGCTGAAGACTTGCGCAAAGCGCGAGCGTCCGGCGGACTCCATGCTCACCGAAACGCGCGGCCGAATCAGTCCGTAGCCCTCGGTCACGGTTTGGGTGGCTGGATCCAGCACCGGCCGGTTGAGTGGATGAGCCATGCAGGCGATCAGCTTGGCCGCTGTGTCGCGCGGCAGCTGGGTGTCGGCATCCAGGGTGATCACGTAGCGGATGTGCGGAAACCGCGACCTGTCGCCGATGACGATGTCGAATGAGTTCGCGCGTCCTAGCAGAAGCTGGTTGAGGTCGTTCAGCTTGCCCCGCTTGCGCTCGTAGCCCATCCATTTGGACTCCTTGGGATTCCAGCGGCGCGGCCGATGAAACAGATAAAAAGGTCCGGGCCTGCCGGCGCCGTAGCGTGCATTCAGTTGCTTGATGCCATCCACGCAAGTGTTGAGCATCGCATCGGCTTCCGTCTCCGGCTGATCCGCATCCGGCAGGTCAGTAAGCAAACCGAACAGCACGTTGGGATCGCGATTCGCAAGGTAGCGGATCTCAAGATCTTCGATCAATCGCGCGGCGATGCCGGTTGACAGCAGCAAAGCTGGAACCGCCACCATGGTCTGGCACGAATCGGGGACTCCATTTTCGAAGTCCATGCTGGGCAGCGGGCAAGGCGGCAGACAGTGACACACCGCGGAGTTCACGATCTCGAGTGCGGCCTGGCTGGCAGGAACGAGAAGCAGGCCGATCATCCACAGGGGCAACGGTCCGGCGAGCCGGTCGAATCCGGCCACAATCAGCGCGGCCACGCACAAGAAACAAGAAGCGTACAGCAAACCGGGCCAGCGTTCGACCACCTGAGCGGCCGCGTGGCGGAGCGATGGCCGGCAGCCGAGTGAGCGTGAAAATTCCGCTGCTCCGGCGCCGATCAAATGATATCCGGCGTGCGCTCTCGCATCTTCCGGACCATGGAGCGACTCGGCTTGGCGCGCCGACTCAATGACCGCCTCGGCCACCTCCAGTTCGGCTAATCCCGATCGCTGCGCTAAGTCCTCGACCTCGTGCCGATAGCGATCCCGGGTTTCGAAGTCCATCCACGCGTAGATTCCGGCGGGGTCACGACGCAAGACTTCTTCTGTTGCGGACACCGATTCTACGAGGTCGCGCCAGGATACGTTCTCGAGCCCGCGCAGGCTTCGGACACAAGCAGAGACCACCGGCTCGGAATCCAGATCGGCACAGAGGCGTTCCAGTAGCGCGAGCTGTAGCATTGTACCGTAAGCCCAGAGTTCACATAGCTTGAGGCCGCCGTGCTGCCCAAGAGCCGCCGCCAGGCCCGGCACGTCGATGTCGGTTCCCGAGGCCTTAGCAACATGATCGGCGGCAATCCGATAAATGCGAGGCTCATCACCGTGCGGGCTTTGTCCTGCCTTCAGCAGCTTCCGCACATAGCCGGGCGGTAAGTTGCGTCTGGTCTCTCGAATCTGGAATTGCAGGAACGAGTGATTCTCTTCGAGCCAGCGATCCGCGGGGTGCGGCGGAGCCGCCCCGGTCGGTAAACGCCGTACATGCTCTTCGAGCATGTGTGCGCACTGGCGCAGCCGCAGTAGCGCTCCTCGCGGCCCTGTCAGCGGACGGAACAACGGCTCGGACCGGCCGGCGACCGCAGTGGCTGGCGCGCTCATTGGTAATTCGCCGCCTGCAGCTTGAAGAGCCGGGCGTATCGGCCGCCGGTTCTCACCAGGTGATCGTGGCTTCCCTGTTCGCGCACCTGGCCGTCCTCCAGGACCACGATGCGGTGCGAGCGGCGGACGGTGGAGAAACGGTGAGAGATGAGAATCACCATCTTGCCTTCCGCCAGGTTCGCGAACCGGGAAAACACTTCGTACTCAGCCACGGCGTCGAGCGACGCTGTGGGCTCGTCCAAAATCAAGACCTGTGCGTCGCGCAGGTACGCGCGGGCCAGCGCAAACTTTTGCCACTCGCCGCCCGACAAGTCGAAGCCGCCCTCAAAGCGGCGCCCCAGCATCTGGTCCAGACCCTCGGGAAAACGTTCCAGCATGGCGTCCGCGCCGGCTTTTTTCGCGGCTCTCCACAACGCCGGGTCATGCGCCAGGTCGGCGATCCGGCCGACGCCGATGTTCAGACGCGCCGTGAGATCGTAGCGGACAAAATCCTGGAAGATGACCCCGATTTGCCGGTGTAGCTGCTCGATGCGATAGTCCCGCAGATCCACCCCGTCGAGCAGAATGGCGCCCGAGGTCGGATCGTAGAGCCGCGCCATCAGCTTGACCAGCGTCGTCTTGCCCTGGCCGTTTTCACCGACCAATGCCAGGTGTTCTCCAGGCCCGACGCGCAGGTTCAGCGCATTCAGAACCAGCCGTCCCGAGCCCGGGTAGCGAAATGAAACGTTGCGAAACTCGAACCCCTCGCGAATCGTCCGCGGCGCAGGCAGGGCGCCGGGCTTGGAACGGATGCTGGGCTGCACCGAGAGAAAGCCCACCAGATCCGTCAGGAACAGGGCTTGGTCCGCGATGCTCGAGAACAGGGAAAACACCGACTGCAACTGGCTGCTCGATCCGGCGATGGAGCCCGCTAGAAACGTCAGCGTGCCGATGCTCATCTCGCCGAGTAACGTACGCCAAACCAGGTAAGCATAGGCGCCGTAGTAGCCGATCGAGGCGACCACCGCCAGCGCGGAGCCGCACCACAGCCGCTTGCGCGTCAAGCGGCGATTTCGCCGAATCACTTCGCCCGTGAGCTCGGCGTAACGGCGGTGCAGATAACTGCCCAGCCGGAACATCCTGACCTCTTTCGCCGTCTCCTTGCTGCTCGCGAGCACTCGCAAGTAATCCAGCTCGCGGCGAATCGGCGTCAGGCTGTGAGCGAGCGAATAGCCCAGAAAGGCGAAGTGACTTTCGCCTGCAAAGGCTGGAACCACACACGCGACCAGCAGCAGAAACAGCCAAGGAGAGTAGACGATTACGCCGATCGATAGCGAGACCAGCGTGACGACTTCGAGCAGCAACCGCCCCAGGGCGTTCAACATCCCGATCCGGTCGGTGGCTTGCAAGCGCGCGCGCTCGAGCTTGTCCTGAAAAGCGGGATCTTCCAGGGATGCTAAATCGAGCCGCGAGGCGTGCCGCATCACGCGCAAACTGACCTCCCGCGTGAATTCGTCCGCCAGGCGCGCGTCGGTGTAGTCGATGCCACGGCTCAGCAGGCTGTTGCCCGCGGCCAGGAGGAATTCCGCCGCCAGGAGCCACCAGATCGCGTGCGGCATGGGGCCGGGGTGTTTAGCGGCGCCAACCAGCAGATCGATGATCCATTTCGACACCGCCAGCACCGCCACGGGAATCAGCGCACTGGCCAGCCGCAGTGCCAGGCCTGCACTCACAACCGCGGGGGCGGCTTCCCACACCAGATGCAAGACAGGCGGCAGGTTTCGCAACGCCGCCGCACGCTGCCGCAACCGGGATTGGTTCGAAAGGGCTTGCAAAGCAGTCTGAGGTCTTTCCGCCATTGCTGTAACCGTTAGCAGTGCCTGTGAATCATCTCAGCGATGAAAGCAAGCGGAAGGCCGCGAGCGAGAACAGCTTGCGTCACTTGCAAAACACATTTGGGATGTTGGTCTTTAACGGTATCGCCGGAACGCGCGCGCTGATCGTTGCATCAAACTTCCCTGCAATTTCTCCCGAGTTTGGGAAGTTGCTTCCAGCTTTCGCTGTGGTGTGATAGCCGGCGAGTTCATGGGACGGCGCTGGGCTTGGAAATATCAGCGCCCGGCTAGAACGTTGCGCTGCTGGTCCGGTGACAGTTCATCGAAGAGCGAGGTGAAAACCGAGTTGGTCCAGCCAAAACCTGCCTCGTTGGTGCGGTATCCGTAACGCAAGGCGCTACCGACGGCAGCGCTTCGCTTGGCAACGTCGTATTTTTCCTCCAGCGTCCCGGTCTTGGCGTATTGCTGCGTCACCATGGACAGAAACCGGTGGGAAATTCGCTCAGCCTCCTGAAGATAGCCGTAGCGGCGCAACCCTTGGACCGCGATCCACTCCAGAGGCGCCCATCCGAAGGGCGCGTCCCATTGATCTCCGCTTCGAAATTCGCTGGTCTGCAGGCCCCCCGCGCGTTCGAACCGCACGACGTTTCTTGCTACCAAAGCCGCCTGATCGGGACTGGCGATTCCCGCCCACAGCGGATAGAACGTTGTGAGGAACGGGTATCGCCGGATATGGCCCTGAGCGAAATTGTAATCGTAGTACAGGCCGTCGCGCGCGTCCCACATGAGACGATTCACCTTCTCCGCGCGGAGCGAGGCTCGTTGCCGCCACGCGGCGGCGTCCGATTCACGGTGCAACAAGCCCAGGATTTCGGCGGTCTGCGTCTCCATCAGGTACAGCAAGGAGTTCAAGCACACCGGATTGTAGTGAATGATCTCGGCGCTGAACGGGCCGAACCGGCTGGATGGATCGAAGCCCGATTCGCGCATGGACCGATCGCCTTTGTAAAAGAGCGGAGTAAGCTGATCCTTTGCGGCGTCGTAATACTGGCTGGCATCGTAATCGGTGATCTTGTGCTTGCGAAAAAATTCCCGAACCAGGTCATAGTCGGTGCGTCCGCGTGCATCGTGCTCGGAAGCGAGAACTTCCGGAGCCGGACCGTCGCCGAGATCGAAGTACCGCGACAACCCCGTCTCCGGAGTCAAGTGCGGTTCGCTGGTCCAATACCGATAGTAAGTCTCGATCGCAGGCATTGCGTCCTCTAGCCAATGCTGGTCATGAGTGTGTTTGTAAACCGCCAGCAGCATCTGGGTCAGGAACGGCGGTTGCGAGCGAGTCAGGTAGTAAGTTCGGTTTGCGTTCAGGATTTTGCCGTATTCACGGATTTCGTACAGACAGTTGTCGGCCAGGTCCTTGGCGAGCCCGAACTCTCCATCCCGCAATAAGCCCATCTGAATAAAGAAGCTGTCCCACCCGTACATTTCGTTGAATCGTCCGCCTGGAACGACGTACGGACGGGGCAGATACAATAGGCCCGGCTCGGGAATGTGCGCCGGATCATCCGCCAATTGCCGGAGGACGACCTTCTGGAGGTCGGCCGGCTGCAATTGACTGCGCAGCTCCTCTGCCGCGCGCGAGAAATCGTTCTTTGCCACATACACGGGCCAGCGTCCATCGCTCAGGGGTTTAAACTTAGGATCGACCGCCGAGGAAGCGAGGTTTTGGTTCGATCGCGTCAACTGCTTCCAAGTCTGCTGGATGTAGGCCAGAAGGGACATCGAAACCGGTGCGCAAACCGCCGCGAGTGTAAATGCAGTCAGACCAGCCAGGGCCATCCTGAAGCGCCCTTGGACCATCACTGGTTCGACGCCAGATGATTTATCTGCTGGCGGTTGCTGGCGATCACCGCGGGATACACGACGACTTCCACCTTATCACTCTCTTCCGGACTGAGCGCCTTTCCCAGACCGATGGTCTTGAGGCGCCTGTCGTCGAATCGAAAGTTCTTCGCCAGGTACTCGCGAACCACATAACTGCGGGCTTGGCTAAGCTGGCGGTCCTGGTCCGAGTCGCCCGTTGTGCCGGCCGAAACGGCCACCACGGCCATGCCAAACTTATGGTCCTCGAGGAACCGTCCAACCTCATTGAACGTTTTCTGGTTTTTCATCTTCGCGGTGTCCGGTTTGTCGAACATGCGGGCCCCATCGTAAGTGAACGTCTTCATAGCCGGCGCCATCGGCAATCGTGGGATTTCGTTTTTCTTAAGCTCGTCGGCATCCTCGTAGCCGCGTTTCTTGAAAAAACCGCGCAGGAAAAAGTTGTGTTTCAGCGCCTCCATGTCTTCATCGAACGCCGTTGCTCCAGCGGTCACCTCCTGGTAAGCCTTCTTGTCGTTGATCAGGGCGCCAATGGTCCCCTTGCCCTGGTTGACTTTGGCGCCGATGTCTTTCAGGCTGTCGCTGGCCTGGGAGATGTTTTCCACCGCTCCTTTGCTGGAATCCAGGATCTGATCCGCCTTCTTGATCAGGTCGGAAATGTCCAACGGCGGCTGGCTCGCGATGGTGTCGCCGTCTTTGACGTCGCCCGCGCCCTCTGTTCCAAACGAAATCTCGACGTACTTGTCCCCCATCAGACCGTCCGATTTTATTGCAGCCATCGAGTCTTTCTTGACAACGCGGTGAGTCCGATCATCCAGTTCCATCACCAGTGTGACCTGTCCGTTCGGCTGGTTCGGAAGCTGGATGCCCTTGATAGTTCCTTCATGAATCCCTCCCACGCGCACGTCCGCGCCAGGAGTAAGTCCGGAGACGTTGGCGAATTGCGCCTTCAGATGATAGTTGGGTTGAAACAGCAACTCGTTACTGCCGATCAGAAAAACTGCGAGACCCAGTATCAAGAGGGTTCCAACAACGAACAATCCCAACCGCAGCGCTCGTGTCATAGCTTCTTCCCCCTTAGGCAGCATCTCTCAGGAATTCGATCACAAAGGAGTCGCGGCTCTTCTTCAACTGCTCAAAAGTTCCGTCCAGAGAGACGCGGCCCTCCTGCAGAAAGACCATGCGATCGCAAAAAGCCTTTGCGCCGTGAATGTCGTGCGTGACCACGATGCAGGTGGTCTTGCGTTTCTCCTGCAGGCTCAGGATCAGTTTGCCGATCTCTGAGGCGGTAATTGGATCCAGGCCCGCCGTGGGCTCATCCAACAGCAGAATCTCAGGGTCCAAGGCGAGCGAGCGCGCCAATCCGACCCGCTTTTGCATTCCGCCGGAGATCTCCGAAGGCATCTTCGCCGCGTCTTGCTTCATCCCGACTTGGGAGAGCAGTTCCAGCGCTTTCTCCCGCCGATCTGCCTCGGAGAGCCGGGTGTGTCTCCGCAGCGGAAATTCGACATTTTCACCAACCGTCAGCGAATCGTAGAGTGCTCCCTGTTGGAAAAGGAAACCGATCTTGACTCTTACCTGGTTCAACTGCTTCCGTTCCAGTGCCGTAATTTCCTGTCCGCGGATTCGAATCGTTCCGGAGTCCGGCTGCTCCAGGCCAATCAGCAGCTTCAGCAGGACGCTTTTGCCGGTACCGCTTCGCCCGAGTACCGCCACCGTTTCGCCCTGATCGGCTATGAGATCCACTCCGTGCAGCACTTTCTGGGTGCCGAACGATTTATGCAGGCCCTGCACGACCACCGGAGCCTCGGTTGTCCCGTTCTTTTCGGCGCTTTGGGTATCCGGTTCCATCCAGCCCCTCAAGGAAAAAACACCACAATCAGCCGAACCAGCACTACATCGGCCAGAATGATGAACAGCGAAGAAAGCACCACCGAACTTGTGGCCGCCCTTCCCACTCCCTCCGTTCCGCCGTGCGCGCGCATCCCCTGGAAGCAGGCGACGGTACCGATGATAAAGCCAAACACGGCGGTCTTGAGAGTGGGCGGAAAAAAGTCGCTGAACGCAACATTCTTGAGCCCGCTATTGATGAATTCGCGCACGGAAATTGGTTGGGCCAAGGTAGCGGACACCCAGCCCATCACGACGCCGGCGAAGTCCGCGGCTAAGGTCAGCAGCGGCAGCATTAGAACACAAGCCACGACCCGCGTCGCCGCTAGATACCGGTAGGGATCCACCGCCGATGCTTCCATCGCGTCGATCTGCTCGGTTACTTTCATCGACCCTAGTTCGGCGCCGATGCCAGCGCCCACGCGCCCACTCATCACCAAACCGGTAATGACCGGCCCGGACTCTTTGAAGAGCGTGAATATGATTATCGTGGGCAGCATGGACTTCGCCCCAAAGCGCGTCAGGCTGTCGCGAGTCTGAAGCGACAACACGACACCGATGGCCGCTCCAGCGAGCGCCACCAGCGGCAACGACATCGATCCAATTGAATCCATCTGGCGTATCAGTTCGCGAAATTCAAAGGGAGGTGTTACGGCGGCGCGAGCCAGGCGTCCCGAGAACAGGCTTAGTTCCCCGAACCACTCAAAGAAGGAAGCCAGGACGGTCTTCACGGCCTGCCACGAATCCTTCATGCCACCACTGGCTTCGAAGTAATAAGAGGGTGACATATCTCCCTCCTACGATCAATGCGGGTCAGTTACCAAACCTACAAAGCTAGGTACATCAGTCGGCTTGGGAGACCACCGTAAGAGAGGCCTTGCAAATCTTACCGGGAAGCGCCGAGGCCGCAGGCAAGGTGAGCCTCACGCGGCTGTGCGCACGTGTCCTGGGCTACGGAGGCGCGCATCGGGAGCGCTCACGTGCAGGTCTAGCGGCTTCTCGGAAGCCATCTTTAGCGCCCGGGCCGGACTGCGACTGGTGTTACGCAGTGCACAAAGCCTTCTGGCGTCCCTCGGGAAATAAGCTTGACCCATACTTGATCCTGGCGCCGATTTGGCGAGGGCGGGCTCCGTCTGGCGGGGCTCCCGTTCGGTTTTCAGAACCATGGAAGATTTCATGGCGTGGATTGTGGGCTATCCTGAGCTCGCCCTTTGAGGGCCCGCCGTCGTTGACCGAACGGAAAATATCAGGCCGGATAAGCGCGGACCACGAGGCAACCGGTGCGCCGGCGTGGTGTCCCGCTACCCTGGCTACCGAATCGCAGCCACGCGAGAGCGAGAACGTAGCGGTCTCGGGCAGCACATCGACCTTGCTCTACTCGACGTTCAAATAGCAGCCCTCGCAAACCAGGCAGCAGATTTTCTAAGCACCGGCCAGCTCCCCTGCCGGCATGGGAACGCACACCCTAGCATCGTGCCATATCAGGATTTTGCAACGCGCGACAGTACGATCGTGGTCGCGGTTGCGAATGATTTGCAATTTGCGCGCTTTGCGGCGGTACTCGGGATGGAACAACTAGCTGAAGATCCCAGATTCAAGGTGAATGCGGAACGAGTGCGGTACAGAGCGGTCTTGCTGCCAATTATTTCGGCGCGGCTGGTCCAAGGGACTACGCGTGAATGGCTCAAGGCGTTCGATAAAGAGGGTGTGCCCGCCGGACCGATCAACACTATCGACGCTGTCCTGGATGATCCGCAGATCGAGGCCCGGGACCTGATCGTTGAATTCCCAGGCTATGATAATCCAGTGCGTGCGATCGGCAGCCCAATTCGTTTTTCGAGAACACCGGTGTCATACCAGGGCCCGCCGCCTGAACTCGGACAACATACAGAAGAGATTTTGTCAAAACTCCTCGGCGTCAATCGGGAAGATATTGCGTCACTTCAACGCCGCGGCGTGGTTTGAAATTGCGGTAGTCGGATCTGAATGCTATCTCTCCGCGGGCCACACAGCTCAACGCAAAAGCGTTTATACTCGGATTCAGCCAACAGAAATGCCGGGTGCCTCGCACTCTGCACAGGAGAGGGACGAATGCGCGTATCGCGTCGTGGAATGCTAAGCGCCGCTGCTACCGTCGTGGCCGCCGCACCCTTGGCGTCTGCCGAGCCTGAGGCCGCGGCCGCAGACTATGGGGCGTTACCGGGCAAGGAGCAGATCTGGGAAGATATGCTCTTCCTGACCTCGCTGGGCTCGCGTAACACCGGCTTTCCCGGCCATGTGAGATTCGTGGATTTCCTAGCCGGCCGGCTGAAGGCCTGTCCCGGCATGCAGGTGTTCCGCGACATCTATACCCTGCCGCGCTGGGAAGCGACCGGGTATGCGCTGTCGGTCACGGGCGCGGACGGCAAGCGCCAGAACCTGCATGCCACGTCGGCCTATCCTTATTCGGGCCAGACTGGGCCGCAGGGCGTCACCGGCGAGCTAGTGGATCTGGGCACCACCACGCCCAATGAAGTCGGTGGATCCAATCCGGTGACCTTGCCGCCGAATGTAAAGGGCAAGATCTTACTGCTGCAGTCTCCGGTGCACGGGTTTCCGTTTGGCGACAATTACCATCCCCTGGGCAGCTACTTGCCCGGCACCACACAGCCGGACCGCATCAAGGAAGCCATCTGGCAAAACCGTTCGGCGCCCAATCTCGACCAGTTCCAAAAGGCCGGCGCAGCGGGTGTGATTCTGGTCTGGACCAATGTGTCCGACGAAAATGCCGAAGGCCAGTATGTGCCCTTCGGTCACAAATTCGCCGACTGCCCGGCGCTATGGGTCGGCAAGAAGACAGGCGATCGGTTGAAGGCACTGTCAGCCCAAGGGGCAGTTGCCAACATCAGCTTGCAAGCCAATATCTATCCCAACACGCTGACCGACACGGTCTATGGCATCCTACCCGGCGCCAGCGATGAGATGGTTCTTGTCCACACCCATTCCGACGGACCCAATGCCTGCGAGGAAAATGGCGGCGTCGGCGTGGTGGCCCTGGCGAAATACCTTTCCAACCTGCCCAGGGGCGCGCTGAAGCGCAGTTATCTTTTCACTATGACGACTGGACACATGGCCGGCGCCTATGTCCATTCCTTCCGCGATTTTCGAGACAAGCATCCCGACCTGATGAAGCGCATCGTCGGCGGCCTGGTGATCGAGCATCTGGGCTCGACGATGTATGTGGACCGCGGTGATGCCTACGTTCCCGAAGGCGGCAACCAGCCGATCTTGCTACAGACGCAGAGCAAGACCCTGGCCGACCTGATGCTCAAGTCCGCCGGCGGCGGCATTGACGACCGCATTATCGCCGTGAACCCATACCAGCATCGCTACACCGGCGAATGCGCCGGGCCGATCGAATATGGCATACCTACCATCGGATACATGCCAGCGCCCAGCTATCTGCTGAAGGAAAGCGCCCATTGTGGCATCGAGCGCATGGACGCGCGCCTCTTCCGCGCGCAGCTAGAGAATTTCACGCGTGTGTTGCGCGTCATGGACGGCATGACCAAAGAGCAGCTCGCCGGCACGGCGCCGCTAGCGGGCTAGGACAAGACTCTCTGCAACGATTTGGCAGTACTCTGCCAAATGCATGAGAACGCCAGACGTAGGTCGCGATTCGAAAAATTGTGAGATCACCGTTCCTTCTTAAGGCCCGACGCAATCAAGGTTGGAGCCACGTCCTCGGCCCGCGGCGACTTGCCTTAGTGGACCGCTGCGCTGCTCCGCCACGCATTTTGCCGCTCAGCGAGCATTGCGCCGCGATCCACCTCTTGGCCACGTAGATACACCTGGTGGATTTGTCGAGTGTTGGCGATGTTGTCCGGAGGATTTGCGTCGAGAACTACAAAGTCGCCGCTTTTGCCGGGCGCCACCATCCCGAGCTGTTCCAGTTTCAACGTTTCAGCAGCCAGCCGCAGCGGCAGCGATTTGCCGACCGAATGTACATGGATGGCGAACTTCAGCGCCGCTCCCGCGGGCAGCAGCGCGCCGACATCGTCCGGAAAGACGGTTGCGTTTTGTCCCATCTGGTAGAAGATCAGGCGTTTGCCGCTGGTACCGTCCGGCCCGGGCTCGGCATTCAAGTCCACCGGCTCTCCGGCCGAGTAAGTGGAAACGTTCGCGTGATGGACCAGGAAGTAATTCAGTTCCGTTCCTCCCTCGGCGGCGGTTATTTTCTTCTGGCTCCGCGCGACCTCCTTCACTTCCATTGCCCGGAGGTAGCCGTCCTCGGCGAGCTACGTCTGCGAGGGGCCGATATCCGTCATAAAATCAGCCGCCACCGGCTTCACGTTCAACCTGGGCGACGAGACCACCAGGTCCGGAGTTCCAATCGTCCACACTTCGCGCTCAGGCATTCCACACCATTCCGGCTGCCGGCGCGGTGCGCATCGCAAAATATCAGGAGCTCAGCAGGCGCGACAAGCGCTTCAGTTCCTGTTCGGTATCCCCGCCGATCTTCGCCACCAATTCTCCAGCGGCCGGGAGCCCTGAGATCAAGTCCACCGCCTCACCCGCCCAGATCACCGCTGTATCGTAGTCTCCCTGCTGCTGGCCTGCGCGATAGGCCGCGCGCGCCGATTCGTTATTTCGCAGTTGCTCTCCGTTTCCATTCCATTCTTCAAAAAAATGGTTTCTGAGAGCCCGTCCAGTAAAAGCGGCCGGCCATTCAATGCCGTTGACCTCATCAAAAATCCGGGTGCGGACAGTGTCCCCGGACTTCGCCTTAAGCAAGCGATCCTTAGCTGCTGGCCGAACCAGCGCCTCTTTGGTAGCGCAGAAGCGGGTCCCAATCACGGCGCCCACCGCTCCCAAGGCGAGCGCCGCCGCAACCCCGCGTCCGTCAGCGATTCCGCCGGCCGCCAACACGGGCGTGGGAGCGGTCGCGTCGATGACCGCCGGCACCAGGGGGAAGGTGGAGCGTATCGTCGAGCCATGTCCCCCCGCTTCCGTCCCTTGTGCAACCACCAGGTCGGCGCCCGCTTTCTTGGCCGCCAGCGCGCTCTCCACATCCTGTACCTGGCAAATGAGAGTGCAACCCGCGGACTTGATCTGTTTAGAGAACTTCAGGGGGTCGCCGAAGGACAGAAAGAACACATCCGGCTTGTAGCTCAACGCCAGGCGAAGAGCGTCCTCGTTGGCCCGCCATGTAATCAGCCCTACGCCCCATTTGCGCTTTGTTTTCGCTTTGACGATGTCGAGTTCCCTGCTCAACGCCGTGGGGTTGCCGTAAGCGCCGCCGACCAGCCCCAGGCCGCCCGCGTTCGATACCGCCGCCGCCAGCTCGCCACCGGCCGCGCCGCCCATAGGCGCAAGCACGATCGGATAATCTAAGTTAAAAAGGTCTGTTAGCGGAGTCCGTATCCTGGGTCTTCGCGCTTGAGCCTCCGCCAACTGGGGAAGACTCATCCCTGCCGCGGCGAGCAAGCCGGCCGCGGAAGCATCCTTTACAAAGGTCCGCCGATCCGCGGGATTCGTTGTGGCCTTTTCAGTTCCTCCCTTTCGATTGATTTTCACGCGAACTCCTTTCCAGCTGCCGCGCGCCGAATTTCAAGACTGGCGGCCAGCGTTACGATTGCAATGATCTTAGCGCAAAACCGCTGTCAGTACCTCCGAGACTGCGTTGGTGCGAGCTTCCCGTGACCAAACCGGCGTCAAAGTGCGTCCGGCCAGTAAGGTGACTTTTGTGCCCAGCCCTCAACAATCTGTTGAACAACCCATCCGGATGTGGGGTGATCGGTCCCATTGAAGTGGAGCACTCCCCGGCGGCCATGCTCCAGCACCTTGAATACGAACAGTACCCGCAGCTGGATCGTCGGAACAGTTAAGAAATCAACCGATACGATCTGACCCAAATGATTCCGGAGAAAAGTCTTGCCTGTCTGAGAAGGCGGCCGTGGAACAGTCCGTAGAATGCGTGAGACGGTTCGCTCCGATATTGTGATGCCCAGCATTTTCTCGGAGCTCGCCGCAGGGGATTGGCGCTGGCCATCTGCCGGATCAGCCTTCGGATTTCGCTGGCAGACGGCCAAAAGGCCGATTTCTAAACGCGAAAACTACTTCTTTTGCGCCTTCGCCGCCGCGGCTTCTTCCGCTCGCGCGCCGGCCAGGATTCCGACCATGCCCTCGTTGCCTTCGTGGCAGGCATACTCAAAAACCGGCTCGTTGGAGTGATGCAGCGGGATCATCAGGGTCCACGGCTTCGTCCAAGTCTGCGGATCGTTAATCGTGATTTCGTACGTCAGCGTCTCCGGGCCGGTGCGGGAGAAGCGCTCCGTCACCTGCAGCTTCTCGCTGGAATACGACATGAACGCCTTGGGCTTGTAGTTGGTGGTGTCGACGACCAGCGTGTCGCCTTCCCAATGGCCGCGCGAATCCCCTTGCCATCCGGTCACACTAGATGGCAAATGCGGACCTCCATCGATGGGAATGATCCTGACATCGTGAATCATCTCCGTCATAAACATCACCGCCTTGGGCGTCTGCACCATCTGATAGTAGCTTTGGTATCCCGCCATCAATTGCGGCGAGCCGTAAGTGATGCACCTCTCTGACAACCCTCGATCCTCGGGCCCGTTGGGCGATTTGAGCATCCCAGCGAACGCATTCGCCTGCCTCTTCTTCCCATCCGGAGTCAAGGGCGGCATGCGTCCGTCTGGCGGATCCGTGATGAGCGAGGTGCGGTTGTCCCAGACCCGCTCGACGGTCCACACCGAGCTGTAGTCGCCGGTCTCGCCGTCCGTGCTCTTGAAACCCGACTTGACTCCCAGCACGTTCGCCAGCACCGTACTGTAAACCTGGTCGCCAAACGCAGCGTCTCCGTTGCCGCCGAACAGCTCATGCGCTTTCACCCTCATCTTGGCCACTTCCTCGTCCGTCAAGGTGGCGCGCCCGTTCAGTTCTTTGGGCCGCTCCATGGGTGTCGCGTTGTTATTGGACCAGAATCCCTGCAGG
>DASQHQ010000110.1:0-7384 GCA_035632015.1 Bryobacteraceae bacterium
AGGGGCAGATGGCATTTGCGGAAGAGTGTATAAGACCAAGCATTACTTGGGGAAACTGCCTGAACGGGCTCAAAAACTGCACTACTGGTAAAATAGAAAGTGCCGCACTGTGTGGCCATTCATCTTGTATTCATTCCCAACCTGATGGCCCGCTGAGGCCATACCTGAGCGCAAATCCAGATTTGCCCTAGAAGAAAAGGAACATAGCCCCTGTGAGCCAGACGATACGCAATATCGCCATCATCGCCCACGTTGACCACGGCAAGACGACCCTTGTTGACGCCATGCTTCGCCAGTCCGGTACTTTCCGCGCCAACGAGCAGGTTGCCGAGCGCGTGATGGATTCAAACGACCTGGAGCGCGAGCGCGGCATCACCATTCTCGCCAAGAACACGGCCGTGAACTTTGAGGGCGGCAAGATCAATATTGTCGACACGCCAGGCCACGCCGACTTTGGCGGCGAGGTAGAGCGCGCCCTGAAGATGGTAGACGGCGTGATGCTGCTGGTGGATGCCGCGGAAGGTCCGCTGCCGCAGACGCGGTACGTGCTGGCCAAAGCCCTGGAAGCAAAGCTCAAGCCGATTGTGGTGATCAACAAGATTGATCGTCCCGATGCGCGTCCGCAGGAAGTGCTGAACGAAATTTATGACCTCTTCATCGATCTCGATGCGGAAGAGTCACAGCTGGATTTTCCCGTTTTATATGCCGTAGCAAAGGCCGGAACGGCGACGCTCGATCTAGCCAAGCCGGGAGAAAACCTGCAGCCGCTATTCGAGACGATTGTTTCAACGATTCCTGCGGCTACGGGCGACGTGGATGCGCGGCTGCAGATTCTCGTTACCAACCTCGATTACTCCGACTACTTCGGGCGCATCGCGATTTGCCGCGTGTTTCAGGGAACGCTGCATGCGGGCGACGATGTCAATATTTCAAAGCGCGATGGCTCGCTGATGAAGACGCGCATCACCAAGCTGTTCACGTTTTCGGGGTTGAAGCGCACCGAGACGACCGAAACCACGATGGGCGACATTGTTGCCGTGGCAGGTGTTGAAGGCATCACCATCGGCGAGACCATTACGTCGCTCGAAACACCTGCGCCGCTGCCGCTTATCGTGATTGACGAGCCTACGATCGCCATCACGTTCAGCGTGAACAATTCGCCATTTGCGGGCAGAGAAGGCCAGTACGTCACCAGCCGCAACCTGCGCGAGCGGCTTGAAAAAGAGTTGCTGACGAATGTGTCGATTCGCGTGGAAGAGACAGGCTCGCCCGATACGTTCAAGGTGCTGGGCCGTGGCGAACTGCAGCTCGCGATTCTGATCGAGATGATGCGCCGCGAAGGATTCGAGCTGATGGTGGGCAAGCCCGAGATCCTGACGCGCACGATCAACGGCAAGCTGCACGAGCCTCTGGAACTGCTGGTGATCGACTGCCCCGAGTCTTTCACCGGCGTGGTAATCGAAAAGCTGGGTGGCCGCAAGGGCAAGATGACCAAGATGGTCAACCATGGTTCGGGCCGCGTGCGCATCGAGTTTCACGTGCCCTCGCGCGGCCTGATCGGGCTGCGCAGCGAAATGCTGACCGATACTAAGGGCACCGCCATCATGAATTCGCTGTTTCACGGCTACATCGAATGGCAGGGCGACATTCCGACCCGTCCCACCGGATCGCTCGTGGCCGACCGGCCCGGGCGCACCACCGGCTACGCCATCTTCAATCTTCAGGAGCGTGGCGAAATCTTCATCATGCCCGGCACGGAAGTGTACGAAGGCATGATCATCGGCGAAAACGCCCGCGACGCCGATCTCAACGTCAACATCGTCAAGGAAAAGAAGCTGACCAACATGCGCGCCTCCACCGCCGATGAGGCCATCCGCCTGGTTCCTCCGCGCATCCTGAATCTGGAACAAGCCATCGAATTCATCCGCGACGACGAATTCGTGGAAGTCACTCCGCAATCGATCCGGCTCCGCAAAAAAATCCTGAAAGCGAACCAACGCTAGAAGCTCGGCTGCGTAACCATATTCGGTACCACGAAAGGTACCATGCGTGCCTCCGCCGTCAAGCCGATCACTTACATGAAAACCCACTCCGCCGAACTGGTCGCGGAGGTCAATAAGAAGCGGAGCCCCGTCGTCATTACTCAGAACGGTTCGCCTCGAGCGGTGGTAATGGACGTCGAGAGTTACGAACGCGTGCAGGACGCCCTAAAACTTCTGAAGCTGATCTCCCAATCCGAAGAGGCCCTAAAGAAAGGACGTTGGCTTTCTCAATCGCAGATGGCGCGGGAGTTGCGCAAGAGGCTCGGTGATTGAAGCGCAGGCGCATTCGCTGGTTAGAGCCCGCGTCTCTCGATCTAATTGAGATTGTCGAATTCGTCAGAAGCGACCGGCCGGAAGCCGCAAGCAAACCAGGGCGAGAAATCCTTCGTGCAGCGGCGCGCATCGCGCGGCAACCCCTCTCAGGCAGAGTGCTTCCCGAGCTTCAGGAACAGGGGATTTCCGATTATCGCCAGACTCTAGTATCGCCCTATCGCGTAATTTATGCCGTCAGAGACCAGACCATCGACATCGTTGCGGTCATCGACTCGCGGCGCGATCTCGACGCGGCGCTGTTCCAGCGTTTCCTCCAATGAGTAGTTTGTCAGCCAAGCTTGGCCTTCAACAGCTCGTTCACCGCGCCGGGATTCGCCTGCCCTTTGCTCGCCTTCATGACCTGCCCGACGAGGTACCCGAGCACCGCGGTCTTGCCCGACTTGTATTGCTCCACCTGCTTCGGATTCCCGGCGATTACCTCATCGACAATCTTCCCGAGCGCCCCCGCGTCGCTGATCTGGCGCAGCCCCTCGCGATCGATGATCGTGCGCGCGGATTCTCCGCTGGCGATCATTTTCGCGAACACCTCCTTGGCCAGCTTGCCGCTGATTTCGGCTTTGACGATCAGGCTCACCAATTCCCCCAAGCGCTCGGCCGGCACAGGCGCTTCGCCGATGTCGCGCCCCTCCAGCGCGCCCATCAAATCGCCGGTCACCCAATTGGCCGCCATGCGCGCATCGCCCGCCACGGCAGCGGCCTTCTCAAAATAATCGCTGATGGCGCGCGTCGCCGTCAGCACCTGCGCGTCGTACTCGCGCAGCCCATAGCTTTCCACGAAGCGCCGGCGCTTGTCGGCCGGAAGCTCCGGCATCGCCTCGCGGATTCGGTTCAGCCACGCGTCGCTCACACGCAGCGGAACCAGATCCGGCTCGGGAAAATACCGGTAATCGTGCGCATGCTCCTTGCTGCGCATGCCTGCGGTTTCTCCCGTGTTCACGTTGTACAGCCGCGTCTCCTGCTCCACCTGGCCGCCGCCTTCAAGCACGGCTACCTGGCGCGCGATCTCATAATCCAGCGCCATCTTGGCGAAGCGGAATGAGTTCAGATTTTTGACCTCGGCCTTGGTGCCGAGTTTTTCGGCGCCCTTCAGCCGCACGGAAACGTTGGCGTCGCAGCGCAGTTGCCCTTTTTCCATGTCGCATTCGGAAACTCCGACATATTGCATCACCTGTTTTAACTCGGTGAGATACTGGTAGGCTTCCTCCGAGGAACGCAGATCCGGCTCGCTCACGATCTCGATCAGTGGCGTGCCGCTGCGGTTCAGATCGACGTAGGTATAGCGGTCGGAGTCCTTGAAGCCATCGTGGATGCTCTTGCCAGCGTCGTCTTCCAGATGAACGCGCGTCACGCCGATGCGCTTCTTCGCGCCGTCGACGGTGACCTCCAGCCAGCCGTGCTCGGCCAGCGGCTGATCGTACTGCGAGATCTGATAGCCCTTGGGCAAATCCGGATAAAAGTAATTCTTGCGCGCAAAGCGCGAGAAACGATTGACGCGGCAATGCATCGCGAGCGCCGCCTGAATGGCCATCTCCACTGCCTGCCGGTTTAAAACCGGCAGCGCGCCCGGCAGCCCCAGACAAACCGGGCAAACGTTGCTGTTGGGCGGCGCGCCGAAACTGGTCGGGCATCCGCAGAAAATCTTGGTCCGGGTGGCGAGTTGGACATGCACTTCGAGCCCGATCACCGGCTCATACTTCGCCATCTTTTCCGGAGTCGCGAGCTCTACGATCCCTGAGGCCATGCTTCATTATAGAAAGCCGGCCCCAGCCCCCTCCGGATCTGTCATGGTGTGGCGCGCCCGTAGCACGCCAGGACATAACCTCCGCCCTCGTGTGCTACCTTCTGCTGTTGGCCTTGTTTTCAGGAGGGACCATGAAAAACCGCCTGCTTCTGCTCCTGGGTGTTTTCGCCTCCGCCGGAGCATCTGCCTCGACGCCCCGGATGGCGTTGCTCGGCCATCTGCCGCTCCGGTTCGAGGAAGCTCGCGGCCAGAAGACTCATCAGAAGGTCCGCTACATCGCGCGCGGGCCGAATTTCGTTCTGAGTCTGGCGCCGGATCAAAGCTGGCTGGAATGGAAGGATGGCCCACGCGGTCGAACGGCTCACGTTCTCACTCGGCTCCGAAATGCAAATTCTTCCGCGCGTATGCAGCCGGAAGACCGTTTGCCGGGTGCCGCCAACTATTTCCTCGGGTCCCCGGCGCAGTGGCAAACCGACGTCACAGGTTTCGGGCGCGTCCGCTATCAGGACGTTTACCCGGGCATCGATCTTATCTTTCACGGCGAGCAAGGCCGGCTGGAATACGACTTCGTGCTCGCTCCCCGGGCCGATCCATCCGTCATTCGATTGGAACTCAGCGGGCACCGCACCGCGCGCGTCGCCGATGACGGCGACCTGGTGGTGTCGACGGACGCCGGCGAAATCCGCTGGAAGCGTCCCGAAATCTATCAGACTGACGGCGGAGTTCGTCAGCCGGTGGCGGGACGCTTTCTGCTCAGCGCCGGCAGTTTGGTCCGATTCGAGATCGCCCAATATGACCGCAAACGCCCGCTCGTGATCGACCCGGTGCTCAAATACTCCACTTACATCGGCAACAAGGGAAACGATGCCGCGCGGGGGATCGCGGTGGACAGCGCCGGAAATGTATATATCACGGGCACGACGAGTTCCTCGGATTTGAATACAGTTTCCGCTTACCAACCTAATTTTGGCGGCGGGACTGCCGGCCCATTCACCGGCGACGGATTTGTGGCCAAGTTCAGCTCCTCGGGCACGCTCCTCTATCTCACTTACTTGGGCGGCAGCCTGGATGAAGGTGTGACCGCTATCGCCGTGGACGCCGCCGGCAACGCCTACTTGACCGGCGCCACCAACTCCAGCGATTTCCCCACCGTGAATCCCTTCCAGGCCAACTTCGCGGGCTTCGGTGGAAGCGCCACTCGGGCCGGCGACGCTTTTGTCGCTAAGCTGAGCCCCACAGGCAACAAGCTGCTCTATTCCACGTATCTCGGCGGAACCCTGGATGACATCGGATTGGCCATCGCGATTGACAGCGCAGGCAACGCCTATATCGGCGGCGCCACCGCCTCGCCGAATTTTCCGCTGACACCAGGCGGTACGCCCTATCAAAGCAAATTCGGCGGCGCGGGTGGAGAACCGATCCGCCACCAGACCGATGTGGTTCCTCTGTGGGAGCCTGGCGACGCCTTCGTCGCCAAGCTCGATCCCACCGGCTCCAAATTGCTTTTTTCGACCTACC
Organism: Bryobacteraceae bacterium; assembly: GCA_035632015.1. Taxonomy (GTDB): domain Bacteria; phylum Acidobacteriota; class Terriglobia; order Bryobacterales; family Bryobacteraceae; genus Palsa-89. Next base: position 5,635 of record DASQHQ010000110.1, read on the forward strand.
TGGGCGGAGCGCTCGACGACGCCGCTTTTTCCATCGCCGTGGACTCGTCCCACAACGTGTATGTCGGCGGCTGCACCATTTCCTACAATTTCCCCGTGAAGAACGCGTTCCAGAGCGCCTATGGAGGCGCCGATCCGCGGAATTTCTTCTTTTCCCTGGGCGACGGATTTGTCACCAAGCTGAATCCCACCCTCTCGGATGCCATTTATTCGACTTACTTCGGCGGTTCTGGCGATGATTGCATTACCTCCATTGCACTTGACTCGTCAGGCGCCGTATACATGACCGGCGCCACCACAACTCAAAATCTGAAGACCTCGCCGGGCGCTTTTCAGAGCGCCTTTCGGGGCTATTACAATCTGCCTTTCAACATTGCCATGGGCTTCGGAGATGCATTCGTCGCCAAGCTGGATCCCGCCGGCTCCAAGCTGCTCTATCTCACCTACCTCGGTGGCAGTTACAACGATAGTGGCACCGCCATCGCCGTCGATAGCGCCGGCGACGCCTATGTAACCGGCTTCTCGGACTCGCCCGACTTCCCCGTGGTGGCCGGCGCTCTCCAGCCCGCTTTGGCCGGGGACGGTGGACTCGGCGCGTACATTTACTACGGAGATGCATTCCTAACGGTGTTGAATCCCACTGGGACTGCGGCCCTCTACAGCAGCTATTTCGGCGGAAATGGGGATGAGAGAACGTTTGGATTGGCGCTGGACGGAAGTGGCACCGTGTACATCGTCGGCAATACGGTCTCTACCAACCTGCCCACCACCTCACGCGCCTTTCAAAAGACGTTCGGCGGCTTCGACGGTCACGTCCCCGACGCGATGAGGGGCGATGCCTATCTCAGCGTCTTCTCGGGATTCCCCTTGAACCCGCCTGTCATCACCAGTGTGACGAACGCCGAAAGCCAAAGCCCCATCATTGCCGCCAACACCTGGGTCGAGCTCAAGGGAAGCAACTTCTCCTCCGGTGCTCGAAGCTGGCAAGCGCCGGACTTCGTGAACAACCAGATGCCGACTGTCCTGGATGGCATCAGCGTCAGCATGAATGGAGAGAAGGCGTTCGTTTCTTATATCAGCGGCTCGCAACTGGAAGTGTTGACTCCACCGAATCTGGCGCCCGGACCGGTGCGGGTACAAGTGAACAATGGATTCCTGAGCGCGCCAGTCAATGTGCAGTCTCAACAGTACTCGCTGGCGCTCTCGATCATCAATCGCGGCCCCTATGTGCTCGCAACGCACGCGGACGGAACTTTGGTGGCGCCCTTCGGCCTGTTTCCCGGATCGAGCCCGGCCGCCCTGGGCGAGCCGATTATGGTGTATGCCAACGGTTTTGGCGGCACGGTCCCGCCGATAGTCGCCGGCTCGATTGTTCAGGCTGGCGTCCTTCCCTCGATGCCGGCGGCGCAGATCGGCGGCGCCCCTGCCAACGTGACATCGGCCGCCCTGGTCTACCCCGGATTCTATCGCTTTACTGTCACTGTTCCCGCCTCCGCTGGCAGCGGAGATGTCGCCATCGCGGCGCAGTACGGCGGACAGTCGACTCAAGCGGGCGTGCTTCTGTCGCTTCAGCAGTGAAGATCAGTGGCTCCATCTTAGCAGCGATTTCAGCGATACTCGACGATCCGGCCGGTGGCGTAGATGCTCACCACAAATCCGCCGCTCAGCCCGGAAGCCTGAATCGAGGGCAGCTTCGACGACAGGGCTCCGATGACCAACTCATCGAACGGCGTGCCGGGAATGTCGCGCGA
>DASQHQ010000111.1:0-127046 GCA_035632015.1 Bryobacteraceae bacterium
TATCTACCTGACGGCTCACGACGATCCGGATACGCTGTCGCGTGCCAAGCTCACCGGGCCCATGGCTTTTTTACTCAAGCCATTCAAGGCGGCGGAGCTGACCAGCGCCGTGGATATCGCGCTGAACCGGAGCCGGGCCGAGCAGCAAGCGCAGGAACGCGAACGATCCTTTCTGTCGGCCATGGACACGATCGGAGACGCGGTGCTGACTACCGACTCCGAGGGCCGGGTTCGGTTCATGAACCGTTCGGCCGAAAACTTGACCGGCTGGCGGCAGGAACAGGCTTTGGGGCGCCCGGCTGCCGATGTCGTGCAGGTGGTGGATGAGCCAGAGGCCTGCTCGAAAGACTTCCGCGCTCTGCTCAACTTTGACGGCGCTCCGGGCTCTGATTCCAACAATGAGTACCGCGTTCTCGCTCGCGACGGCGTTTACCATTGGCTCACGATCAAAACGAGCAGCATTGCCCCGGAGGGCGGCGGCTCGATCCGAGTGGTGGTGATGCAGGACGTGACGAGGCGCAAGCAAAGGGAGCAGGCATTGCGCCGCCAGGCCGATTTGCTGGACCAGACGCAAGACGCCATTTTCACCTGGGACGCGAATGGCGCGATCAGCTATTGGAACCGCGGCGCCCAGGCGCTTTATGGGTTTAGCCCGCCGGAGGCACTAGGGTGCACGGTCGGGGAGTTACTGCCACACGGGCACCCGTCCAACGGGGAAGCATTGGAGGTAGCGCTGGAGCGGGATGGACGATGGAGCGGAGAACTGGCGCGCAAGACTAAAGACGGGCGGGAAATCATCGTCGAAAGCCTGCTGGTGGCGGTCGAAGACAGGACCGGCTCAAGGACGGTGCTCGAAACCGACCGGGATATTTCGGAACGTAAGCGTGCAGAACTCGAAATCCAGCGGCTGAATCAGGAATTGCAGGCTCACGTCAGCGATCTCACGGCCGTGAACCAGGAACTGGAGTCGTTCAACTACTCTATTTCACACGATCTGCGCGCGCCGCTGCGGCACATCGATGCCTACGCGAAAATCCTGCTCGATCAGCCGGGCCTGGGGTTGGGGGAAGAAGGCCGAAACTACGTCCAGCATGTCCGCCAGGGCGCCAGGAGAATGGGGCTCATGGTGGATGGGTTGCTGGAACTATCGCGCACCTCCCGCCGGGAACCGGCGACACGGGTGACAGGATTGAAATCCCTGGTGGAGGATGTAATCTTCGAACTGAACTCGGAACTACAGGACCGCGAGATCGAGTGGCGAATCGGCGAGCTGCCGGTGGTGGACTGCGACCCGACTCTCACCCGCCAGGTGTTCGCCAACCTGCTGGCGAACGCCGTCAAGTTCACCCGCCCCCGCAAGCCGGCAGTGATCGAAGTAGGCCAGACCTGGTGCGAGGGACAGACGGCCCTGTTCGTGCGGGACAACGGCGTGGGCTTCAGCATGAAGTACGCCTCTAAGCTCTTCGGCATATTCCAGCGCCTGCATCGCCGTGAAGACTTCGAGGGCACCGGCATCGGCCTGGTCACGGTGCAGCGGATCATTCAAAAGCATGGCGGACGCGTCTGGGCGGAAGCCGAGCTGGACAAGGGGGCCACCTTCTATTTCACATTGGAGCCGCCCCACCGGACTGCAAACGTGGAACCGACAACCGGGTTAGATGGAGAAAAACGATGCTGAAAGACCAAGTTGAGATTCTGCTGGTCGAAGACGATCCCGAGGATCTGGATTTGACGATGCGCGCACTGAACGAGGCCCATGTCTGCAACCAGATACAGGTGGCGCGAGACGGAGAGGAGGCCCTGGATTTCCTGTTCTGCCGGGGCTTGCATAGCCAACGCGACCCGGAGTGCCACCCCAGGCTGATCCTGCTGGATCTGAAATTACCCAAGGTGGACGGCCTGGAAGTGCTCGAACAGATCAAGCACGATCCGCGCACCCAGACAATTCCGGTCGTCATACTGACCTCGTCAAAGCAGGAACAGGACATGGTGCAGGGCTACCATCTGGGGGCCAATAGTTACATTCAAAAGCCAGTGGACTTCGAGCAGTTCCAAGCCACCATCAAGCACCTGGGCTATTACTGGCTGTTGCTGAACCAGCCCCCACCCTCGCTGGCCTTCAACGGAGGCATCTCAGATGAGAGCATCTCTCGCCAGTGAGGGGGAAACCAGGAAAACTCCACTGCGCGTGCTGTTCTATGAGGACGATACCGAAGACGTTGAGCTGTCGTTGCGCGCGCTGAGGCCCTCGGAATATGAGGTCACCTCGGATGTAGCGGTGACGCCCGAGGAGTTTCTGGAGCGCGTCCGTTCGTCGCGGTATGACGTCATCTTGTCCGACTACCGGATGCCGCGCGCCACTGGCATGCATATTTTCGAGCTGCTCAAGAAGGAGGGCTTGAGCACCCCCTTTATTCTCGTGACCGGCTCGTTGGGCGACGAAAAAGCCGTGGAATGCTTGAAAGAAGGCGTGGCGGACTATGTTCTCAAAGACCGTCTGGCGCGCCTTCCGGTGGCCATCCGCCGGGCGCTGGAAGAGCAGCGGCTGCGCCTGGAGCGCGCGCAGGCCGAGCAGGCCTTGCGGCGATCGGAAGCGAGCTATCGTTCCCTGATTCAAAGCGCTCCTTGCGGCATTCTTCGCTTGAGCGCCCGGGATGGAAGTCTCCTGGACGTCAACACGGAATTGTCGGCCATGCTCGGACATAGCTCGCCGGCTGAGCTGATACAAAGCAGCGCAGCAAGCGGTATCGCGCTCGGTCCGGAACTATTGGAACGTTTAACGAACAGTGGACAGCAAGCCGGTCCGGTAGTCGAATGCGAAATCGAATGGAAACACAAGGACGGCACGCCCCAGCTCATCGGGCTTAAGGGGCGCCTTTTGCGGGACCAGAGCGGCGCCCCCTCCTGCCTGGAGATGATCGCTGAAAACGTAACCGAGCGCCGCCTGGCTCAGGAACGGATCTCGCAATTGAACCGCTTGTACTCCGTGCTGAGCCACTCCGGGCAGGCCATTATTCGAATACGAGAAGAGAGCCAACTGTTCCAGGAGATTTGCAGGATTATCGTCGAGGAAGGACGCTTTCAAATGGCCCGGCTAAGCCTGTTTGAACCAAGCACCGAAGCGATGAACCCCTGCGCCAGTTGCCCCCGGCAGGTGGGGGACCTGCACGGCGTCTGCACCGCCGCCGACGGGAAGCCGGAATTCTGCAGGCCGGCTGACAGAGCCGTTCGGGAAGGCCGTCACAAGGTCTTCAACGACCTGGCGGGAGACCCATCCACGGCGCTCTGCTGGAGGCAGGCCCAGCACCGATCCTTCCGCTCCCTGGCGGCGTTTCCAATCACGAACAACGGCCGGCCCATCGGCGCCATTACGATCTATGCGGCCGCCGCGAATTTCTTCGATGTTGAGAACGTGGCCTTGCTGGCAGAGCTTGCCGCCAACGTTTCCTTCGCCCTGGAAAGCATCGAAACCGAGAGAATGCGCTCCCGCCTGGCTGCTGAGCTGGATCAGTTTTTTGCGCTGTCGCTGGATATGCTTTGCATTTCCAACCTGGACGGTTACATGCATCGCTTGAATCCGGCCTGGGAGAAGACCCTGGGTTTCAGCGCGGCCGAGCTGGGCAGTAAGCCTTGGGTCGAATTCGTCCATCCGGAAGACCGGCCGAGGGCCGAGGCCGCTCTGATAAATTTGCAGTCGGGCATAGAGCTCGACCAGCTCGAGCTCCGGTTCCTGTCAAAATCGGGCGCTTATCGATGGCTGGTCGGCAGCGCGACTCCGGCGCTCGAGCAGGGTGTAGTGTTCGCCGCCGTCAACGACATCACCGAACGGAAGCATCTGGAGGAGCAACTGCGGAGCCAGAACGTGGCCCTGGAAGAGCAGAACCGGCGCGTGGCAGCGGCCAGCCGCTTGAAAAGCGAGTTTCTGGCCAACATGTCGCACGAACTGCGCTCGCCGCTCAATGGCATCCTGGGCTTTACCGAGCTTCTGTACGACGGCAGGCTCGGTCCAATTCCAGAACGCCCGCGAGAGTTCCTGGGCCGCATCCATAGCAGCGCCACACACCTGCTGCATTTGATCAACGGCGTGCTGGATCTGAGCAAGGTGGAAGCAGGCCGCCTGGAGTTTCGGCCCGAGCGGGTGTCGGTGTCCAGCGTCATCCTGGAAGTCATGAGCATCCTGGGTTCGCTCGCGGCCGAAAAACAGATCCGGATGGAAGCCGAGATCGACCAGAGCGTCGACCAGGTTGTGACCGATGCCGGAAGGCTCAAACAGATCTTGCACAACTACCTGTCGAATGCTCTCAAATTCACGGGCCCGGATGGGAGGGTGGTAGTGAGATTGAAGAGCGAAGGGGCCGACGAATTTCGCGTGGCGGTGTCCGACACCGGGGCGGGAGTTGCCGAAAAGGACATCGGCCGTCTGTTCGTCGAATTCCAGCAACTGGACGCGACCAAAGCCAAGCGCTACCAGGGAACAGGATTGGGCCTGGCGCTCACCAAGCGCATCGTCGAAGCGCAGGGTGGCCGCGTGGGTGTCGAGAGCAAGCCGGGACAAGGGAGCACGTTCTTCGCGGTGCTGCCTCGCGCGCCTGGGATGGTTCCGATCGCTGCCGCGATTTCAAAGCACGCCGGTGACCGCGATTTCCATCTGCTGGGTGCGGCAAGTGGCGGCGACCGGGAACCGGCCGGAGTGCCGGCCGGCACAGCCAAGGTGCAAGATGAATGAATCCATTCTCATCGTGGACGATAATATCGACAACCTGGAGCTCACCCAGATCCTGCTGGAAGGCGAGGGATTCCAGGTGCGGCTGGCCGAAGACGCCGAGACGGCCCTGAAGACCCTCCAGACCTATCGCCCTCAACTGATCCTGATGGACATCCAGCTTCCCGGGATGGATGGGCTGGAGTTGACGCGCCGTTTGCGGCAGGAGCCGGCGTTGCGCGATGTGATCATCCTGGCGCTGTCCGCCTATGCGATGAAGGCCGATGTGGACAACGCTCGATCAGCCGGCTGCGATGGTTATATCACCAAGCCCATCGATACTCGTACTTTCGCGGGCGCGGTTCGTGGCTATCTTGAGGCTCGGCATGCCAATCCTTCCCGGTGATTTTTCGGAGGCCCGTGCGAGAAACCAGGCAAACGGATCTTGCCGGGCGGCCGTTGAGCCGCAAGGACTCCTGATGCACAATTCCAGAGACAACCTCGGGTTGCTCCCGGGCGGAGTCGGGCTGTCGTCAATCGGAAAGGATTTCCATCCGGTTCAGGCAGGCTTCCAGCGCGGCAACCTGAAGCCGGAGTTCGGTGGTGTCGGCCTCGAGCGCCGCCTTTTCAATCGCAGAGCCGATTTCTGTCAACGCCAGCATCCCGTAGGCCCCACCGCTTCCTCGTAAGCGGTGCCCAAAGATCCGCATATGAACATAATCCGATCGATCCAGCGCCGCTCGGGTCGCCGGAAGAGCCGCCAGACAGCGTTTGACGTAGTCTGTGACCATCTTGGGAGGAATACCGCGCGGGGCTTGGACCAGGATCTTTTCGGTCTGCACTTCAGTCTCCTTGGGAACGATCGCAATTACTCTCACCCTTCTCAATCGGCTGCCGCGCTGCGAGTGTGAATTCTGTTGGCCGGTAGTCCGCGGAGAGCTCTAGGGAGCTCACGCGGACCGGGGCCGAATAAAGGCAGCGGTGTACCTGCTTGCTCGGCGGCAACGCAGAGATCCGTTGCAGGGGCATCAGGCCTAGAGTCGGAAAGCGAGTTGCACTTGGATCTCCGACCGATCCATGCGGGCCAGGAGAGGAGCGCGGTTCACGATGACCGAGCTGATGGCCGCTGGCAAAGCGTCCCAGCCGCGGATGCTCTCCAAAATCAGTTTGGCACTTTACGTACAGCGGTTCCCGCTCCACAATCAGCACTAGAGAGTCCGACTCCAGCATGACCGCGCGATTGGCCATCGAAAAGGAAGGGGGCAAGTCCACTACGACATAATCGGCCAGCATGGATGCGGCCTGAAGAATGGCTTGGGCGGGACGCGCCGCGATCTCCCAGCACTCTTCGATGGTTTGTGGGCCAAAGAGGATGCTCAAGCCCGGTAAAGCTTTACAGGTCCACAAACAAGCCTCGATTTCCGCGGGAGCGCCCGTGCGGGCGCTCCAGGAGGCGCGCGATATTGCCAGCCAAGTAACGGGGGCGAAAGTAAAGCGAGAGCGTTCCGAGTATTGGCCGCAGTTCGGTGAGAATGACTGTGCCCCTGCGCGAGCCCGGAAGCCGCATTCAGCGCCACGGTAGTGGTGCCTACTCCGCCCTTTGCGCCCAGGAAGGCGATTACCGCGCCTGCCAGGCGGGACTCTGCAACCAAATGGGAGCGCGGCTCCGGTTGCGCCAGACGCCTGCCGATGGCGGAGCGAACCACGGTGCCCGGATCGGTAGCGCAGCGCGCGCGCGACAAGTAGTCTGCGGCTCCCGGTTTCACCGCGCGCAGGAGCAGGCTGTCCTCTTCTGAGTCCGCAAACCACCACGATCGGCATATGAGGCGCCGCGCCGCGCAGTTTGAGAAAACTATCCAATCTCTCGATTTCCGGCTTTTGGGAAAGCGAAACATCCAGAATCACCGGGTCTACGCCACCGCCGGCCATACGGGTCAATGCCGTTGCGACGCAGTCGACCGACTGCACCCGGAGCGCGCCCGCTCCACTGGCGGGCGCCTGCCGAAAGTACTTTCCCTCGGTTGAATCTTCATGAATCCACAAGGATCAATGCGGTTCTTAGGCATCGTCCTTAGCACCGGTGTATCAATCGACACGCGCCACGGGCGCATCTTCGGAGCTCTTGCGAAACCGTTCTACAAATGATAGAAAATCCGGAAGATTTCTCTTGGCCCGCTTTTCGCCGAGTCCGGCCACCTTGCGCGCTAAGTCGACCACTTGCCGGCTAAAATTGCTGTCTTCGGGCGGCAATTTCTTTTGGAGACAAGCCCGATGCAATTCCAGGCTGTCGTTGGGGAGCGTCGCGTACACCTGAATGCCGAAGATGCGCTTCAATTCGTGCCCGGACAAAGCCAGGACGTCTTCGGTCTGATTCACAATCAGGCGCAGCCGCTCCCGATCCATGCCTCCGCCCACCAGGACATCGATCACTCGTTTCGCCTCATGCAGGGCGGGAAGACTGGTGGTTGTAACCACAAACACTTCGTCGACCCGGTCCGACAAGCTCTGCCACACGCCATTCACACGTCCGAAATCGATTACGATCCACTGGTAGTAACGGCGTAGTATGCCCAGGATTTTTCGGAGCGTCTCGGCCGGCAATTTGTTGGGGCCCAGCATGCCCGGGGAAGCGATCACTTGCAGGCCGCGGGCGGCGTGAGCCACGATGACGTCCCAACAGGCACGGTCCAGACGATCCACATTCTTGATGGCATCCACAATCGTGAATTTGGCCTCCAGGCCCATCAGGAACGCTACCAGCCCCGAGCTGACGTCCAGGTCAGACAGCAGCACTTCCTGGCCGGTTTGGGTTCGCAGCGCGGCGGCTAGATTGCACGCGACGGTGGTGGTTCCCACACCGCCCTTGACGCCGATCACGCCGATCATTCTGGCTGTTTCCGATGGCGCGCCCGCGCCGCCCTGGGTGGCCTGCCGACGGGTGACCGCGTATCGCAGCGTCCTTACCAACAGGTCTGCTGTGCACGTGCTCTTGACCAGGTAGTCGTCCGCTCCCTCCTGGATCATCTGAAGCGCCAGCGATTCGCTCTCGGCAGCGCTCAGGATGACGATCGGTATGCCGGCTGCGCGCGCGCGGGTGGCGAGAAATGTGTCCACTCCCTCGCTGTCCGGCAGGCCCAAATCGAGCAGCACCACATCCACCGCGCCCTGGGCCAAGCGATCCAAGCCGCCGGTCAACGAGTCGTTCCAGTTCAGCACGAAAGCCACATCGTCTCCGGCGCCAGAGAGCCACTGCTGCACCAGTCCTGCGTAATCCGGGCTGTCTTCAATCAACAAAACGTTCAGAGTCTTTCGGTCCATGTTTCCCGCGTCCTTTGAGAGGCCATTCGAGTGCCAGATGTCCGCAGTCAAGGACGGACACCACCGCCTGAAGAGCTTTTCGGCGAAAGCGGCGAAAGTATGAATGCGTAAACTTGCAGCGGGGTTCGACTTGCAGTTTTCGCCCGGTCACGCAACCAGGGACGGTTCATTCCCCGCCGTCCACGCAATCGTGCGATGCTAAGCTGGTGCTGATCTCATTTGCCGCGTTGCCAGGGAGGATCGCGTCATGCCCATGCACATTGCTCGCAGGGAATTTTTGCAAGCCGCCGGCGCTTGGACTACGGCAGCTCTGCTTCCCGCTTTCGGCGTTACCAGTCTTCGCGCCCAGAGCGCCAATACGGCGGCTCGTGCCCCAATGAACCCGCCTGTTAAAGCGCTCGTATTCGACACTTTCGGCACCGTGGTCGACTGGCGCGGCTCCATCATCGAAGAAGGCACCGCCTGGGGGAAGGCGCGGGGGATCACGGTCGACTGGGCGCGCTTCGCGGATCGCTGGCGCAGCGGCTACGGGCCCGCCATGAACAAAGTCCGCAGCGGCGAACTTCCGTGGACCAAGCTGGACACCCTGCACCGGACCATCCTGGACGACCTTCTCAAGGAGTTCAACATCACCGGTCTCAGCGAGGAAGAAAAAGATCACTGGAACCGCGTCTGGCACCGGCTCAAGCCCTGGCCAGACTCGGTCGCCGGACTGGCGCGCCTCAAGAAGAAATACACTATCGCCCCGCTGTCCAACGGCAACGTGTCGCTGCTCACCGACATGGCCAAAAATGCCGGATTGCCTTGGGACCTGATCCTCTCGGCCGAACTGGCCCGGCACTACAAGCCGGACCGCGAATCGTACCTGACGGCCGTCGAACTGCTCAGCCTCAAGCCGGAAGAAACCATGATGGCGGCCGCGCACAAGGGCGATCTCAACGCCGCGCGCCGCTTCGGCTTGCGCACCGGGTTCATCCACCGGCCGAACGAATACGGCGCGGGCGGCCGGGCAGACAGTGCCCAAAACGGCGAATTCGATGCCGTCGCCAACGATATGCTCGACCTGGCGTCGCAACTCGGCGCATGAAAGCGGCCGCGCCAACCACTATAATAAACTTCCGTGGCTAATATACCGGTCGGCACCAAGGGCGAGTCGAAACTGCGCGTCACTCCCGACATCGCAATCGATTTTCTGGGCGCGGAAGGCGCGAGAGTGCTGGGCACGCCTTACCTGATCTCACAGCTCGAATTCACCGCTCGAAACTCGGTGCTGCCTTTTTTGGAGAAAGGCTTCGACACCGTAGGTGCGCGCGTCGACGTGCGCCACCTGGCGGCCACTCCGCTGGGCATGCAAGTGACGTTCCAGAGCGAACTGATCGCGGTGGAAGATCGGCGCTTGCGGTTTCGCGTGCAGGCTTTCGACGAAAAAGAAATGATCTCGGAGGGAACCCATGAACGAGGCATCGTCAACGTCGAGCGCTTCGCCGCGCGGGTTCAGGCCAAGGCAGCCGGCCTGTAGCCGGACGCAGGCAGGACGCCAGGAGTCCTGCTATGCTGATACATCACAAGGAGCGATACCAATGCGACGAATCCTTAACATCTGCACCATTCTCTTGATTGCCAGCCTCGGGTCGGCGCTGGCACAACAGGCCAAGGCGCCGCCGCGGCCCGGGCTCACGCTCACCACGCCGGCATACCCCGATGGCGGTGAGATTCCGGCCAAATACACGCAGTCGGATCCGAACCCGGTTTCGCCCAAGCTGGAGTGGAGCAACGTTCCCGCCGGCACGGTCACGTTCGCTTTGATCTTCCACGATCCGGACGTGGCCATCCAAAGGAAGACCGATGACGTGCTGCACTGGATGGCCTTCAACATTCCGGGTAGCGCGACCAGTCTGCCGGAAGGCATGCCGGCGACCGCGACCATGCCCGATGGAACGATCCAAGCGAAAAATCTGCGCGGCGCAGTCGGGTTCATGGGGCCGGGCGCGCCCGCGGCGGGGCCGCATCATCATTACACCTTCGAGCTGTTCGCCCTCGACACCAAGCTCGACCTGGGCCCGGACGCCACACGCGCCGATGTGCTGAAGGCCATGGAAGGTCACATCCTGGGCAAGGGCGTATTGGTGGGCCGTTTCCACCGCTAGCGCTGCAGCCGGCCTGCTTGCCTCCGCGTGAGGCGATCGACTACTTGTTGAAGTACAGGGTGACGTCCACGGTGCGCTCGCTCGCGTTGACTTTGGTCTCGGCGCGAGTGGTCTTCAGATTGTCGAATACGCCCTGCTCCTTGATGCGGCTCAGGAAGTGTTCCGGATAGTCGGCATTGAAGGGCTTGCCCGGCGCGAGTCCCCACATTTTCCGGATCTCAGGCTCGCTGACCAGATCGAGCCCGACAATATCGAGTTTGCCGAGCGTGAACTCGGGTCCGGGCGTGATCTGAACGGTAAGGTCCACGGTGCGCTCGGCGTCGTGGACGTCGCGCTTGACCTGTGACGCCGCATGGATGAAGCCGCTGCGCCGCAGGGTCTGCGCGATGCGCTCCTGTGCCGCCTTCACGTCATCGAAGTTGACGGTTTGATCGGTCTTGAGATTGGCGATTTTGGAGAACGGCTCGGCTGGCGGATCGGCCCCCACAAACGCCACGTGCGCGAGTTTGTACACCGGTCCTGGTTCGACCTGAACCGTGGCGTCCACGCCATCCACATCCTTCGAGGGCTCGGTTTCGATCTTGGGAAACGCGACTCGAAGCATGCCGTGGGCTTCATAAATCGGGCGGATGGTCGAGTCCAGCAAGAGGCGGAACTGCGCCTCGACGTACGGCACGCCAATCGCGACGCCGTACATGGCAGTTTGTAAGATGCCGGCTGCAATGCTGCCGGTGTCGGTGAACTTAACGCGGGCGACGTTCGGGCGCGCTTTGGCCGGACGGAAAACCACGATAAGGTCCGTGGTGGCCTCCGATGTCAGCTTGCCGGTGATCGGCTCGTGATAGTTCCGTGACTCCAGAAACTCTGAAACCAGGCGGACGTAGCGATCCAGTTCCGGCTTGGTGGCGGGGATCTTCTCGCCGAACAGCGGGTCCTTTTGGTTGAGCCACGCTCGGAGCTCGGCGTCGCTGGCGGGCAGATCCTCGAAACGCAGCGGGTATAGCTGGCTCATTTCGGACACTTCAATAACGGCGTCGTAGCCTTTGCCATCCTTGGCGGGAGCGTAGCGGTAGCCGACGTTATCGAAGGCGCCGGTGGCGACCAGCCGGTCGCGTGCGGCTTCGAATTCGGCCTGGCCGGCGGTCTGCCCGGTGCGCAGTCCGGCGGCGGCCAGAATCTGTTCGGTCTTATAGAAATGGTTGCCTTGGACGGTCAACGTTTCGATGGGCCAGGGAGCGCCTGGGGCGGGCGGTGCGGGCGCACTGGCAGCCGGAGGCGCCGGCTTACGAGTCCGCCGCGTCTGGGCCGAGCCTGCCTGGGCCGCGAGCAACACGGCCAGCGCCATTGCGACCAGTCTCATTCGAGCTCGATGGGAACGTACATCAGCCGACCCGAACGCTCGATCTGAATCACAATTGACTGGCCGGACTTGAACTCGTCCAGCTTCTTCTTGAGCGCCTCGACGCTGGTGACGGGAAATCCATTCACGGAATAGATGACGTCTCCCGGCTGCAGCCCGGTTCCACTGGTGAGGTCGGTGGTCGATCCGGCGGCCACGACCAGGCCGTAGGAATTACGTAAATCAGGCAGCATTTCCGCGAGTTTCTTGTCGATGGCAATGACCAGAATCCCCAGCCGCCGCACCAGGTTGTCTTCGGGATTGACCATGTCCGCAAAGCGCTGCGGATCGTCGACCGTGTCGGTCACGGGCACGTTGATTTCGACCTGTTCCTTTCCGCGCAGGATGCCGAGTGTGACCTGCTGTTTTCTCGGCGAGCGATAGATGTAGGCCTCCAATTGGCGTGCGTTGTGCATGACGCGGTGGTTGAGAGTGGTTACGATGTCGCCGATTTGCACGCCGGCCTTGTCGGCGGGGCCACCCGGCTGGACGTCGCCCACCACCACGCCCCAGTCGCGCGCCAACTCGAGTCCTTCCGCCATGGCGGGTGTGATAGTTTGCACCGACATTCCCACGCGCCCGCGATGCACGTGCCCCTCTTTGCGAAGCTGCGAATAAACGTTGGCCACGATATTGCTCGGGATCGCAAAGCCCAAACCTTCGCTGCCGCCGGATTCCGACAGGATGAACGTATTGATCCCGATGACTCGGCCCTCGGAATCGATCAACGGACCGCCGCTGTTGCCCGGGTTGATGGGCGCGTCGGTCTGGATGTACGCCAGCATGTCGTCGGGATGGAGCTCGCGCGCGGTGGAGCTGACGATTCCCATGCTGACCGATCCCTCCAGGCCGCGCGGATTGCCAAAGGCCATGACCAGTTCGCCCTGCCGGACAGCGTCCGAATCGCCCAGGGCGAGAGTTGGCAACGTGGCGCGGTCGATCTTGATCACGCCGACGTCCATTTCGCTATCCAGGCCGATGAGTTTGGCATCCAGCAGCTTACCTTCCGGTTGGACCGCGACCCGGCCGGCTCCGAGCCGGCGCACCAAGGAGAGGCGAACCTGAATGCGGCGCGCTCCCTTCACGACGTGGGCATTGGTAACGATGTATCCGTCGGCCGACAGGATGATTCCCGAGCCGGTGCTGCGCTGTTTGGAAAGCAGGCTGGCGGCGTTGCTGGAGCCGTTCTCGTCTGAGGTGACGTACCCGGTGGAGAAAATCTGAACAACCGCGGGCCGGATTCGATTGACCAGGCCCTCGAGCGAGCTGCTGAGCTGGCTTAAAGGCAAGGCCTTCGGCTCATCGGACTGGGAAGCCGCTGGCGAGGAGGCGGGCCGGGTTTGAGCAGGCGCGACAGTTGTGCTCGCCAGGAACGCAGCCAGAAAAAGCGAGAGCCTAGTCCCCACATATCCATTTTCTCGCAGAACGCGGCGCTTGGCTCGTAGTGGCGGAGTCATTCTAAACCGGTGGAGTTCCCCCCTACATCCTACCGACCGGTACGATTGCCAGTTTCTTCCGTGGGGCAGGGCCGGGCCGGCGATATCGGGGCATCTGTGACGGTGAGAGAGTGCTGATCAGCCGAATTCGATCTCCGCTCACAGTAATGGATACAAACAGGACCCTGTGCGACATGGCGGTCGCGCCGGAATCGAAGTCGGCGCGCTGCTGGTTTCGATGTGGTTGGCGCTGAGAACTGGCGGCACGCCGCGCGAGCGCAGAAACGTGATTCACTCCCCCAGCACCGGCTCGTAGGTTTCGTCCGGACGCGGGCGGAGATTGGGGTTGCGCATCAGGATGCGCGCGCAGGTGTTCCAACGCAGGATGGCGTCATCGTTGTCCGGCGGGTGAACGGCCGCGGCTTTTTCGTAGCACTCCATGGCTTGACGAAAAGCATCGTAAGCGGTGAACGCGGCGTTGGGCGACGCCTTGCGGAGTTGCGCGTGCGCCACTCGCTCCCAGATGATGCCGGCGTAGTAGTGACGCTCGTACTCGTCTTTCAGGCGTGGCAGAATCTCGCGCGCTTTGGCGGGACGCACGGCGTGGCCGAACTGGTCGGTCAAGGCCAGCAGCAACATCACCAGCGCCTGCTGGTTTTCTGGCTCGACGTGCAGCACGTCCAGGCAGATGCTCTCGGCGAGCGAGGGCTCATTGAGCAGGCGGTAGCGTTCCGCTTTTTCGAGAGCTTCGGCGATGCCGCGCTTGGTTATGGGTTTGAGTTCGAACTGCATCGGGTGCCGCGTGGGCTTGGGCATGGAGGTCGCCCGTCCCATATTAATAGCACGATCGCGGCGTATGGGATGGAGCGGCGCGGGCACGGGTATTGGGCTCGCTCGAGTGCGGTGGTGAATCCAGTGGATTGTTGGCCAGCTCCGGCAGGGGTTCGCAGGAGTGCGAACGCGGCTGCAAGAGTGCGTGCGCCACGGCGGACAGGTTGAAACAGTTTGGCGAGAAGAGTAAGATACAAGATCGCGCCGAAATATGCTGGACATCTCCTCGCACGATGTTCTTTTGATCGGCGGTGGCGGAGCTGGGTTGAGGGCCGCCATCGCCGTCGCTGAAACAAATCCCAACCTGAATGTCGCCGTGGTTTCCAAGGTGTATCCCATGCGGAGCCACACCGTGTCCGCCGAGGGCGGCGCGGCCGGAGTCATCCGTCCGGACGACAGTCTGGAGGAACACTTCTATGACACCGTCTCCGGCGGCGATTGGCTGTCGGACCAGGATGCGGTGGAAGCGTTCGTCAAAGACGCGCCGCAGGAGCTGATGCGGCTGGAGCACTGGGGCTGTCCCTGGAACCGCGAGCCGGATGGGCATGTCGCGGTGCGTCCGTTCGGCGGGATGAAAAAGGAGCGCACGTGGTTCGCGGCCGACAAGACCGGCTTCCACATGCTGCACACGCTGTTTCAGACCTCGCTCAAGTACGACGCCGTCGCGCGCTACGACGAGTACTACGCCACCAAACTGTTGATGGACGACGGTCAGGTGCAGGGCGCGGTGGCGATCGAGCTGTCCAGCGGAAAGATTCAGGCCATCACCGCGAAAGCCGTGATCTTGTGCACGGGCGGATGCGGGCGCGTGTTCCCATTCACCACCAACGCCGCCATCAAGACCGGCGACGGCATGGCGCTGGCCTACCGGACAGGCGCGCCGCTCAAGGACATGGAATTCATCCAGTACCATCCGACCGGGCTGCCTTTCACCGGCATCCTGATCACCGAAGCCGCGCGAGCCGAGGGCGGCTACATGTTAAATAAGGATGGCTACCGGTACCTGCAAGATTACAATCTGGGCAAACCGCAACCGCAGCCGGTTCTGCGCAGCATGGAACTTGGGCCGCGCGACCGGCTGTCGCAGGCGTTCGTGAAGGAATTCGAGAAAGGCCGGACCATCGAGGGGCCGTATGGCGCCGTGGTGCATCTGGATCTGCGGCACCTCGGAGAGAAGAAGATCGACGCCAAGCTGCCTTTCGTGCGCGAGCTGTGCCTGAAGTACGAGAATCTGGATCCGGTGACGGAATTGATTCCGGTGCGTCCGGTGGTGCATTACATGATGGGCGGCATTCATACGGATTTGAACGGCGCGACGCCGGTGCGCGGATTGTACGCGGCGGGCGAAGCGGCCTGCGTCAGCATCAACGGCGCGAACCGCCTGGGGTCGAATTCTCTGACCGAGCTGCTCGTGTTCGGCGCCCGGGCCGGCCGCGCCGCCGCCGAGTTCGCATCGGTGCAGAGACCGCCCGGACGGCATCTGCTGGCGCAAGCGGCGGACGAGGAGGAAAGGCTGGAGAACCGGTTCCTCAACAAGTCGGGTGGACGCGAGCGGATCGCGACGCTGCGCGAAGAAATGCAGAAGACCATGGAGCATAGCGCGGGGATCTACCGCTCGGGCGAATCGCTGCAACAGGCGGCCGGCAAGCTGCGCGAGCTGCAGGAGCGCTTTCAGGATATCGGGCTGGACGATCACAGCCGCACGTTCAATACAGAGCTGCCGACGGCGCTGGAGCTGGCCTCCATGCTGGACGTGGCCGAGTCCATGATCCAGTCCGCGCTGCATCGCGAGGAATCGCGCGGGGCGCACCAGCGCACGGATTTCCCAGCCCGCGATGACAACCGATTCCTGGCGCATTCGCTGGTGAGCCGCCAGCCGGACGGAACGCCGGTGGTAAGTTACCTTCCGGTGACCATCACGCGCTTGCCGCCGGCCGAACGAGTTTACGGAAAGTAAATCAACCAATGGCTGAACAGATCGCTCTGGAAGTGACGCGCTTTTCGCCGGAACGGGACAAGACGCCCACGGTGCAAAGCTTCGACGTGCCGCTCCGCAAGGAGTGGGTGGTGCTGGATGCGCTGAACTACGTCAAGGACAAGGTGGACGGCTCGCTGTCGTTCCGCTGGTCGTGCCGGATGGGCGTGTGCGGGAGTTGCGGCATGATGGTGAACGGCGAGCCGAAGCTGACCTGCGCGACGTTTCTCAGCGACTATGCGCCGGGGCCGGTGCGCGTCGAGCCGCTCAAGAATTTCCCGGTGATGCGGGACCTGATCGTCGAGATCTCGGATTTCATCGGGAAACTGACCAAGGTGAAACCCTGGCTGGTGCGCAAGAAAGAGAAGCCGGTGTCGGAGGGCGAGTATCTGCAGACGCCCGAAGAGCTGGACGCCTACCGGCAGTTCAGCATGTGCATCAATTGCCTGCTGTGCTATGCGGCCTGCCCGGTGTACGGTTTGGATCCTTTGTTCGCCGGACCGGCCGCGCTGGCGCTGGCGCAGCGCTACAACATGGACTCGCGCGACGAAGGCAAGAGCGAGCGCCTGGATATTCTGTCGCAGCACGATGGAATCTGGGGCTGCACGTTTGTGGGCGAGTGCACTGAGGTTTGTCCCAAACACGTCGATCCGGCGGGTGCGATCCAGCAATATAAGTTGACCGCGACGCAAGAATGGGTGAAGTCGTTTATTATGCCCCGGGGAGCCAAGTGATGGCGACCTACACCGAATATCCGCCCAAAGGCTATCGCCTGCGCATGTCTACGTACTGGTGGCTGGGGCGCTGGCCGTATCTGAAATTCATTCTGCGCGAGATCAGTAGCGTATTTGTGGCGTGGTTCGTGATCGAGACGCTGTTGCAGATCAATGCCTTGATCGGCGGGCCGGGCGCTTACACGGATTTTCAGAGCTTCCTTGCCAACCCGCTGGTGATCGCGCTGAACATCGTAAGTTTGTTCTTCGTGATTTTCCACGCAGTGACGTGGTTCAACCTGGCGCCCAAGGCGATGGCTGTCCGGATGGGCGGCAAGCGGGTGCCGAACGCACTCATCTCCGGGCCGAATTACGCGGCGTGGGTGGTTGTCTCGGCGGCGATTGCGTGGCTGCTGTTGCGAGGATGAATGCACAAACGATCCAATGAACCTTTTGTGTGGCTGCTGTTCAGCGCCGGCGGCGTGGTGGCGGCGCTGTTCATTCCGATGCAGCTTTTTCTGCTGTTCGTGGCCTTTCCGCTGGGGTGGCTGAGCGGGCCGAGCTACGACACGCTGCTGGGGTTGGTGAAGGGGCCGATCGGGCGGTTGTACCTGCTGGTGCTTTGCACGCTGGCGCTGTTTCATTGGGCGCATCGGTTCCGCTACACGTTGTACGACGGGCTGCAGATCAAGCATCTGAACGAGCTGGTGAACACGTTCTGCTACGGCGGCGCGATTGTGGGCACAGCCGTGGCGGCTTACTTGATCTGGCAGATTCCGTAGAGCCGGCGCGGCGGCGGCGGCCCGCGAGACTATACTGAAGTGACAGCAATATGGACGTCGAACGGACGATCGAGTTTATCCTGGACCAACAGGCCAAGGCTGAGGTTCAGATGGCCGCGATGCGCGAGCAGCAGGCCAGGGCCGACGCTCAGATCGCAGCGATCGCACAGCAACAGGCCAAAGCTGACGCTCAGATCGCCGCAATCTTGCGGCAGCAGGCTAAAGCCGAGGGGCAGATGGCGGCGATCCGAAAGCTGATCCAGGCCGGCATGAAGATGATTGTCAAGCAGGGTGAACGTATCAACGAAGTGGCCGAGGCTCAAAAGGATCTGGCGAAGAGTCAAAAGATGACCGAAACCAAGCTGCAGAGCCTGATCGACACGCTCCTTCGCGGAGGTAACGGACACCGTCCAAGACGTTAAGCGCGCGTCCCCGGGTTACCTTGGCAGCGCCGACGCGAACCATAACCTGCACCAGGATATTTTCCGTATGGCGGAATTCTGGTGCGCGCGCCGGCACGCCCCTTACTCGGCGGCGCCCGCTGCCGCCTCGACCTATACTGAAGTTACAGCCGTATGGACGTCGAACGAACGATGGAGTTTATTCTGGACCGTCAGGCCAAGGCTGAGGTTCAGATGGCTGCGATGCGGGAGCAGATGCGGGAGCAGCAAGCTAAGACCGACGCTCAGATCGCAGCGATCCTGCGGCAGCAGGCCAAGGCCGAAGGCCAGATGGCGGCGATCCGGAAGCTGATCCAGGCCGGCATGAAGATGATCGTCAAGCAGGGCGAACGGGTCAACGAATTGGCCGAGGCCCAGAAGGTGACGGAGACCAAGCTGCAAGGCTTAATCGACGCCCTGCGGCGCGGAGGCAACGGAAGCCGCGCCAAGCGCTAGGCGGGCGCAATCCTGCTTGTGACCGGCGCGGGCTACTTCGAAGGCGCACGACGGGGACCCATGACTTGCACCAGAATATTTTCCGGGTCGTGGAACTCGGGCGCGCCGGCCACCTCGGGCGGCTGCGTCTTCGCTCCCGCCGCTTCCAGTTTCTTGATCGCATCCGCGTAGTCGAAGCTGGGCGCGGAGACGCAGAAGTGATCCACCCCCGTGGGATGGCCGGTGTCAGCGGCGATCAGGCCGATTCTGGACTTGCCAACCTGGAACCAAGTGCGGTTGTTAGCTCGCTGCGTCACCGGTCCGAAGATTTTGGAGTAGAACGGCGCGGATTTCTCGGGGTCAGTGACGCGGAGCAGGATGTGATCCAGGCCGGTCGGCTGAAAAATTGGACCGCCGGCCGCGGGAATGTGATCGGGCGAGGCGGTCGCGCCGAGTTCCTTCCAGGAATCGATGCTGAAGAGCTGGACCTGGATGCCGTCGGGATCGGTGACAAACAGGCCCACGTTCGACTCTCTGGACGGGATGCCACGCGCTTCGAGAAAACTCTTTACCGCGGCCATTTGAAAGCCTCCGATGCCCGCACAAATGTGATCCACCCGATGCGCCGGTTCACCTTGCGCGGGAGGCGCGATGGCGACATAACACGGTCCCAGCTTCAGGTAACGCCGCGTGGTGCTATTGTTCTTCAACACGGCGTTGCCAAAAATGCGGGCATAGAAGCTGACCGACTTCTCGACGTCGGTGACGGCAATGCCGACGTGGTCGAGCGCGGCGAAGCGCAGCGGCACTTCTGTATCGGCCAACACTTGCCTTGTGGACACGGCGCTACCGCCCAAAATAGCGAGAGCTTCTCGCCGGCTTAGAACATCCCTAATCATGCGCACCTCCTGATTTGCGGTCAAGACCGTAGAAAAGCCCGCAGCTCCGCCAGAGTCTGATCGGGCGTAGTCTCCTGCAGCGAATGCCCTCCCGTCAGGCCTTTGCCGGAGGCGTTCGACGCGCGTTCTCGCCAGGTGGCCAGGACGTCGTACATCCGGCCCATGGCGCCCGTGGCGGCCCACAACGCCAGCAGCGGGCATTCGACCTTGCGATGCAGGTCGGCTTCATCGTGTTCCAGGTCGATGGACGCCGCCGCGCGGTAGTCCTCGCACATGGCATGCACCGTGGCGGGATTCTTGAAGGTCCTGACATATTCGGAATGCACCTCCGAATTGCGTCGTCCCATGTAGAAGTCGATGCTGTTGTTGATCAGGGTTTCCGGGAACGGTGCGGGTTGAATCAAAAAGAACCAGTGGTAGTAGGCTGTGGCGAACTCCTTGCTGACGTTGTGAAACAATTTGTACGTCGGCACGATGTCGATCACGGCCAGCCTGGTCACTTTGTCGGGATGATCCAGCGCCATGCGGTGTCCCACTCGCCCGCCGCGATCGTGGCCCACCACGGCGAACTTGTCGAATCCGAAGTGTTGCATCACTTCGACGCCGTCCAGCGCCATGGCGCGCTTGGAATAGTTCTCATGGTTCTTCCCTCCTTCGGGCTTGCTGCTGTCGCCGTAGCCACGCAGGTCGGCCATCACCAGGGTGTATTCCTTCGCCAGATCGGGCGCGATTTTGTACCAGGTGGCGTGCGACTGGGGCGCGCCATGCAACAGCAGCAGCGGCGGCCCTTGTCCTCCCGAGACGACGTGGATCCTGGCGCCGGAGGTTGGAACTTTCGAGACCCGGAATCCGGGGAACAACCTGGCGTCCGCAGGTGTCTCTTGTGCATCCGCGGGGGTGAGGGCATGAGCCGCGGCTCCCCCGATGAAGGCGGTGGCTTGCCGCAGGACCTGGCGGCGGCCCAATTTTGGCGGCTCCACCCTGCTCTCGATTCCGAATTGCGAATCTGACATAGCTTCCTCCAGCCGGCTGAGCCATTGTACTTCAGCGCTCGCCGGACTGGCTGGCTCTGGGGAGTTTCAGACTCCGGTCCCGCGCCGGCCTTCGTTCTATGATCGAAGGAACTGGCATGAGCCAAACAGCGCAGATGGATCTCCGGCAGTGGATCGACCAGTTGCCGCTCGGCCGCTATCAACTGTTCATCATCGCGCTGTGCGGGTTGGCGTTGTTCATGGACGGATTCGACGCGCAGGCCGCCGGTTTCGTCGCCCCCGCGCTGGCGCGCGACTTGCAGATCGGCCGCGAAGCTTTGGGTCCGGTTTTTTCAAGCAGCCTGGTGGGGATCATGCTCGGCGCGCTGGTGTTCGGCACGCTGGCCGATCGCGTGGGCCGGAGGCCCATTTTGATCCTGTGCACACTGTGGTTCGGCGTGGGCTCGCTTCTGACGGCTCTGGCCGGCTCGTTTTCGTCGCTGGTGGTGTTTCGTCTGATAACCGGACTCGGCCTTGGAGGCACGATGCCGAACGCCATCGCGCTGACTGCCGAATACATGCCCACCAGATTCCGGGCCACCGCGGTGACCCTGACCTTCTGCGGATTCTCGATCGGCGCGGCCTCCGGCGGTTTCGTCGCCGCCGGGCTGATCGGCCGATTCGGCTGGCAGGCCGTGTTCGTCGCGGGTGGGATCGTGCCCTGCGTGCTGGCAGCGCTGTTCGTCGCGCTGCTTCCCGAGTCCATCCGCTTTCTGATCGCGCAGGGCGGGCAGGACTCCAAGATCGCGCGCTGCCTGGCGAAGCTCTCTCCGGACTTTGCGGCGACCGGGCGCGCGGTGGCCGTTACGAGCAGCCCACATGACGCTCCGGATTCGCGAGCGGTG
The DNA here is from genome assembly GCA_035632015.1 of Bryobacteraceae bacterium. GTDB lineage: Bacteria > Acidobacteriota > Terriglobia > Bryobacterales > Bryobacteraceae > Palsa-89. The sequence continues at coordinate 20,954 of DASQHQ010000111.1, forward strand.
AAACAGCTCCTCGCGGCCGGCCGCAGGCGGCTGACGCTAGTGTTGTGGCTCATTTTCTTTATGAGCCTCCTGGATCTCTATCTGCTCAATAGCTGGCTCCCGACTGTGATTCACGATGCGGGCATCCCGCTCGAGAGGGCCATTGTGCTTACGGCATTGTTTCAAGTAGGAGGAACGGCGGGCGCGCTGGTCTTGGGCCGGCTGCTCGATCGCTACCTGTCCCTGCGCGTGCTGGCATGGACTTACTTGGGCGCAGCTGTCTGCGTGTCGCTCATTGGAGTCGCAGGGAATTCGGCGGTCTGGCTGGCCGGCGCGATCCTGGCTGCCGGATTCACGGTCATCGGAGGGCAAAACGGAGCCAATGCGCTGGCCGCAGAATCCTATCCAACCGCGCTGCGTTCGACCGGTGTGGGCTGGGCTCTCGGTGTGGGCCGGATCGGCTCCATCATCGGTCCGCTCTTTGGAGGATTGCTGCTGTCGCTGCGAATGCCGGCCGCCGAATTATTCCTGGCGGCCGCGATTCCGGCTCTCGCGGCTGCGGCTGCGGCCTTCCTAGGCCGAGGAGAGTCACGCGAATCCACTTCGAGCGATAGGATGGAATAACCCGCATGAAGATCGATCTGTTCACTCATTTTTTTCCGAAGCGATTTTTTGACGAGTTCGTGCATGTCGGCGCCGCTTTCAAGGACATGGGCAAACGCGTGCAAAACATTCCCAGCATCCATGATCTGGAAGCGCGCTTTCGCGTGATGGACGAATTCGACGACTACTGCCAGTTCCTCTCGCTGCCTTCTCCGCCGCTGGAAGTCATGGCCGGACCTGACAGGTCGCCGCTGCTGGCCCGGATCGCGAATGACGGCCTGGCCGAGTTGGTCACCCGGCATCCCAACCGGTTCCCGGGCTTCACCGCGTCGCTGCCGCTCAACAATCCGGAGGAGTCGCTCAAGGAATTCGACCGGGCCGTGTCGCAGCTGGGCGCGCGCGGAATTCAAATCTTCACCAACATCAATGGAAAGCCGCTGGACGCGCCCGAGTTCGCGCCCCTATTCGAGGAAGCGGCGCGCCGCGATCTGCCCATCTGGATGCATCCGGCGCGCGGGCCAAGTTTCGCCGATTATGCGACCGAGGACAAGTCTTTGTACGAAATCTGGTGGACGCTCGGCTGGCCCTATGAAACCAGTGTGGCGATGTCGCGTATGGTCTTTTCCGGCCTGCTCGATCGGCTGCCCGGCTTAAAGATCATCACACATCATATGGGCGGCATGATTCCGTATTTTGAAGGACGCGCCGGTTACGGATGGGATCAGCTGGGCACGCGCACTTCCGACCTGGACTACGTAGCCCTGCTGCGTTCCCTGAAGAAGCGTCCGCTCGATTACTTCCGAATGTTTTATGCCGATACGGCGCTGTTCGGCGCGCTCGCCGGCACCCGCTGCGGCCTGGAGTTCTTCGGCGTCGACCACGTGCTCTTCGCCTCGGACGCCCCCTTCGAGCCAAAGCCCGGCCTCTATATTCGCGAAACCATCCGGGTCATCGAGAGCCTGGGCCTCACCGCGGACCAGAAAGACCACATCTACCGGAACAATGCTCTTCGTTTGCTCAATCTGGAAACCACCAGCCAAAGCAGTGCTCTCTGAAACGCGCTGCGCGGGGAGGAGCGCACCAGCCGCGTGTGGTCTATTGCGGTTCGGTTTCGGGCTTCAGCTCCGCGTCGGCGGAATACTTCCGATATTCCCTGAAATCGGAGTAGTTACGAAGTTGCACCAGGTGTGAATTACCACCTATTCTGCCATATTTCATGAAATCCTCAGTCATTCTTGAGGACATCTCGGCGCGAAGCGGAAGCAGGAACTGCCGGGCGCCGATCGCGACCCGGCCGAAATCGAGCACATGTCTCACATCCTGCATCGGAAAATCCTTGGGAGCTTCCGCTTCTGATGTCACGCGCAGCACGGCCTTGTTCTCGCGGTCCGCGTAGATGAATCCGTGATAGCCGACCACCACGCTCTCCGAGGGGACCATAAGCTGCGCCGTCGATCGCGATTGGCCGACGCGAAACGCGAACACGTACACCGGCTGGCCGCGCAAAGTGTCCCAGCGCTTGAATTCAAAGTCAGCGTTTGTTTCCGGATCGAAGATGCCATCGAGCGTGCTGCCGAACTCTCCGGTCGAGCTGAGCCCAGGTGGGCGTGGCTGGCCCGGCTTTTGCCGCCGGCCGTTCACTTTGACAAGCTGATATTTCTCCTGATGATCGAAATAGGTGAGCTGTTCCTCGAAATCGTCGGACGACTGCGGTCTGCCGGCACCCAAACGCGTGAGATTTCCTCTGCCTGGAGAGGACTCTTTCACGCCCGTCAGCGCATCCGGCGTGACCAACTCCACTTCGCGGCGTGTGGACTGGGTGCAGATGAAGTTCGGAAGATTCTGGACGTAGGCTCGCGCCGCTTCCCGAATCTGGGAGAGTATTTCGGACTGTTCCACCGCATTTGGAGGATCTTGAGCGCACGCCGCTGCGCTGAAAACCAACCAGCCGACGATGCTCCGTTCCAACATAGGCCTGCGATGAAAACTTGACCGGCTGAAGAGCAGCCGGGGCGCGAGCGGCCGCCTGTACCCTGAAATGATACACCGAAACGATTCGCGGCAAATGACAATGACGGGCCGCAAGCGCCGCAAGCCCGGCAGCAGCGGGCGGTATCCGGAGTTGCCTGAACAAGATAACCGGCCGAGCCTTCCACAGATAACGCCGCAGCAGAACAGCGGCATCGCCGGGCGGGCTGTTCGGTCTCCGCCCCGGCGTGGGCCAGCGTGCCTGCGGCGCTGCCTCTGGCGCTCCCAACGCACCAGCTCGAAATTGGAGAAAGCAGGCGAAACCAAGTACCCTAAAAGTAGGTGTCAACTGACGTCGTTCCGGCGGCCGGAGTGGCCGAGCAGCTCTATTCGCAACTCGAGCAGAAGGTACGCGCGCTGCGCCCCAACGAGGACCTGGCGCCGCTCGAAAAGGCCTACCGGCTGGCGCTGGAGGCTCACAAGGATCAAACCCGGGAATCGGGCGAGCCTTACATCGTGCATCCGCTGAATGTGGCCCTGATTCTGGCCGACATGCAGATGGACCTGGTGTGCCTGGAAACTGGACTCCTACACGACACCGTCGAAGACACCAAGCTCAGCCTGGACCAGATTCGCAAGGAATTCGGCGAGGAAGTGGCGCGCTGCGTCGATGGCGTCACGCAACTGAGCAAGCTGCAGCTCTATTCGCGCGAAGAGCGCCAGGCCGAGAGCATGCGCAAGATGCTGCTGGCGATGGTGAATGACATCCGGGTCATCATCGTCAAGCTGGCCGACCGGCTGCACAACATGCGAACGCTGCAGTGGCTCCCGCCCGAGCGCCAGCTTCGCATCGCGCAGGAGACCAGCGATATCTACGCGCCCATCGCGCACCGGCTGGGCATGGGCAAAATCCGCGGCGAGCTGGAGGATCTGTCGTTTCAATACTTGGAGCCGGAGGCCTCGGCGGAGCTGATCCGCGAGATGGAGTCACAACGCCAGCAGAACGAGGAATTCCTGAACAAGATGCGGCATGAGGTGGAAGTCAACCTGCGGCGGGAGAACGTTCCAGCGCGGGTAGAAGGCCGCATCAAGCGCGCCTATTCGGTCTACCAGAAAATGAAGCGGCAGAAGATCGGGCTGGACCAGGTGTACGATCTGCTGGCTTTGCGCATCATCACCGACTCGGTGAAGAACTGCTATGCGGCGCTGGGCGTGATCCACAACGAGTGGCACCCGATTCCGGGCCGCATCAAGGACTTCATCGCGATTCCCCGCCCCAACTTGTATCAGTCGCTGCACACCTCGGTGATCGGCCCGGGCGGGCGGTCGTTTGAAGTGCAGATCCGGACCGAAGAGATGCACCGGCTGGCGGAGGAAGGGATCGCGGCGCACTGGAAATACAAAGAAGGCAAGAAGGGGCCGGGTGCGGAGGATCAGCGCATCACCTGGCTGCGGCAACTGGTGGAATGGCAGCAAGAGATGCGCGATCCGGCCGAGTTCATCGCCACCCTCAAGGTGGATTTGTATCCGCAGGAAGTGTACACCTTCACGCCCATGGGCAAGGTGATTGTGCTGCCGCGCGAGGCGACTCCCATTGACTTTGCGTTCGCGATTCATAGCGACGTGGGCAACACTTGTGTGGGTGCGAAGGTGAATGGGCGCATCGTGCCGCTCAAATACAACCTGAAGAACGGCGACGTGGTGGAGATCCTGACGCAGGCCGGGCACCTGCCGAGCAAGGATTGGCTGGCGCTGGTCAAGACTTCCAAGGCGCGCAATAAAATCAAGCACGTCATCAACACCACCGAGCGCGCCAAGGCGATCGAGATCGGGCAGAAATATCTGGAGCGCGAGGCGCGGCGGCTGAATGCGCAACTGGGACGCGTCACCAAGGCGGAGCTGGAGCGCGTGGCGGGTGAGTACGGCTACAGCAAGATCGAGGACCTGCACGCGGCGCTGGGTTACGGAAAATTCTCCGCGCGACAGGTGCTGCAGAAGCTGGTTCCGGAGCAGATGGAGCCGCAGTTGCCGCTGGAGGCTCCCAAGCCCGCGCCGCCGACGACGGCTCCGGCGCCCGCGGGTGGCGAAGCGGGCGACCTGGTCATCAAGGTGAAGGGCGTTGACGACCTGCTGGTGTACCGCGCCAAATGCTGCAATCCGATTCGCGGCGAGAGCATCGTCGGGTACGTGACGCGCGGCAAGGGCATCGCCGTACATTCCACCAATTGCCCCAACGTCCAGAATCTGATGTACGAAGTGGAGCGGAAGATCGATGTGGAATGGGCACGCGCGACCACCGAGAAATTCCCGGTGAAGGTGATGGTTTACACCGACGACCGGCCCGGCATGCTCAACCAGCTCACCTCGGTGCTGTTCGCCGAGCAGAGCAACATTCGCAGCCTGGAGGCGAGTTCGGACGGCAAGCGCGGCGGCGATGGCGCGGTGATCGACATGACCGTGGAGATTCGCGATAAGAAGCAGCTCGAGCGCGTGGTGAATGCGATCCGGCGCATTTCGGGCGTGCGCGACGTGGAACGAATCCAATGATCGAGACCCAATCCGAGCCCGAGCACATCGCGATCTCGAAATCCAAGGGCATCCAGATCGACTGGAAGGACGGCCATCACAGCCAGTACGCGCTGGCCTATCTGCGCGATCATTGTCCCTGCGCCACTTGCACCGGCGCGCACGGCACCGAGCCGCAGAAGACCAGTTATTCATCGTCGCCGCAGTCGAGTCCGTTTCAAATGTATGCGCCCGTGCTCAAGATGCTCAACGTCGAGCCGGTGGGGCACTACGCGATCCGAATTGAGTGGAGTGACGGGCACAACACCGGGATTTATTCCTACGATCATCTGCGCAAGATCTGCCCGTGCCCGGAGTGCCAGGCGGCGGACTGAGGCGGGCGCGCTAACCTCGAAGCTGCGGCAGGAAACGGCCGGTGCGGGCGGCCCAGGCCTGGTACTCGGCGCCGAATCTATCCGCCATCACTCGTTCCTCTTTCGCCACGCGCGAGATCATGACCGCCGCGATGCCTCCGATGAAAATGGCGCCGATCAGCCAGTTAGCGGAGAGCAGGAAGAACGACAGAACTACGCCGAAGAATGCGGTGTACATGGGATGGCGGACCCAGCGGTACGGCCCGGAAGTGACCAGAGTGTGTTCCACGCGTAGGTGCAGGGTACCCGAGAAATTGCGGCCGAGCTCGCGGTGCACCCAGACTAGCAGCAGCACACCCGCGGCACCGAACACCGCTCCCAGCCAGCGCAGCCACGCCGGCAACTCCAGCGAAGCCCAGGCTAGCGTGTCCGGTTCGACAAGGTAAAGAATGAGTAGCGCGAATCCAGCCAGGCCTCCCATCGCGCGCAGCACGATATTGAGCGAGCTTTCGAATTGTTTCGCCGGCCCCGAGTGCCGCGCTTGTATTTGGTAATACGTCCGCAGCGCCGTCAGGCCTGCAAAGACCGCGCCCAGAGCGATTCGGAACTGGGCGTCGGCGGCTCGCATGGGATCAGCGGTTCGGCGGCGCGGCTTCCGCGGGCGGCTTGGACTCTCGCTCCACGCGGCCGGCCTGCGCCTGCTCGAGCGCGATATGATTCGCTTCCAGGGTCTCGCCCAGCACCTGGTCCAGCGAGATGCGGGCGTGCATGTACGCAGATGACGAGGCGACTTCCGTGGATTGGGCGGCCAGCAGGCTCTGTTGGGCCGCCACAACATCGGCGATCGTGGCGGTTCCGAAGGAAAACATTTGCTGTACCTTTTCGACCAGCTCCTGCTGCAAAGTCCGGCTGTCGGAAGCTTGCGAATAACGGAGCCGCGCCTGCCGCAGCGCGGTCACTTGATTCGAAATCGAAACCACAATCTCGTTCATGTTTCTGCGCTCGATGAGATCCCCCTGGCGCACTTGCAACTGGTCGATGCCGTAGTCGCCCTGCGGAATCCGGTTTTGGAGTTGGCTACGGAACAATACGGTGGCGGATTGGCTGGGAAAATTGTGCCGGAAGATCTGGCCGAGGGCCGTGCCGAGTCCGCCATTAAAGTACGCCGGGTTCCTCTGACCGGACGCCGGATTGTAGGCGCCCGCCAGGCCCACATCGGTCAGGGAAGCGCTGCCGCGCAAGGTGGGCAGGATGCCGTTGGCGGTCCCGAGCGCGGAGATCGCTGAAGTTTCGTCGCCAATCTTGGCTAGCGCGACGTCGGGCCGATGCGCCAGCGCGCGCGCCACCAGATCGCGCAGCGGAGGCAATTCGTCGTTGGCCGGAACCTGGATGCGATCCAGCGGCACCACCTCAGCGGCATCGATCAGCGGCTCCTCCAGGCCGTTGCGGCTCAGAGCATTCTTCAGAAGATTCTCTTGCTGCCGCACGGAGGCTTGCGCGATCACCAGGTCCTGGCGGCGCGCGGAAAGCTGAGCCTCGGCGGCAAAGATGTCGACCCGGGGGACTGCGCCCAACTCGATTTGCTTGTGCGTGTCGTCCACGACTTTCTGCGCCTGGGCCAGCGCACGCTGGCGGACGTCGAGATCGTCGTTGAGCGTGACCAGGTCCCAATAGAGATTGAGAACCGTGGCCACGGTGTTGAGAAGTTGCGACCGGAAGGTTTCCCGCGCTGCGCCAATGTTCTTCTCGGCGATCCGAATGAACCGGCTGTTCACCCCGGCGCCAAACCCGTTGAGGAACTGGTGCAGCGCATAGATCTGCACCACCGGCGCGACGGAGGGATTGAGAACGTCGGTGATGGCGTTTTCCTTGAGATAGGATTCGTTGGCGGCCACTTGAACGTAGCCGCCGCTCAGCAGGCCCTGCTGCACCAGATTGTTGAAGACGTGCCGCGTGCCCACCAGGGCTTCGGTCTGGCTCTGTACGGTGTTGGCTTGCGGGCTGGTGCTGTGGAAAAACCCCCAGGTGCTCTGCAGCACCGGATCGAGGTTGGGCGTGATGGGTCCGATCTGCGAAATGACCGCGTTGGTGCCTCCGCCGCCTCCGCCGCCGCCGCCGCCGAGCAGTCCCGCGGCGACCTGGCTGCCGGCTACACCCTGACCGCTGGTGGCTTGGTTGACGATCGAATTGCCGGCCGTCACGCCGCGCAGCGGCCCGCCGCCTTGCGCCCGTTTCAGGGTCCACTCCGCGTTCACGGGTCCGTAGCGATCCAGTTCCAGGTCCAGATTGTTTTCGATCGCGACAGCCAGGGCGTCCTGCACGGTCAGGTACAGTTTGCCGCCCCGAATTAGGCTGTAGATTCGATCCGAGTTTTTCAGGCTTAGGGGCGGAAGAAACGCGCCCTGATAGGGCCGGATAAAGATGGGCGCGTGCGGCCTCTGAAGCTCCGGACCCTGGGCGCGCAATAACGAAAACGCCGAAGTCCAGGCGACCAACGCGGCGATAATTTGTCGAGGCTGCATGGTCGTTCCTCCGCTACCTTCTCTCCGGCGCAACGTTGTCCGGTATGGAGGACGGGCGTGCTACGCGGCCCGACGCCGCTTCGGCCATCGAGATGTTGTTGACGTCCAGCGTTTGGCCGACGGCCTGGTCGAAGGCGATCTTGGCATGGGTGTAGTTGGCCATGGACTGGATTTCGGCTTCCTGATCGGCGGCCAGATCGCGCTGCGCCTGCACCACTAGGGCTATGCTCGACTCGCCGAACTTGAAGCGATTCTGTTCGGCTTCGAGAGCCTGCTGCGCCAGCTCACGTGTCGCCACGGCGGTCTCGTAGCGGGCGCGCGCCTGCTGCAATCCGACCACCGCGTTCTTTACGTCCACGCGCACCTGATTGATTTCCTTCTGGAGCTGCAGCTCGCCTTGGCGCAGGCTGAGCTGGTCCGCAACGTAGTCGCCTTGCTGTATCCGGTTGCGGAAGGGGATGTTCAAAGAGAATCCGGCCGAGTAGTTGGGAAAATTCCGGCGAAAGATCTGGCCCACAACGTTGCTGTAGCCTCCCACGAAAACCGCCGCCGGTATCAAACCGGGGTTCAACGCATTCGGATCGCCGCTCAGGCCGTTGTTGGTCAATTCGGCGAAAGCCTGCAAACTCGGCAACAGCGCGTTCCGGGTGCCGGCGAGATTGATCTTCAGGCTTTCGGTGCTGATGCGCGCCTGTTCCAGCTCCGGCCGGCTCTTGAGCGCCTGGTCGATCAACTCCGTCGCCGGCTTCAGCTCCTCGTTGGGTGGCACGACGATGTGATCCAGGGGGACAATTCGCACCTCGTCCAGCGATGCGCTTGCGATGCCGGTCCGGCTGAGCGCATTCTTTAGAATCGTTTCCTGCTGGGATACGTTGGTTTGCGCAATCAACAGCGCTTCGCGGTTGGCGGAGACCTCGGCGGCCGCGCGCGTCACCTCGATGGGTGGCAGCGCTCCCAGGCGCACCTGCTGGCGATTGTCTTCCAGCAGTTTCTCGGATGTCGCCAGGGCCTGCTGCTTGATGCGCGCATCGTCATTGAAGCTGACCAGGTCCCAGTACAGATTCAGGACCGCGGAAACCGTGACGATCACCTGCTGCTTGAGCTGCAGGTCCGTGACCTTCATGTTGTTGCGCTGCACCCGGATGTTGCGGTTGTTCACCGCCACGCCAAAACCCTGCAGGAGGTTTTGCGTCACGTACAGATCCAGAAAGCCGTTGGTGAAGGGATTCAGCACAAACGCGGGGCTGTTGAGATGGTTGCGCGTGCTGGCGTAGAAGAACTGCGTGTAGGTTCCGGTGACGAACGACTGCGCGTAACCCAACTGAAAGGTCCGGATGTTGTTGGTCTGCGCATCGGTCAAAGCCAGAAAGGTGTTGCTCTCCGGCGTGGTGATGTGCTGGAAACTGGTATACGCGATGAGGGCCGGGTCCAGGCTCGGCGGCGTAGTTCCGAGTTGGATGGTGATGCCGCCCCCGGAGCCGACTCCCGATCCGGTCTCCGGCAAACCGACGGCGTTGACGGTTACGCCGGCGAGACTCACGCTCACCGGTCCGGGGCTGATGGGCTGGCTGATGTTGCGTAACGCCCCGCCCCCTTCAGCGCGCCGCAAAACCTCGCGAGCCAACGGAGCGCCGTAGCGTTGCACAGCGATGTCCAGGTTGTTCTCCAGCGTCAGCGCAATCACGTCCGGCACCGACAAATACAGGTTGCCGCCGCGAAGCAGCGATTCCAGACGAGGCGAGTTGCTGAGATTGGCCGGCCCTACCATGCGCCGCTCGAAATGAAACGGCTTCACTATCGGCCCGATCACGCGCGGAGGCTTGGGCGTCTCAATCAATGCTTCCGGCGGTTGCGCGAACGCCAGACTGGCGAAGACCGTGAATAAGGCGATCGAGAATCTTTGGGAATGGCTCATTGGTATGGAATCCTGGCGGCAGGCCGTTCTGCGATAAAGCCGCGGGGCATTTCTCCTGAACGTGGATTGAGCGCGAAAGTGCAATTTGGCTTCCACTGATTCGAATCGCGAAATCAGCCGTTTCCGCCGGGTTCCGGAGGCAGGGGCTCCCCTCCAGACAGAGGTCCCCGGCAGGACTGTCCAATTTCGCCACTCGATGTTCGATTTTGCCACAGGCGGGGAGTCGAGTAGTTACTCGCCTGCCTGCACTTAGCGGCGGAAGTGCGGCCGCGGGCAGTGTCATTGGCAGAGGCGTTACTAACGTGCATCCCGTAAGCTGGCGCACGGATTAGAGCATTGACTGAAGCCGGTTTTCGTTCCACACTCGGGGTGCACGGTGAGCGGGTGGAATTTTGCCTGCAGGATTGGCGTGCGCCCACAATCCGAGAACCTGCCAATGAATCGGGCCAAAGGAGTATCCTTGAAAAAACTGTTTGTAGGCAACCTTCCCTACCAAGCCAGCGAAGCAGAGCTTCAGGATTGGTTTTCGCGGGCCGGCTTTCACGCCGATTCCGTTCAGATCATTCGCGACAAGTTCACCGGCGATCCGCGCGGTTTCGGATTCGCTGAGTTCTCAAACGACGAGGAAGCGGACCGGGCTGTGCAGAGCTGCAATGGCCAGGACTTCCTCGGCCGCTCGGTGGTGGTGAACGAAGCCCGTCCGATGCGCGAAGGCGGCGGAGGCGGCGGCAGAGGACGCCCATCCGGCGGGCGCGGCGGCGGACGCGGACGCGATCACTAGCGCCATCCGGAATCTCAACCTGCGTTAACATCTGTTAGTGCAAAACGGCGCGCAGCAAGCACCGCCGGAGATGACCGTCAAGGCGGTTGTTCTCGGCCTTTTCCTGGCATTCGTTTTTGGATCCGCCAACGCCTACCTGGGTATGCGGGCCGGCCAGACCGTCGCGGCCACGATTCCCGCGGCGGTGATCGCGATGGCCCTGTTCCGCATTCCGGCCTTTCGCGGAACGCTGCTCGAACAAAATATCACGCGCACGGCGGCGTCGGTGGGCGAAGCGCTGGTGGCGGGCGCGATCTTCACTATTCCGGCTTTCATGATGGTCGAGCTGGATGGACGCCGGCTGTGGAACGATCTGCGGTCGCATTACTGGGAGGCCACGCTGGTGCTGCTGGTGGGCGGGCTGATCGGCGTGTTCTTCATCATCCTGCTGCGGCGGCCGCTGTGCGTGGAAACAAAGCTGCCGTGGCCCGAGAGCGTCGCCAGCTACGAGATCGTAAAGGCCGGCGAGGCTTCCGCCAGCCAGGCGCCCCGCTACATCTTCGGCGCGATGGGCTTCGGCGGACTGATCCAGATCCTGAAGTCCGACAAAGGCATGCAACTGTTCCGGGAATACTCGGAAGGATTCCTGGCGTTTCCCAAGTCGGTGATCAAGCACTTCAACTACGAGAAGCAGCCCATCGGCGACGTGACACATTTCGGAGGCATCCCCTGGTCCACGCCCAGCCTCTCGCCGGCGCTGATCGGGATCGGCTACATCATCGGACCGCAGCTTGCGTCGATCAACGTCGCGGGCGGGATCGTCGCGTGGTGGATTCTGATCCCGCTGCTTTTGTTTTTCGATCCGGATCTGCCGCGGCGCATCGGGACTAACGATCCGGGCATCGCAGCGTATTCAGTCTGGTACAACGTGGTGCGGCCGATCGCGGTGGGCACCATGCTGGTGGGCGCGGCGAACACAATGTTTTCGATGCGGGAGTCGCTTTCAAGCTCGCTGCGCGGCATGTTCAAGGCGTCGGCAGCGGCGGCGCACGAGGCGCACAAGCTGGATCGAACCGAGCGCGACATTCCGCCGCGCTGGGTAGTGCTTTCCACTCTGGTGCTGCTGGTTCCGATTACCGGAATCTACTACTACTTCACCAAAGGGCTCGGCGCGGCGATTGTGGCGGCGATCATCATGACCGTCACCGGCTTTCTGCTGTCGGCGATCGGCGGATACCTGGTGGGCCTGGTTGGCAGCTCCAATCAACCGCTTTCCGGGCTGACGCTCGCGGCGCTGATTCTGGCCGCGCTGGTGATGCTGGCCATCGGCGTCAAGGGGCTTTCCGGCGTAGCGGCGGTGCTGGGCGTGGCGGCGGTGGTGTGCGTGGCTTGCTCCGTGTCCGGCTCTCTGATCCAGGACCTGAAGGCCGGCCATTTGCTGGGTGGCACGCCATGGAAGATGGAGCTGGTCGAGATCATTTCGGTGATTCTGCTGGCGTTCTTCCTGATGGGACCGATCATCGCGCTGCATGAAGCCAATCTCAACACCGGCGGAATCGGCGGCCGCGCTCTGCCGGCGCCGCAAGCCGGGCTGATGGCGCAACTAGCCAAGGGCATCGTGGGCGGCCAGATGGCCTGGGGATTGCTCGCCATTGGAGCGGCCTTTGGGCTCGCGCTGGTGCTGTGCGGCGCGCGCGCGCCGATGCTGGTCGCGGTGGGGATGTACCTTCCATTTGATACTTCCTCGGCGATTTTCGTGGGCGGCTTTTTGAAATGGGTCGTAGAGCGCATTTCGGCCAGGCGCACGGCCGAGCAGAAACTCTTGATCGACGAGCGAGGCACGTTGCTGGCCTCCGGCTTGATCGCCGGCGAGGCGATTGTCGGCATTTTGCTGGCGGTGGTTTTTCTGGCCGGCATGCCCGCGATTGCGACGTTATCGTTCTTCCCAGCCTGGGGCGGATGGCTGTCGCTCATCGGCTTCGCCAGCATCGCCTATGTTTTGATTCGCATCCCGACGCGCGCACCGGTGTCTTAGGACGAAGAAGGAAGGCTCATGAAACGCGAACCGCCCGAAGGTATAGCGTTCAAAGTATTTCAAAACGGCCGCGGCGTTTGCACCGCCGGCCTGGGTGGAAAGCCGGGAGTGCTCACGGCGACTCTGCACTGGGTGGATCGGCAAGGCCGCGACGAACTTTGGCTGCACGTAGGAGGACTCGAGTCGGCGACCCAGCAACACATCATTTGGGCTGCACAGCCCTTGCGCATCGGCGATGAAGTGGCGATCCGAATCTTAGAGAATGTCAAGCCGACGCGAGTGCGCGCCCGTACGAAGCTCACCAACAAGTCGAGAGAGGAGCAGGAGAAAGCCTGGCTCAAGAAGATCGCGAAGAAACAGGGCTATAAGCTCGTGAAGCTCTGAGGCGCGGTAACCTCTCAAGAATCCTCCACGATGACTGCGTAAACCTCGCCCGGACCGTGCACGCCGCGAACCAGAATCTGCTCGATGTCGGCGGTGCGGCTCGGACCGGTGATCAGCACCATGGAGCTGGTCTGTTCGGCGGGTAGCGGGACCGCGCGGAGCAGTTCATCCAAGTTCGCCAGAATGCGCGAGCGCGGGAACACGGCGACGTGCACCGGGGGCAGCAGCGAGATGAGGCGGGCCTCAAGCGGGCTCGAAAGCAGCACCAGGCTGCCGGTTTCCGCGAGCGCGTAGTCGGCGCTGGTGATGCCGATGACGGCCGTGCTCGAAGCTTCGCGCAGCGCTTCGCGATCGGTGAAGCCGGATCGCACGTTGGGCAGGCTCGTCACGCCGCAGGTGGCCAGAAACGGCGCATTCGAAGCGACGGCGGGCTGACCGGCCAGGATATTCTGAATGGCCTGAGTCGCCGACGCGGCGTTCGGCGCGAGTATCACTTTTCCCGATAGTTTTTCCAGATTCTGCACGAAGAGTCGCGTGCGGAGGTTGCGATCGGTTTGCGAGATCCGCAACAACGGGGCCGCAAGCGCGGGCGGAGTCCGGCTTCCAGCCCGCCCCAAAGCGGTTCGTACGTCGCCCAGGATTTGCTCGCGAGCCGTCATGGCCGGCGCCTTTCGGCCCACAACTGGTGGAAGCTGCGGGAGGGGATGGCTGGGAGCTCGCGCTGGCGGGCCCAACTGCGCAACGGGCCGATTTTTGGGAGCACCGGAGCAAACCACGCGCCCACGCGCGCCAGCAGACGATACATTTTCGGATGCGTCATCATCCACGCCCACATCCGGAATGCCCAGCGCTCCGCGCCGCCCGATCCCTCGCGCTGCTTCGCTTGCGTCACTTCCTCGCGCAGCTTCAACAGCAGTTTCGGAATCTCGATCTTCACCGGGCAGACTTCGGCGCAGGCCCCGCACAGGCTGGAGGCGAACGGCAGCCAGCCGTCCTCGGTGATCCCGTGAAATTGCGGCGTGATGATCGCGCCGATCGGCCCGGAATAAACCCACGGATAGTTGTGGCCGCCGATCTTACGATAGACCGGGCAGTGATTCAAACACGCGCCGCAGCGGATGCAGTACAGCGACTGGCGCTTTTCCGGATCGCGCAGCAGCTTGGTGCGGCCGTTGTCGAGTAGCACAACGTAGAATTCATCCGGGCCGTCGATCTCGCCCGCGCGGCGCGGCCCGGAGAGAAACGACGTGTAGACCGTCAGCGGCTGGCCCGTCGCGCTGCGGCCGAGCAGATCCAGGAAAACGCCCAGATCCTGGGCGCGCGGAATCACTTTTTCGATCCCCGCCACCGCGATGTGAATCTTCGGCGCGGACGTGCTGAGCCGCGCGTTGCCTTCGTTCTCCACCAGCACCACGGCGCCCGAATCGGCCACCAGAAAATTCGCGCCGGTGACGCCGATGTCCGCTTTTAGAAACTTCTCGCGCAGCGCGGCGCGCGCGATTTTGGTTTGATTCTCAGGGACCACCTCCTTCTCGACCCCCAGAGTTTTGCTGAACAGATCCGCCACGTCGTAGCGCGTCAGGTGCAGCGCGGGCGCGACGATGTGGTACGGGCGTTGGTGTGCGAGCTGCAGGATATACTCGCCGAGATCGGTTTCAACCGCTTCGAGCTGGTGGCGCTCCAGCCGCTCGTTGAAATGAATCTCCTCTGTGGTCATCGATTTGGACTTCACGATCAGGCGAGCCCCGCGCTCCTTCGCCAGGCCTAGCACAAAATCTGTCGCTTCCTCGCCGCTGCGGCAGAACACCACCTGGCCGCCGTGCGCCACGACATTCGACTCCAGTTGTTCGAGATAGTAGTCCAGGTTTTCAATGGTGTGCTTCTTGATTTCGTTGGCGCGCGTGCGCAGTTCCTGATAGTCGGGTAGATGTGCTGCGTCAACGGCGCTGGCGCGGTGATCGATCAGGCGGCGCGTGGCGGAGTAGATGGCCAGCTGCAGCCGCGGATCGCCGAGGGTCTGCTGGAATCCCGCGGCCGGCGCTTCCTTCATGCGTTCACCGCGAGGCCAGAACCTCAGCCAGGTGCATGGTTCGGATCCCAAGCCCGGCGCGCTGGATCGCACCCTGGAGCTGCATCAGGCAACTGGAGTCGATCGAAACCACGGCGCTGGCTTCGGTATTGCGGATGGAATCGATCTTGGTGCGAGCCATGGCGCCGGACACTTCCGGAAATTTCACCGAAAACGTGCCGCCGAACCCGCAACATTCCTCGGCCGCTTCCATCTCGCACAGCGTCAGCCCTTGCACCTTGGCGAGCAGGCGCCGCGGGCCGTCTTTGATGCGCAGTTCCCGCAGCGCGTGACAGCTATCGTGATAGGTGACCACGCCCTCGAAGCGCGCGCCGACGTCCTCCACCTGAGCCACTTCGAGCAGAAAGCGCGAGAATTCCCAAACGCGCGAGGCGAGACCATGCGCTTCTTCGAGCCGCTTCCCCTCTTGCAAAAAGATCTCCTGGTAGTGGTGCGTGATCATCGACGTGCACGAACCGGACGGGACCACGACATATTCGGCGTCGCGGAACACATTCAGAAAATGGCGAGCCACCGTGCGCGCCTCCTCCGGATAGCCGCTGTTAAAGGCCGGTTGCCCGCAGCAGGTTTGCGCTTCCGGAGCATCCACCTGGTACCCCAGCCGTTCCAGGACACCGGCCATCGCGATCCCCACTTGTGGAAAAAGCTGATCGACGATGCAGGTGACAAACAGCGAGACGCGCGGCACGATCTTCAATTGTAGCGGGCGGTGGCGGCCGGTGCGCTGCGGTGATGGCGTAAACTGGTAATCGAAGCATGAGTGCGCCACATAATCCCAACGACGAGCTGCTTGAGCGAGTGGAGTCCGTCCTCAACCAGCTAAGCAACAGCCAACGTCATCTGTTGCACGCGCAGGTTCTCATGAACGACCGTCTAAGCAAGACGGAGACGTTCGTCGAACGGCTGGCGGAACAATCCCTAAGGACCAGCGAGGATCTCCAGAAACTCACGGGGAGCCTGGGTATACTGACCGAGCAAGTGCGAGTCCTGGCCGACGGCCAAAAACACAGTGACGCGCGGATCGACGCGCTAGCCGACATGGTCCGCCACTTGATTGAAGGCAACGGCAAGGGCCTGCACTAAGCGCGATCCCGCGAGTCCAGCCCCGCCAGCCCGTTCCGTTTTAACTCTCAGGGAGCAGGCGTGGCGAGCGGCTTGCCTTTCTCCACCACGTACACGCCCACCAGCCGCAGCGGCTGCCTTCCACTATTGTGCGCGTCGTGCTTTGTCCCGCCCGGAATGACAAAGCCGTCTCCGGGTTTTACTTTCAGGGGCGGCTGACCTTCCATCAAAATCTCACCCTCGCCCTCCAGCACGTAGCTGATCTCATCGCCGGGATGCGTATGCCGGCCGGCTGAGGCGCCGGGCGCAATCTCGATGCGAGCCACCACTGCCTCGCGCCCCGGCACCGATACGTCGCCTCGCTTGACGACAGTGCGCTGGACTCCGGTGTTTTGCGCAAAGAAAACGACGCTGGTCAGCCCGACCAGCAGCACGACGAAAGTCCCTGTGCGAATCAAATTCCTGCCCTCCTGAGTGTGTTTCTTCAGACCGCTGCCTGCGGTCCTGAAACATCGTAGCATCAGCTCCGCTATGGGGTTCTAAAATGGCCGCGAGACCAGAGCTTGCCTATTGACTTTCACCTTTTCTTCGCCCACAATGGTGCCATGGCGCTCACTAAGCGGCAGAAGGAAGTCTTGGACTTCATCGCGGATTTCATCGAGGAAAACGGCTACAGCCCCAGTTACGAGGAACTCGCCCACGGGCTGAAGCTGGCCTCGCTGGCCACGGTGCACAAGCACATTCAGGCGCTGGAGTCGCGCAACTACCTGCGCCGGCTGTTCAACCAGAGCCGGTCGCTGGAGGTCTCCGCAAAGTATGCGCAGGAGCGCCGGCGATCGCGGCAATCGGCGCGCTCGATGGAAGTTCCTCTGGCCGGTCGGATCGCGGCCGGCTCGCCCGTGGAGGCCATCCAAGGCCAGGACACGCTGCAATTCGCCGACTTCGCCGGCAAGGGCGACACGTTTGCGCTTCAGGTCAGCGGCGAATCGATGATTGAGGATCACATCCTCAGCGGCGATTACGTCTTGGTGGAGCGAACCGCGGAGGCCCGCGACGGCGAGATCGTGGTGGCCTTGGTGGAGGGCCGCGAGACGACTTTAAAGCGCATCTTTCATGAGCCCGGCGGCCGGATTCGGCTGCAGCCCGCCAATGCCTCCATGCGGCCCATCCTCGTCGACGCGGCCGATCTTCAGATTCAGGGACGCGTGCTCGCGGTGCTCCGAAAGTACAAATAGCGCTCGCTCCGGCATCGCAAACCCGATCAGAAACCACGTGACCGCCATGTTAAGCTAAGAGTACACATGCGTGGTCCCGTCAGCGGCGTGAAACGCTTTCTATTCTGGGATTATCCTCGCGCCGGGTGGCAGTACGATGTGATGGTTGGCTTGATCCTGGCCTTCATCTTTTTGACGCCTCGCGCCTGGTTTCGAGACCAGCCCCGAGCCAGCAGCATCGTCATGCTTCCTTCCGAGCATGGCGCCACGGTGTTCTGGATGGATTCGGGACAGTTTGCCGGCGTGCCGGAAGCGGATCAACCTGCTAAAGCCAGCACGTTGTTGAAGGCGCGCACCGGAAAGAAATATAACGTCGTTCGCTTTGAGCCGATCGTCGATTCCGAACAAGAGATTAAGGGGTATATGGCGTTCACGACGCCGTAGCTCGACTGCTCTCACGAAATCTATTTCTGATGAGATTGCACTCACTCGCTGCTTCTGTGTTCCTCGCGTTGAGCCTCGCGCTCAGCTTGAGCGTGTTGCCTCTCGTCGAGGCCGCGCCCCCCAATCCTAAAGAAGCGTTGCAGGCCGTGCTGGAGCGGATGGATAGAGCCGCCGGCGAATTCAAGGCCATGACCGCGCAGGTAAGCTACGTGACTCACACCGACGTTCTCAATGAGGACAGCACGGAAACCGGTACCGTCGCCATGCAGAAAGTACAGCCTGGCGAGGTCCGGGGTTTGGTCGAATTTATCAGCCCCGACCGGCACACCGTAACCTTCGAGAAACGTCGCGTGCAGCACTACTATCCCAAGATTAAAACCTTGGAAGTCTACGACCTGGGCGACCGTGGCGAACAATTGGACCGGTTCTTCATGATCGGCTTCGGGAACTCCGGCACCGAACTTGCGAAAGACTACGGCATGAAGTTGCTGGGGACCGAAACCATGAAAGGGTCAACCGAAACGCGCGCCGTTCGTTTACAATTGATTCCCAAGTCCGGCGAAGCGCAGGAGTACCTCAAGAGCGTAGAGCTTTGGATTCCCGAGCAGGGCGACCCGTATCCGTTGCGCGAGAAAATTCTGCAGCCCTCCGGCGACTATCGGCTGGTCATCTACAGCGACTTGAAGATTAATCCGGCCTTGAAGCCGGACGCGCTGCAACTGAAATTGCCAGCCGGGGTTAAGACTGTTTATCCAGGAAAATGAAGGCATTGAAACACACTCTTGAAGCAGGCGGGCCACCGGCGCAGCGCACCGGCCTGTCAGTACTGTCGCCGCACGCGGACAAGCGGACTCCGAAGCTGAACAACCGCAACAGCGACGGGCGGCTGACTTTCCTGGACTGGTCCCGAGGACTGGCCGTGGCGATCATGCTCCAGGGCCACGTCTTTCATTCCTTCGCTCGAAACGATATTCGCGGCGGCGGTCCTTTCATGCTTTCGCAGTTCTTGGGCGGCATGGGGCCGGCGATTTTCCTGGTTCTGACCGGAATCACTCTGGCCTTTCTGATGGATCGCCGCGAGCAGCAGGGCCTGGCGCCGTGGGGCCGCTGGAAGGCCGCGCTGCGCCGCGGCGGATATCTGTTTTCGCTGGCTTTCCTGTTCCGTCTGCAACTCTGGCTGTTTGCATTTCCGGGCAGCCCCTGGACCGATCTGCTCCGGGTGGACATTCTGAACTGCATGGGTTTCGCGATCGGCCTGATGTCGGTAATGGCGCTCTTCACCACCGCGGAACGCGTGCGGCTGTGCGCGGGCCTGGGCGTGGTCATCGCCGCCGCCTCGCCGCTGGTCTCCTCTATTGATTGGCGCTGGCTGCCGCCGCAAGTCTCCGCGTATTTTGTGCCCAGCTATCAGTACTTCGCCTTCTTCCCCTGGGCCTCTTTCATCGCCTTCGGCTTGAGCATCGGCAGCCTGTTGCGGCTGGCGCGGCCTGAGCACATGAGTCGCATCATGCAGTGGGGAACTCTGGGAGGATTGACTCTGATTGTGGGCGGCCAGTACTTCTCGAACCTACCCTATTCCATTTATCCGAAATCGGAGTTCTGGCTGGACAGCCCGGGCCTCATCGTCATCAAGCTGGGTGTGGTGATGCTGATCATGGCGTTCTCGTTCGTCTGGACCGAATTCGCCGTGGGCAGCGCCTGGAGCTGGCTCCGGCAACTCGGCACCACTTCGCTGCTGGTGTATTGGGTCCACATCGAGCTGGTCTATGGACGCTGGCTGGGCGCAATCAAGGAGTCGCTCAGCAGCGTGGCGTGTGTTTTCGGGTCGATTGCGGTGATCGCGCTGATGATCGGCTTGTCCGTGGTGCGGACCAAATGGCCCAACATCAGACCCGCGCTGGCTCCGTATTTCTCATTCAGCGATCCGCCGAGCAGAGTATCCGGCGACTAGCCGCCGCGCGACATCACGCCGTGGAGCATCACGCCGCGGAGCGTCACGCCGCCGCAGAGGCCCGCCGGGGAAGAAGCGCGTCCATCACCGCCTTGCCCTTCCGCAGAATCAGCTCGGCCAGGTTCAACAGGATCGCGAAGGCCAGCAGCCCCGGCCAAAGACGCAAGGTGGATGCCTCCGAGCGTCCCGAGGCATCGAACACTTGCCTTGCTGATGGGTTGAAGCGCCCGCCGGTAAAGTCCGCGATGGATCGCAGCAGGAACTGATTCGCGCCATAGTCGAGCAGCTCCTGTTCCTGCCGATAGTAACCGACCTCCGGGAACGCGCGCGATTCCTCGAGCGGCCGAATGCGGAACAGGCCCTGCAGGTCGCCCACGTGAATCCGCCCCCGGTAGGTCTTATCGGCCAGTTCGCTGACTGGCAGGGGATGCCGGAATCCGTTGGGTCCGAATATGTAAATCGCCGGGGGCTTGGGAGGCGGTGGAACGTCTCGGCCCAGTTGATAATTCGCCACCAGGTCGCCGCTCGCGCTGTCGTAGTCCACTCTGGCCTCGCCGGTTTCGGCGTGCGGGAGCAGATCGCGAAGGATGTTGGTCCACAGCCGGTCGAATCCTTTCCAAGTGACCCAATCGGCGGCCCAGCGGCTTTTGGCATCCGAAGTGAATACCACCGCGCGCCCCAGCCCGTACTGCCACCGCGCCAGCAGCGGATCCTTCTGGTCGATCTTCAAGATCGTGTCGGCGGATGGCTTGGCGATGAACCTCACGTAACCTTTCAGCGGAGGCGCTGTGTCGATGCCGACGCCATCCAGGATCTCGACGTTCTTGCCGACACTCGGGCGCAGCGTCTTTTCGACCGCGGTGGAACCGGTGTGCTCCATCACGTCCTTCAGCAGAATCTGCTCGAGGCCGGCCGGCTCGTTCAGAAAATACGATTTGCCGTTCGCCATCGCAGCCACTTTTTCCAGATAGGCGCGATTGACATCCTGGCCGAGGCCGACGGTGGAGATGGTGACATGCTGGTTGGCGGCCTCCTTGGACAGATCCAGGCTGTCGCCTTCTTCCGAGATTCCGTCGGTGAGCAGCACGATGTGTTTGAACGTGGCGCGAGACGGCAGCACGCGATGGTACGCCTCGGTCAAGGCCGGAGCGATCTGCGTTCCGCCGTCCGGAACAATTCCGGAGATGAGCCGCTTGATCATGGCTTTGTCTTCGGCGCGGCGGATCGGCACCGCCCATTGGAAAGAATTGTCGAAGATCAGCACGCCGACCAGGTCGATAGGCCGGAGGTTTTCCACGACGCCGATGGCGGCCAGGCGCGCCAATTCGATTTTGCGGCCCTCCATGGAGGAAGACTTGTCCACGATCAGCACCACCGCAGTGCCTTCGGGCGACCGCGGCGGCGCGAGCTTGGCGGGCATGGCGCGATCCAGAGCGTCTTCGGCCGTCTTGGTGTCGTTATAAATGTTGCGTTCCCCGGCGATGACGAGCAGCCCGCCGCCCTGCTTGACGAATGTTTCCAGCTCTTCCTTGCGCGATTCCGGGAGCGCCTCGAGATCCAGGTTGTTCAACACGGCAAGCTGGTAGTCGCTCAAAGTCCCGTGCATCGGGTCGTTGGTGCGTTCCACATCGAATTGGGCCGCCGCCAGCGTTTGCATCAGGTGGGTCTCGGTGCCTTCGGGGTCCTGCGAAACGTACAGCACCTTGGGGCGGCGCAGCGTCATGGCGCGGTCGAAACGGATTTCGCCCAGGCTATCCGCGCGGATCGTTCCTGCCAGATTCAACGCGCCCGCGGCGCTCAGGCTGGCGTGAACGCGAATCTGGTTGCTTCCCTTTTCGAGCGTCACCGGGTTGGTTCCGAGAATTTTGCCCTCCGCGCTGATTTGGACCGTGCCGGAGACTGCTGCGGGCGAGAGCAGAGTCAGGTCGATGGGAAATTTTTCTCCCGTGAACGCCACGGTGGGGAGGCTCACCGATTCCAGATTCAGACTGGGCTGCGGCTTGCCCTGGAGCGGAATGGTGTCGATCGGAATGCCCAGGCGCTGCGCCTGCCAGATGGCCCGCGTGATGCTGCCGGCGTTTTCATTTCCGTCGGAGATCAGGAGCAGGCGGGGAATCAGTCCGGAGGGCAAGGATGCGATCGCGTCGCGAACGGCCGCTTCCAGATCCGTGCCCCGGCCAGCTTCGCCGGCGGTGTTCCGGAATTGCCATCCATGCTGCTGCTCTTCCGGCGTGATGTTGCGGATAGCGCGCGCGAAGGGCAGGACTCGGACCCAGTGCCGGCCGCGGGATTTGTCCAGCGCCGAGGCCAGCTCGGAAGCGTGCGCGAGGTCCTGCGGCGAGACGCTGGCGGAAGTGTCCACCAGAACCGCGACCGCCATTTTGGTCTCGGGAATCGTGAGCTTCGGCTCGGAAAGCGCGAGGATGATGGCGACTACGGTGACGACCTTCAGCAGCAGGGCGAAAGTCCGGCGCGTGCGCCGCCATTCGAAGAGCATCCAAGCCAGCGGCAGGACCAGCAGGGCGAGGACCCAGGCTCGTTCGAAGGTCATGCATCACCTCGATTACGGCGTTTGCCCGAGTACCTGCGCCACCGGGTCATGACGCTTTCCTCCAGGGCATGCCGGGGACCGCGCGCGTCGCAGTCACCAGGCCTTTTCGCATGCGGCCGTACAGAATCCAGTCGGCCACCAGGCCCAGACAGCCGACGACCGCCAGCCACTGCCAGATGTCGTGAGACGCGGGCTCATAGGGGACCCGCCCGGGTATTCCGCGCCTCACGCCCGCTGGCGTCCAGAACACGTCGCCGGGCTGCGGCAAGGTCAAGGAATAAACCAGTTCCCGATCGCCCGTCAGCACTCGAACCAAGCCGGGAGCGCCCGAAAAGAAGCGCAACGTTCGCCCTTGCACGGTGAAAGGCAGAGGCTTGCCATCCTCGGTCTGGATGCGAATAGTGGACGGGTCGGCTTCCGATTCCAGATCGACGTCGACCGTGCCGACCGTGCCGGCCGTCAGTTGCCAGGAACGAAAAACATCGGGCGCCATCCAGCGGATAATGTTGGCGAACAGGAGCGGCGTAGTGAGCTCGTATTTCATGCCGGCGCGGACGGGGTGAAAGCCCAGCACAACGGTCTTGGGCTTGCCCGGCCGGGCGACGATGAGCGCGCCCTGATCGGATTCGGCGATCACGGCGTCGCCAGCAGCGACACGAAACAGCTCGGCGTTGGCGATCTCCAGATCATTGGCGCGAAGGCCGGCTCCCAGGGGATGGTCCACGCGCCAGCGCTTCAGCTTGACCTGCTTCCCAGTGGCTCCGACCGGCACCGGAGATCGCTCGGGCGGCGGCTCCATCCAAATGGAATCGGTCTGGGGCGCCGAGGGGGGAGCGAAGTGGTCCAGCAGCACGATTCCATCGCGCGCCGCGGCATTGTAGCTCGCAACCGGCTGGAAGCTGGCTTGAACGCCCGGCAGCGTATTGAAGAGCGGCCGCAGAAGATCGGGCTCGGACGAGTAAACCGTGACAGGTACCAGCTTCCGGGCCGGCAATTCGAGAATGGCCCGTTCGTCTTGCGGGAACGCATCGCGGGTCAGCAGGCGCGCCTCCAGCCAGCCGGCGACGCGCGTCTTGAAGCGGAACTGTGAGTTTTCTTCGGCGCCGGGCTTGAGATCCAGACGGCCGGTGCCGACCGGCGCTCCTCCGAACTGGACCGCCAGCGGAACCGAGCGCAGCCTCGAGCCGTAGTTCTTGATCGTTACGAAGATCTCCCAGGAGTCGGGATCGTCCGGCGAGCGGCGCACGCTGACCTTGCGCAGGCCGACATGTTCGGCTGGGCTGGGGACGGAAATCACGCGCAGATTCGCGGGCGCCTTGGCCACCGAAGCTTCGTCAACGGAGATGCGCGCAGCGCCGACCAGCACAATCTCGCCGCTGCGCTGCGCCTGGAGCTTCTGCGCCTGCTGGGCGAATTCCAGCGCTTCCTCGATGTTGAGCGGGCCGGCGCCGGGTTGCGTCTCATCGATGGCCCGCTGGATTTTGAAGCGGTCGGATTCAAAAACGGTGGCCGGCGTGGCCAGCACATCGGCGCGGAGCACCATCACGCGGTCGCTGGAGGGAAGCATCTTGACGTAGTTCTTTGCCGCGGCCCTCGCCTGATCGATGAGCCGCCCTGGTCCGCTGCGGCCGCCCATCCAGGCCGAAGTGTCCATAATCAGCACGTGATCCCGCGAAGAGCGGGCCGGCGAGCCGAGGCGAAGTTGAGCGATGGCCAGCAGCAGCAACAGCATGCTCAGAAGTTGCAGCAGCAGCGACCAGGGTTGTTGCAATTTGCGGCGGTGCTTCAGGACGGGAGGCTTTTCGGACAGCTCGAAGAAGCGCAGCGTGGCGACGATGTGCTTCTTTCGCATCCGGTCCAGCAGGTACAACGCCACCACCACGCCCGAGAGCGATCCGAGGACCGCGAGAAACTCCGGCAGGCTGAGGTTGAGGAAAAACATGGCGCGCTATTCGACTGCGCCGGTGCGCGCGATCGAGCCGAAAACCGCCTCCTCAATGCTCATGGATGTCTGAAGTCCCACGTAGCGCCCGCTGTTTCTGAGGCCGATGCGCTGGATGTCGCGGGCGAATTCGTCGAAGGCCAGAGTGTAGTTGCGGCGCGCGGCGTCGTCGAAGCCGATCTCGAGCATGTTGCCGGTTTCGGCGTCGGTCAGATCGAGCTGCCCTTCCCAGGCGGGATCGCGGTCCTGCTCGTCCCAGACATGCAGCAGCATCAGCTCGTGGCCGAAGTCGGCCAGGAACTGGAGGGGACGTTCGCAATCCTTTTCGTCGAGAAAGTCCGAGATGATGATCAAAAGACCGCGCTGGGGATACTTGGAGATGAACTGTCGGGCGACCTCGAAGAAGTTGGTGCGTCCGGAGGGCTTCAACGCCTCCAGGAAGTTCACCGCAGGAATGAATCGGTGGCGGCCGCCGCCGCACAGAAACGAATCCCCTAAAACTTCGGCGAAGGGCTGGATGCAGATGGTGTCCAGCCGGACTAGGCCAACGTAGCACAAGGCTGCCGCCAGCTTGCGCGCGTAGTCGAATTTGGAGTTCACGCCGGTGGTCATCGAATTGCTGCAATCCAGCAGCACGCGGACCGGAATGCGCGGCTCCACTTGAAACATCTTCAGGAACAGCTTTTCCAGCCGCAGGTAGGCGCGCCAATTGACGGCCCGCAGATCGTCGCCGTGATGAAACTGGCGGTGATCCAGAAACTCCTGGCCGGGACCGGCGAAGTGCGAGATGTTGTGGCCGCCCACCAGGCCGGGAAACGACTTCTGCCAGCGAATGGTCAGCCGCTCGAGCTTTCCGAGAAAGATGCTGTCGATGAGTGGGGCGGTTTTCACGCGACTGCCGCGGAAGTGATGCTTCCGATGATTTCCGTCAGGAGTGTCTCCGGCGTCTGGCCGTCGGCGTGGGCGTCGAAGTTCAAAATAATACGGTGCCGCAAAACAGCGGGAGCGATCTCCCGAATATCGTCGATACTGAGGTTCAGGCGGCCGCGCATCAAGGCCAGAACCCGCCCGCACTCCACCAGTGCCTGGGCGCCGCGCGGCGAGCTGCCGTAGCGGATGTACTTGTTGGCGAGCTGGTGAGCATGCGGCGTGCCGGGCTGCGTGGCCATGACCAGATCGATGGCGAAATCCTGAACGTGCTCGGCCACCAGCACGTCACGGCACGCGGCTCTCAACTGCATGATCGCCTGCCGGTCCACCACCTGCTCGAGCGCCGTCTCGTCGCTGTGAATGGTCCGCTCCACGATTCGATTCAGATCCTCGCGCGAGGGGTACAGAACCAGGATTTTCATCAGGAAGCGGTCGAGCTGCGCTTCCGGCAGCGGATAAGTGCCCTCCATTTCGATGGGATTCTGGGTGGCCATGACCAGAAACGGCGCTTCGAGCTCGTGCGTGGTGGTGCCGCTGGTGACGGTGCGTTCCTGCATGGCCTCGAGCAGCGCCGACTGAGTTTTGGGCGTGGCGCGGTTGATCTCGTCGGCCAGCACCAGATTCGCGAAGATCGGACCGGGTTGGAAGCGCAGCGCCTTGGCACCGTGATCGTCGGTCTCGATGATCATGCTGCCCACGATGTCGGCGGGCATCAGGTCGGGCGTGAACTGGATGCGCGAATACTTCAGGTGCAGCACGCGCCCCAGCGTGCGCAGCAGCGTGGTTTTGCCGAGGCCCGGCACGCCTTCCAGTAGCACATGGCCTCCGGCCAGAAGACAGATCAGCACGCCGTCCACCACATGTTGCTGGCCGACGATGACTTTTCCAATTTCCTGGCGCACCTGTTCGAGATGACCGGTGGCAAGTTGCAATGTTGAATCGGTACGCACGTCTATATTCTAGCGGTCTCGCTGGGATCGCCGCGAAGCGGGCTAGGAGCTACTATAGCACCAGGGCGCCAATGTCATCCAATGGTTCACCACAGGAACAGGTCCAGCGGCGGCTGACCGAGCTGCGCAACGGGCTGCTGGGGCTGCATAAGACGCTGCTCGAATCGGAGCGCGCCACGTATGAGCGCGATATCGCCCGGATCGCCTCCAGTGGCGAACTGCTGAAGCTGGTGCTGTACGATCCCTGGTTCGCCTGGCTGCACGAGCTGTCGGAATTCGTGGTGCTGATCGACGAGACGCTGGACGCCAGGGAACCGCCGGGCGGAATCGACGCCGAGCGGCTGATCGCGCAGGCCTGGGATCTGCTGGCGCCGGACGAGACCGGAACCGGCTTCGCAAGGCGCTATTTCGAGGCGCTGCAGCGCGATCCGGATGTAGTGCTGGCGCACGCAAAAACGCGCAAGCTCCTGGACAGCCTGACGTAGCGCTAGGCCTGCTCCGCTTCGTTCTTGCGGCTCAATTCTTCGGCCAGAATGATGGCTTCCGCCAAATCCTTCATGGGCCGGCGGAGGCGGCGGCTTTCGTTGCGCAGGCGCAGATACGCGTCTTCCTCCGTCAGCTTGTAACGCTGTTGGAGGATCCCCTTGGCGCGTTCCACCACCTTGCGCGTCTCGAGCTGGCGCTTCATCTCCAAGGTTTCTTCCACCAGCCGCGCGTTTTCATCGGCCAGAAGAGATTTTGAAACGGCGCCTCCCATTTGCTCTCCGACAAACGTCAGCAGGGCGATTTCTTCGGGCGTGTGCGAGTGGGTTTCCCGATGATGCACGTTGATGACCCCGATGATGTCGCCGCCGCTGACCAGGGGCACCGAAAGGAAAGCCTCGTAAGTGTCTTCGATCAAGGCTTGAAAACGCTTGAAGCGCAAATCGGCCGAAGCCTTCGACGACAGGGCCACGACGGACTTATGCTCCGCCACCCAGCCTGTCACGCCTTCGCCCATCTTCATGCGCAAGTGTCCGAGCGCAGCGGCGTGAGGAACCTGAGACGCGCGCAAAACGATTTCATCCGTCTCGTGCTCGATCAGGTACACCAGGCAGGCGTCGCAGCCGGTGACCTGTGCGGTGATTCCAATAATTTCTCCCAGCATTTCGTCCAGCGAAAGTTCCGAGCTGACGATGCTGCTGATGCGATGTAAGAGTCCAACTTGGGAGGCGGCAGGTTCCATAACAGTTGTAGTCGCCATATCTCAGGGTAGGCGGGCGAATCGGGGTTGGTCCAATCGAAAATTCCTATTGGGCTTATACTCGTTTGTCGCCCGCGCGCGCGCCCGACCAACTCATTGACCGGCCTGGGGTTATACGCTCTGCGCGGTCTCGCAAAATGCGGCTCCGCACCGTAAGGTGTTTCGGCCCCATTACAGAATCGTTACCAGCCTGTCCTGCATTTCTCCCGTGACACGAGCCTCGTGCTCCCCGACATGCATATTTACTTCCGAGCGGATGCCGAATTCTGGCAGATAAACGCCGGGCTCGATAGAGAAGCAGGTTCCTGCGATGATGCGGCGCTCGTCGTGGGTTTCCAGGTTGTCCATGTTGGCGCCGGTGCCATGCACTTCCTCGCCGATGGAGTGCCCGGTGCGATGGACGAAGTACCGGTCGAGACCTTTCTCGCGAATGTAGCCGCGGGCGGCGTCGTCCACTTCGAAACCGCGGATGACTTGATTTCGAGCGACGGCGTCCTTGACGCGGCCGATGGCGCGGTCGCGGGCGTCGCGCACCACTTCGAAAACGTTTTCGATCGGCGTGGGCGGATGCGGGCCGCAATAGCCGGTCCAGGTGATGTCGTAGAACACCGCGTCCGGGTGGTCGAGCTTGGCCCACATGTCGATCAGGACGGCATCGCCCTTTCGAATCGGCCGGCTGGTTTCCGCTGCGGGTTCATAGTGCGGATCGGACATGTTGGCATTGACGCCCACGATGGGGCCGTGATCGGTGACCAGGCCGGATTTTTCGAACGCGGCGCGGATGAATCGGTTTACGTCCCACTCGGTGATGGTCTTTCCGGCGTTCAAGGTGGCCCCGATGTTTTGAAACGCCGCGGCGCGAATGCGGTCCACTCGGCGGCCGGCTTCGAGATGCATCTCGAACTGCTGCGCGGTCCAGCGGGATTCAAAAAGCTGGATGAGATTGGCTGAGGTGAGCACTTCGACGCCGGCGTCTCGCACCAGTTCCAACGTGCCTGCGTCCACCAGCGAAACATAGGGGATGGCGCATTTGGGCGAGTATTGCATGGCAATGCGGCGGCATCCGGCGAGCAATCCGCGCAGACCCTCAACTTGCGCGGACCAACTAGAATACGTTTGAACCCGGCCGGGCAATCCGCTCAGGACGCCGGATTCGATGGCGTGCACGAGGCCCTTGGGTTCACCCTGCGCGGGGATCAGGTAGTACCAGCGACGCGTCGCGGTGCGGCTGAGAGCGAGTCCCAGGATGCGGTACGCCAGCGGATCGCGCTGGTGGTGATCGAAAAACAGCCAGCCATCCAGTTTCTCTTCGCGCAGTGCGTTTTGAATTTCGTCGATGTGCATAGTCTCAGGTCTCGAAGAAGGGCTTCCATTTCTGTAGCGGCGGCGGCGGGGTCAGCAAGCTGACCATGATCAGACTGACCAGGGAAGCGCCCAGCGCCGGATAGATTGCCAGTTCATAACCGGCCAGGTTCAAGCCGACGGTGATCGCGGCTCCCAGTCCGATGGAGACGATTGCGCCGGCGGTAGTCGCCCGCTTCCAGAAAAAGACGGCCAGAACGGCGGGAGTGACCGCGGCTCCGTACACGGTGTAGGCATAAACGGCCGCATTTAGAATCGATTCGAATCGAGTGGCCTGCAGCAAGGCGAAGAGGCCCAACAGCACGACAATCAATCGGGACATCGCGAGTTTGCGTGTTTCCGATGCTTGCGGATTAATGAATCGGCCGTAGACGTCGTGGATGAGATTGGTGGACGGCGAGAATAAATAGTTGTTGGCGGTCGAAATTACTTTGGCGAAGATTCCGCCGAGCAAAAGAGCGCCGATGATCGACGGCAGGCCGCGAAACGCGGTAATGGGTATGATCTCCCGCGGATGTTCCGCTTGAAACAGCGAGCTTCCGATCACGGCCATGGTCACCAGCAGCGTCTCCAAAATCAGGGTGCCGGCGATCCAGCCGTAGACCGCCAACTTTGCGTCACGCTCGGATCTGGCCGAAAAGAATTTCTGGTACATGCCCTGGTTGCCTACCAGCAGCAGCATGGTGGGAATCAAGTAGTTCAGAGCTTGCGGCAGAGTGAGATTGCCCAAGACCTGAAAATGCGTGGGAGGCAGCGTTGCGGTTATGCGGCCCCAGCCTCCGGCCTTTTCAAGCAGCAGAGGAATCGCGACGATGACGATGCTGGTGACCAGGGCGCCGATGACCAGATCCAGGTACGCGATGGAGGCCATGCCGGCCGCGGCGGTGAATAAAATCACGAACGCGGCGATGACGCACATGCCTTGATCGCTGCTGACTGAAGGAAAGATCAGGTTCAGGATGTCGCCTCCGCCCTTGAACTGATAGCTGGTGATCACAGTGTAGGAGATGACGATGGCGATGGTGCCGATGACGCGCGCGGCGGCGTTGTAACGAGTCTCGAGCAGATCCGGCACGGTGAACTGGGCGAAACGCCGCGCGCGGCCGGCGATCAGAGCGATCAGGATCAATCCAAGCCACCCGCCGGCGGGTTGCCACAGCGCCGCGAATCCGTTGCGATAGGCGTTTTCTCCACCTGCAAAAAGGCTGCCGGCGCCGATCCAGGATGAAAGCAGGGTGAAGACCAGGACCGGCCACGGCAGCTTGCGTCCGGCGACCAGAAAGTCAGCCTGATTCTTCACCGATTGCGTTTTGATGATCGTGACCAGGCAGAGCGTTGCAACGACCACGCCCAGAACGATTGCGTAGATCATGAATCGCCGGCGGCGCTCCCGTCAGAAGCGGAAGAGGCGGCGAGCTTTCGCACTCGCACTTGATCAGTGTATACTCCGGGCCGCTCGGCGAGCAATCCAACTTAAATCAGACCTGCAGTCCTTACGTCTTGGAATCTTCCAACTAGGCCAGACGAACGCTTCTGCGCAGGCCGCGTGATAGTGGAATGGGATATCCAATCAGACAAAACTGATCGAGCGCAAACAGCACCACGGATTCAAAACCGCGCGCTTCCGCCTGCCGCGCCTCTTTCAACCAGGCTGTCGATGAATCGCTGATCCCGACCAGATGGCTTCTTTGGGAAGACGGAAAGCCGTAAGTCGCCCCGGCATCGATGGCCGTTCTGCTTGAGTCCAGGTTGCGGTTGTAAGTGTAGGTGAAACTCTCGGTCTTGAGACAGTTCAGTTTGTCCTTGGTCCAATCGCCGGCCGGATAGTTGACCACCCGATTCAGCGGCGTGGCGTTCACGTCGACTGGATATAAGACTTCGAAGCGGCAATTCGCGTAGGCCGAACGGACGAAGCTCATGACCTGGCTGGTGAAGGCTCCGATCAACGCCGGCAAAAAGGCGACCTCTTGCGGAATGGTGGCAGGATCGACGGTGTTGGTGGTGATGAGCGTCAGGTCGCGTCCATACTGGGAGCGAAAAGTTGCCGTCGTATAGGCATCATAAAACGGCATGCCGGAGCCGTCGTCTGGAAAATACCACCACTGGACCTCGCCGAACTGCAGATACGGGATAAGTCCTGCATTGGCGAGCACACCGGCCATATCCTGATAGACCTGCCGCCAGAAGCTTATGCTGGCAGGCGAGAAGTTCGTCTGATACGAGGGCGTGGTTAAGTGAACTGGCGCCTGGCTTGGGTAGCGTTGGACGATCCCTGCGTCGGGAGCCGGATCGGCATCCTGCAACTCCATGCTGAAAGATGCCACGGCATCGAGTCCATAGCCTTTGAGGGCTCGAAAGAAGCTCTGGCTCCAGTCCCGCACGGCGCGGTTGAGCCGCGGTGTCGCTTGAAGGTCGGTCCGCCAATCGCCGTCCACTCCGCCCGCCAATGTGGGACCAGAAATCTGAATCGATAGATTTGCAGTCGAGGCGCTCGCGGCTAGGGTGATCGCATTTCCGTCGGCGCCCATAGAGCGGGAATAGATGGTCAGTTGATTCCGATCGGCCCTCGCCCAGATGGCCGTGTACCCGCGATTCAACTCCAGCTCAAACGCCTTGGCCAGCGTCTCCGCAGTGTCTCCGATGAGATCCAGGTGTTCGATAACGTTTTGAGTCGATGGGGGTTGATCGGTCCGCCCGAGAATGATCTGTGTGATGAGGTTCGCATCGGGCGTTCCGGTGAACGTCACCGTGCCCGAAGCATACTGATGACCGACACGGATCAGTTCATAAAACCACAGAGCTCCGACATAATGATTCACCCTGCCACGAAAGCCGAGGGTATTGATGATCCAAGCCGTGCGTTCCGGGGCCAGGGCGATGGAGTGGTCTGTATCCCAATCGGTAGCGAGCGCTAACTTGATCTCGCTTGACGCGCTCGGTAGTGTGTTGGTCGGAACGGCCAGCTCGAAAAAGTCAAAGTAGAAATATGTTCCGTTGTTTCCTGCGTGAGTTACTGTGACGGTGTGAGTTCCGGACGGAAATTGACCGAGAGACTTTCTGATGAGGACATCTTCGCCGGGAACATTCAAATTGACGCCAGCCAGAGTTTGGCCGTCGACAGATACGGCGATCGGCGTGCCGTTACCGGCCAACCGCGTGCCTAAGTAAAGGCAATGCTCCTGGGCGGAGGTGTAAGTGCAAGTGATGCTGGATTGATTTGTGCTCGTAGAATGAATTGTGCCACCCGAGAAATTCCCCTTCGCCCCTGCCCAGGTTCCCAGGTAACGCACGCCGGCCGCTTGATCCTCGATTCGTCGCGATCCCGGCCCAGCGATGGAATAGGGGCGGCCCGTGCCTGTTACCGTCCAATTCGACACCACAACTTGGAATTCGCTCCGCACGAACGCCGCGGGCTGAAGATCAGCCGAGTAAGTCCAGCGTAGTTTCCGTACAGACCTTGTGGGTACCGCCCCAAGAGCCGGATCGGCTAACGAAGCAAACGGAATTGAGATGTGCCACTGCGACGGCGATATTCCGCCGGATAGCTGCTTGGAGAGTGCGTCCCAAGTTTCCGTCTTGCTATTGGACACATAGGTGTAAACGCCAATCCGATTGCCATTTGCGCCAGTAGTCGAGTTCGACAGCGTCTGACCTGCTCCAACATAGGTGAGGGTGATGGTCGTCCCATTCGCCAGGGCTTTCATCGTAGGTGAAAAGGCATTGACGCCGTCCGCAATGTTCTGAATAGCGAACTGCAGCGTGTCGCCGGCTGTCATCAAGTAAGGATAGTGCTCGCCGAGAAAAGCGATGCCAACATAGTCGTTTGGAGTTACCGTGCCGCTAAGCTGAAACTGCACCATGGCGGACTGATAACTGCCGGCTATGGCCGTGGCATGGTTTTTGAGGGGGATGTGATATATCTTTTCGCCGCTGCCGTCGTCTGCCCACACCCGAAGGTTGGGCCAGTCCACAGTAGGATACAAATCCGAATTGAGGGCAATGCAATTGAGGCGAGTCTCGTCATAGCTGAGCGTCAGGCCGCTCAGATCTCCGTCCGGCAGGGATCGCAGGGCCGGATGCTCGAAAACATTGTCTCGGTTCCATTCGATTACTGCCCAGTCAAACTGCTGTCGCCAGGTCCCCGAGAGCGTGAAACCCGACGGTCCGGTTGCACTGAGCGCGGCAATCGCGGAAGGCCGGAAGAAGTAGCATTGCAGATCGCGGTCCGGCCGTAATTTTTCGAGGACTTCGGCCATGCGACCCTACAATCGAATTGTCACGGTAAGATCGCTGCCGGGGCTGGCATCCGCCGTCTGGGTTACCGCTGTGATGTCGAGTCCGACCTGCGCCTGGCTCTGTAACGGGCCTAAAGCAAAGCCATCCACGACGTTTGAAATTGTCCCATTCACGGGAACCGTAAGCTGGCAATAGGGCCGCCCGTTCTGTGTTACCTGGAGTGCGATCGGTGCGTCAGTCGGAGCGCCCTTGACGAGAGCATATACGTCTCTAACGGAATGCGCGCTATCCATGACGAGCGGCGGCGCTGCGTTAGTCTGAATTGCCAGCGGCCCCTCCACCTGAATGCTGAGCTGCCCCCCAGACATGCTGCGCAGCCCGAAATCCGTAGTCGCGGTGACGGCTTGACGGCCTACGGGACTGTTGCCCTGGCTGTTGGTGACGAATAATTCCGCGGCGGCAATGCGAACGTCGGGAATCGCAATTGGAAATGCATAGCTGCCGCTCGCCAGACTTCCGAAAAAATCTCGCGCGAACGGCATGATGAAGGTCTTCTTCAAAAGAACGTAGACCGCGCTCTGAGCGGCGTGAGCCGCAGCGCTGCTTCCATCGGATCCCCGCGCGACCTGAATAGAGCTCCCGTTGATTACCGTCTTCTGGACGGACATCAGCTCGGATTCAATCTGAATCAAGTCGCCGGCCTGGGCTGAAACACCCGTCGTAATGCTGAGAGTTGTGTCGCTGTTGCTGACCGGAGCGCTCAACAAGAGGGATGAAGGCCCGTTCAACTCGTCCCAATAGGCGAGCGTCAGCGTCCCGGAGCTGATGCTGCGCGTGTTGCTGAGACTGGCAAACCCTATCGCCGAGATCTCGACGTTCCCCTGGCCTGCTGAGGACAGCCCGAACGTAGGTTGTCCCGGAACATCCGCGTCGAGAATGTCGCCTGTCCCGCCCGAAATTCGCCAGCGGGTGAGGGGAGACAATTCGAATGCGTTCTCTTCATCACGGACATTCGCGGCGCGCCCCGATACGTGGATTGTCGCCCCGGTCTGGTTCGGCACTAGAAAGGAAATCGGCGAGGAACTGCTGGAGGCCCCAAAATGCCACGTCGAATCCGCCACCAGAAACGAGCTGGTTATGTCGGGTTCAACATCCCACTTGGGCGCAACGGTGATGGTAGTGCCGTCGCTCGAGACAATCGTGCGTTCCTGCCCGCCGCCTGTCCCGGTGGTGATGCGGACCGTCGCACCGCCATATTCGTTCTTGAGTATGTTCAACGTGGTATTGCCCACGCTGGTCGGGGAATGGATGTTGACCTTCTCTTCGGGCTGCAACTCCAGGCGCCAATAGAAATTCGCGTGATCATAGTTGTAGTCCGGCGGGCCCTTCAAAAGCGCAGCCGCCCCCGCATCTGTGAACTGTGACGCGATTGGCAGGTTCTCTGCGATTCGCAATAGCTGGATCGGGTTCATTCCCCGGTAAACATGAAATGCGGTAGCCGTGGCCGAAAAGCTCAGGCTGATCAACGTAACCTCGTTGGTATTGGTTCCGGCTGGAATGCTCGCCGTCACCGTGAACGAGAGCCCGCTCTCAGCGCCGTTGCCATCTATGGCGCTAATACCGTAATAGCGCGCCTGCCCTCCGGCCAGCGTTCCGCCGGTGGTGCTCACCTGCGGATTCAAACCGACCAGCGGTATTCCTGCATTGCTCGCCGCAGGCTTCTCAGGAACCGAAAATGCAACCGTCAGACTGATGGCGATGGTTCCATCGCTGCTGGTCGTGGAAGATTCGTTGATGCCAAACTGCGGAACACCGTTGCTATCGAAAACGCTACCCACCAATGGCCGCGGCAGACCTACTTCGAATCCCGGCTGCCGTCCCAAACCCGCCGCGCCGGCGTTTGCCGCCGTGTACCACGCATCCTCGTGAATCTGCGCCGTGATCACGGCCGTCATGAAGTTGAGCCCTGGCGAAATCTTCGTAATCCGGAACGGCTGGCGGTCGAAACCCTCCTTTGCGTAAGTCAGCGTAATAAGATCGCCCGGCTTCAATCCGATCGCCTTCACACTGGTTTCAAACTCGACATAAGTGTTGCCGTGAACCGACTTATACAGTTGCAGCGCTGCGGCCCGAGTCGCTTGATCGAAGTTTGGAATCCCTAAGGCCGAAAGACTAATGGTAATGTCTTGCCCACAAAGTACGAAATCATTAACGTCAACTAACGAAAGACTGTCCTGCTGATACTCGTTAAACTCGTCCTGGAACTCAATCGTGTACCGGTTCGGCGTGTCGGCGGTGCTGTGCGATGAGATCGTTACCGACGACGCATCATTGGCTCGCCGCGCGATGCCCGAGAAGACCTCGTCCCCAAACTCGTAAGCCGGCCAACCTCCGTTCAATGCCTCCTGGCTGTTGCTACCCGCCGGCTTGTTCGGTTGCTGCAATGCAAGCGTATCTTCTGCTTTCAATTGAAGCAGCCCCGCGTTGTTGAATGTGAGATAGAGCGCCGAACCATGCCGGATTCCCCGTACGATGTCTGCGGCGCTCCGCCTCTTGGTCAGCAACAAGTTGCACTGATATCTCGGAATCAACGTGTCCTTGCCATTCAAATCGACTACGTGTACAAGTGCGTCGCAGCGCTGGGCCGCTGCCGCGAAGCTTGGCAGATCGAGGTCGTCAGTCGTGAAGCCGCTCCGACGCAATACGTCCAGCAGAACCCAGGCGGGGTTGTTCGTGAAGGCATCCTCCAGGTTGGTTCCGTTGGAGTCGAAGCGGCTGAGCTTTAGCCCCTGGATCAAAACCTGTATATGCGGAAGAGAGCGGCCGTCGGAAATGCGATTGGGCACCACGACCGCCAGCATCCCCATGCTTCCATACGGATCGCCCAACGGGTTTCCGGAGGAATCGCAAAAGTCCGGATTGAAAGTGCCATTTCGCACTCCCACAGTTACCACGCTGTACCAACCCGTGGCCGTAAGGTTGCTTCCCGCGACGCCAACCGCAATTTCGACGCCGTTCACCACCACCTTCAGAACCGCGGTTAGTTCCCCGGCTCCCAACAGCACTTCGAAGTGCGTCAGATTTCCATCGTTGCGCGCGAACACGATGGGCGGCTGATACCAGCCCGTACCATAGATGAGCGGAACGAAATCGTTGTAGAGAGCTTGGTTGCCGAGAGGCGTCGAGAGGTGCGAGCCTTTTTCTCCATAACTTCGCACGACGATCGACGCCGGTACAAATTCGATGCCGCCAAATCTTCGGGTCGGGTTATTCTGCGCATCGGCGCTGAACATGCCGCGCTGTTGGCACTGGGCGCGAGAATAGTCGCACCCGGTATAAGGGCCCGTCGCGGGCAGGTTTCCCGCACCGCCGGCCTGGTCGGGTGAATAACCGCAAGAGTAAAATGGAGAGAATTTCCCCTTGGGGCTCGCCCCTGCGGCCTCCGCCCTCTGCGCGGCCGTTGCGGGAAACGTCCAAGGACAACGCTTCTGGATGCGGATTTCCGGCAGATATGCGCGTTGCAAGTTCAGCCGGTTTGTAAAACTCAGCCGCAAGGCCGATTCGGTAGATTGATCCGGCGGATTCCCCAGTCCTCGGAAGACCACCTGGCTTTCCGACGCGGGAGCGCCGTTGTGCAGGTCAAAGAAAAGGAAAGTGGCGGTGAGTTGAGCCCCCTTCCAGCCTACATTGCGCTCGATTCCGGATAAGAAAGCGTCCGCATTGGCCAGCGTGATGGAAACCTTTGAGATGCCGTCGGTGGTTGTCTCCGGAGAGAAGTTCAGATCGAATAGGTTGTGCTTCAAGACTCGAGCCAAGTACTGCTGCCCGTTGACCGTCACGCTGTGAGTGCTCCAATGCTGGACATCGCCTGACCTCAGCGTGCAATCAAAAAGAAAGAGCGGCGTGCCGGGCGCCTCCAGTTCCTTTAGGTCGTTGATGGTTGCCATCTGACGCTCACTTCAAACATGCCCATTACGAAAGATTGCTCATCAGATTCACAACGCATGCACTCTGGTTGGGGCCATCGCCAGTGCGGGTAAGCGCATCGGAGTCGAATCGAGTGCTCGAGTGCACGCCGGCGCGATCCACGGTCTTCTTGTAATAGCCCGCTGCCATTTGGGCCTCTACCTGCGCACCAAAGACGTCGATCCGAAACCCGGCGGGCAGTTGTATCCCAAAGATCATTCCGTCTTGCTTGGTCGAAAGGTGTGCCGGCATAGCCACTCGATTCCATTGGGCGCCCACCGCGATTTCTTGCACCTGTTCTTCGCCAGGCGTCATACTCATAAGTTGCACGCGGCAGGGCGCGTCGCTTCGCACGAAGCAACTCCAACAGTATTGAAACCAACTCGCGACGGGCACGCTCTGCGCGATGCTTTGCGTGGCCTGAGCGTTATTGGTAAGCTGCATCGCGCTCGTCCCGCCCAGGGCATCCGGCCTTCCAACCGTAACGGTCAGCAACGGATCCGCGTTCCAGACCTTCTGTGTCCAGTCCTCGCTCCACATCAGCAGGTTGTCGGTGGGATCTAAGAAGGTGAACGTGCCGAAACGGCCTTCCGTCGCCTCGAAAAGCTGTTCCAGAGCCGACCATTCCCCGTCTGTCAGATTCTTGTACCGCAACTGCCAGCGAACTGCCGCACAGCCTGTATCCGCCATTCGGATCGTGTCTCCTCCGAACAAGTCGTTTGTCACGGTCCTCATCTTTACTTCGCGGCTGACAGGAAATTGACACACCGACCCGGTCGTGAGCTGCGGATAGTAGAGCATCTCAACCTCGATCCTCTCGAATCGTCAGCGAGGTGCTGCCATGGGAGTCATCGAGCAGTGTGTCCTTCATCAGATCGCCGTCAAAGCTGCAATGCGGATAGCGTGTGCCATCCCACGGATCAGTGAAGCCGAAGCTCTCTGCTGCGCCGGCCTGTGTTCGAAAAAACTCCCGTAACTGATGAAGCTCGGTTTCGTCGAGTAAGTCAAGCTTGACCACCCAGCGGCGGAGTGCCGATTGATACTGGCGGAATCGCTGCTCCGAACCGTCCAGGAACCTTACAATGGCTGTGGAATAGTTTGTTGCCTTCTGTGCTGGATACTGCATGACAGCCGCAGTTTTCAGAGTCGGGAAATCGCTCATCTTACAAATCCGATATTACATCGCCTAAAGAGTTCGAGTTCAGCAGCGCGTCCCTTACTGCTCGCGCGATGTCTTCGCTGTGATCCAGGAACGACTGGCTGTCCATGGCGCTCACTTGAACCGTCACCTGCGCCGGTTGAGCCGGCGCCTGTGGCCGTGGTTGACCGGTCTCCGCGTAACTCACAGGCGCGACTGCACCTGAGCTCGCCGTTAGCCCGGCTTGATATTGCACCGAGGCTGGCAGCGTAAACCGAGGGGCCGGCGCCGGTGTCGTGCTGCCGCCGCCAAACAGCGACAGCAGCCCGCTCACAATGGGCGAAAGGCTGAGCGCGCCCCCAAACAGACTTTCCGCCGCTCTGCCAATCTGGCTCCCAATCGATTCTCCGCTGCTTCCCTTGGACACTGTGTTCTGCGTCACTGCCTGCGTGTTGTCCTGCGTGGCGCTGATCTGGGTTTGCTGCGTTGAGTTCAGGCTCGAAATCTGCGTGACCAGGGACGAGAGCTGCTCGGTTGCATCCTTACCCGGCCCGGGCAGCGCATTGTTCACGACCTCGCCCCCGCCGCCCGTGGCGCCGCTAATCTGGCTCAAATCGAACGGCCCAGCGTAGCCCGCCGGCAGCGCAGACGATCCTGTCGCCTGCCCCATCACATCGCGCCGCGAGAGGTTGCGTATGCCGCCGTGACCCAGCAATTCCTGCCATTCACTTGTCGCCATCGTTCTGTTCTGACCTCAACTCGTTCTCCAGCACAAAGATCGCTTCCACCAGGCGCGCCGGCAGCCCATAAACATCGCAGGTCCCAAAGAGTTTCCAAGCGTGATATTCCTCAAGCAGCGCAATGCTCTCGGACGTTATAAAGGAAGTCGGACAAGTTGTAACGGCCACCCTGCGTCGCGCCCAGATTGCCGGTCCCTGTGCTGCCTCTCCCTCTTCCAGCCACCCACAACGCCGCTTTTTCTCCAAGCCGCTCTTCCGGCATGTGTCGCATTTCCAGGCGGCCTGGTTCGCAAACTGGAAGTGGAAAGCGACGATCAGTTTTTTCGTTCTGCTTCGCTAAGCCCGCACAACCCTTTGATCGCGGCTACGATCTCTTGCGTCAGTTCCTCCGGTCCCTTCTCCACTAGCTGTTCGGCCGTGGCCGGTGCGCCGTCAATCGTAAGCCCGTCGATGCTGACGAGCGCCCATCGGAGATAGGTGGCTTCAATCTCCTGCGAAAGAAGGTTGGCCTCAATTTTTTCGTGCAATTCCGGGCCCGCCTCGAAAAACTCTGCGCGCCGGCTCAGGTCCCGAATCATCCTGGCCAGCTCCATGCGCCGGCCGAACGAGATTCGTCTGACCACAAACGTGACCCCGGCGAAGGTTTTTGATGCAACACTCAAAACGCTCTCATACGCAGCCACTCGTCCCTCGTCTTGCGCGCCGTCTCGGTCGGCAGGTCTCTCTCTATCCAAACGCGACAAAAATCTCATCGTTCGCGCTCCCCTGAGCCCGGCATGTTTGAAATTGCCATTGTTGCCTTTTGTCGGAATCGTCGAATTCGGGGACTTCCGGCACCACGCTCTTCATGTACACGCCGAATAACTGGCCCGGCTGTTGGCCCAACTGGATCAGGATGCTGATCGGCGACCTCTGGCGGGCGGCCTGATAGAGAGCCGCCGTGGCTGCGTCATCCATCTGATAGAGGCTGAAGTCGGCCGTGACCGTGCGCTGGCCGGGCGAGATCGCCATGGGCAAGTCTGACCCAAACTCGTGCGCACGCACGTCCAGGTTGTTTTGAAACCTGATCTGGGCCTTGGTGAGCGTGAAAAACTGATTCGGTGTGCTTCCGAGCCATACTTGTCCCAGATGCCCGGGAATGATCGCATAGGTGTTCGCTGTTACGGCAGGCTCGGGAGGAAATGCAGTCAACCCGCACTGCCCGCTCTGGAAGCTTGAACTGTCCACTAAGTCCCGCGCCGGTCCGGAAAAAATGAATTCGTGAAAGTCGCCGTTCACGGCCAAGGTAAGGGAATCGACGGCGGCGCCAGACAGAATCCTCTGCACCGAAGTTGCTGGGCTCCAGTAATCAAAAATCGTCACGCTGCCTAAGGTGGTTGCCGGTTGGAAGGCCGCTGTCGGGCCGCTCTGCGAATTCGCCGCGGGAGAAACGGTAAACGGGGCATTCAACTGCACCGTGTGGTCGTCGATAATCGCAGACGCGAAGCGAATCTCGCTTCCACTGATCACCGCTCGTCCCGGCATCAGGCCGTGCGGAAGGGTGAAGGCCAGCTTCCCCGGATCCGTCCCCGCCGCTATTGTTCCTCCCGGAGACAACGTAGCTGCGCCGCCCAAGCAGGCCTGGAACAGAGGGGCGTGGGCCGGCGGTGTAGTCTGGTCGGCCCAGTTCGTCATGTACGTTCTTAGTTCGAACGTCGTCTCCTTGCGAAGCCCGCTCGGATTCCCGGCGAACGTTCTCGACCCGGTCTTATCCTTGCGCTGGACCTTCTCAGTTCGCTGCCTGGCTGTCAACTTTACCGCTGAAATCCTGTTGGTCGCCGCCGCCGAAGCTGCATTGCCATAAGTCGGCTCAAGAGCAACGTAAAAACGATTGTCATTCGATAAGATGTAAGACATATTGTAGAGTCTTCAGGCCGCCGCTCCCGAAAAGCGAACCGGGCTCCTCTGTCCTTAGTCCGCGCTGATCTCCAGGGCAAACGAAACCCTGGCAATTT
This sequence comes from Bryobacteraceae bacterium, assembly GCA_035632015.1. Classification (GTDB taxonomy): domain Bacteria; phylum Acidobacteriota; class Terriglobia; order Bryobacterales; family Bryobacteraceae; genus Palsa-89. The sequence goes on from DASQHQ010000111.1 coordinate 61,811, forward strand.
GAATGAAATTGCGTCCTCCATGCTTGACGCCCGCGAAACTTACTTCGTATCCGCCGGTATAAAACACTCCGTCTCCCCAATCCCCGCGCTTGGCATTCAGCACTTGAGTAATCGCGTCCACATAGGCGTGCAAGTGCGACTCGATCCCGTCTAACCGGTCTTGCGACACTCTCGCTTCCACTACCATTTCAGCGTCGCCCGAAAAATTGCGAAACTTCTCCCGTTGAGCGTTCGTGATCTTGCTGCAATACACGTAGATGAGTGGATACTTGCTGGATATGCTCTTTTCTGCAACATCCGCCGCGACATTCTGGCCTACTATCTGCGGCACTGAGATCGCCGGCAACACCAAACTATCCGCCGAGATCAGCGCCGCTACGGCCTCGGGAACGCCGGGGCTCGTGGCCAGAACGTTCAAAAGCTTTTTGGTCGTCACGCTGGCGATCTGCGACACGCCTCTAACCTCTCTCGATCACGCGATGATCAACAAAGAACCAATTAGGTTGTTGGCCAGCGCCCGGCGGAGTCCCTGGTCGGAGCGCTGTGCTAAGCACCCAGTGGTCGCTGGTCCCCAGAGGGACGGTATTCTGAATGCTGATACCGTCGGGTGACTGCCCCACGTAGGCGTTCCATCCGATCGCATTACTTGGAGGACTAACTACCTCGACCACTGGCTGTTGTCCGGCGGCCGTAGTAATCTCTCCGATATCGCTCGGACTACCTTCCTGACTTGCTCGATTAACCCACGTCACTGCCACGTAGTAAGTCGCCGCGGGACTCGGCCCCGCGGTCGTCGACAAAATCGGCGTTGCTGGCTTGGGAAGCGGATCGCCCACGAGTCCTACCCCGATCTGAAAGAAAACTTCCGAACTGGCTTTCGCGAGGGCCTCGTACTCATTCCACTTGCCCATATACCGGTCGTTGAGTTGGTTGTTATAGGCATCGCGAAAGACCAAGGCCAACGTCTTGTGAGCATGCCATTGCTTCAGCGCAGGCGTTACAACCACGTCGGTCAGGCCTCTTGCTCGTCTCTGATTCCAGTGAAAGTCGCGAACTGTAAGGCGTCGCAACAAGAACATCATCACCTGATTCGCAACGTCGTCTCGAGCCAGCGTCAGTTTCGCGGCCAGATCGATTCCTTCCGTGTTGGCCACGCTCAGAATGCCGCTCTCGTAGTTTTGGAGTTCCATCGGCGCGCTGATCGACCCGTCCGTAAAAAGAGCCATGCCACTCACTCGGTCTAACGCTTTTCTGGCCGCGCAACGCTCTTCAGGGCCCGGAGATCGGCCTCTGTGATCACGTTCACTTGTACTCTCTCGGCCGCCGCGCGTTGCTCCGCCTCATGCCTGACTGCTTCCGCCATGGCGCGAAATTCGGCCGACTCCTCCGCGTTCGCCAAACGCGCCTTCCCTTCCAGTAGCAGCCTGGCTGCGATGCCTCGCGGCACTTCAACCCTCTGCCCCGCACGCCCTCCATCGGGCGTCTCATGGCTCACCACGATCACGTGCGGGTCGGCGATCTCCTGTTCGATCTTGCGCAGCTTTTGGTAGAACAACTTCAAATCCATGTCTCTTCCTTTGAAGCGCGAACGGACATCCAAAAACGACGCCCATCCGCACTTCTCGCCATCTGGGATTCACCCGCTAGCTGCTCACTTGCACCCCGAAAACATTTCGCAGCACGGCCGTTCCATACAGAACGTCGACCGTGAATTGCTGCGCCAGCGTGTTCGGTTGATAACTCATTACCACCCGGATGCCAAAGTTCCCCATCTCGGCGTACTCCGCGATCGCGCCGGTCCCCGGTAGAGGTTGCGGTAGCCGCCGAATTACCAGACCGATCGCGTCGCGTGCAAACGCCAGATTGTGGGTCGCCACCGGCCCGCTCCCCGTCTTTTGCACCAACTGCGACCGGAATACGAAAAAGTCCTTGATCTTACCGACCGCGCCATCGACTAGCGCCCGCAGGCCCGCATCTCCAGCCGTGTAGTACTCGCTGAACCGTGGAATTTGTCTCAACTGCGAGTAAGTGCCTGGATCGACAACCAGGTATTTCCCGGCGCTCGCCGGAACCTTCGCCTGGAACAATGCCGTCTCCGCCGAATCGATGGATGCCTCCGTAAGTGCCATCCCACCGGTCCCAATCGCAGCGTTGGCCGTGAATTGGGAATACAGACTCAGAATGTCCGTCTCAATTCTCTCCGCGATGGCCACCACCGCTGGTTGCATGTACAACTTCAACAGATCCGGTACCGCGATCACCTTGGTTACATCCGGAATCTGAAACGTCGCTTCCGCATGCGTGTTCAACACGATCTGCGCGTTCCCCAGACTGGGATTTTGCGTCTGTACCGTCCCGGCTTCCACGATGTTGTTGGCAACAAGCGTCGGCGGAATGGGCACGTTGATGGTATCGCCCGCATGCGCCAGAATCGGTTCATAATCCCGGTTGACTAAGTTGCCCATCACTAAGTTGCTGACTAGCGCAGGCAGAGCGTCCACCGCTACTAACTTTACGATCGCATTTGCGACATTGGCTGATGTAATTGCTGGCATCTATTTGTCCTTTTCTGTGATCCTCACTTGCTTAGGAAACTCTCCTGCGTTTCCCGCACTTTCAATACCCTCGCAGAGCCTGATGGGCTACCCGCGAGATCTCCTGGCGGACCTTTTCCAGTTCTTCCGCGCTCATGCCCGGACGAATCTTGTCCAGATCAAGTCCGCCTGCCTCCGGGGCCGCCTTGGACCCCGATCCCATTCCCGAGCCGCCCGCGATACGCGCCGGCAGCAGCTCCGGATTGTCTTGCACAAACTGCGCCAGGTAGTCTCGCACCGGCACCTCGCCCTGGTCGCTCCGCGCTGTCAGTCGTCCATCCTCGGCTCTCTGTATGTCGTCTTTCACGGCGCGATAGGCTAGATCGACTTTGGCCACGCCCAGCCGCTGCAGCTCCGCCCGAATCGATGTGCTCCGCTCCGCTTCCTCCGCCACCGCCCGCGTCCGCTGATTCTCCCTCACCAGCTCGTTGACTCGCTTCTCCAGGTCCTCGCGCCGCCTCCGCTCGTCTATCAACTCGGTTTTGTAGGCCGGCTCTGCTTTCACCTGCTCGGCTTGCACAAACTCTTCGATCACGCCGCGTATGAGCGAGCGCAAGTCGGGCCCCTCTTCCTTCGAATCCTCCATAGACCTCCTGACAGCATCGCCCCGCGGTTGTCGCTCGCCTTCCGGCGCCCCCGCTCGCTCTGGTCTGCTTCCCTGGTCCAGGGGAGCCGGACCCCCGCCTAGATCGGTGTGTTTCTTGCCTGATCCCATCTTCGAGGCTCCTCATTTCACTTCATCGATTTCGCGTCCGATCCGGTCCTTGACTTCCTGCCGGACATCGCTGAGAAATTGAAAGGCAATCTTTTTGTAGACTTGCTTGGTCAGCGTCGGCGAATTGATCCCCAACGCAAGCAGCCGCTGCGCATCGTCCAGTTCGGTGCCAAAATCCCCGATGTCGAACTCATCCATGCCCGACACGTCGATGCTTAAGCCGTCTTCCCGGGCGCCTGCGATCGCCCGCAGAACCCGCTTCATGGCGTCCTTCACCGCGTCCCCGTAGGCACGCAGCACTTCCTGGGTGATCGCGAAATCCCGTTGCTTGCTCACGCCCGATTGCGCCGCGCTCCCGGAAAGCGCCCCTCCCGCGTGTGTCACATAACAGATCCGATAAATCTCTTCCTGCAGCCGCCCTAAGTTGTCCGCCGCGATCTGGTAGACGTTGCCCTCCGGCTCCGTCCAGCCAAATCGGTCCTGCGGCCCAAGCTGGATGTAGTACGACTCACCCATCACCTGGTTCCAGTCCCGCTCGGAGTAAACCACCGGCATCGCGAATAAACCCATCGTCAGCGCCCAGCCCAAGGCGTTCGACTTATTGAAATGCTCTAACTGCAGCGATCCGGCCTTGTTCAACAGCCACAAACCTTCGGATACCCGAAGTTCCATCAACGGCACCCGTAACTGCCTCGCTAAGCCATGCCGGCCTTCCGCAATAATCTCAACCTTGCTTCGGTCTGTTCCGTGGTCCGTTTGCTCGTAAATACGGTAATTCTCTTTGTCGTAATACACCCAGCGGATTTGTTTTACCCATACCAGGTCCTCGATTTTCGTTTTGCCCACACTCTCGCTCCGAAGCACCACCCATTGATAGTGGCCGTGCTCGTCGTAGCTCCAGTTAATCAACTCATCAGCCGCATAACTCACTAAGTAGGCCCTGGAGACGCCGCTCTCATCCTCTGCCGCCCGCGTTCCCGCCGGCTGGCCCAGCCGTGGAAAATCCACCAGAACATAACTCTTGCCGCAGATTAAAGCTTCCACGAACTGGTGGCGGAAAAATTCCGTCACACTGCCGCCTTTCAAATCGCAGTCATCGATGAATTTGCCGAAAAACTTCTTGCCCTGCTCGTTCGTCCCCTCAAAAGTCAGCACCGGCTCCCGCCGGAACAGGGTCGCCGTGTACCAGTCCACAATCGAACCCACGTAGTTCTCGTAAAAGGTCCGGCTCAGCCGCTCCGCGTAGACGTCCAGCGGCTCCTTTTGGCGCCGGATCAGATACCGGTCTGCATGCGCCTTGAACCGTTCGCCCCCGACGTACAGATCCCGATACTGATGCCAGATCGCTCTCCGCGCGGCATATTCCGGATGCTCTTGATTGATGTCGAAACGCCCGGTTCCCGCGTTTAGCTCTGGCATCTGCATCAGATGAGCCGCCTGCTCTGTTCGCCGAAAGTCGCCTTCGGACGACACTCCTGCCAGATCAGATAACCTAAGGCGTCCGACAGGTGTGTCCTCTTCGGATCTTTGTCTTTGTCTATCACGCTGCTCTCCGGCTTGTAAGTGACCTCCTCGAAGTCGGAGATCAGCTCCTTGCACCGCGGATGAACCAACAAGTGAATTTCCTCGCTGGCCGAAAACAACTTTGCGTTTACCAGTGCCACCCGCTCGCGCACGCTCGGATTGCTCGCCGGTACCCGGAACCGCGCGCCCCGGTAAGCCGATTGCCGGAAAAATTCCTTGATGATCTGATAGTCCGTTGTCCCGGCGGTTTGCAGCCGTTGTCCGGAGGCGTCTCCATACACCACGATCCCCGCTTGATGGTTCGGATAACGGGTGTGAAACTCTTCACACGCCTCCGCGGTCCCGGCGCGGCTCAATACAATTTCGTCCAACACCAGCACGTCCTCTCCATTCTTCTGCGCGACCACCGAACTCATCGGATCCACGTTGAAATCCAGCGCCCAAAGCAGCGGGAGCATCCCGTCAACCTTCACCTCTTTTACGTTCCGCGCGCGCTTGAACTCCCGATAGACAACCCCTGCCTGGACATTGAGATAATCCCCCAGCACTTCCTGCTCGAAAAACCTGGCGTCGTAACTTTGCTTCAGCCGCGTGTAGAAATCGGGAATCCTGTCCAGCACGTGCCGGTTCTCGTACGGCTGCGCCAGCACCACCGCATACCCTTCCACCGGCTCGCGAATGAAGCGCCGGTACACCCAGTCGAACCCCTTCGGCGTCCAAACGCCAAAACCGCACAACTGCTTGGCCAGCGGGTCGCGTAAGCGCCCTTCCAGCCGAAGCCAGGCCTCCTCGGCCGTGTAAGTCAACTCGTCCAATCCGAACCATGCCAGGTTGGTGCCGCGCAGCCTTTCAAAATCGTCCACGGCTCGAAAATAAATCCGCGACCGTGTATCCTTCATCACCAGCACCAGCTCCGACTTGTTCAGCTGATGCCGGATTCCATTGCTGCCCAGCACTTCCAGGAAGCTCGTTAAAGTCGCATCGCGCAGCATCGGGTAGGTCGGCGCCCCGATCAATCCCTGTCTGCCCGGATTTAAGTAACTCAGCCGGATCGCTTCCTGGCATAGCGCCTGGCTCTTGCCCGAACCAATCGGCCCCGAGAAACCCTTGAATCTTGCCCGGCAATCGTGAAATCTCCGTTGCGAAGGAAGTGGTGCGTAGTCTATTTCGAGCCGGCGTGTTTCTCCGATGGGTCCTTCCACGTGATGATGATCTCCCTCGGCTGCTCCTCTTCCTCCAGCTCCCGTTCGAGCTGCGTCAGCCGGATGAAATCCGCCAGCGTCACCTTCATCTCCGAAACCCTTAAAGTCCCTTCGATCGCCTTCAACAATTGCCTGATCCGCTCTCTTCGGCTGCCTTGCAGCTCCAGCCCCTTCTTTTTTTGCTTTGCTTGCATTCCCGTTGGTCCGCGAGTGCGTCCAGGCATCCAGACTCCTAGAAAAATGGGCGCCCCCTTTTGAGAAGCGCCCGCGAACAACTCTCTCCTGCCCCAAATCTATCAGCGGCTCGTTAAGAGCGAAAATGCATCGAGCTTCAACCCTCTGAAAACACGCGCCAGATTCCCCAACATTCCCTGTCATCGCGTGCTTCGGCCAACCGAGGCCGGTGGCGCCCCGCGGACACCATCCCGCGCAGCTCGCTCAAATGGAGAGCCCCTCTTGCCCCTCAGAAATCACTACCAGTCTTGAACTCCAACCGGGCCTTTCGAAATTCGCAGCCTTGAACTAGTCGCGCGCATCGATCCCGCGCGCCGCTCTTAACGACGCCAACGTCATGATTCGGCTCAGCCAGTTGTGTTTCTTCAGCCCCCATTTTCCCTACATAGTGCGTGCGCTACCCGGCCCGTGAGAAGATAGTAGTGACGTGGCTGTAAAGGTCCAGGTCCCTAAGAAAGCCTCCGCGGTTCGTTTCGTTCTTCACCCAGCCGGCAAAATCATCCTGGCTGTTCTGGTGCTGAGCGTTACGGCCGCGATGGCGGTATTTACTTATTACTACGTCTCGTATTCCCGCAGAATCGAAGCCAAGCTGGCGGCCGGACCTTTTGCCAACACCTCCATGCTCTTCGCGGCGCCCCGCACGCTCGCGGTCGGCGACGCAACCGACCCGCAGGAGATCGCCAGCGAGCTGCGCCACAGCGGCTACAGCGAATCGCGCAACAACCGGATGGGCTACTACGCCCTGAAGCCCGGCGAGATCGATATCTATCCGGGACCCGATTCTTATTTCAAGCGCGACGAAGGCGTCATCAAGTTCCGCGGAACCAAGGTCGCCCAGATTATCTCGCTGGCCGACAACACCGACCGCACCGAATACACCCTCGAGCCGGAGCTCATCTCCAACCTGTTCGACAAGAACCGGGAGAAGCGCCGCCTGGTGAAATACGAAGATATTCCGCCGGTGCTGGTGCAGGCGGTCGTATCAGCCGAGGACAAGCGCTTCTTCCAGCACTCCGGGTTCGATCCCATTCGCATCGTGAAGTCCGCCTGGGTGGACGTCAAGAGGGGAGAGAACGCGCAGGGCGCTTCCACCTTGAGCATGCAGTTGGCCGGGATGCTCTTCCTGAACCGCAACGACCGGTCCTGGAGGCGCAAAATACCCGAGGTGCTCATCACCATGCACCTCGAGCAGAAGCTCAGCAAAGAAAAGATCTTCGAGTATTACGCCAACCAGGTTCCGCTGGGGAATCGCGGCAGTTTTGGGATCCGCGGATTCGGCGAAGCGGCCGAAGTCTATTTCGGCAAAGACATCAGCGCATTGACGCTGCCGGAGGCCGCGACGCTGGCCGGCCTGATCCAGCAACCCAGCTACATCAATCCCTATCGCTGGCCTGACCGAGCCCGCCAGCGCCGCAACGTTGTGCTGAAGTTGATGCGCGAGAACAAATACATCAACGACCAGGAATGTGAGAGAGCGGCGGCCTCCCCGATGGTCCTGGCCCGGGGCACCGGCGAATCGGCCGAAGCGCCCTATTTCGTCGACATGGTCAACGACGCGCTGCTCGAGAAATTCCCGGATTACAATTTCCAGTCCAATAGCTATCGGATCTACACCACGCTCGACATGAACCTGCAGCACGACGCCGCCGAAGCCGTGCGGATCGGCATGGAAGAGGCGGACAAGCGCATTAAGAACCGGAAGAAGAAGGATCCGAAATATCCGGATCCGCAATGCGCCTTGATCGCTCTGGATGCGCAGACTGGAGAAGTGCGCGCCTTGATCGGCGGGCGGAATTATGGGACCAGCCAGCTCAACCGGATCCTGGCGAAGCGGCAGCCCGGGTCGTCTTTCAAACCGTTCGTCTATGCCACGGCTCTGAACACGGCGCTTTCCGGCGGGAGCCTGCTGCTGACGCCCGCGAGCATGGTCCAGGATGAGCCGACCACGTTCTGGTTTGACAACAAGCCTTACGAGCCGAGCAATTTCGAGCACAAGTTTTACGGCGCGGTATCGCTGCGCGATGCGATGGCGCATTCTCTAAACGTCGCCACGGTGAAAGTGGCCGAAGAGGCCGGCTACGGTGCGGTAGTGGACCTGGCGCGGCGGGCCGGCCTGAATCTGGACATCCAGCCGACGCCGGCGGTCGCGCTCGGCGCTTACGAAGTGACGCCGCTTGAAATCGCCGGAGCTTACACCATCTACGCCAATCAAGGTGTGTATTCCAAGCCGTACTTTATCAGCAGCATCAGCAGCGACCGCGGATCGCGAATCTACGACAACACCGTGGAACACCGCAACGTGCTCGATCCTCGCGTGGCCTTCCTGATGGACCAGCTTCTGGAAGAAGTGGTGCGCAGCGGAACCGGCGCCAGCGTATGGGGGCGCGGCATCAATTTTCCCGTAATGGGGAAGACTGGAACATCGCACGACGGATGGTTCGCCGGCTTCACCTCCAAACTGCTGTGCGTGGTCTGGGTGGGGTTCGACGACAACCGCGAGTTGAACCTGGAAGGCGCAAAATCGGCTTTGCCCGTCTGGGCCGAATTCATGAAGCGGGCCCACGAGCACCGCGAATACCGCAACGTCAGTGAGTTTGAACCGCCCGCGGGCGTCGTGAGCGCGCCCATCGATCCGCTGTCCGGACAGATCGCCACCGCCGCGTGTCCCAAGGTCCGCACCGAGTATTTCATCGAAGGCACCCAGCCGGTGGAAACATGCAGGCTGCACGGTGGAGGCGGAACGCAAGTGGCCGGTTGGGAAACCACGCCTTCCACTCGCGACCAGACAGCCGCCGCGGAGCCCGTAGCTTCCTCGGTGCAACGGCGCGCCGTCGCGCAGACGCCATCCCCCACGCCGGAATCGGCCACACCGGCTCCGGAACGGCCCAAACGAAAAGGGTTCTTTGAGCGGCTCCGGGGCATCTTCCGCTAGCAACTCTCCCAACCTGCTAGTCTAGAGATTAAGTATAGATTTTGACCGGGCGGGCGTTCCATGTGGTTTGACGAGATCGCGCAGGACCGAGCCAGGCGCGAAGTCGTGCGCGCCAGCCGCCATCCCTGGTTTCTGATGTGCAGCCTGGCCCTGGCCCTCCCTGGCGCGGCCCAGCAGCCGCCTTCCAATCCCGCCACATTTCGCGACGAATCCCGGACCGGACAATCGCCCGCGCCCGCCAAACCGCCCGTTGCCGTTACGCCCGAAATGCGCGGCGACATTTTCATGGCGAAGAAAATGTACCGTGAGGCTGCGGAGGCGTATAAACAAGGGCCGAAAGACTCGGCCGTGCTGCTCAACAAAACCGGCATCGCGTATCACCAGATGCTCGAATTGAACCTGGCCGAAAAATATTACCGGCTGGCCATCAAGATCGATCCGCACTACGCCGAAGCCATCAACAATCTCGGCACCATTTACTACGCGCGCAAAAGCTATCGCCGCGCGGTGAATGAGTACAAACGCGCGCTGCGCATCCATCCCAAGTCGGCGTCCATCCTCAGCAATCTGGGAACCGGGTATTTTGCGCGCAAGGATTACAAGCGCGCCTCCGAAACATGGCAGCAAGCGGTGGCGCTCGATCCGGAAGTTTTCGAGAGCCGCAGCACGCAAGGAGTTCTGCTCCAGGAGCGGAGCGTCGAGGAGCGCGCCAAATTCCACTACGCCCTCGCCCAGACCTACGCCAAAGCAGGCCAGAATGATCGCGCGTTGCTGTATATTCGCAGGGCGCTGGAAGAAGGATACAAGGAGCGCAAGAAGATCGCTGAGGACCCGGCCTTCGCCGCCCTGAAGGATCTTCCCGAATTCAAGGAACTCCTCACGTCGGAACCCCGTGTTCTCTAGGCCGCCGGACATCGCGGTCCTGGCGTTCTTCGGCGCCGCTCTCCTGTCGAGCTTGGCCGGATGTGCTCGCCGGCCGGCCCGGGCTGCGGATCGCCTGGCGGTCGTTTCATTTGAAAACCTGAGCTCAAGTCTCGACTTGGATTGGATGCGGCGCGCTGTGCCGGTGGCCGTCGTGAGTGATCTGGCCGCGGCATCCAACCTGTACGCCCAGACGGTGGACTCGGTCAACGCGGCCTACTCGATTCCAGCCTCGCGCGTGCTGGAGGGTTACATCGTCGAGCGGAACGGCCGGCTCGAAATCCACGCCGCGCTCCAGGATCTCAAGAGCCATCGAACCGTGCAGAGCTTTGAGGTCGACGGGGTTTCATCCGGCGGTCCGTTGCCGCTGGCGAACCGGCTGGCTCGGGAATTGAGTCCATCCGCGCGCCAGTTGCAGATCGCCCCTGCTGCCTTGCGGTTGTTTGGAGAGGCCCTGAACGCCACCGATCGAACTGCAGTGCTGCGCGGCTTTGAGTCTGCTGCCAAAGATGCGCCCGCATTCTCGATGTTGTATCTGGATTGGGCCAGAACGCTGGTCGAATCTGGCGATCGCGAGGGCGCGTTGAAGGCGGTCGAAGCGGGTGAGCGCGGGGCCGCGGACGCCATTGATCGCGCGCAGTTGGCCTACACCGCCGCCTCCATCCGCGGCGATGTGAACGCGCGCAAGAATGCCCTGGAATCTCTGGTGCGCCTGATACCCGCCAATCCGAAAGTGTTTCAAGAGCTGGCTGCCCTGGATGCTTCCCAGCGGCGCTTCCAGGAAGCAGTGGCGAATTACGAAGCAGCGATGAGGCTCGATCCGGATGATCCGGAGACTTGGAATCAGATGGGCTACGCCCAGGCGTACCAGCAAAACCTGGCTGCGGCGCGGGCTGCGCTGCAACACTATCAGCAACTGCTGCCGCAAGAGAATGCGAACGCTCTCGATTCCTTGGGCGAGGTAAGTTTTTTTCTCGGCGATTTCAACGGAGCCGCGAAATATTTTCTGGATGCCGATCAGAAGAACCGCGGGCAATTCGGCGCAGCTGAGCTGCTGAAAGCGGCCCAAGCCCGCCTGATGGCCGGCGACCTTCCAGGCGCCGATGCGCTCTTTCAAAAGTACGCGGCTCTGCTGCCCGGCAGCCGCGCCGCCTACCAGCGCGCGCAATGGGAGTTTCTGACCGGCCGCAGGAGCGAAGCCATGGCGGGGATGGAGAAAACGATTGCGGCGCTGAGCGGCGACGATCAATCCGTGGCGTTGAGCCAGATGGCGATCTGGAAACTCCAGACCGGCGACTCTAAAGCAGCCCAGGACTTTGCCAATCGGGCCGCTGCGCGAGCCGTCAGCCCGCTGGCGCGCAATCTGAGCGCCGCCTGCCGCGTGATTGCGAGGGCTCCCGCAACGTCTTCCGGATCGCCGCTGGCCGATGCCTTCACGCTGATATTCGCGCGCCAGTTCAAGGAAGCCACGCCGCTGCTCGAGGACTTGCTGCCGCGGACGGATCCGTCCAGGGACGGGCAGGTTCGCACCCTGCTCGCTTGGGCCTGCTGGAAAACCAACCGCATTACCGACGCGGATCGGTTGCTGCGCATTTATCCGATCCCGTTGTCTTCGGGTGAATCGGTCTTCGCGTCGCTGGTTTTTCCGCGCTTCGTGCTTTTGCGAGCCGAGGTTTTCGAGCAGCAGGGGAAGCGCGCGGAGGCCAAGGCCGCCTACCAGCTCTTTCTCAAGTACGCTGGCGACGTTCCCGACATATTCAGCGACGAGATCACCGCGCGGCAAAACCTCGGCCGGCTGTGAGGTGCTAAGCCTAGGCCGGCTTGCCCTCCCAGGGCTTGTGGATCCCCTGGTCGCGATCTTCGACCCGATCGTACAGGTGCAAATCTGACGTGGTGCCGAGGCCCTCGTTGTACAGGCTGGTCAGCCCCAGGCCTTCTTTCAGGTCTTCCTCGAAGTCGTGCAGCGTCCTGAGCTGGGACGCCAGCGCCGGCAGGCTGCGGCCCGACGGAGTTCTCCAAAACATCTGGTAGCCGCGATTGACCAGCAGTCCGATCTCATCGCCGATGACGAGGCCGGCCCGATTGACGTGAGCGCGTTGGCCGGGCCGGTCTTCAATGATGGCGGCGATCCCGTCGCGACTGACTTGCGCGCGCTGCGAATCCAGTGTGCGAACAGTCAGCGAGAACGTCTTGAGATTCGCGGTCCGCTCGGCGAAGCTCGCTTCGTGCGGCTTTTCTCTACGGAAGAACATGCACCTACTATAATGCCAGAGTGCCTTTTCTCTTGTCGCTGGATGAAGGAACCACGAGCGCGCGCGCCGCGCTCTACGACCAACAGGGTCGGCGCATAGCGCTCGAATCCGCTCCCATCGCCTGTCATTATCCGAGGCCCGGCTGGGTGGAGCAGGATGCGGATGAGATTTGGCGCGCGCAGTTGGACGCGGCCCGGCGCGTATTGAGCCAGGCCCGTGCCGAGGCGCGATCTATCGCCGGATTGGGCGTCACCAACCAGCGCGAAACCACCATCGTATGGGAGCGCAAGAGTGGCAAGCCCGTGGCGCCGGCAATCGTTTGGCAGTGCCGCCGCACCGCGGAATTCTGCGATCAGCTCGCGGCCGATCCCAAGGCCGGCGAGATCACCGCCAAAACCGGATTGGTGATCGACGCCTATTTTTCGGGCAGCAAGATCCGATGGATTCTCGAGCACGTCCCCGATGCCGGCAGCAAGGCGCGGGATGGCGAGCTTTTGTTCGGCACCGTGGACACCTGGCTGATCTGGAAACTGACCAACGGCGCGGTACACGCCACGGATTACTCGAATGCGTCGCGTACCATGCTGATGGATCTCGACACGGGCGAATGGGATCGGGACCTGCTGGATGTGTTCGGCGTGCCGCGGGCCATGCTGCCGCGCATCGTGGCCTCGAGCGGCGTGGTGGGAGAAGCGGCCGGAGAGCATCTGGGCCAGGAAATGCCGATTGCCGGTATCGCCGGGGATCAGCAGGCCGCGTTGTTCGGGCAGGCCTGCTTCCGGCCCGGTTTGTCCAAGAACACTTATGGCACCGGATGTTTTGCGCTGATGCACACCGGTTCGCATCGCCCGGTGTCGAAGCACCGCTTGCTCGCGACGCGCGCGGCGTCGTTCGATGGGCCGCAGTTTGCGATCGAGGGAAGCGTTTTCATCGCGGGCGCGGCGGTGCAGTGGCTGCGCGATAAGCTCGGCATTATTCGCGCTGCGGCTGAGAGCGGGGAGCTGGCGCAGTCGCTGGAAGACACCGGCGGAGTTTATTTTGTTCCCGCGTTCGTGGGGTTGGGTGCGCCGCATTGGGATTCGGCGGCGAGAGGCGTGTTGACCGGGGTAACCGCCGCCACCGCGCGAGCCCACATCGCTCGCGCCGCGCTGGAGGCGATCGCTTACCAGACCCGCGAGCTGGTCCAGGCCATGGAGGCCGACAGCGGCGAGGAATTGAAGGAACTGCGCGTAGACGGGGGCGCGGCGGCCAGCGAATTCCTGATGCAGTTTCAAGCCGACATTCTTGGCAAGGCCATCGTGCGGCCGGCGGATCCGGAAACTACGGCCCTCGGCGCAGCGTATTTGGCGGGGTTGGCTACCGGTTTCTTCAAGAATCTTGGCGAGGTTGAAAAATTCTGGCGGGCAGAGAGGGTGTATCAGCCCCGCATGGCCGCGGATCGGCGGGAGAGCTTGTACGCAGGCTGGAAAAAGGCCGTTGCGCAATGCCGGTTCCCGGGCTGAGCCGTTCGCCGAATCACAAGGCCATCTACTCCACCACCAGTTCGCCCTTCATCCGCTTGTGCCCCAGGCCGCAAAAGTGCGAGCACTCGAAGGGGAATGTGCCGGCCTGATCGGCGACGAATTCGACCGTGACGGTCTGGCCCTTTGGCAGCTTCTGATTGATATGGAACGCTTCCAGCTTGAACCCGTGATCGTGGTCCGTGGCCGTGATCAACAATTTGACATGCTCTCCCTTGGCGACCTTGATCGGGTTCGGGTCGAACTGGTACTTCTTGGCCGTCACTGTGATCTCATGCGTCTCCTGCGCCGCCAACAGGCCCGCGCCCATCAGAGTCGCCGCCAGCGCCAATTTAATTCCGAGTCCATTCATATATCGCCCTCTGTCAGCATCCTATCGCGCCGAGCTTTCCCGGTGCAGGCGAGCTTGGGCGCCTCCACCGCGGCAAACCCAAGCCTCCATCGAGCGATTCCGATGCCCAGCCATCCGGCTATGCGGCCATTGGCGCGCTCGCGCCTTTCAGCCTCGGACCTGAGCCGATGGCAAGAGTACTCTAACATTGCCGGCACCGAATAGTGGCGACAGATATGCGAACTAATTACAAAAAAAGCAGCCTTGGATGAGGAAGTCGCCAGACGGGTGCGACCTGCCACCAGCGGCCGGCGCCACCTCGCGCCACGGATCGAATGCTCCTGTCGGCGGCGCGGACCGCTGAGCATCCGGGCACGCACGATTGCGTAGGCCGGAACTCTAGTGCAGATGCTTGCCTAGAAAATCGGCCGCGGCGTGGTAGGCGTCGAGCCAGCGCTTTTCCGTTAGGAAGCCGTGGATCTCGTCCGGGAAGATAAGCTCTTCAAATTCGACTTTCTGCTTGCGCAGAGCCTCCACCAGCATCACGGTCTGGTGGAACGCGACGTTGCGGTCGTCATCGCCGTGGATCAGCAGCACCGGGGAACGCCAGGTGCTGACGGACGCCAGGGGCGAGGATTCGAATGCCAGACGCGCGGCGGCTGCGTCGCGAGCGGGATCGATATTGCGCTCGCTGGCCCAGTCGTGGACGCCGTGAAAATCGACTCCAACGGAAAACAGATCGGAGGCGCGCGCCAGGCCCAACGCGGTGAGATAGCCGCCGTAGGAGCCGCCCCACAGGCCGATGCGCTTGGGATCGACGTCGGGCCGGCTGCGGAGATACAGGCCCGCGCCCAGCACGTCGTTGAATTCGCTCGCGCCCGCCAGGCCGTAGTTGGGCGCCTCGCGGAAATCGAGGCCGTAGCCGATCCCGCTGCGATAGTTCACCGAGAGCACGATGAAGCCCAGGCTCGCAAGGTATTGATTCATCGCGTAGGCGTTGTGATAGTAGTCCATGTAGTGCCAGCCAAGAAGCATTTCCCGTCGCGAGCCGCCGTGGAAGAAGACCACGGCCGGACGTTTCTCGGAAGCCGCGGCATCGGGCGGCATAAAGAGCTGGCCGTGGATGCGGAGACCATCGGCGGCGGAGAGAATCACCTGCTGCGGCACTACCAGCGAAGATGCGGGAAAGTCGGCCGGAATCGAGTCGGGCGCCATATCGCGAACATCGGCACTGCCGATTTTGATGGCCGCGCGCGCCGGATTTCGGGCGTCGGAACGAAGCATGGCGATGGCCTTGCCGTCGCTGGTTGCCGCCGGCGACCATTCGATTCCCTCGCCGCGCGTCACGGGCACGAGGTCTTGGCCCGACACGGAGACGCGCCAGAGGTGGCGGCGGTCGATATCGTTCTGGTTGGAAGAGAACAAGACGGTGCGGCCGTCGCTAGACAGCGCGGCATGTTCGATCTCGTAGTCGCCATTCGTATTCAAAGGCGTGGGAACGTCGCCGTGCGTGGACATGGAGTACAGGTGCATCCAGCCCGTGCGCTCCCAGGGGAACACGATGCGATCCTGCGCGCCCCAAAACAATTGGTTGTCCGCCACCATGGCGTGGAATGCGCTGCCGGGACCCTCCGAAGCGCGCCAGAGTTCGCGGCCCTGGCCGCTGGCGGCGTCGGCGACGTGAATCGACCAGGGCTGCGCCGCGCGGGGAACCGGTCCGAAGATGCGCGATGTATTGGCGGCTGTGCGGATGAACGCGATTTGCCTGGCGTCGGGCGACCAGACCGGGTTCGAGTCGCGATCGACGCTGGGATCGAGATAGACCAGCGTCTTCTTGACGAAGTTGTACACGGCGATGAAAGCGTGATCGTTCCGATTGGTGACGAAGGCCAGGGCGCCGCCATCAGGGGCTAAGCGCAATTCGCCGGCCTGGCCTTTGGCGTGGATGAGCTGTTCCGGCTTGGCATTTTCTTCGAGGCCCGCGGACCAGATCTCACCCCTGCGGAGAAACAGGATGCGATCGCCTGCCGATGAAACCACCGGCTCGTTTCCCTGAGCAATCTTGCGCGGCATTCCGCCGGCGACGGGGACAATCCAAATATCCTGTTCGACGCCCTGCGGCAGGCTGGCGGGGTTGGGATCGGAGCCGTGATTCTCAAAGTCGCCGCCTCGCACGAAAATGATGGAGCGGCCGTCGCGAGTCCAGCTCAGTTGCGCGATTTCCTGGCCGTCGTCCTCGCGGTAGCCGGTTAGCCGGCGGCCCTTGTAATCGGGCGGCTCCGCAACCCAGATGTTTCGCGCTCCCCGCTCATCGAGCACCCAGGCAATCGCGCCCGTCTTGGGCGCGGCCGTCAACTCCGTGGGGAAGGGCGCGCTCATGATCTGCTCCAGGGTGAAGCGTTTGGGCGTCGCGGCCACGAGCGCGGCGCACCCCAGCAGAAGGGCGAGCGGAATGCGGTGTCTCATAGCCTAATTGTTATACACTGAATCGCAGATTTGGAGGCAACAAGTTCCATGTTGAGCTACTCGAAGGGGCCGGACGCGCCATTCCTCGAGGACACGATTGCGGCGATTTTCCAAAAGACCGTGGCGCGGAATCCAGGCAACGACGCGCTGGTAGTCCGGCATCAGAACGCGCGCTTCACGTTTGCCGAGCTGGCGGCCGAGGTGGAGCGGACCGCGCGAGGATTGGCAGGGCTGGGACTCCGCGCCCAAGATCGCATCGGGCTCTGGTCGACCAACTGCGCCGAATGGATCCTGGTGCATCTGGCGTGCGCGCGCATTGGCGCGGTGCTGGTGAATGTCAACCCGGCCTATCGCGCCTACGAGCTGCGGTTCGTGCTGCGCAAGTCCGGCATGAAGGCGCTGTTCCTGTGGGAAAAGGACGCGCGCTCCGACTATCGCGCCATCTTGCAGGAGGCGATGGCGGGAGAACAGTTGCGGCTCGAAAAAATCGTCTACTTCGGGACCGATTCCTGGAACAACATGCTGGCGAATGGCGGCCCGATCCCGGAGGAGAAAATTGAGGCCGGCGACGTCACCAACATTCAGTACACCTCCGGCACCACCGGATCGCCGAAAGGCGTGCTGCTCACGCATCGGAATCTGATGAACAACGCGGCCGTGATCGCCGCCGGGATGAAGCTTACTGAGCGGGACAAGATTTGCGTGCCGGTGCCGCTGTACCACTGCTTCGGATGCGTGGGTGGAACGCTGGTCGGCGTGCTGAGCGGCGCGGCGCTGGTTCTTCCGGCGCCGACCTTCGATGCGCTGGCGACGCTCCAGGCCATCCAACAGGAGCGCGTGACGACCATTTACGGCGTGCCCACCATGTTCATCGCCGAGTTGGAGCATCCCGGGTTTTCGGGCTTCGATTGCAGCTCTCTGCGAACCGGCGTGATGGCGGGAGCGCCTTGTCCGATCGAGGTCATGAAGCGCGTGGTGAAAGAAATGCATTGCCCGGAGATGACCATCATGTACGGGCAAACCGAAAGCTCGCCCGTGATCACGATGTCCGGCGTCGACGACAGCCTGGAGCATCGCGTGACCACGGTGGGGCGGGCCTGCCCCAATACGGAAGTAAAGATCGCTTCGCCAGAAGCGGGCGAGGCGGTTCCGGTCGGCCAGCAGGGCGAGCTGTGCACGCGCGGCTACCTGGTGATGCGGGGCTACGATCAGGAACCGGAGGCCACCAAGCGCGCCGTCGACCAAGACGGCTGGCTGCACACGGGCGATCTCGCCACCATGCGTCCGGACGGGTATTTCCGCGTGACCGGACGAGCCAAGGACATGATCATTCGAGGCGGCGAGAACATCTATCCGCGCGAAGTGGAGGAGTTCCTCTACACGCATCCCAAAGTGGCGGATGTGCAGGTGCTTGGCCTTCCGGATGAGAAGCTGGGCGAGGCCGTGGCCGCTTGGATCCGGCTCAAGGAACCAGCCACCGAAGAGGAGATCCGGGAGTTTTGCCGCGGCAAGATTGCGCACTTCAAGATCCCGCAATACATCCGTTTCGTGGATGAGTTTCCGATGACCGTGACCGGTAAGATCCAGAAGTTCCGGATGCGCGAGGTGGAGATTCGCGAGCGCGGCCTGGAATCGGTAGCGCACATTCAAACCGCTTGATTATAAGCGGCGGCCGATCTCGGCCAGGATCGGCAGAATCACTTCCGTGGCAACACCGACGCCTGTGACGACAAGCTCCGGCTTTAGCGGCGGCTCGTAGGGATCATTCACGCCGGTGAAATGCTCCAGCTTGCCGGCACGCGCCGCCGCATACAGGCCCTTGCAGTCCCGAGCCTCGCAAACTTCGAGCGGGGTATCCACGTAGACTTCGATGAATCGCTCCGCGCCGACGGTCCGCCGCGCTTCCTGGCGGGAGTGAGCATAGGGGCTGACCAGAGCGCAGATGGCCACCCCGCCATTTTGCATCGCGCCCCGCGCCGCCGACGCCACGCGCAGAATGTTGGCGTGCCGGTCCTCGAGCGAAAAGCCGAGGCCGAGCGACAGATTCTGGCGCACCACATCGCCGTCGAACAGCGCGACTGGCCGCCCACGCGACCGCAGATGCTCGGCCAAATGCAGCGCCAGCGTGCTCTTGCCGGCGCACGGCAGGCCCGTCAGCCACACACACAGTCCTTCTCCGGAGAGACTCTGCATGCGGCGCTTCAGTCCACCCAACCGGAAAGATCCCGGTTCAACAGTGCCGCGAGCTGCCGCACATCCTCGCGATAGTAGTCGCGAAGATAGGCCCTGTCGCCTGCTTCCATGCTGCGCGCCGGCTTTCGCCCGGCCAGGTGCCGCCGCGACATATCCGGCTTGAAGCTGTCATCGACACCCAGGAAGCCAAGCACGCCTGTGATCAGCGCGCTCGGATCCGTCTGCCATTCCTCGTAGAAAGCGATGTGCACTCGCTCGCGCGGGAACAAATCCAGGTAGCGCTTCACCTGGGCGTAGTAAAGCCCCAATTCGAGAAACGGGTGCGCGCGATTGAATCTGCCGCCGCTGCCGTGGATGCCTTTGTCGACATGGGCGCGAAAAGAATCGCGAATCCCTCCGTTGGCTACTCCCTGTGCGTACTGTGAGAACGCTCGCTCGGCCGGATCGCGCAGGACCATGACGATCCTGGCGCCCGGAAGCTGCGACAGAATGTTGCGCGGCGCGCTTTCCGACCACAAGTAGCAGACGCTGGCTTCACCAATGGCTTCCTCGTCCCGCACGTTCTGAAACAACTTCAGGTAATCCGGCCACGTCGTCACCAGGCCGCCGAAGCGCTTCCGGGACATGGGTCCGTTCAAGTACTTCTCCAACGCCTTCACATCCTTGCGGACCTGCTTCTGAAACTCTTCGCTGAAGCCTTCCAGCCGGACCTCGGTGGCAAAGTAGTTGGGCTCCTTGATCGGGCTCATGTAAATCTGCGGATGCTGATCGAGATAGTGATAGAGCGAGGTGGTCCCGGCCTTGGGCGCTCCGACGATGAAAAAATTGGGCAGTGGCTGCACGCTTCGGTTGACCGTCTACCTGAACTGCACCGACGTCACCACGTCCTCGAACGTTCCCTGCACGGAATCGAACAGGCTTCGCGGCGCGATGAAGACCATGTAAAAGAGCCCCTCCGGCCGGACCACCGTCACTACCGCGTCCACTTCTTCTTCGCCCCGATAGGGAGACCGCGAATATAGCGTGGACAACAGCGCCGTCTCTCCATGCACCGCGATGCGGCGGGCCTCCCGGCCGATGCGCACATCCGCGTTGGATTGCTGAAAACGCCGGATCAGCGCCGCCGTACCGCCCTCGAGATCGGGCCTGTTTCCTTCCGGGGCGAAGTAGCCGGTCTCGATCCCGTAGCCGACCGAAACCTGCCCGCCCGGCTCCCGCACCAGCCCATTGCGGGGCGCGATCGTCAGCTCGCCGAATTGGCGGCCTTCCTTGAGTTCCCAATTGTCCGGATAGGCAATCGAGAAAATGGACCCGGAATAGGAACGCAGGCGGCTGCTCGGCGGCTCTGACGGCGCAACGGGAGCCGCCGGGTTGCCCGGGATGTTGCCGCGACCCGGCCCGGGCGCGGACAAATGCCGAACCACGTCCTGGACATGAGCGAACTGGCCGGTTTCCTCCTCAACGTAAGCTCGCCGCGGCATCTGCCGGATCTCATCGTTGATGGCCGCCGCGCGATTACCCGGATTGGGGTGATCGGATAAAAACTGAACCAGCGCTCCTCCCTGCCCGCTTGTCTTGGCCTCCAGGATCTCGAAGAAACGGCCCAGCTCGAGCGGATTGTAGCCGGCGTCGGCCATGATCTCGGCGCCATTGTAATCCGCCTCGGCTTCGTCCGTCCGGGAAAATTTCAGCAACGCTGAATTGGCGGTGAATCCGATCCCGATTTGCGCCAGTTGTCCCAGCAGGCTGTTGCCCACCAGCGCCCCCGCCAGCACCGCCGGAAGCGCCACCAGGTTCCGCTTGGAGGCCTGATTGGTGGGATGCCGCAACACCACGTGCGACATTTCGTGCGCGATCACGCCCGCCAGTTGCGCCTCGTTCTCAGCCGCCTGGATCGCGGCGGTGTTGACGAAAATCGGACCGCCCGGCAGCGAAAACGCGTTGATGTTTTTGTCGTACACCGCCTCGATCGTAAAAGGAAACATTTCCCCGCGCGTCCCGTCACGGTTCAAAGTGCGCGCGTAGGGCGACCGTTCCAGCTTTCGAAGCAGTACGTTCAGGTAACTGTCCAGCTCGCGGTTGTGGACCACCGGCAGCTTCCGCTCCATCTCGCCCGCGGCTTCTTTGCCGATCTGAACATCCTGCTGCATCGTGAACAGATTCCAACCCGGATGCAACTGTTTCAATTGCGCCCAGCCGCTCGAAGAAAAGAGCGCCGCGGCCGCCAGCGCTGTACCGATGCGGCGTGTCCATTTCTGTTCTCTGTCTTTGAGATACGTCACGACGCTATAATTACCGTATGTTGAAGCCTACCGAAAAGATCTGGCACAACGGCCGCTTCATTGCCTGGGATGATGCCAAAATCCACGTGCTCTCTCACGTCACCAGCTATGGCAGCTCGGTGTTTGAAGGCGTCCGTTGCTATGCCACGCCCTCGGGTCCAGCCATGTTCCGCGTACGGGAACATCTCCGGCGCCTGCTCGACTCCGCCAAGATCTATCGTATCGAACTTAAGTACAGCATCGAACAGCTCGCCGACGCCATGGCCGAGCTGGTCCGGCGGAATCATCTGAACTCCTGCTATTTCCGACCCATCGCGCTGCGCGGCTATGGCGACGTGGGAGTGCTGCCCTTCAACAACCCCACCGAGGTTTACATCGCGTGCTGGGAGTGGGGCAAATACCTGGGCGATGAGGCGCTGGCGCAAGGCGTGGACGTGTGCGTCTCCAGTTGGACTCGCATCGCGCCCAATACGTTACCGGCGCTGGCCAAGGCCGGCGCGAACTACATGAACTCGCAGCTCATCCGCATGGAAGCGCATCTCAATGGGTTTGCCGAAGGCATCGCGCTGGATGCGGCGGGCTACGTCAGCGAGGGCTCGGGCGAAAACATTTTTGTGGTTCGCGACGGCAAGATCCTGACGCCGCCGCTGGGCGCTTCGGTGTTGCCCGGCATCACGCGCGATAGCGTCATCCAGCTCGCCGAATCGCTCGGGATTCCCGTCACCGAGACGCTGGTGCCGCGCGAGATGCTCTACATCGCCGATGAGGTCTTCTTCACCGGAACCGCAGCGGAAATCACGCCCATTCGCTCGGTGGATCGAATCCAGGTCGGCAAAGGCGCGCGCGGTCCGGTGGCTGAGCGGCTGCAAAAGGCTTTTTTCGATATCGTCGACGGAAAGACGCCGGACCGTTTCGGATGGCTCACTCCCATCGCAAAAAATGAACCCGTGACGGTGTGACAACCGCCACGGGTCCACTTTGCAATTGGACGTTGCGGAAGGACGATCGATCCGCAAGTGCGACTCCGACGATTACCTCCCCCGAGATTAACCGCCAGAACCGCACTCGCAGGGGATCATGTGTTCTTTTGTAGCAGGGCTTGATTCCGAGCGCCAGAGATTTCTGTAAGGAAAAATCCTTTTTCAACAAGTTTGTGGCTGCGTCTCATCTTGCACTTAGCGCTTCGCGGCTGTGGGAAACTTGTGAATAAATCGACATCGGAATGAAATGTCATGGCATCGAGGTTGCGACAGGCGAGCCGGTTCAAATCACTTTTCAGGATTTGATCGCCGGCGTCGATACGCTGCTGGCAGGTCCGCGGCCGGACGAATTCCTCGCCCCGGGCTGGATCGACTTGCAAGTCAACGGCTTCGCCGGCGTGGACTACAATTCCCCCGCTTCCACGCCCGAAGCGATCGGACATTCTATCCAGGAAATGTTCCGGACCGGCGTAACGCGTTTCTTTCCCACCGTCATCACCGGATCGCCGGACGAGATGCTCGGGGCGCTGCGCAATCTGGCCGCCGCGAAGGAAACGATTGCAGAGGGCCCGGCCATGGAAGCGTTCCATTTGGAGGGCCCCTATATTTCGCCTGAGGACGGCCCGCGCGGCGCCCATCCCGCTCGCTGGGCGCGCTCACCGGATCTGGACGAGTTCCACCGCTTTCAAGAGGCGGCTCGCGGCCATATCCGGCTGGTCACTTTGTCGCCCGAGTGGCCCGAGGCGCCGCTCTTCATTGAAGCGCTGGTGCGCGAAGGCGTAGTGGCGAGCATCGGCCATACCAAGGCCGGCGCGGAACAGATCGCGGCTGCCGTGAGCGCCGGCGCAACGCTCTCCACGCATCTGGGCAACGGCGCGCATGCGAATCTGCCCCGCTGGAACTACATCTGGGCGCAGTTGGCCGAGGATCGCCTGGCAGCCAGTTTCATCGTGGACGGCATCCATCTACCGCCATCCTTTCTGCGCGTGGCGCTGCGAGCCAAGGGATTGGAGCGCTCCATCCTGATCACCGACGCGGTGATGCCGGCCGGCTGCCCGCCTGGACCGTACCAGTTGGGCGAAGTGGATGTAGAACTGCACCCGGACGGCAGCGTTCGCCTGGCGGGCGGCACGCGTCTGGCCGGCTCGGCGCTGCGAATGGACCGCGCCATCGGGAACGTCATGCGGCTGGCAGCCCTGAGCCTTCGCGACGCGGTCGCGCTGGCCACTCGCAATCCCGCCCGCGTCGGTCGCATCCCTTCCCGCCAGCGCGGCCTTACACCCGGCGAACGCGCCGACCTGGTCCGCTTCCGCTACGACCACGCCTCCAAAGAAATCGAGATCCTCGAGACCTACCTGGATGGCCGCCAGGTCTACCGCGCGTAGTCGCCAGGCGAGCGCGCGCCCACTAGGTCGCCTCGCCGTTGGCCCATTCGGGCCCTGGCTCGGGGTTCAACACCGCGACATACTTCAAATTGCGGTAGAGCTGCTTGTAGTCCAGACCATAGCCCACCACGAACCGGTCGGGAATCTCAAAGCAGCGGTAGTCGATCGGCACCTGCACGATGCGGCGCGACGTCCGGTCCAGCAGCGTGCAGATCGCCAACGAGCTGGGCGCGCGTGCCGCCAGGTGTTGCAGCAGGTAGCGCGTGGTGAAGCCGGTGTCCACGATGTCTTCCACCAGCATTACGTCTTCACCCTCGATGCTTTCGTCCAGGTCCTTGGCGAGCCGCACCATCCCCGGCGCGCCGCGTTGATTGGCGAAACTGGAAACCGCCAGAAAATCCACCTTCACGTTGACTGTCAGCTCGCGCGCCAGCGACGTCAAAAAGAACACCGACCCCTTCAGCACGCCGATCAGCTTCAGCTCCCGGCCGGCGTATTTGGCCGAGATTTCAGCCGCCACTTCGCGGATTCGCTCCTCGATTTGCGCCTCGGTAAACAGGATGCGTTCGATGGCCGGCTCGCTCATTGGGCCAGCCGCTCCGGCAACCCATACTTAATCACCAGGTCCTGGACGTCTTTTTGATAGAAAACCTGTATGTTCACGTGCGGATAGATCGCGCGCAGCAGCCGGATCTTGCGGTTCTTTTTGGTCACGTTGGCCTGTTTCATGGTGGTCAGCTCGACGTACAGATCGAATTCCGGAAGGTAAAAATCCGGCGTGAATGCCTCCAGGACCCGGCCGTCCTTGTCCCATTGCAAAGGAAAACTGCGCGGCTCGTAGTCCCAGGCGATGCGGTAGAAATCCAGCAGGTTGGCGAAGACCTCTTCGCTGGGATGTCCGAACTCCTTGCGCGTTTCGCGCACCCGGTCCGGTGGAACCAGCCCGTAGCGCGCCAGCTTCAGGCGCGCCTGATACTGGATCTGCGCTTCCACGGCCGGGGAAAGCAACGCCGCTTCCAGCATTCCATTGGCGCGCGCCGCGGCCTCCAGCACATCCGACATATGTTCGGTGGCCAGCGTCTCCAGGTTCATGATCAGGTCGAAGCTCTGGCGGCGGCTTCCGGCCCTCCCGAAGCGCCTCTTGCGCGCCAGCGCTTCCTCGGTCTCCAGTTGCCGCAAGCATTCCTTGGCCTGTTCGCGTTCCAGCCTGCGGTCCACCATCAGATTTCCCAAGCGGCGAGACTCGGAGCCGACCACGTAAACCCGCAGCACACACGGAATGTTGCGAAGCAACAGCTCCGAACCGGTACTCGAAATCACCAAGTGATGCTGCGCCCCCAACTGCGCCAGAATCAAGGTGGCCAAATGCGGCCAGGCCTTCTCGGGAACGCCGTTGGACGCCCCAAATTCCGACGCGATCGTTTCCATCAGCCGGGCGTCGGTCACCAGTTCGCAATTCAGGCGCTGCGCCGTCATGCGCGCCAGTTCTTCGTGCCGGCAGCCCGGCTCTCCGGATATGCTGATGAAGGCCATCAAGAGAATCGTAGCAGGCGAGCGCTACTGAAGAATTCACGACCTTTGACCGATTGGCACGTAAGCCTGAAGGCAGCAAACTGTTATATAGATTACTGTGGAATGCCTGGATAAGGCTTGACCTGGGCCGCTGGGCTATTATAAAGTCTTAGGGTTTTCGATTGGATCAATTCGATTCTACGAAAGTGACGGGCAACCCGGAAGCTTGATGATTCGAAGTCGCCGCTACTCGGTCCTGATAGCTGTTTTGCTTGGCTGGCTCCTGTTGCTGCTGGATGGGTGCATGTCCAGCAAGCCGCAGGCATTTAAACTTTCGTTCCTTCCCGGCACTCCGTTGCCTGTGGAGCCTGCGCTGCTGGAACCCCCACCCATTGACTCGACGTTGTTTGCCCACGAATCCTCAACGCTGGTCGAACGCACGGTGACCCAGCCGGTTCAGCCACCCGAAGTGGAGTCCCGGATCGTGCGGGCGCAGGATCGTTTTGAGGCAGGCAAGCGGCTTTATCAGCAAGGCGAGGTGGAACGCGCCAGAGAGGAATTCGATCGGGCCATCGATATCCTGCTGTCGGCGCCCGCCAACCTGCCGGACCGCCAACGGCTGGAGCGTCGCTTGGACCAGATGGCGGACGCAATTTACCGCTACGACCTGGAAGGCCTGGGGGCGGGCACCCCGCAGCAAGAGGTGGTGTACGACAAATCGCCGCTTGACAGCATCCTGGAGATGACCTTCCCGACCGACCCGAAATTGCGCCCCAAGGTGAAGGAGGAAATCGCCGCCACGTCCTCCCAGTTGCCCTTGGAGGAAAACGATGCGGTCTTAGGCTACATTCATTACTTCTCCACTGAGCGGGGCCGGAAAGCGCTGCTGGCGGGTCTGCGCCGCGCCGGGCGCTATCGGCCCTTGATCCAGCGCATTCTGGACGAAGAGGGCCTCCCGCAGGAGTTGATCTACTTGGCCCAGGTGGAGTCCGGCTTTCTTCCCAGGGCGCGCTCCTACAAGAAAGCGGTGGGGATGTGGCAGTTCGTGCAATTCCGGGGACGGGAGTACGGGCTGAATCAAACGGCTGCAACCGACGACCGGATGGATCCGGAGCTGGCCACGCGCGCCGCCGCCCGGCACCTGCATGACTTGTACGCCCTGTTCGGCGATTGGTACTTGGCCATGTCGGCTTACAACTGCGGCCCCAATTGCGTGGACCACGCCGTGCAGCGCACTGGTTATGCGGACTTCTGGGAGCTGCGCCGGCTGAAGGTTCTTCCCAAAGACACGGAAAACTACGTCCCGGTGATTTTGGCTGTTACGATCATGGCCAAGAATCCGAAAGACTATGATCTCGAGACCCTGGACGCCGATGCTCCGGTGGAATACGACTCGATCACGCTGGAGGCTCCCACCAGCCTGGCGCTGATTGCGGACGCATGTGAGCGCCCGCTGTCGGAAATTCAGGAACTCAATCCCGGCTTGCTGAAGCCAGTGGCGCCGGCAGGGTATCAGTTGCGTGTTCCCAAGGGCAGCTCGCCGATGGTCCTGATGGCTTTCGACTCCGTTCCTGCAGCGCATCGGGCCAATTGGCGCGTCCATCGCGTGGCGCCGGGCGAAACGTTGGCCGAAATCGCCCACCGGTTCGCCACGCCGGCCGCTTCCATATCGGCTGCGAATCAACGGGTCGCAGACCCGCCCGAGTCTGGCGATATGCTGGTGATCCCGGCCGCCTATCCCGCCGCGCGCGCCGCGGCTCCTTCCGCTCGAACCGCAACGCAGCGCAAGCTTGCACACCGCGGAGCGGGATCCAAGAAGGCCCCGGTCCACAAGGCGGAAGCTGCACCGTACAAAACCGCGAGCGTCACCGCCCAGCACGCTGCTTCCACCAACTGACCACAGTCAGCGCATCCAAAAAGTCCGCACATCCCTATTGCCTTCCAAGAAAAACGGGTTATTCTAGGGAGTGGTTAGCCCAACAGGAGGCATGATTAATGTTTGACAGCTATCGCTGCGCCGCAGACGATGACCTCGACGACTTCGGTTTCGAGGACGAACACTTGGACGTGCAGGCCGAAGTCAGCGAATACGGACCTGAGGACGAAGACGAGGAAGAATTAGCCAAACCGGCCGCAGCTCCACCCCCCGCGGCCCCGGCGCCCGCAGCCGAGGCGCCGCCGAAAAAGAAACCGGTGAAAAAAGCCGCCGCCAAACCCGCTCCGGCGAAGGCAGCCAAGAAGGCTCCTGCAAAGAAGGCCGCCAAGAAGGCCGTTGCCAAGAAAGCCGCGGTGAAAAAGGCGGCTCCCAAACGAGCCAAGAAGGCGCCTGCTAAGAAAGCCAAGAAAGCGCCCGCTAAGAAAGCCAAGAAAGCGCCCGCTAAGAAGGCGAAGAAAGCGCCCGCCAAGAAAGCCAGAAAAGCCAAAGGCAAGAAGGCAGCCCGCAAGAAGTAGCACCTGCCATCCGGGCAGGCGCCGCCTCACCAGCCTGCCCGATCGTCTATTCTTTCCGAATCACGGCCCGGCATCGCTCGAACAGTTGCAGCAGAGCCTCGGCGTACTCTTCGGGCGTCTTGGTGGTCTTGCCGGTGAACCCGGCTGCCGCGCCGCCTTTCCCGTATCCGGTCGTGATGGCGATGAACTTCATCATTTCCAGGGCGACCTCGTCCTGGCTGCGGGTCGGTCCGCCGCTTTGAGTCTCCTCAGGCATCAGTGCTCGATTCCTCCAGTCGGATTGCCGCCGCGAGCGGCAATTCTCCAGTTTAGACGGTTCGGGTTGGGAGTGTCTTCAGTGGTAGCGATAGAGGCGGAATTTAACGGTGGCCGAGCAGGTGAGGGGCGCAGGCTCGGCCACCAGGAACAACACTGGTACCGCCAACAAGAAGGACCCATTGAAAGCGGCGGTCGCGCTCGAAGGTAGACTTCCAGCCTTTGAGATCGAGAGAATCGGCCCGGCCGTGAAGCCTGCCGCATTCGCCATCGCCTGGGCTTGCGACTGCGCGTCGGAAATCAGGGCCGCGTTTGAGCAGGCGGCGGCCTGCGCCTCCTGCGAAACCTGCGACCCCCGCACGCGGAAGCTTAGGCTCAAACCGCCCTGGCCCTTTGCGACTGCCTGCTGCAACGCGCTGAGCATTGCGACCGTGTCGCGCATCTTTGAAAGAGGCGCCGGCAGAGTGAACTCCCAGACCAGGCGGCCAGGAAGCTGGAAAGTGACGCTGGAAAAATCCGAGGCGTCGATACCGGAGCTTGCGAGCGCTGCAAAGACCTGGTCGAATCCGCTGTCCAGCCCGGATTGCACCTCGACGCCGAACACAATCTGATCTGGCTGGAGATTCACCTGGCGCGCAGCCGTGACGGTGAACGTATCCGTATCGCTCTGGGCAAAGGCATGCCCTCCCCAAAGCATCAACACGACGAGCCAGAATCTTGGCATGGCTATTGGAACCGCAGGAGCGCGAATTTCACAGTCACTGTGCAGGGCGGGACCGCCAGCAGCGCTGCCAGCCTAATGCCCTGCATTGTACTTGTGACACTGGACATGGCCAGTATTGTGTCCACAGTGAAACCTGCCGCGCTCGCCAGATTCTGAGCTTGAGCCCTGGCGTCGGCGAGCAAATCCGCCATCACGCACGGTTGCGATTGCGCCAGTTGCGGCGACACCTGCGTGCCCTGAACCGAAAAGCTCATCTTGAGTCCCTTATTTTGCTTGGCGATGCTCTGCTGCACGTTGTTGAGAGTTGAAATGGTGTCTTTGATCTTCGACAACGGACCCGCCAGAGTGAACATCCAGTCGATCGTAGGTTGGGGAGAAGGGGTACCGGTGAGAATGATCCCGAAGGCCGTATCGATACCTGAGAAATTCGCCGCCGTGATTCCCGACCCCTGCAGCGCTGCGATCACATCATCCAGACTCGTGTTGATCCCGGATTCAACCATCACCGAGTACACGACCTGGTCGGGTTGAAGATTGGTGTTTCGCGACGCGGTCACGGTCAGCGAATTCGAGTCGAGCTGCCCGAAAACCAGCGAAGCGGAAAGCAGAAAGCCGGCGATCAGACCGCGTTTTGACATGAATAAAGTATACCGGATACGCCGCTTGTCGGACCCTGGCGAAACATGCAACCATTTGAAGAGAATTAGCCGTTAAAAACATGTCCTCTCCGGCGCCACGGCGCAGTAGTGTGCCTACCGATCGCTTCGCAGCCCTGCGAGCCGGCACCTCTCCGGCCTTGCTTGACTTCCGCAATATTTCGGTGATGCGTGGCGACAAGGTTGTCCTCGATGACATCACGCTCCGCATCCAGGCCGGCGAGCACGCCGCGATTCTCGGCCCCAACGGCTGCGGTAAATCGACGCTGATCAAGACCATCACGCGCGAGTGTTATCCGCTGGTACAGCCAGGCTCTTCCCTCACCATTCTCGGTCACGACACCTGGAACGTTTTCGAATTGCGCGCCATGCTCGGCATCGTCTCCAACGATCTGATGAGCGCCTCCACACGCAACATCACCGGCCTGGAAGCGGTACTGTCCGGATTTTTCAGCAGCATCGGCGTCCAGCCTTACCACCACGTGACGCCGGCGATGCTGGAAAAAACACACGCCGTGCTCGAACTCCTGGAAGTCTCGCACCTGGCGGACCGCGAAATGGACGCGCTGTCGTCGGGCGAGGCGCGCCGCATCCTGATCGGCCGCGCGCTGGTGCACGATCCGCTGGCCTTGCTGCTGGATGAGCCCAGCAACAGCCTGGACCTGCACGCCGCGCTCGAGCTGCGCGGCCTGCTTCGTAAACTGGCGCGGTCCGGCATCGGCATCCTGCTGGTGACGCATCACCTGCCGGACATCATTCCCGAGATCGATCGCGTGATCCTGCTCGAAGGCGGCCGCATCCTGGCCGACGGCGCCAAGTCGCGGCTGTTGACCGCCGAGTCCCTCAGCCGGCTATTCGGACTCCCGGTCAAGTTGGTCCAGCACGACGGCTATTACAATGTCTGGTGAAGCGGTATGCTGCGAACTCTCATGGACGACTGGCGGTACAGCGCGCGCTTGCTGGCCAAGAGTCCTTCGTTCGCCATCATCGCCATCCTGACGCTCTCGCTCGGCATCGGAGCCACAACCGCGATTTTCAGCGTCGCCAACGCGCTCCTGTTTCGGCCGCTTCCGTACCAAGATCCCGCGCGCCTGGTCATCGTCACCAACGCCAACAGCTCCGGCCGCCGCGCGTTCTCTTACTATCGGGCCCGGTTCCTCCAGGAGCACAGCCGCTCGTTCGCCGGATTCGCTCCGTTCGTCACCGCCGAGAATTTCAATCTCACCGGACGCGGCGATCCGGAGCTGCTGGCATCGGTTCGAGTGGCGTGGAATTTTTTCGACGTGCTGGGCGTCCGGCCGATGCTGGGCCGCGCATTCCGTGCCGAAGAGGACCAGCCCGGCGGCCCGCCCGTAGTGATCCTCAGCGATTCGCTGTGGAAGCGGCGCTTCGGCGCCGACCCCGGAGCCATGGGGCAAATCCTGACGCTCGACTCCATTCCCACCACCATCATCGGCGTGATGCCGCCGGATTTCGAATTCGCGCCGCTCGGCCGCAGCGTCGACCTCTGGTCCAGCCGGACCTTCGAGACCGACGCGGTGCCCCTCGCGCAAGCCCGTGCGGGCGCTTCCTACCTGATCGGGATCGCGCGCGTTCGCCGTGGCGTACCGCTGGATCAAGCCCGCGGCGAAATGCGTGTGCTGGACGCTGAATACCGCCGCGAAAACCCCGCGCTCGCAGACGCGGACCCCCAGCAGGGCATCGGCCTGAACCCGGTGCAGGACCTCATGGTCGAGCCGGTGCGCAACGCGGTGCTGGTGCTGTTAGGCGCCGTCGCGTTTCTGTTGCTGATCGCCTGCGCCAACGTTGCCAGCCTGCTGCTGGCGCGCTCGCTGGCGCGCCGCAAGGAAATCGCCATCCGGACCGCTTTGGGCGCGACGCGCAGCAGCCTGATCCGTCAACTGCTCGCCGAAAGCGTTTTCCTGGCCCTGGCCAGCGGCGGCCTGGGCGTGCTTCTGAGCGCCGTAGCCGTCCGGTTCGCGGCTCTGCTTCCGCCGCTGGCTCTGCCGCGCATCAATCCGGTCCGCATCGACCTGCCAGTACTCGCCTTTAGCCTCGCCGCGTCCATCGTCACCGGCGTTCTGTTCGGACTGGTTCCGGCGTTCCAAGCATCTAGAACCGACGTGCAAGGCGCCCTGCGCGATGAAAGCCGCGGCGTTACGGGCGGGCGCATTCGCAATTTCACACGCAGCCTGCTGGTGGTTTCGCAAATCGCTATTTCGATGATCCTACTGATCGGCGCCGGCTTGCTGATACGCAGCTTCGTGCAGCTCGAGAATGTGAAGCTGGGTTTCCGCCCGGACCGTTTGCTGCTGATGAACATCGCGCTTCCACCCGCTCGATATTCCAGCCCGGCTCGAGTGGCGGGCTTCTTCGAGCGCGTGCTGGCCGAAGCCGGCGCGCTGCCGGGTGTCCGCTCGGTGAGCCTGTCGTCGGGTCTGCCGCTGCATCCGTGGCGCTACGCGCCGATGCTGCTCGAGGGCCGGCCTGAAGCGCCGATTCCGCAACGCCCGCTGCTCCCCATGCAGGCCATCAGCCCGTCGTATTTTCAGACCATGGGCATCCCGCTGTTACGCGGCCGCTTCTTCGACCAGCGCGACAAGATCGACGCGCCGCTGGTGGCCATCGTCAACGAAGCGCTGGCCGAATCCTACTGGCCGGGCCAGAGCGGAGTTGGAAAACACATCCTGGTGGGAAACGCGCTGCAGCCGCTGCAGGTGGTCGGCGTGACCGGCAGCGTGAAGAACATTGCGCTGGCCAAGATCGCAACTCCGGAAATGTATTGTCCCCTGGCCCAGTTCCATACACAATCGATGAACCTGATCGTGCGCTCCACCGGCAATCCGCTGGCGCTCTCCACGCCGGTGCGGTCCGCAATTCTGGCGATAGACAGAGATCAGCCGGTCACCAACGTGCGCAGCATGGAGGAGTACCTGGCCGACTCCATCACGCCGGCGCGGTTAACGACGCTGCTGCTGGCCGTCCTTTCCGCGTTCGCCCTGGTGGTGGCGGTGGTCGGATTGTACGGATTGATCGGCTATTCGGTCGCACAACGCACGCAGGAGTTGGGCGTGCGTCTCGCGCTGGGAGCCGAACCGGGAAAAGTCCTGGCACTGGTGCTGCGGGAAGGCCTGGTGCTTGCGATCCTCGGCGTGTTGATTGGTTCGGCCGGATCTCTGGCGCTCCATCGGGTCCTGCAGAGCCTGCTGTTCGAAACCAGCGCCACGGATGGCTGGACATTTGCGGCCTGCGGCGCGCTGTTCATCGTCATCGCCCTGGCGGCCAGCTACGTTCCCGCGCGGCGTGCGGCGCGGCTGGATCCAACCGAGGCGCTGCGCTGCGAGTGAAACAAACCGCCCCGTCGGCTAGCGCGCGCCCCACTGCCCGTGCCGGGACCGGAACTCCCGCATGCGGCTCAAGTCGTCGGTCAGTATGTCGCGGTCGCGGGGAGCCAGCCGATTATCCCGTACCACGCGCTGCACGGCGTCGATCACGTCGTTCAACTGCCCTTCATCGTACCGGCCGCGCGTCAATTTGTCTTGCAGCTCATCCAGTTCCTGAAGGACGCGGGCCAGGCGGTACTGATCGCCGCCAATGGGGAAAGTGATCGAGCGGACGTGCTCGACGTCGTCGCGGATGCGCTGGAAGAAACGCTGCCGCCAGTCGTCGCGGCGGAACCAGTCGTCGCGGTCGCGATAGTAGGCGTCCTGGTCCCGATCGCGATCCCGGTCTGGATTGAAGTCACGGTCGCGGTCTCGATTGAAGTCGCGACCCCGGTCCGGTCCGCGGCCCCGATCCGGGCCCGGCGGATACGCACCACTCCAGGTCAGGTCGAACTTGTACTTATCGGCGCCGCCCTGCGGATCCTCGATTCGCACCACCACCGAACCGCCGCCGCGCGGATCGCGAAGCAGTTGCTGCCGGCCCCGGCCATCGACACCTTGAAAACGGAAATTCCCGGGATTGGCGGGCACCGGCCCGGTACATTCGAAGCGGCGCCACTGCGGGGGCTGACCGCCCAGATTTCGCATTATGGCGTCGTCACCCCGGATCTCGATTTCCGCGACGCCGTCCACCACCACCTCGATGGTGCATTTTCCTTCGTTCGGATTCCCGCCCGGCCGGAATGTCGCCCGGCGCTCGAAAGGCTGCGCGCGCATCGATGCTGCCATCGTCACAGCCGCGATTGCAAGAACATATCGTGCCTTCATGCTGGCCTCCAATCCACTAGCCTCTATTGTCGCGTGATGCAGCGACCGGCGGTGATTGAGCCCCGCTCCATCGCCTGCATCCTTGCTGTTAGACGTGTCCAACGGCCCCTTGCATTACAACCGGGATTGCATGCCCGGATGAATTTCGCTTCATCCCCAAAGCCGCTTTGCCGTCACCGGGCGGCCGGGACACAGTACACTCCAAGTAGGAGGGTGCGAATGCCCTACCAAAACTTACTCGCCTCAATTGACGGCCAATTGGGAATCATCACGTTGAATCGTCCCGACCGCCGCAACGCGCTCTCGCTCGAGCTGATGTTGGAGCTGATTCGCTGCCTGGACGAATTGGGCTCGAACGCCAATGTTCGCGCGGTCATTCTGGGCGCCGCCGGAAAGGCATTCAGTTCCGGACACGATCTTAGCGAAATGGTGGGACGCACGGTCGCCGACTACCGCCGGATCTTCGACGTCTGCACCGAGCTGATGCTGAAGATTCAAGCCATCCCGCAGCCGGTGATTGCGCAGGTGCAGGGGATCGCCACGGCCGCCGGCTGCCAGTTGGTCGCGACCTGCGACTTGGCGATCGCAAGCGACCAGGCTCAGTTCGCAACTCCCGGCGTGAAGATCGGGCTGTTCTGTACCACGCCCATGGTGGCTTTGAGCCGCGCCGTGGGCCGCAAGCGCGCCATGGAAATGCTGCTGACGGGCAAGATGGTGGACGCGGCGACCGCCGCCGAGTGGGGCCTGGTCAACCGCGTGGTTCCCGCCAGCGAGCTAGAGTCGGAAACGCGCCGGCTCGCCTGCCAGATCGCGCAAGCCAGCAGCTTCACCGTCGCGCTCGGCAAACAGGCTTACTACGCGCAGATCGATCTGGATCAACCCAAGGCGTACGCCTACGCCAAAGAAGTCATGACCATGAATTCGCTGGCGCAGGACGCGCAGGAAGGCATCACGGCGTTTCTCGAAAAGCGCGCCGCCTGCTGGACCGGCAAGTGAGGCCCGTGGCGCACGCTTCAGCGTGCCGCGTTCGCACTCGTGCGAACGCCATCGCCGAATGATCCACCTGGAAGCTTCTTCCGTCGACGCCGGCCAGCGCCTGGATCTCTACCTGCACGCGCGCCTACCGGAATACAGCCGGGCGCGGCTGCAGGATTGGATCAAATCCGGCCGCGTGCGCATCGACGGCGCGCCGCAAAAACGATCCTACGTGCTCCGTGGCGCGGAGCACATTGATGTGGAGCCCGCCGAACTGCCGCCTTTGCGCGCCGTTCCAGAAGCTCTCCCGCTGGAGGTCCTCTATGAAGACGACGCCGTGATCGCTGTCAACAAACCGGCCGGCATGGTGGTGCACTCGGGCGCGGGCGTACATTCCGGAACTCTGGTAAACGCGTTGCTGCATCGCTTCGGCAAACTCTCGGGAGTAGCGGGCGAGCTTCGTCCCGGAATCGTGCACCGTCTGGACCGATTCACCAGCGGCGTGATCCTGGTGGCGCGCAACGACGCCGCCCACCGCGATCTGGCCGCCCAATTCGAGTCGCGCCAAGTCGAAAAAATCTATTTGGCGCTAGTGCACGGCCCCACCAAATCCGAGCGGGGCCGCATCGCAACTCCCATTACGCGCGATCCTGCGCGCCGCGTCCGCATGACCACGCGCATGGCCCGCGGGCGCGCCGCCATCACCGAATATCACGTGGTCCGGCGCTTCGACAAATTCACGCAGCTCGAAGTGCGCATCGGCACCGGCCGGACGCACCAGATTCGGGTGCACCTGGCCAGCATCCGCCACCCGGTGGTTGGCGACACGCTGTATGGCGCGCCAGCCGGCCCGCTCGGCCGCTACTTCCTGCACGCACAGCGCATCACGTTTACCAGCCCCGCCACGCACGCGGCTGTCACGGTTACCGCTCCGCTGCCGGCCGAACTGGAGCAATATCTCGCCAAACTGGCCTGAAACGTGTCCAGAAAATCGCCCCACGCTATACTGGAATTTAATGCATGAAATGGGCGTTTTCTGGCTCCGCTTGGCCACGGCCCTCTATGGCGTCGGCCTGCTGCACGCCTTAGCTGTCCTGCTTCGCAAGAAATCCGGCTTCCTCAAACCCGCGCTGTTCGCCTTCCTGGTGGGCGCAGTGCTGCACTTGGTCGCCATCGTCGAGCTGGCGATCACCATCGGCCACTTCCCGGTCGACAACTTCTTCGAGTGCGCCACGGTATGCGCGTTTTTGATCGCGGTTTTGTTTCTCTTCGTCTATTGGAGGTACAATTTCGCGAGTCTAAGTGTCTGCATTTTTCCGCTGGTGTTTGTGCTGACGCAGATCGGGGCCAGCGAGACACCCATGCTCTCCTGGCCGAGCACGGGCGTGCGAAACACCTGGCTGCTGCTGCACGTGACGATGATTCTGCTGGGATACGCGGCGCTGCTGCTGACGGCGGTGGCTTCGATTTTCTACCTCATCCAGGAACGGCAGCTCAAGAACAAGAAAAAGGTCAATCTGCTGTCGCGCCTGCCGCCGCTCGGCACGCTCGATAATCTCGTGACCAACTCGATGAGCTTCGGCTTCGTGTTCATCACGCTGGGCGTGATCGCGGGCAGCACCTGGGCTTCCATCGAAACCGGCAGCACGTGGATTCGCGATCCGCGCATCGCGCTGGCGTTCGTGACCTGGGGCTTTTATCTGGCGATGGTTTTCATGCGCGCGACGGCGGGATGGAGAGGCCGCAAGGCCGCGCTCATGGCCGTAGCGGTCCTGTGCTGCTCCGCCGTGACTTGGGCCGCGCACGTAGGCTTAAGCACAGTGCTCGCCAAATGAGATTCTCAATCACCGGCGTGAACCACAACAGCGCTCCGGTGGAGGTGCGCGAGCGCCTGGCCTTCGACGAACATGCTCTGGCGGAAGCTTTGCAGGACCTGAAACGCCGGCCCGGTTTTTGCGAGGGCCTGATCCTATCCACTTGCAACCGCGTCGAGGTCGCGCTGACCTCGGACGATCGGGCCGGGGCCACAGTCGCGGTGGATGCCTTTCTGGCCGAAACGCGGCACGTGGAGCGCGAATGGGTGACGCCGTATCTTTACCACTATGAAGACGGCGAGGCCATTCGACATTTGTTTCGCGTGGCCGCCAGCCTGGATTCCATGGTGGTCGGCGAGCCGCAGATCCTGGGGCAGCTCAAGGCCGCCTATGCGCTGGCCAAGCAGCACGGCGCGCTGAGCGGTTTTCTGGATGCTCTGCTCACCCGCGCCTTCAACGTGGCGAAGCGCGTTCGCTCGGAGACCGACATCGGCGAGAGCGCGGTCTCGGTCAGCTACGCCGCCGTGGAGCTGGCCCGGGAGATTTTCGGCACGCTGGCCGACAAGAAAGTCATGATTGTGGGCGCGGGTAAGATGTCCGAGCTGGCCGCGCGCCATCTGCGCCGCAATGGAGCGACCCAGATCTTCGTCACCAACCGCACGCACGAGCGGGCGGTCGAGATGGCGCAGCTTTTCGACGGCCAGATCGTGGAATATACGCGCTTCCAGGAATTCTTGCCCGAAGTGGACATTGTCATCACGTCCAGTGGCGCGCCGCACTACATCATCGTGCGCGACGAGATGAAAAAGGTGATCGACGCCCGGCGCAATCGTCCGGTATTTTTGATCGACATCGCCGTGCCGCGCAACATCGAGCCCAGCGTCAACGAACTCGACAACGTGTTTCTCTACGACATCGACGATCTGCAAAAGGTGGTCGAGACCAACCTGGCGGGGCGCATGCAGTCGGCCGAGGAAGCGGAAGCCATCATTCGCGAGGAAGTCGACCGCATGCTGGCGCGCCTGAAGGCCCGTGAGGTGGTCCCCACCATCGTCAGCTTGCAGGAACAATTCGAGCAGGTCCGGCAGGCGGAGCTGGCGCGCATGCGAGGCAAGCTGGGCGCGCTTACGCCGGAGCAGGAGCAGGCTCTCGAGGCGCTGACCAAAAGCATGATGAACAAGATCGCGCACGGGCCCATCTCGGAGTTGCGGCGCCAAGCGTCGCAGCCGGACGGACATCATTTCGTCGCCGCGATTCGAAAAGTGTTCCACCTGGGCGGCGACTAGCATGCTGACCGTCGGTTCGCGCGGCTCGCAACTCGCCCTCTGGCAGGCGCGCTGGATTCAGGCGCGGCTGGAAGGCTTCGGCGTGGAGTGCCGCCTTCAGATCATTCACACCACGGGCGACAAGATCACCGACGTGGCGCTCTCGAAAGTCGGCACCAAGGGTCTGTTCACCAAGGAAATCGAAGAGGCGCTGTTGGACGGATCGATCGATCTGGCCGTGCATAGCTTGAAGGACCTGCCGACGGAGCTGCCCGCCGGCCTCACTCTGGCGGCGATTCCGGAGCGCGAAGACCCGCGCGACGCGCTGATCGGTGGACGGTTGGCCGGCTTGGCCCAGCGCGCCCGGGTCGGCACCAGCTCGCTGCGCCGCGCCGCCCAGATCCGTGCGCTGCGGCCGGATCTCCAAATCGAGAATATCCGCGGCAATCTGGATACGCGCCTGCGCAAGCTGGATGAAGGCAAATACGACGCGGTTGTTCTGGCCTCGGCCGGTCTGCGGCGCCTGGGCTGGGAAAGCCGGATCACGGAGTTGCTGGAGCCGGAGGTGATGTGCCCGGCCGTGGGCCAGGGCGCTCTCGCGGTGGAGACTCGCGACGATGGAGGCCAGGCGCAGCAGATCTGCCGGCGGCTGGAGCACGCCGAGACCAGAATCGCGGTCACCGCCGAACGCGCGGTGCTGGCCTCGCTGGGAGGCGGGTGCCAGGTGCCGATCGGCGCGCATGCCACCGTGGATGGCGCGGTGTTGCGGCTGCGTGCGGTGGTCGTTTCGCCGGACGGCTCGCAGGTGATCCGAAAAGAATCGGGCGGGCGAGCCGCCGATGCCGCCGCCATAGGCCGCGCGCTGGGCGATGAGTTGCTCGCCGCGGGCGGCGCCGAGATCCTGGAAGCGGTCTACGGCGCAGAGGCAGATTCCAAGCTCCGCACATGAGCAAGGTCTACCTGGTCGGCGCCGGGCCGGGCGATCCTGACCTCATCACCTGGAAGGGCCGCAAACTTCTGGCCCAAGCCGACGCGGTGCTCTACGATCATCTGGCCAACGAGCATCTGCTCGAGCTGACGCGAAAAGACTGCGAGCGGATCTACGTCGGCAAGAAAAGGGCGGTGCACGCCTTCCCGCAGGAGGAAGTCTACCGTATGATGATCGAGCGTGCGCGGCGCGGCCTCATCGTGGTGCGGCTGAAGGGAGGCGACCCCTTCATTTTCGGACGCGGCGGCGAGGAACTGGAGGCGTTGGCCGAGGCGGGCATCGCGTTCGAGGTTGTACCCGGCGTGACGTCGCCCCTCGGCATCGCGGCTTACAGCGGCGTGCCGCTGACGCACCGCGCTCATACCAAACTGGTCACCTTCGTGACCGGGCACGACGTGGCGGGCATCGACTGGAGCAAAACCGGCCAATCGGAAACGCTGGTCATCTTCATGGGCATCGGCGCGATCCACGAAATCACGCGCGAGATCATCCTTCATGGCCGGTCGCCCGAGACTCCCGCCATCGCGGTTCGCTGGGGCACGCGTCCGGACCAGGAGACGGTCACCGGCACGCTCGGAAACATTGCCGACCGGATCGACGAAGCGCACATGAAGCCACCGGCCACCGTCATCATCGGCGAGGTGGCGGCCCTGCACGACAAGTTGAGCTGGTACGAAAAGCTGCCGCTGTTCGGATGCCGCATTGTGGTGACGCGCGCGCCGGATCAGGCGGCGGAATTGTCGGACCGGCTGCGCGCGCTCGGCGCCGACGCGCTCGAGTTGCCGGTGATCTCGATTCAGCCTCCGGCAGACCCTGGCCCGCTGGATCGCGCCATCGCGTGCCTGGACAGCTATGACTGGCTGATCTTCACCAGCGTGAACGGCGTCCGCTTTTTTCTGGAGCGCATGGACCGCTCGCCGCACGATCTGCGATCGTTGAAGGCGAAAATCTGCGCCATCGGGCCGGCCACACGCCGCGCCGTGGAGAAACTGCACTTAAAGGTCGATCTGATGCCCGGCGAGTATGTGGCCGAGAGCCTGGTGAGGGCTTTCTCGTCGCAGGCGCTGAGCGGAAAACGCATGCTGCTGCCGCGCGCTGCCGTGGCCCGCGACCTGATTCCGGCCGAGCTTTCCAAACTGGGCGCTCATGTGGACGTGGTGGAAGCTTATCGCAACGTCGTACCTGCGGAAGCCGCGGAGCACGCACGCCAGATTTTCTCCGCCGGCCAGAAACCAGACTGGATCACGTTCACCAGTTCCTCGACGGTCCACAATCTGATTGCCGCCGCCGGAGGTGAATCGCTGCAAGGAGTCCGCATCGCGTCCATCGGCCCGGTAACGTCGGAAACCGCGCGCGCCCACGGGCTCACCGTGCACGCCGAAGCGCGGCAATTCACGCTGGACGGTTTGGTCGAGGCCATCCTGGAAGCCGAGAAATAGCCGCTGGTCCTGTCCCGGCAACCGCTTATCCGGTTTCAGCGCGCGGCGCCGCGCTTCGGTTCTATCCTGGAATGGAAGCATGATCGAAGTCCAACAGCTCCGCAAGCAGTACGGCGGCCTCATCGCGGTCCGCGACGTCAGCTTTACGGCGCGGCCGGGGGAGATTTTCGGCCTGCTCGGGCCGAACGGCGCGGGCAAGACCACCACCATCGGCTGCATCTCCGCGCTGCTGGCGCCATCTAGCGGCGAGATTCGCGTGATGGGGCACGACGTGGTGCATGACGCGGTGGCGGCGCGGCGCAGCCTGGGTGTGGTTCCGCAAGAGCTCGCGCTCTACGACGACCTCTCCGCGCGGGAAAACCTGGCGTACTGGGGTGGTGCGCAAGGCCTGCGCGGCGCGAAGCTGCGCGAGCGCATCCAGGCGGCGCTGGATCTCACAGGTCTGCTCGATCGCGCCAGGGAACCGGTCAAGCGCTTCAGCGGCGGCATGAAGCGGCGCCTCAACTTCGCGTGCGGGATCGTCCATCGGCCGCAAGTGCTGCTGCTCGACGAGCCGACCGTGGGCGTCGATCCGCAAAGCCGCGTGCGCCTGCTGGAACTGGTTCGCGAGCAGGCGCGCTCGGGCGCATGCGTTCTCTACACCACGCACTACATGGAAGAGGCTGAGTCGCTGTGCGACCGGCTGGGGATCATCGATCACGGTCGCATCATCGCCCAAGGAACGTTGCGCGAACTGCGCGCCATGGTGGGGGAGCGCGACTTGCTGCGGCTGACGGGCGTGTTTCAACCGGAGACGGTTCGCCAGGCGCTCGCGTGCGTCGAAGGCGTCGAAATCCTGCACGCCGACGAAGGTCAATTGTCGCTGTCGATGAGCGACGCTTCGCACCGCCTCCCGGTCATCTTCGGCGCGCTGAACGGCTCGGAGGTCCGCGGCACCACGCTGACCCAGCCGAGCCTCGAAAGCCTGTTCATCAAACTCACGGGCACGGAGCTTCGCGAGTAGTATGCGGTTCATCTGGATCAGCGCGTGGAAGGACCTGCTTCGGCTGCGGCGCGAACCGGTGGCGCTGCTTACCTGGATCGCTATTCCCACGTTCGTCGTCATCATTCTCACGCTGGTGTTCGGACCCGGCGGCTCGCGGCCGCATGGAACTCTGTTCATTGCTGATGAAGACGGCGGCATCGGAGCCGGCATGCTCGCGAGCGCGTTCAGCCAGGGCGCGCTTGGCCAGATGCTCACCATCGAGAAGGTCGGCGCCGAGGCGGGGCGGCGACGGCTGGATCGCGGCGAGGGCTCGGCGCTGCTCATCGTTCCGCCCGGCTTCACGGCTTCCTTCATCGCCGCCCGGCCGGTCACCCTGGACCTGGTTCGCAATCCGTCGCAGCGCATTCTTCCCGACATGATCCAGGAGTCACTCGCGATCATGTTGGACCGGGCGGCGTCATTTCAGGGTGCGGGCGGCTCGCAGGCTCTTCAGCTAGTCACAAACGTGATCCCGGACAAGTCCGAACAACCCGGCGGATTCGCTGCCTTGCTGCTGCCGGGTGCGTTGTTCATGGCGATCTTTTTCATCGCCGGGGCGTTGGCGGCCGATGTCTGGCGCGAGCGTTCTTCCGGAGCGTTGCGACGAATCGCCACCACGCCGGCCAGCCTGGGCGCGTTTCTGGCGGGCAAGCTGCTGGCTTCCGCGCTGGTGTTCAGTGTCATCGGCGCGTTCGGATTGCTGGTGGCGCGCCAATTGATGAATCTGCGCATCGCGAATCTTCCAGCGGCGGTTCTGTGGATCGCGGCGTCCGGCTGCGCCCTGTATCTGCTCATCATGATTGTCCAGTCCGCGGCGTCGTCGGAACGCGTGGCCAGCATGCTGACCAACTTCGTTACATTGCCGCTGGTGATGCTGGGCGGCGGATTCGTGCCGTTCGAATGGATGCCGCGCAAGCTGGCGACTATCGGGCAGTGGACGCCCAACGGGTGGTGCGTGATCGAACTGCGTGCGGTTCTCGCAGGCGAGATGCGAATCACGGCGGCCGCGATTGTCGCTGCGTTTATAACGGCCGCGTGGCTCATCGGCGTCCGAAACATTCGGAGACTGGCATGTTGAGGGACGTCCTGTTTCTGCTCTCGCGCGACCTCAGCCACCTGCTGCGCCGCCGCGAAACGCTGCTGTGGACATTCGTCATGCCTGTGATTTTCTTCTACTTCATCGGCAATGTATCGGGCGGCTTCGGGCGGCTGGATGAACCGGATCCGATCGCAATGGTCAAGCCTGCCGATGCCGGCTTTCTTGCGGACGAGTTGGCGGCGCGGCTCGAG
The DNA here is from genome assembly GCA_035632015.1 of Bryobacteraceae bacterium. Lineage (GTDB taxonomy): Bacteria > Acidobacteriota > Terriglobia > Bryobacterales > Bryobacteraceae > Palsa-89. The sequence goes on from DASQHQ010000111.1 coordinate 103,946, forward strand.
CAGCGCAATTTCCGTGTCGTGGATCAGCCGGATTTTTTCCGCGCGATTCATCTCCCGCCGGGGTTCACTGCTTCGGTGCTGGCGGGCCGGGCTCCCCAGGTCGAGTTCGTGCGGCACGGCACCGGCATCAATACCGAATACGAACAAACGCGCGTCAGCCGCGCGGTGTACGCGCTGGCGGGCGATGTGGCCACGCTCAGGGCTGAAGGCATCGCGCCATCGCCCGAAGCATTCGCCCGCCTCGCCCAGCACCCACGACGGATTGCGCTACGTGCTACGTCGGCGGGAAAGAGGCAAGTGGCGCCCATCGGATTTGAGCAGGCGGTTCCGGGCATGCTGGTGATGTTCACGATGCTGGTGCTGCTCAACGTGGGCGGCATCACGATTCTGGCGGAGCGCCGGCAAGGCATCCTGCGTCGGCTCGCGTCTGCGCCGATCTCGCGCGGCGCGGTGGTGCTGGCGAAGTGGGGCGCGCGGATGTCGCTCGGATTCGTGCAGATTTTATTCGCCATGCTCACCGGAACCGTGCTGTTCAAGGTCCACTGGGGCGATCATCTGGGCGCGATTCTGGCGCTGTTGGCGGCTTACGCCGGAATGACCGCGGTGTTCGGCTTGTTGCTGGGGAATTTCGCGCGTATCGAGGGACAGGTGGTCGGCATGGGCGTGATCGTGAGCAACGTGCTGGCGGCGCTGGGCGGATGCTGGTGGCCCATCGAGATCACGCCGCCCTGGGCGCAGAAGATCGCGCTGGTGTTCCCGACCGGCTGGGCCATGGATGCACTGCACAAGCTCATGAGCTTCGGGGATTCTCCCGCTGCGGTGGTCCCGCACGTGGCGGCGTTTCTGACCGTCGCGGTGATTGCAGGATGGGTGCTGACACGGAAGTTTCGGTTTGAATAGCCGTTCACTTGCGTTCACACGGGTGTGAACGCGGCACGCAGGAGTGCGCACGCCACGGCGATCACCAGATGTATTCTTTGGCCTGATCGCGGCGCTCGTAGCTGTCCAGCACGTGGACTACTCGGATTTTTTTCAGCTTGGCCGGATTCAGCGCGCCAATCGGGATATAAACGATGCGGCGGTTCAAGTGCCCGGCGATGGAGCGGAAAATCGAGCGCGGCGGTTTGGCGGCCACGTACACCACGTAACGCTGCTTGGAATAATCGAGCGCCGCCAGCAGCAGACGCTCGGGCTTGTTCTGCGCGAAATCGTAGTCGGGATCGGACCAGACGTCGATCATGCGGCGCGGCGGCAGCGTCATCAGGAAGCCACCGTACTCGGCGCGGCCGATTCCCGGACCCACCAGATGCTCGAACGGGTAGGTCGAATAAAACGCCATATCCGATTCGTTTTGATGCTCGCCCAGCCAGGTGGTCAGATACTGGTAGCGATCCTCGCGGTCCTGGTCGAAGATGACTACCAGCGCGCCGACCTCGCCGGCAATGCGGTCGAGCTGCCGGACGTAGATCTGGCCCTCGTGCCAGTTGCGAATGGTCTCGCGCAGGTCGATGCCGTCCAGGATCGAGGTGGTGAAGGGCTCAGTCCGGGTGCGCTCCTCCGAGAGCATGCTCTTGGCTTTTCGCTTCAGGAGCCGGCCGTAATCTTCGATCACCAGGTCCTCGGGCGGGTAGGAACAAATGGCCGTTCCATCCGTCTGCTGCGCCCACTCTCCTTCGAATTTTTCTTTCTTGCGCCGTTTCAGGCCGTGCGGCACCAGGCGCTGCTTGGGCCGCGGGAGCCGCCGCCGCAGCCGCAGCTTCTTGGTTTTGAGCCAAATCTCCTCGCCCGACAAATTCACCGTTTCCAGCAAATCGCTGGACGCTTTCTGCGCCACATAGCGGTTGGCCATCTGCCAGACTTCGTAGGCGTAGTTGTCGTCCACCACCGAGCGCGCCGCCACGGTGAGATCGAAGACGCCCGCCACCAGGTCGCCATTGATCGAGGCCAGGTTTCGCGTGAAACGCGCCATCATGCGCCGCTGCCAGTATTCCACTTTGTCGCCAGTGTTCTTCCCGTATTCGGCTTCGGCCTCGCGCAACAGATCGAATTGCACCTTGGGGCGGTCGACCATTTCTTCCGACAGCATCTGCGCGCGAAAGGACTCGTAGCGATCCTGCAAGTAGGGATACTCGACGGTGATCTCGGCCAGGCAGTCGGGATGCGGGTTGAGCAGCCGGATTTCGGCCGGCTGGCGGCGGGCCGGCTCGTCTTGCGGAGTCTCCATCGCGTCCAGAAGCGGATCGAGCAGATTCAGCGAGACCACCGCCAGCGTATGGGCCAGCGGATCGGCGCCTTGCAGCTTCCACGCCATGGCGGCGGCGTGCGCGGCGATGTCCTCGTTGCGCTCCTGCGGATAGACGCGATAGGCCTCGATGTATTTCTCAATTCCGATGTAACGCGCCGAGTATGGATCCGGGTACAGGTCCGGCAAGTGCGGCCGGTCGCCGGAGTGCGGTTCCATGAAAATCACAGCCGCGTCCACTTCGAGCCCCGTCCGGACCGCCTCGGTGAACGGGTCGCAGGGTTCCACGGGCACGTAGATGAGGCGCTCGTCGTCCTGCGGGTCCGGATAAACGATCACCGACATCTCGGGCAGCCGCGCCAGGGCCTGCAGGTAAACGTCTTCCAGCGACGCGGGCAATTCGACCGCGATAGCGCTGGGCCGGTCGCGCAGAATGGCGCGGCGCAGCGCGATGCTGAACTCGATCCTTCCCGGCACCACCGGAAAATAGGTGAAGTTGCCGCGCCGCAGGCTGCCCGGATCTTCGAACGTTTTAGGCGCGTGGGACATAGCGCAGCGCTTCTTCGCCCAGGGTTTCGAGAATGGCGGTGCGCATCAGGAATCGCTCGTCGCTTTGGCTCGACAGCGTGAGCCCCTCTTCAATTCCTTTGAGCTTCATGACGAAGCGGGCGATGTTGATGCCATCGCGAACCGTGTAGCGCTCGTCGGCCGAATGCGCCTGTTGCAGAAATTCGGTGACATAGTTCAGGATATGTTCCTCGCCGAACGGAACATTTTCCTTTAATATAGCATATTCTTCGTGACGTTCAGGAAAATCGATGGTAATTTGTGGTTGCAGGCGGGAATGGATGTACTCGGGAAGATCGAAAGTAGAGGCGTCGTCGTTCATGGTGGCCACCAGCCGGAACAGCGGATGCGCCTTGATCTTGATTCCGGCCACGATCGATTCGACGTAGCGGCGGTTATCGAGCAGCGGCGCCAGGCTGGCCCAGCTTTTCTCGCTCATGCGATTGCCTTCGTCCAGAATGGCCACGCCGCCGCGCAGCATCGCGCTCACCAGCGGCGAAGCGACGTAGCGCAGCTTGGATTGGCCCTCGATCACCGGCGTTACCAGCAAGTCCTCCGGCCGCGTGTCGACGGTGGCCTGCATGATATAGACTTCGCGTTGCAGCCGCTTCGCCGCGGCGTACGCCAGCGTGGTCTTGCCGACGCCGGGCTTCCCCAACAGCCGCGGATTCATCGGAACATCCTGCGAATCCACAACCAGCCAGGCAGCCAGCAACTGCCGCATCACTTCTTCCTGGCCGACCCAGGTAACCGTGAGTTCGTCAGGATGAGCCAGATGAAGAGCAACGCCTTCGATCTCGACCATCATATAGAGTATTTTACAATGTCAGGCTCGCCTGGCTGGAATGCGCCGGGCGATTTGGACCGAAGCTAGGCCGCAGCGGAAGCGGAAGCGTAGGTGACGCGAGGCTTCGCCGGCTGCAACGATTCCCGATAGGCCAGCTCGAAGGCCTCGGCCATGGGACGGCATCCAGGCGAGGGGAAAAGCTGAAAGAAAGTCTGCTGGACCCCGGTCGAATCCAGGCTTTGACAAACAGCAGCCACGCTCGCGGCTGCCTGGTGAATGCACCCACCGCAATCGAGTCCGAGCTCGGCGCAGGTGTGAGGGTTGCTCTCAAATACGAGGTCCATGGATCGGTTCTCCCGCCTTCGTACTAGGTAAATGTAATTATTAGGGGTTAGGAGTTTTTTTCCTATAGTACCGATGGGGGATTCAGGGGACTCTTTTGCGGGTATCGCCGTGCCAGCCGCGCCCTGCAACGCAACAGCATGTGCAAGGCAGGGTGCCAATAAGCGCCGCCGGGCTTGTAGGCTGATGGCAGACCGTAGAGAAAACTGCAAACGATGTGGAGCCGCAGGAGGCTGTCTTGACATTGTCGGGCATAACGGATAGGTTCAAGTTGAGCAGGATTAACTATGCCGGCACGCACCACACGCAGCGAAAAGCTCGATCTTCGGCTCACGTGCCAGGCTAAGCGCGCGCTGCAGGCTGCCGCCGCAGCAGCGCACCGTTCGGTCAGCGAATTCGTGCTGGAAAGCGCGCTCGCGCGGGCGGATGAAGCGCTGGCCGACCGGCGGAGCTTCGGTCTCGACGCCAGGCAGTGGAAGGCCTTCTTAGCTGCTCTCGATGCGCCTCCCCGCCCCCTGCCGCGTCTGGAGCGCCTCTTGAAAGAGCCCGGATGCTTTGATGCCGGGCCGAATCAGTGAGTGCAGAACGCCGCGTTGAAAAGCTGCGTCCGGATCATCCCACAGAAGGCTTCGACTGCGGCCGGGAGGAACTGAACCGGTATTTGTTGCGCTATGCCTGGTTTAACCAGCAGGCGGGCGCTGCGCAAACCTACGCCGGCCTGGCCGGGGAATCAGTCATTGGCTACCATACGCTCGCCGTGGGTCAGGTTTCCCGCGAGCAAGCGCCGGAGCGATTGACCAAAGGGCTGGCAGGCCACCCGGTACCGGTGATGCTGCTGGCGCGCCTGGCGGTGGATCGACGCTGGCACGGCCAGGGCGTCGGGAAGGCGCTTTTGAAAGATGCGATGCAGCGCACGCTTCAGGCGGCCGACATTGCCGGCATCCGCGCGTTCGCGGTTCATGCCAAAAACGAGGAAGCGCGGAGCTTCTACCAGAACTTCGATTTCATCCCCTCCCCCACCGATCCTGTGCATCTGTTCGTGCTCTTGAAAGATGTGCGGCGAATCATCGCAGCGCGGTGATACGATGTTGCAGCCGCATTGCCGGCAAAAAGGACGACTCCTCGTTACGACTTTCGACGCACTTATCGCCCTAGAGCCATACTTAGTGACTGATCGTAACGACAGTAGAAGGCCTGCTAGACTAGGCTATCTTGGACACTCGCTCGAAAATTCTTGCGCCCGAACAGGCCCGGGAACTGCTCAAGGGGCGGCCCGCTCACTGGGTGTCGGGACACTTTGATCCGCTGCTCGCCCAGCACGTCCGGCTGCTGCGGCAATTCGTCGCGCCCAGCCAACTGCTGGTGGTGGAAGTGACCGATCCGCCCAAGCCGCTACTGGCTCAACGTGCCCGCGCCGAACTGGTGGCCGCGCTCTCGATGGTGGACTACGTGGTGCTGGCGAACGGCCAGCCGCCGGCGGAACCTGCGGCGGACACCGGGCTCACAGAGCGCTTTGTCAAACGTGTGCTCGAGCGTCACGGCGAGGAAGGAGCGGGATGAACGGTCCGAGGATCCTGGTGATCCGCTTGGGCTCGATGGGAGACGTGGTGGCGGCTCTGCCGGCCGTCGCCAGCTTGAAACACAGCCTTCCGCATTCGAGCATCACCTGGGTGATCCATCCGCGGTGGAGCGTGCTGCTGGAGGGCAATCCCTACCTCGACTCGGTGATCGAACTGGACCGGCGCACCTTCCCGGGCCTCGCCGGCGCGTGGAGGGCGCTGCGCGCGCAACCATGGGATCTGGCGGTCGACTTTCAGGGACTGATCAAGTCGGCGCTGGTGGCCAGCGTGGCGCGGCCGGAACGGATCTACGGTTTCGCGGCCGCGTATGCGCGCGAGCCGGCTGCCTCCTGGTTTTATTCGACCAAGGTGACCATCCAGTCGCATCACGCCGTGGAGCGCAATCTGGATCTGGCCGCGGCCGCGGGAGCATCCAGCATCTTGCGCACATTCCCGCTTCCGCCGGGCGCTCCCGAGGGCGACCTGCCGAAGGGCGACTTCGTGCTCGCGAGCCCGCTGGCCGGATGGGGCGCCAAGCAATGGCCGCTCGAATACTACGGCAGGCTGGCTGAGAGATTGCGCCGGGATTGCGGATTGCCGCTGGTGCTGAATGTCCCACATCCGATCGAAGCTGCGGGCGTGCGGACGCATGTCTCGAGCCTGCGCGGGCTCATTCATGCCGTGCGCCGCGCCACGGCCATCGTCGGCGTCGACAGCGGACCCACGCACCTGGCTGCCGCCCTGGAGAAGCCCGGCGTGGCCATCTATGGACCCACCGATCCGGCGCGAAATGGACCCTACGGCGGGACCTTTCGCGTGCTTCGCAGTCCCGACGCCGTGACAACCTATCGCCGCAACGCGGAGCCGGATGCCAGCATGCGCGCCATTTCTCCGGAGCAGGTATCGAGCGCGCTGGAAGCGATTCTTTCCGCTGCCAACCGGCCCGGATGATACGGCGGTGAGTCTGTTCCCGAAACCGTACGCCGATCTGGTGGCGCGCTTCCGCGTAACCACCGGCTTTCTGCTGGCCGCGGCATTCGCGTGGTTCTCGCGGCCGGATCCGCGCTCGCTGGCGGTCGGTCTCCCGCTTTCGGCGCTCGGTCTGCTCCTGCGCGCCTGGGCTGCCGGACATCTGGAGAAGGATAGGCACCTGGCGGTGAGCGGTCCTTATGCGCACGTGCGCAACCCGCTTTATCTTGGAACGCTGCTGGTGGCGGCGGGCCTGGTGATCGCCTCGCGGCGGTGGCTGCTGGCGGCGCTGTTCGCGCTGGTCTTCGCCCTAATCTATCTGCCGGCCGTCGAACTGGAAGAGCAGCACCTGCGCGACTTATTCCCCAAATTCGCGGACTACGAGCGCGACGTCCGGCCCTTCTGGCCAAGGTGGAAGATCGCCGGAACCAGCCAGAGTTTTCGCTGGTCGCTCTACGTGCGCAATCGGGAATACCAGGCTTTGCTGGGCTTTGTAGCCGGCGCCGCTGTATTGGTCGTGAAGCTTCTGGTGTTTCCAGCGCGTTGACGGCCGTCCGCCGAATCCAGCGGACTGCCAGACTCCGCCATTCTGCCCATTGCGAGTATTCTGAAGTTATGTGCGGAATTGTGGGCTATATCGGCAACCGGAAAGCCGTCCCGATCATTTTGGATGGCCTGCGGCGCCTGGAATACCGCGGCTACGATTCGGCGGGCATCGCGGTGTTGAACGGCGACAACCATCTCGCGGTGCGGCGCGCGTCCGGAAAGCTGCGCAACCTGGAGGACGCCATCCGCATGAACCCGCTGGACGGGCCCTACGGGATCGGCCACACGCGCTGGGCCACGCACGGCCGGCCGACCGAAGAGAACGCCCATCCGCACCGCGATTGCAGCGGCGATATCGTCGTGGTCCACAACGGCATCATCGAAAATTATCTGCAGCTCAAGCACCAGCTCAGCCTGGAAGGCCACAAGTTCGCCACCGAAACCGACACCGAAGTAGTCGCGCACCTGGTGGAGAAATACTACGAAGGCAACCTGGAAGAGGCGGTGCGCAGGGCGGTGAAGGAATTGTCGGGGGTCTTCGCGCTGGCCATCATCGCCAGCTCGGATCCCAACAAGATTGTGGCGGCGCGCCTCGGGCCGCCGGTAGTGGTCGGATTGGGGGACGGCGAATACTTCATCGCATCTGACGTGCCGGCGATTCTGAGTCACACGCGCGACATGTTTTTCCTCAACGACGGCGACATGGCGATCCTGACGGCGGAAGGCGTGCACCTGACCGACTTCAACGGCCGCGCGGTGAAGCGGGAGGTCCGGCACATCCTGTGGGACCCGATCATGGCGGAGAAGGGCGGCTACAAGCATTTCATGCTCAAAGAAATTTTTGAGCAGCCGCGCGCGGTGCGGGACACTATCCTGGGCCGCGTCGGCCAGGAATCGGGGCGCGTCTTTCTGGACGAGATGGACATTGCGCCCAAGGCCTTTCGCGAACTCGAGAGCATCAAGATCGTGGCCTGCGGCACGGCCTGGCACGCGGCCCTGGCGGGAAAGTTCATGATCGAAAAACTCGCGCGCATCCCCACTGAAGTGGACTATAGCAGCGAGTTTCGATACCGGAATCCGATCCTTTCGGGACGCGATCTGACGGTGGTGGTCTCGCAATCCGGAGAAACGGCCGACACGCTGGCGGCGCAGCGCGAGGCCAAGCAGAAAGGCTCGCGCACACTGGCCATCTGCAACGTGGTCGGCTCCATGGTGACACGCGAAGCCGCAGGAACGCTGATGACTCACGCCGGGCCGGAAATCGGAGTGGCGGCGACTAAGACGTTTACCTCGCAGCTCACAGCTCTTTTCATTCTGGCGACGTACTTGGGCCAGGTGCGCGAAGTCCTGACGCTGGACGAATCGCGCGATCTGGTGCAGGAGCTGCTTCGGATTCCAGGAAAACTGGAAACCATCCTCAGCCACGACACGCTCTACGACGAGATCGTGAAGAAACTGTTCCGCTCCACCGATTTTCTGTACCTCGGCCGGGGAATCCATTTTCCGATCGCGCTCGAGGGCGCGCTGAAGCTGAAGGAGATTTCCTACATCCACGCCGAAGGCTATCCGGCCGGCGAAATGAAACACGGGCCGAACGCGTTGATCGACGAGAACCTTCCAGTGGTGGTGCTGTGCACGCGCGATCCCAAGAGCGATGCGAGCCGCACCCGATACGAGAAAACGCTCTCCAACATCCAGGAGGTGAAGGCTCGCAGCGGCATTGTGATCGCGGTGGCGTGCGAAGAAGATCAGGAGGAAGTGGGCAAGCTGGCCGATTTTCTGATCCCCATCCCGTCCAGCGACGAGCTGCTGCTTCCGATCCTGGAGATTGTGCCGCTGCAGCTACTGGCCTACCACATCGCGGTGCGCCGGGGCTGCGACGTCGATCAGCCGCGCAATCTCGCCAAGAGCGTCACCGTCGAGTGAAGCAATCCACGCACCAGTTGCACATTTCGACGCAAGGCCAGGGGCTGTACGAGTTCACGGGCGAAATCGAGGCTTGGGTGCGGGTGCAGGCGGGAAAGAGCGGGCTGCTGACCGTGTTCTGCCAGCACACCTCGGCGTCGCTGCTGATTCAGGAAAACGCCGATCCGGATGTGGTGGCCGACCTGGCTGATTTTTTCACGCGCCTGGTTCCCGAAGACACCCGGCTGTATCGGCACACGGCCGAGGGCCCCGACGACATGACTTCGCACATCCGCGCGGCGCTGACGCAAACGCAGCTCTCGATTCCGGTTCGCAATGGCGAATTGGCGCTGGGCACCTGGCAGGGCGTTTACCTGTTCGAGCATCGCGCGCGGCCGCACCGGCGCAGCGTGATTCTGCACCTGCTCACGGATTGAGCCGGATGCGGGCTTCCAGCCGCAGCGGCAGATTGCCGCGCCGCCGCACGACCAGCATGGGCGCTGCATGTTTTCCGCCGAACACGCTCGATCGCCAGCTTTCTTCCAGCTCCGCTCCCTCGGGCAGGCCGAAGCGGGCCCGCGTCTCCAGCGAGCCGAGATGCCAGAATTGCTCGACTTGGTGCTCGCCCGGCGGTCCTGCCACGTCATCGATCACGACGACCAGATCCGGCTTCTGAAATTCGACGCGGCGGACGTCGAAGCAAGGAATCCGGCGGAAATATTCCCAGCCCGGTTTCGATGCCACGCAGATAGTCGCGCCGCCAGCGGATCTCGGGACCCGTGTCAATGATTGCGCCGAACAGAGGAAAGCGGTGCTGCCGAATCTGCCCGGCCAGGGCGATCAGTTCTTGCGCAAAACGAGTCCAGCGCGCGCCACATCTCGCGCATCCGGTGCGGGAAAACGCGGCGAAAATGTCGGACTAGCGCCGGCTCGGTTCGCCAAAGATCGGGGACCACCCGAATTGCGATAATGTAAACAGCCAGCGCAAACTCGGCAAGCCATGTGCGGCATTGCCGGACAGTTCCTGCGCGAGAGGAACGCCGAACTCGCCGCCATCTGCACCATGTGCGATGCGATCCGGCACCGAGGTCCGGACCACGAAGGATATCACGTCGAAGGCCGATGCGGAATCGGCATGCGGCGCTTGAGCATCATCGATCTGGCGAGCGGCCAGCAGCCGATCTGCAACGAAGATCAAACCATCTGGGTGGTGTTCAACGGCGAGATCTACAATTTTCAGGAGCTGCGCGCGGAGCTGGCGGCCCGCGGTCACCGCTTCCGCACGCACAGCGACACCGAAGTCCTGGTTCATCTCTACGAGCAGGAAGGTGTGGACGGCATTCCAAAGCTGCGCGGGATGTTCGCCTACGCGATCTGGGACTCGCGCGACCGGTCGATGTTGCTGGTGCGCGACCGCTTCGGCAAGAAGCCGCTGTACTACGCGCTGCTCCCGGGCGGCCTCTATTTCGCCAGCGAGCTGAAATGCCTGCGCGGCACCGCCGTGCCGCTGGATCTGGACCGCGAGGCATTGCAGCTTTATTTTCTGCTCAACTACATTCCCGATCCCTGGACACCGTACCGCGCCATCCGGAAGCTGCCGGCCGGATCGTGGCTGCGCTATCGCGCCGACGGCCGAACCGTAGAGGGGCGTTATTGGAATTTGCCTGCGCCCGCGGAAGCGCCCCCGCCTGATTTGAGCGAAGCAGACGCGGGCCGCCGCATCCGTGAAGAATTCGACGAGGCCGTTCGAGTGCGCCTGGTGTCTGACGTTCCGCTGGGAGCGTTCCTGAGCGGTGGAATCGACTCCGGCTCGGTGGTCGCCTCCATGGCTCAGCAGACAGCCGAGCCGGTGAAGACCTTTTCGATCGGGTTTGAAGAGCCCGAGTTCAATGAGCTTCCGCTGGCCGCGACGACGGCGCGGAAATGGCGGACCGATCATCACCAGCTCATCGTGCGCCCGGACTCGGTGGAACTGGTTTCGAAGCTGGTGCGCCACTTCGACGAACCGTTCGGCGACTCCTCCGCGATTCCGACCTATCTGGTGTCCGAGTTCGCGGCGCAGCACGTGAAGGTCGTGCTGACCGGCGACGGCGGCGACGAGCTGTTCGCCGGATATGAGAGCTTTCTCGCGATCCAGCGCCGGCGCAAGCTGGATCTTGTCCCAGCCAGGATTCGAAAGCTGATCGCAGACCTCGCGGATGCGCTTCCCTACTCGGCCTACGGGAAAAATTATCTGCGCATGGTCAGCCGCGCGAGCGCGCTGGAACGATATTTCGAAAATGGCTCGCCTTATTTCCTGCTCAGCCGTTTGCTGACGCCGGAGTGGATGCCACCCGCCGATGGCGGCTTCCTCACCCGAACGCTCGCTCACTGTCTGCTGCCAAACGGCGCCGACGTTCTCACGCAGGCGCTCTATTTCGAGAGCACCGCCAAGCTCACCGGGGACCTGCTGGTGAAAGTGGATCGCATGTCGATGGCGAATTCGCTCGAAGTGCGCTGCCCGATGCTGGATCACAGGCTGGCGGAACTGGCGGCCCAGATCCCGCATGCGTGGAAACTGCGTAACGGCCGGGGAAAAGACATCTTTATTCGGGCGCTGGGCGACCGCTTGCCCGCCGAACTGCTCCATCAGCCGAAGCGTGGCTTCGGCGTGCCGCTGGCCACCTGGTTACGCGGTCCGCTGCGAAACTTGATGTGGGACCACTTGACCGATCGCTCGTTTCTGGAGCGCGGCATGGTGTCGCCCGAGTTCGTCCGGCGTCTGCTCGAGGAACACGACCGGCGCCGCCGCAACAACTATCACTACCTGTGGAATCTGCTGATGCTGAAATTGTGGTTTCGCGATCTGGAACAGGCTCCTGCGCCCGCCGGGAACACGGACCTCGCACGCGCAGCCGCCAGGATCGCATGACCGTCGTCTTGACATTCTGGATCGCCGTCGCTTTGATCCTTTACACGTACCTGGGTTATCCGCTGGCGCTGATGGCGCTGCGGCTGGTGATCCATCGTCAGGTGCGCAAGCAAACCATCCGGCCATCGGTGAGCCTGCTGATTCCCGCCTATAACGAGGCCGCGGTAATCTCACGCAAGGTCGCCACTCACTGGCTCTCGACCATCCGGCGGACCGGCTGCAGATCGTGATCGCTTCCGACGGTTCCACCGATGGGACCGCAGCCCAGGCGCGACATCTGGCCGATGGCCGGCGCGTGCGCGTGCTGGCGTTCGCCGAAGATCACGGAAAGATGGCAATGCTCAACGCAAGCGTCCCGGAACTGCGAGGCGAGCTGGTCGTTTTTTCGGACGCTCCCGCGATGCTGACCGCGGATTCGCTCCGCCGCCTGGTCGAAAACTTCGGCGATCCCGCCGTGGGCGCAGCCAGCAGCCGGTACACCGTCGTGCAGGCGGGGGACGCAAGAACCGGCGCCACCGAGGACCTGTACTGGAAATATCAAGCCTTCTTGAAAACGCAGGAATCTCAGCTTTCCTTCACCGTCGGCGCTCACGGCCACCTGCACGCCATTCGCGTTTCGCTCTATCCTTATCCGCCCGCGGCCGCGATCAACGACGATTACTTGATTCCGCTGTCGGTGCTGGCCAACGGGTATCGAGCGGGGTACGAACCGGCCGCGGTCGTATATGAAGAGGCCGGCGAGATGTCGGGATTCGGACGCCGCGTCCGCGTCATGGCCGGAAATATCCAGCAGCTTCGAGAGATCGGAAAGCTGATGCGCCCCTTGCGGCCGCTTCCGTTCTTCTTTTTTTGTCAAACAAAGGCGCGCGCCTGGTGGCGCCATTTGCCATCCTCGCGGCGTAGGTGGCGAACGCCTGCCTGCTCGGGTCGCGGTTCTATGTGGCGGTCTTCTGCGGCCCGTCGGTCTTCTATCTTCTGGCGGGCTCGGGCGCGCTGTGGCGGCTTCGGCCCAAGCTGCTCATGCTGCCGTTCTACTTCTCGATGATCAACGCCGCCGCGGTTGTGGGGTTCTATCACGCGCTGGGGCATCGCCGGCGCCTGTTGTGGGAGTGATTCGGTTCCGGATTGGGCGGAGAAGAACCCGGCCACAAACCAACTAAAACCTGAGGACATTCCTATGAGCAACCGCGGCATCCTGTCGGTCGACGTGGAGGATTATTTTCAGGTGCAAGCCTTCGCCGGCGCCGTGGATCGCTCGAATTGGAGCGAATATCCGAGCCGCGTCGAGCGAAACACCGAGCGCGTTCTGGACTTGCTCGACGAGCGCGGCGTAACAGCGACGTTCTTCATTCTGGGCTGGGTGGCCGAGCAGTTCCCTGGCCTGGTCCGGCTGATCGTCGAACGCTGCCACGAGGCCGCCTGCCATTCCTATGGGCACCGGCTGGTGTACGAGCTTTCGCCCGCCGAATTTCGGGCAGACACGGTGCGCGCGAAAATTGCCATTGAGCAGGCGGCGGGCGTGGCTGTCTACGGCTACAGGGCGCCAAATTTTTCGATCACGCCTCGTTCCAAATGGGCGCTCGAAGTCCTGGCCGAGTGCGGATTCCTCTACGATTCGAGCATCTTCCCCATTCGGCGTGCTGTGTACGGGTTCCCCGGCGCCCCGCGCGGACCATATCGCATCGAGACTCAGAGCGGCGCAATCATGGAGTTTCCCCTCGCCACGTTCCGTTGGAAATGCGGACCCAACCTGCCGGTCGCGGGCGGTGGATATTTGCGCACGCTTCCTGCCTGGTACACCCGAGCCGGAGTTCGGAGCACATGGCGCGAGGGGCTGCCCGTGGTTTGCTACGTCCATCCCTGGGAGCTGGATCCCGGCCAGCCGCGCATCCGCAGCTCGTTGGTGGCGCGTTTACGGCATTACAACCATCTGAGCCAAACCGAGGAGCGATTGCGCGATTTGCTCTCGCTCGGCCGCTTCACCAGCTTTCGCGACAGCGGCCTGGTGCTGCTTCCTTCCACAGCTCGCACCGCGGCGGTAGCGCCATGATGCAGGACACCATGCCGCACGCGGCGGAATTCTGGAACGACATCGCTTGGGAGTTCGATTCCATCTATAGCGGCGCAGATAAGAACGCTTTCCGCCGGGCGCTGGACCGGTTCTTCCGCCAAGACGTGTACCAGCGTTTCAAATGGGTCATGGAAAAGTGCGGCGATGTGGAAGGCCAGAGCATTTGCGACGTCGGCTGCGGATCGGGCCGATTTGTCGCCGAGTTTTTGCGACGCGGGGCTGGACACGTCACCGGCGTGGACATCGCTCCGACCATGCTGGCCCTGGCGCGCAATCTGGTGGAGCAGGACGGCTCGGCGGACCGCTGCGAATTTGTCCTGAACGACGTCTTGCACTGGAACGCGGCGCGCAGGTTCGATATCACAGTCGCGATCGGATTCTGGGACTACATCGGGGCCCCGCTCGAGCGCCTGCGCGTCATCCGGCGGCTCACCGGCGGTACCTTCCTCTCCGCTTGGCCGCGCTTCTGGACCTGGCGCGCGCTGCTGCGAAAAATCCGCCTGCAATGCTTTCAGGGTTGCCCGGTTTATTTCTATCGCCGATCGGAAGTACTCCGCGTGCTGGAGGCCGCGGGTTTCGAAGTCGCGCGCTGCGATAGCGTCGGCAAACTGTTTTGCGTGGAAGCCCACCCGAAGTCAGACCCGGGCTGACATGACACATATATGTTTATGATGTAGCCATGAAGCGCACCACCGTGTTCCTGCCGGATGACCTTCACGAGCAGCTCCGCCTGGAGGCATTTCGCTCCCGCCAGAGCATGGCACAGGTCATTCGTTTCAGGCTCGAGAGCGCATCGCGCCGCAAGAAGCCATCCGGGCCTCGGCCCGATCCGCTGCTCAAAGTCGCGGGCATATGCCGGGGTCCCGTACTCAGCAAGTCCATTGATGAAGAACTCTACGGGATCTGATCCCCTGTTCATCGATACTTGGGGCTGGCTGGTTCCTGCGAACAACCAGGACCCTAGCTACCGCTTCGTTCTCAACCTTCGAGTGGAGGACGCCCAACGTGGGGTGCGCTGGGTGACCAGCGACTATGTACTGGACGAAACCATCACACATCTTTTCGCCGCGGCGCCGCATTCGGAGGCCCGAAAATTCGCCGGTGCGATCTTGGAGTCCGGGGAACTCGGCACGCTCAGTATCGAGACCGTCAACGCG
This sequence comes from Bryobacteraceae bacterium, assembly GCA_035632015.1. GTDB lineage: Bacteria > Acidobacteriota > Terriglobia > Bryobacterales > Bryobacteraceae > Palsa-89. The sequence goes on from DASQHQ010000111.1 coordinate 119,002, forward strand.
GAACGATTTCAGGCCGCATGGCGCTTGCGGCTGCGATACCGGGACAAGCCTCGCGTCTCCTTCACAGATCTCACCAGCTTCGCTCTCATGCGAGAACTTGGAATTCGGCGGGTGCTTACCGGAGACGCCCATTTCCGCCGGGCCGGGCTCGGCTTTGTGACGCTTCCGTAGCTGGCCACTGGTCTAATCGCGCTGTCTGGCGCGTGTTCGGCATGACACGCCGTGTCTTGGTCGACACGTCGACCGAACTAGTATCCCATGTAGAATCAATCCGTTACGTCTTGGTCCTGCATCTGCATTTTTCCTGGCGTGCGAGAAAGGAAAACAACGATGCAGGCGATCAAGTTGGTGGCGATTCTGGCGGCGGCGGCCACCGAAGTTCTGGCCGAAGGCGCCACGCGGCGGTTGGTGATCAGCATTCCCGACCGCAAGATCGCCCTGATCGAAGACGGGCGCGTGGTGAAAGTGTATCCGGTGGCCGTCGGCAAGCCCGGCACACCCAGCCCGAAGGGCAGTTTCCACATCGCGAGCCACGTGCAGCATCCTACCTGGTACCAGCCGGGCAAAGTGGTCGGGCCGGGACCGGCTAATCCGCTGGGCACCCGCTGGATGGGACTGGGCTACCGCGGCTACGGAATCCATGGAACCAACATGCCGCTCTCCATCGGCAAGGCCGCGTCGCACGGCTGCATCCGGATGCGCAACCGCGACGTGGAGGAGTTGTTCAATCTGGTGGAAGTCGGCGATCCGGTGGAACTCACCGATGCCGCGAGCCCGGAACTCGCCGGAGCATTCACGGATCAAATGCCGGCCAAGACCGAACCGGTTCACGCAGACGTCCTGTTGGCCGCTTCCGCCGGAGGTGTGCAATGAACGCGCTGAGCCTGCTGGGTGACTTTCCTCAAACTGCGCTGGCCGTGGCATTCAGTTTCGGCTGCGCTTTTCTGATCGGATTCGTTGCTTTAAAGCTGATCTTGGGCCTAGTAACACGCGAACAGTATAATGTTTTAGATGGCCCGCGTCGGATTCGCGCTGTGGTTTGGACTGGCGGCGCTGGTGAGAATGCAAGCGCAGCCGGCCGCCCAGGCAGCGGCGCCGCTGGCAGCCCGTATCTCCTCCCTGCTGCCGCCCCGCGCAACCGTTTCGCTCGAATTCCAGAACCTGACGGCGCTCGCGCCGGCCGAATCGTCCAGCTTCCGCAGCGCGCTCGAGGCGGAGCTGCGAACGGCGGGCGTGGAGATAGCGCCGGCGACGCAGCCTGAATCGCGCCTGCGCGTTGTGATTTCGGAAAATCCGCGGGGCCTGCTGTTCGTCGCGGAAGCAACCACCAAGGACGTGCGGCAGATCGCCATGCTGCCCTGGAACGCACCCGCTCCTGCCGAAGCGAAGCCGCGCATCAGGATCGTACAGAAACCAGTTTTCGAGCAGGCTGAACCCGCGCTCGACTTCCTGTTGTCCGATTCGGATTCGCAGTTGCTGGTGCTAAGCGCCACGAGAATCGCGGCATTTCGCTTGACCGGCGGGAAGTGGATCTCCACTGGTCAGGCCTCGCTGACGCCCACGAGACCGCTGCCGCGAGATCCGCGCGGGCGCCTGGAGATGGCGGCCGGCGACCTGCGCGCTTACTTGCCTGGCACCACTTGCAGCGGCGCAGCTTCGCCTTCGCTCCGGCTCACGTGCGCGCCTGGTTCCGAGGCGTGGCCGCTGAGTCCTCGCGACCCCGCGCTGCAGGTGCGTTGGACGGCGGATCGCAACACGCTGGAGGCCGACGGCCTGCGCGGCGCCTTCTACAACGCCGCGGCCGGCCTGTTCGCCTCAGCAGACGGCAAAATCGAAAACCGCGCCAGTGAGCCGATCGTGGGCGCGGAAAAATGGGGCAGCGACCTGGCGGGCATCGAAAACCCCTGCGGCTCGACTCCTCTAGTGATTGCCACGCTGTCCGGCGACGCTGCGGCGAGCGATCAAATCCAGGTGTACGAGATCGTGAATGGGCAAGCGACCCCAGCCAGCGAAGCGCTGTCTCTTCCGGGGCCGGTCACCGCGCTCTGGCCAGCCGAAACGGCTGGACAAGCGACGCTCGTCATTCGAAACTCGAAGACAGGAAACTATGCGGCTTCGCGCCTGGGCCTGGCTTGCGCTGACTAGTCTGCCGCCCTTGGTTGTGTGGCCTGCCACGCGCCCTCGCTACGGAGGGACGCTGGCGGTTGACCTTTCTGCGGCGTTCAACACGCTGGATCCCGCGGAGCTGCCCGCGATGCTGTCGCCATCGATCGCGGAGACATTGGTTCGCATCAACGCGCGCGGGGAGATTGAGCCGTGCCTGGCGGTATCCTGGCAGCGCGAAGCCGAGGGCAAACGCTGGCGCTTCTCGCTGCGGCCCCGAGTGGTTTTTCACGACGGGGAAACGCTGAATGCACTCAACACGGGCCCGCTGCTACTGGCCGTCCTCAAGAAAACGTACCCGGACGTCACGGTGACGTCCGGCGGGCAAACCATCGTCATTCAGTCCGAGCGCGCGCTCCCCGATCTTCTCCCGCAGCTCGCCGACTCGCGCGCGGCCATCGTTCGCAAGACGGAAACCAACGGCTTGATCGGGACCGGGCCATTTCGCGTCGCGAGCTGGGAACCGAATCGCCGGCTGACGCTGGCTGCATTCGAAGACTATTGGGGCGGCCGCCCTTTTTTGGATTCCGTTGTCATCAACATGGGACCCGCTCGCGCCACCGCCGATCTGTTCGACATCCCCTTCGCTGCGGCGCGGCGCATCCTGCCGGAAACTGTCCGCATCTGGTCGTCGCAGCCGCGCGAGCTGCTCGCCTTGATCGCGAGTGATGTGCAACCCGCGGCGTGGCAGGCTCTGGCGCTGGCGATCGATCGCGCGCCGCTGGTCAATGTACTGGCGCAGCGCCGCGGCGAGGCGGCCTTCGGGCTGCTTCCGCAATGGCTCAGCGGCTATGCGTTCCTGTTTCAATCCAGTCCGGATGCTGCGCGCGCCCGGCAGCTCGTTGCGCCGCTGCGGCTGGCCGCGCTTACGCTGGCTTATCCATCCAATGACTCCTTTGCCCGCACCGTCGCCGACCGGATCGCCTTGAATGCGCGCGACGCCGGAATCAATCTCCAGCCGGCGCCGGCCGCCAACGGCAATGTGCGCCTGATCCGCTGGCAGCTTGGATCCGCGGACGCCGCAACCGAGTTGGCGCGGCTCGCGGCCATGCTGGGGACATCCGACCGCGCCGCTGCACTCGATCTCGCCAAACCGGAAACCCTGTACGAAGCGGAGCGTGCCATGCTCGATTCGAATCGCATCCTTCCGCTCTTGTATCTGCCGTCTCTCTACGGCCTGGCGCCGCGCGTGCACATTCGGGAGACGAGTCCAAAGGCCAGCGCCCTCACGCCGCGTCTCGAAAACCTGTGGGTGGACCCGTGAGTTTCCGCACCAAGGTTCTCCTGAGCATCACGGCCACCGTGGTGATCGCAGTCTGGATTGTGGCTGCGGTCGTCTCGACGCTGGTGACACGATCCTTCGAGCGCAGCGATGCGCAACGAACCAGCGCGCTGGTCGCCCAGTTCCGCCGGGAGTTCGACCGGCGGGGCGCGGAGGTGGCGCGGCGCGTGGAAGCAGTCGCCAGTTCGGACGCCATCGAGCGCATCGCCGTGAACCTTTCGGGAGCGCAGCCGGACGCCAACCAGTACTTCGACCAGGCGCAAGCGCTGGCGCGCGAGCAGTCGCTCAGCTTCCTGGAAATCGTCGGGCCGGGCGGCCGCATCATCAGCTCGGCGGAATGGCCCGCACGGTTCGGATACCAGGAGGCCTGGCTGGCCGAAGCGGTGGATTGGAACTCGGCAGGCGCCTTCCTGAAGCGCGAAGAGCTGGCCGACGGCTCGGCGCTGGGTTTAATCACCGTGCGAGCGGTCAAGGCGGGCGATCGCACGCTGTACGTGGCCGGAGGGTTGCAGCTCGATAAAGAATTTCTCGATTCCCTACCCGTGGCCGAAGGCATGCGCATCCAGCTCTACCGCAATTTCGAGCCGCTGCCGCCGCCGGAGAGCCTGGGATCGAAGCTGGCGGCCGCGCTGGTTCAAGAGGTCCGGCAGCAACCGCACGAGTTGACGCGCACCGATCCGGGCGCGAGCATCACCGCCATTCCCCTGTTCGGGCGCGATCACGGGCTGCTGGCGATTCTGCTGGTAGAAAACTCACGCGCTGAATTGGCGAGCTTGAAGACCTACATTCAAGGCACGGCGTGGGCGGTGGGCGCGGCGGGCGTTCTGCTGGGACTGATTCTGAGCTTGTGGACCGCCTCGCGCGTAACCAGGCCGCTGCGCGAGCTGGCGGGCAGCGTGCGGGAAGTGGCGGGCGGAAACTGGAACGCACGAGCCGCAGTCGAATCCCGCGACGAGGTCGGCCAGCTCGCCCGCGATTTCAATCAGATGACCGAGCAGCTCGCCGAACAGCGCGACCGCATGATTCAGGCCGAGCGCGTGGCCGCCTGGCGCGAGCTGGCCCGCCGCCTGGCGCACGAGCTGAAGAATCCCTTATTTCCTCTGCAGATCACGGTCGAGAATCTGCAGCGCGCCCGCCAGGCCAGTCCCGAACAGTTCGAGGAAGTGTTCCGTGAAAGCACCACCACGCTGCTGGCCGAATTGGACAATCTGAAAACCATCATCGGCCGCTTCAGCGATTTCGCGAAGATGCCCGCGCCGCACCTGGAGCCGGCCGACTTGAACCAGATGGTGCGTGACGTCGTCAAACTGTTCGAGGCACAGGTTCGCGCTCCGGGCCGGGCGCCGGTCGAGATTGTCTTCGACGCCGGCGAGAGCGTGGACTCCATTCGCGCGGACCCGGAGCAGATCCGCCGCGCGCTACGCAACCTGGTTCTGAACGCGCTGGATGCCATGCCCAAAGGCGGGACGCTCACCATTCGAACGCAGAGCTTGAACGGCGCGGGCTCGCGGAAGGTCGCGGTCGAAGTCTCCGACACCGGCGAAGGCCTCACGCCCGAGGAGTGCCAGCGGCTGTTCACGCCGTATTACACCACCAAGCAGCACGGCACCGGACTGGGCCTCGCCATCGTGCAGTCCGTGGTGAGTGATCATAAAGGCACCATCACGGTGCACAGCCAGCCCGGCCAGGGCACGACATTTCGAATCGAGCTGAACGCATGAGCAAACTGCTGCTGGTGGATGACGACGCCAACACGCTGGCCTCGCTGGCGCGCGCTTTCCGGCTGGCGGGCCACGAGGCGGTGGTGTGCGACCAGGCGGACCGCGCGCTGGAACTCGCCAAGAGCCAGCGCTTCGACATGATCCTGTCCGACGTGGTTATGCCGGGCAAGGACGGCCTCACGCTGCTAGCGGAATTGAAGGCGTCGGGCGTCCAGACGCCGGTTGTCATGGTATCGGGCCAGGCCAACATCGACATGGCGGTGCGCGCGACGCGGTTGGGCGCAATCGATTTTCTCGAAAAACCGCTCTCCACCGACAAGCTGCTGGTCACGGTGGAGAATACCGTGAAGCTGTCGCGGCTGGAGGCGGAGAACCGCCAACTGAAGCAGCGCGCCGGCAAGCCCGAGCTGATTTGGAAATCGGCCGTGATGCACGCCGTGATGGCCAAGGTGGAGCGGGTGGCAGCCAGCGAAACGCGCGTCTGCATTCTGGGCGAGACCGGGACCGGCAAGGAACTGGTGGCCCGCACGCTGCATGAAAAGAGCGCGCGCCGCAATGGCCCGTTTATCACGCTGAATTGCGCCGCGGTACCCGCCGAGCTCATCGAGTCGGAACTGTTCGGGCATGAAAAAGGGGCCTTCACCGGCGCCACCGCGCGGCACCTCGGCAAGTTCGAGCAGGCCCACGGCGGAACTCTCTTTCTGGATGAAATCGGCGACATGCCGGCATTGATGCAAGCCAAGCTGCTGCGGGTGCTGGAGCAGAAAGAAGTGGAGCGAATCGGCGGCGACCGCTCCATCGAGGTGGACGTCCGCGTGATCGTCGCCACACATCGCGATCTCGAAGAACTGGTGCGCTCAGGCGAATTCCGCCAGGACCTCTACCATCGCATTTTCGTCTTCCCGATTTCGCTGCCGCCGCTGCGCGATCGCAGCGAAGACATTCCCACGCTGGTGGATTTTTTCGCACGCAGCGTCGCCCAGCAGAACGATTGGCCGGCGCGCGAGATCGGTCCCGACGCCTACGCCGAGCTCCAGCGTTACGCCTGGCCGGGCAACGTGCGGGAGTTACGCAACGTGGTGGAGCGCTTGCTGCTGCTGGCCGACGGCCGCGTGGATCAGGCCACGGTGCGCCTGGCGCTGCCCGCCGTTTCAGATCCACTTCCAGCTTCCGCCGGCGGCACATTGTCGGAGCGCATGGATGCGCACGAGCGCGAGGAGATCCTGGCGGAACTCAAGAAACACAACTACAAAATGACCGACACCGCCCGCGCGCTCGGCCTGGAGCGCAGCCACTTGTACAAGAAATGCCAGCAGTTGGGGATCGAGCACAAGAATACGGGATGATTACATTGGGCGACCGGGCTTGCTTGACCTTGGCGAAGCGCTTGGGCGCACGGGCCGTCACGGCGAATCGAGGTTGGAAAGCAGTCCGCAATTTGCGTGTGCCGATTCTGCTCTTCCGCTAGCGTCCGGCTGTGGTATCCTTTCGAACGTCTGTTCGCCGGAGGTCTCCCAGAAACATGAGAATTGGCGTATTCACCGCCCTGCTCGCGCAGTTCCCGCTCGACAAGGTACTCGACAAGCTGAAGAGCCTCGACATTCACACGGTGGAACTCGGCACCGGCAATTATCCGGGCGATCCGCATTGCAAGCTCGCCATGCTGAAAGACCGCCTCGCCCTCGCCGACTTCAAACGCCAGCTTGACGACCAGGGGTTTTCCATCAGCGCGCTCAGCTGTCACGGCAATCCGCTGCATCCCAACAAGAGCGTTGCCAAGGCCTACCAGGAAGTCAGCAAGCAGACCGTACTGCTGGCCGAAAAGCTGGGCGTCCCGGTGGTCATCGATTTTTCCGGATGCCCGGGCGACAGCGACAACGCCAAGTATCCGAATTGGGTGACGACTCCCTGGCCGCCGGAATACCTGGATGTGCTGGCCTGGCAATGGGAGAAAAAAGTCGCTTCCTATTGGACCAAGCACGCGCAGTTCGCCCAGGATCACGGCGTCAAGATCGCCATCGAAATGCATCCGGGCTTTGTCGCCTACAGCCCCGAGACCCTGCTCAAACTGCGCTCCATCGCCGGCGGCAACCTCGGATGCAATTACGATCCCAGCCACATGTTCTGGCAAGGCATCGATCCGATCAAAGCCATCCGGGTGCTGGGCGACGCGATCTTCCACGTTCATGCCAAGGACACGCAGATCTACGATTACAATCTGCCGCGCAGCGGTGTGCTCGACACCAAAAAATACACCGACGAGCGGAACCGCGCCTGGATTTTTCGCAGCGTCGGATACGGCCACGCGTTCGGCTGGTGGAAGGAGTTTATTTCCACGCTGCGCATGTACGGCTACGACTACGTGCTCTCGATCGAGCACGAGGATTCTCTGCTGTCGCCGGACGAAGGACTCACCAAGGCCGCCGCGTTCCTCAACTCGATCGTGCTCAAGGACCCGCCGGCCGCGCCGTGGTGGGTTTAAGTTCGCGCCGCGTCAGGAGCGCGACCGGTCGCGAAACCTGGCGGGCGTCAGACCGGTATGGCTCTTAAACATCGCGCAGAAATGGCTCTGATCGGAAAAGCCGCAGGTCAGCGCTATTTCAGCAAGCGGTGTCGCGGTATTCGCCAGCAGATGCGAGGCATGCTCGATGCGGCGCTTGCGGATGAACTCCCCGATGGTGGATTGGTAGTGTCGGCGAAATTCGCGCGACAGGTGCACCGGATGCACGTCCGCCAGTGCGGCCAGTTCCGCCAGGCTGGGCGAGCGCAGGTACGAGTCTTCCAGCGCCTCTCGCACGCGCCGCAGCCAACTGGGTGCGTTCGGGCCGGCGCCCTCCCCGATGGAGCGCGCGCTCTCTGCCAGAATCTCCAGCAGCACG
>DASQHQ010000112.1:0-17682 GCA_035632015.1 Bryobacteraceae bacterium
CGGAGGACCGCTTCTTGTCTTCTTCCGACAGCTCGATTCCCAGCTCGACGCAGGTTCCTGGCGTGAGCGTCACCATCTCGTAAGAAAAATGAATGGAATGCTCGGCTTGCGCCTCGTAGCCCAACGCGCGCAGGCCGGCCACCACCACGTCCTGCAAGTAGGACTGCCGCGAATCGATCACGTTGTAGACGGAATCGCCGCGTCCGAACGCCGGCCCGCCGGCGGGCTGCGGCTGGTCCGTCGTCGCATACACGACGTGGCCGTCCTGCTGCGCCCAAGGGCGATAGTAAAAATCTTTGCCGAGCAGTCCGAATTTCCAGAGCTGATACGCGATGTCCTTGCCGACGTAGGTCACGGTGTTGTTGGAGCGCACGATGACCTTGCTGTCCTCGGTGTCTTCGCGGGTCTGATCCTTGAAGGCGCTGGCGGGCATCACCCAGCAGCCCTCGTTCTTGCCTTCGGTCTCGAGATAGATCGCGCGCCGCTCCTTCAATTGTTCGAAGGCGGTCTCCCAGAACTGGAGATGCAGAATTTCGCTCTCGCGCGGCAGAACATCGTATCGAATGCCGAGCCGCTCCATGGTGGCCAGGTGGCAGCCGACGATGGCATCCGCGACGATCGCGGCGAGCTGCGCCCGGTCGCCGGTGCGATGTTCAATCTCGTGCAGCGTCTCGAGTCTCCATTTCAAGTCCTCGGGATGCTCGCGAAAGTGCGCCGAAACTCGGGCGTAAAGGTCCCAGCAGTAATAGTCGAAGCGGACAGCCGGATCGCGCAGAAGCTGCTCGACGCCGGCCGCGGATTTGGTTTCCAGATAATGAAAGCCCGCCACCACGTCCGCGACTTGCGCGCCGGTGTTGTCGATATAATTCTGCACTTCGACATTGCGGCCGCTCGAGCGCAGCATGCGGACGAATGTGTCGCCCAGGATCGCGTTGCGCAGATGACCGATGTGCGCGGCCTTGTTGGGATTGATGTTGGTATGCTCGACGATGATTTTGCCCGCGACCTTCGGGCGCGCCTCGGCAACGGCCCGCAGCACACCGATTCCGTAAGCGCCGCGATCCAGCCGGACGTTGATGTAGCCGTTCCCCGCTACTTCCAGCGCGGCCACTCCTGCGATCCCGCCAAGCTCCGCCACAATCTGATTTGCAATCGCGCGCGGCGCCTGCTTGAGCTGCCGCGCCAGGTGAAAGGCGACCGGGATGGCAAGTTCGCCGAACGACGCCTGCTTCGGTTGTTCGAGCACAGCCGTCGTCTCAACGCCGTAGCGGGCTTGGACATGCTGCGCGATCCGCGTGCTGATATTTTTCTCGACTGTATCGAACACTCTGTTCCTTGCGTTCACAGCGCGGCGTTGCCGCAACCGGAGAGGCGCTCCTGATTCCGTAAGATCGTGCTGGTTGTTCCCAGACAGACCACGCCGCGGAGGAACGCCATGAACAAGTTTATCGCGAAGTGTTCAGACCATCGCAGGCATGGTCGCGGGCTTTGACTGCAATCCGGCCACGCGCATCTTCGCCCGGTATGCGGAGAGCTGCTGGACCACGTATCAAAGCCAAGGGCCAGGGACAGGCACCCCGCGCGCACGAGTTGCGCCACGGCTCACTCCGCCATTACGTCTTCGCCCAGGTCGTTGGTGCGGTTTTCGAATTTGGTGAACTCTTTGAGGAAGACCAGGTTTACTTTGCCGGTGGGGCCGTTGCGTTGTTTGGAAACGAGCAGCTCCGCCATGCCACGGAGACTCTCGTCGTTGGGCTTGTAAAGTTCTTCGCGGAAAATGAAAGCCACCAGGTCGGCGTCCTGCTCGATGGAGCCGGATTCGCGCAGGTCGCTCAACTGCGGTCGATGGTCGCCCTGGCGGATTTCGGGGGCGCGGTTCAACTGCGAGAGCACCAGCATCGGCACCTTCAAATCCTTGGCGAGCAGTTTCAAGCCGCGCGAAATGGTGCTGATCTCCTGGTTGCGATTCTCGTAGCGGCCGCGGCCGCTCATCAGTTGCAGATAATCGATCACCACCAGCGACAGGCCGTGCTCGCTCCTGAGACGGCGCAGCTTGGCGTGGATATCCATCAGGTGCGCGCCGGCGGTGTCGTCGATGAACAGCGGCGCCTGCACCAGATCTCCGGCGGCCTTGGCCAGCCTGCGCCGTTCGTCCTGATTGAGGTAACTGGCGCGGAACTTCTGCTGGTCGACGCGCGCGGCCGCGCAGATCATGCGCGTGAGCAGCGATTCGCGCGACATTTCAAGCGAGAAGACCGCGACGGTCTGCTTTTGCTCCGGCCGCGTGGCCACGTGCTGCGCGATGTTGAGCGCCAGCGCGGTTTTTCCCATGGAAGGGCGGGCGGCCAGGATCACCAGTTCGCCTTCGTGCAGCCCGCCGGTCATTTCATCCAGCCGGAGGAAGCCGGTGCTGAGGCCCTTGATGCGCTTGCTGGGATCCAGAAAGGCGTTGATGCCGCCTTCGAAGTCGTCCAGAATTTTCTTCGGGCTGACCAGCGCGTCCTGCGCGCGCGTTTCGCCCAGCTTGAGCAGGCTCTCCTCGGCGCTGGCCAGGATCTGATCGGGCTCCTCCTCGGCCAGAATGCAGCGATTGATCAGCTCTTGCGAAGTGAAGATGATGCGGCGCAGCGTGGCCTTGTCCTTCACGATCCGCACGTAACTGTCCAGGTTGGAGAGAACCGGGAGGCCGTCGTCGAGCGAGACCAGGTAGCCGATGCCGTCCACCGATTCGAGCTGATTCTGCTTCATTAGCTCGTTGGCCACCGTGACGCGATCGATACGCTCGCCGCGCTCGTAGAGTTCGCCCATGCGCAGGAAAATGCGGCGGTGTTTTTCGAGCGTGAAGTCGCTGGCTTCGAGCGTGCCGGCTACCTGGATATAGAGCGCGTCATCGAGCAGGATGGCGCCGAGCACGAATCGCTCCGCGTCCAGATTTACTGGCAGCCCTTTTTCGAGCGCGATGTCGGGAGCCGCTGCCATACCCGTATTACGTTAGCGGTGGGGGCGGCGGCAGGCAATGAAAATTTTCGAGCCGCTGGCTGAGCCACTTAGCTTGTGGGAATAGCCGTGGAAAACGGCGCGGACGGCGGCGCTCGCCAAGTGACGGGAAACAGAGGAGCGGTATCGGATTTCCGGGGATTTCCACAGGGAAGAACATATTGGCCTGCTTCTGTTTTATACCACGGCGCGCCGCCGGGCGCCAGCTGTAGCGGTATGCTCGACTACCCGCGCGGCGGCCAACCCCTCACGAGGAAGTGCGCGAGAACAGCGAGAGCAACCCGGAGATCGAGCTGCTTTTCCGCTGCGGTTCTGCTTTCCCGTTGAGGCGATCCACCAGCATGCCGACGCTTTTGCCGAAGTTGGTGGACTGGGCGATGGGTTTGCCGTCCATGAGCGCCTTCTGGATGGCGTCGTTGTCGGCGGGCATGAGGTGGAAGATTTCGGTGTGCAGGGCGGTGCCGATGACGTCGCGGCTCATGCCGGTGTGGCGGTCGTATCGGTTCACAATCAGCCGCACCTTATTGGCGCGGACTTCGTTGGACTCCAGATAGGTCAGGGCGCGCTGCACAGCCTGGAGCGAGGTCAGCTCATTGGTAGATACCAGGAGGACTTCGTCGGCCATTTGCGCCTGGACCAGATTCCATTCGCCGTAGACTCCGCCCGCGTCCAGCACCACAGTGTCGTAGATGCCGCGGGCATATTCGATAATGCCGCTCGGATCGGTCAGGTCGGCCATGCCTTCCTGTATCGTCTCGGGCGCCAGCAGGATGTCCAGGCCCTGGCGGTTGGAGACCAGTTGCTTCCACAGGTCGGCATCGACTTCCTGGGAGTGAGCCAGCACGTCCAGGAAGCTGTAGCTGGACTTGATCTTCAGCAGGAAGGATTGCGTGCCGGCCAGCGGATCGAGGTCCGCCAGGAGAACCCGCTTGTCATGGGAACGCTTGAGCTGATAAGCGAAATTCGTGGCCAGAGTGCTGGCACCGCAGCCGCCCTTGGCCGGCATGATGCAGAACACCTTGCCGGGGTTCTTGAAGCGGCCGGGTTGCAGGCGCGTGATTTTTTGGAGCGCCGCCTCGACCTGATCCGATGTAAAAGGATGGATCAGGAAGTCGCTGGCGCCCTGGCGCAGGCAGCGCAGGCCCAAGTCGGCGTCACTCTTGGACAGCAGAGCCAGGATGGGGAGTTTCGCGTCCGCGCGTAGAAACTCCGGGATCAGCGACAAGGACCGGTCCAAGGGCTCGCCGACCTCCAGCAGGCAGAAGCTGGGGGATTGGGCGGCTACGATCTCGGATATCTCCTGTCGCGTGGGATAAGCCTCCAGATCGTGGCTCGCAAAGCCCGGCAAGTGCCTGTTCAATAGAGGTGTTAAGTCTCGTATTATCTTACCGTTCGGACAAACAAATAAAGCCTTCCATTTACCTGGAAGCTTTGTGGCGTCAGAGGGCATCAGGCGTAGACGGACCTCTCCCAGTCGGGAGTCCTATTGCATCAATCGGCTAGAGCGGACAATAACATGAGAGCCTTTGAGGCGTGCTTGAACTAAAGATGCGAAGCGTTTGCCGATATGGCGCCGGGAATCTGAGCCCTCGGGCGCCCGCCGACGCGAACAGCGGATAGCCAGAAGGTAATCCCTGGTCGGGTCTAAGGTGCGGCCGGTCGGCCGAGAACAAAATGCCTGAGAATAGCCCAAAGAAAACCATTGCGGTGTGTGAGACACAACCGATTACAGCCGAAGGCTTGAAGAATCTGATCGCGGCGACCCCGGATCTGGAGTTTTTGGAAACTCTGAACTCCCTCGAAGCCGCCATGCAATTCGCCCAGGGGAAGTCGCCCGACGTGGTGGTTTTGGACAAGGCCTTCGGAATGCATGCGGTGCTCGACTGGATTCATGAGCTGAAATTGGCTGAAGCCACGCCGGCGGTTGCAGTTTGGGGCGTTTCGATGACCGAGGCCGAAGCCTTGCGCCTGCTGCAGGCCGGCGCCAAGGGCATTGTCCGCAAGACCTCCGGTCTGGGCAGCCTGCTGGCCTGCCTTCGAAACGTGGCGGCAGGGCGAAGTTGGATGGAAGAGTGCGTGCTCCGCGAATCGTCGCGGCCGGATGGATATCTGCGCTCCAAGCTGACTCCGCGCGAGGATCAGGTGCTGCAGTTGGTCGAGCAGGGTTTCAAGAATAAAGAGATCGCGCTGGAATTGGGGATCAGCTCCGGCACGGTCAAGATTCACCTCAAACACATTTTTGAGAAGACCGGTGTGCGGGGACGCTACGGACTGGCCATCAGCGGGCTGAAGGACAAAGGCTTGGTCTCGATCGCGTCCTGAAGACAAGTCGCGGCACGATCGCCGCGGGAGTTGTTATCCTAAGGGTTCGTGCGCCGCATCCTGCTTCCGCTGCTTGTCTCGCTGCCGCTCGCAGCCGCCTCCGCTCCTCCTACCTTGCTCGATATTCTGAGCGGCGAACTGCAGCGCAATTTCACGATTCTTAAAGAAAAAGCGGACCCGCCTCCTTACTTCATGAGTTACACGGTGACCGAGGAGGAGAGCCAGGTCCTGAGCGCCAGCCTGGGGGCGCTGCAGAATCAAAACAAAAGTCATGAGCGCTACCTGGATGTCACGGTCCGCGTGGGCAGCCCGAAGCTGGACAACTACCACATCGTGCAGGGTCAAAGAGCGCGATTCACCAGTGGCGCCGTGATTCCACTCGACGACGTATCGCCCGCGGTAAGTCGTAAAGTGTGGCTCGAGACTGACCGGACTTATCGTCTGGCCGCGCGGCGCCTCATCGAGATAACTTCCAATCGGCAGGCGAAGGTGCAAGATGGGGACGATTCGGACGATTTTTCGAACGAGCCGCCGTCCGTGGCACAACAGCCGCCGCCTCCGCTGGCCGAGTTGAGCGGGGAGTGGGCCGGACGGTTGCGCAAATGGTCGGCCACACTGGCCAACAATGCGGGCGTGCTGAATTCGGGCATCGCGCTCTCCACCCAGCGCGAGACCAAGTACCTGGTCAGCACCGAAGGCAGCCGGCTGCTGCACGGCCGGACGTTCGCGAATCTTTCCATCGTGGCTCGAGGCAAGGCGCCGGACGGGATGGATCTGGCCGCGATGGAAGATTTTCAAGGCGCAGACGCCACGCGTTTGGCCAAGCCGGAAGAGATCGAGGCCGCGGTCAATCGAGTGGGAAAGGACCTGACCGGACTGCTGCATGCCCCGGTCGTGGAGCCCTTCGTGGGGCCGGCGATTCTCTCCGGACGCGCCGCGGGCGTGTTCTTCCACGAAATTTTTGGGCATCGCGTCGAGGGGCATCGGCAGAAGGACGAGACCGAGGGGCAGACCTTCACCAAAGCCGTGGGGACGCCCGTGCTGCCCGACTTTCTATCGGTGGTGTTTGATCCGACGCGCAAAAGCCTGGGATCCGTCGATCTGAACGGCTACTATTCCTACGATGACGAGGGCGTCAAGGCGGCGCCGGTTACAGTAGTGCAGAACGGCATCCTGAAGACCTTTCTGATGTCGCGCTCGCCGATCCATGGATTCGAACACTCCAACGGCCATGGCCGCCGCCAGCCGGGACTGGAAGTGGTGTCGCGGCAATCCAACCTGATCGTCGAGTCCAAAAAGCAGGTGAGCGAGCAGGCCTTGCGCGAGATGCTGATCGCCGAGATCAAGCGCCAGAACAAACCGTACGGGCTCTACTTCGAGCAGGTCACGGGCGGCTACACGACCACCCAACGGCGCGGGTTGCAGGCCTTCACCGTGATTCCGCTGGTGGTGTATCGCGTCTATCCCGATGGCCGGCCCGACGAGCTGGTGCGCGGCGTGGACATTGTCGGCACACCGCTGGCGAGCTTCGCGAAAATCCTGGCCACGTCGGACCAGCTGGCGGTCTTCAATGGCTATTGCGGCGCCGAATCCGGGTCGGTTCCCGTGTCAGCCAGTTCTCCGGCGCTGCTGGTCTCCGAGATCGAGATCCAGAAGAAGGATCATTCGGTGGACCGGTCGCCGCTGCTCGACAGGCCCACGGAATCGGGGCAATAATGAGGGCGCCGACTCGGACTGCCGGCCGCTGGGGCACGCTGGCCTTGTGCATTGCGACGTCCGGGCTGTGCGCAATTGGAGTGCGAGCCCAGGATTCGGATACGTTGCTGCGCGCGATGCAGGACGAACTGAAGCGCTCCGAGAAGCTTCGCATCGAAGGCCTGGACGCGCCCTATTTCATCGAGTATCGAGTGGAACAGACCAAATCGTTTGGGGTGGCTGCGAGCCTGGGCGCGCTGATATCCAGCGGTGAGTCGTCGGTGAGAACACCCATGGTTCGCGTGCGCGTCGGCGATTACAATTTCGACAACTCCAATCACATTTACTCGGACGGCTATACCGGCGCGCGCTACGACCTGGACCGGCTGCCGCTCGACAACGACTACCTGGCTTTCCGGGATGTTTTCTGGCTGGCGACGGATCGCACTTATAAGACCGCGGAAGACGCCATAGCGCGCAAGCGCTCGTCGTTGAAGAATGTGAATCTGCCGGAGCCATTGGCCGATTTCTCCAAGGCGGCTCCCGTGCAGGCTGTGCTGCCCGTGGCTAAGAGCCCGGTGGCCACAGGTCAGTGGAAGGATCGGATCGTCAAGCTGTCGGAGATCTTTGCCGGATTTCCTAAGGTGCTCTCGTCCGGCGTGGAGCTGCACGTCTCGCAATCGACCAACTATCTGGTGAACACGGAAGGCACCGTCGAGCGGACTCCGGAGGACCTGGCTTACGTGCGTATTGAGGCGCGCGGGCTGGCTGCGGACGGCACTGCGGTGCGCGACGCCGAAGCGGTGCAAGCATTCGACGCCGGCAAACTACCCTCCGATGCCGAGCTGCGGCGTCGTGTTACCGAGGTGGCCGAGCATGTCAGCGCGCTGGCCGAGGCCCCAGCCGGCGAGGCCTATGACGGCCCCATGCTGTTCGAGGCGGGCGCGGCGGCGCAACTGTTCGCGCAGGTGCTGGGCGACAACTTGAAACTGACCCGCAAGCCGATCGTGGATGCGGGGCGCACGGCGCCTTATCTTCCGAGCGAGTTGGAGAACCGGCTGGAAGCGCGTGTGCTTCCGCAATGGATGGATGTCGTGGATGACCCGACCCAGACGGAATGGCGCGGGCACACCCTGCTGGGGCACTATCCTTACGACATGGAGGGCGTCGCTCCGCAGCCGCTCACGCTGGTGGACAAAGGGCTGCTGAAGTCGTTTCTGTTTACGCGCACACCCGTGATCAAGGGATTCGCAGCTTCCAATGGCCGCGCGCGGATGACCGGCGGTTACGGAGCGCGGGCGGCAGGCTTCGGCAACCTGTTTATTCGCGCTTCCGAAACCAAGCCCGCGGCGGAATTGAAGAAGGCGCTGATTGATATGTGCGAGCAGCGCAAGAAACCCTACGGGATACTGATCCGCAAACTGGATTTCCCCTCTTCGGCGTCCATCGATGAGTTCCGGCGCATCGCGGCGGGCATGACTCAATCGGGCGGAAACACTCGTCCCGTGGTGCTGCCCTTGCTGGTCTATAAGGTGTACCCGGACGGCAAGGAAGAGCTGGTGCGGAGCGTGCGATTCCGCGGGCTTTCCACCCGAACGCTGCGGGACATCGTGGCGGCTTCGAGCGAAAGCAGCGTGTTCGACTTCGTCGACAACAACGCGCCGTTTGCGCTGATGGGCGCCGGCAGCTATGTGGTTTCCGCTTCCGTGATCGCGCCCGCGATTCTGTTCGACGAGCTGGAACTGGAGCCGGTCCAGGAAGAAGTATCGAAACCGCCGATCGTGCCGGCGCCGGCTCTTACCACCGGGCTCTGAGCTTTCACGGTATGCGCCTCCTGAGCCGTGCGATTTTCCGGGAAGTGGTGAGCAGCGCGTTTCTGGGCACGGTGCTTTTCACGTTCGTCCTGTTTCTGCAGCGCGTGGGACGGTTCTTCGAGATTCTGGTGCGCAGCGCCGCGCCGCCGCGCACGGTGGCGCATCTGTTCGCCCTGGCGATCCCGTTCACTCTGACGTTCACCATCCCGTTGGGGCTGCTGGTGGGCGTGCTGATCGCGCTGAGCCGCATGTCGAGCGACGGCGAGATCACCGCCATGCGGGCCGCGGGCGTGCCGAGCCGCACCGTGATCGCGCCCGTATTGACGTTCGCGGTGCTGGCCACTCTGGTTGCGGCGGCCGCATCGCTCTGGCTCACGCCCTACGCCACCTGGAAAACCTACAAGCTGCTGAATCAGCTGGTGGCCGCCGAACTGACGGCCGAGGTGCAGCCGCGCGTCTTCGAAGAACAGTTTCCCAATCGCATCCTTTATATCGGCGACGTGATTCCGGGAGCGCTGACGCGCTGGCGGAACGTGTTCATCGCCGACACGACACCGCCGGACGCGCAGAAGAAGGAGGATCACGACCGGGGAGAAGGGCCCCGCATCACCATCGCTTCGGATGCGATCGCGGTTCCGGACGTAAAACGCAACATCATCCAGCTTTCGCTGGCCAACGGCTCTACCTACGAAGTCGGGAAAGACATTTCGGAGTATTACATCACTTCCGCGCCCAAGGGCGAGCAGATTCTGGAAGCTACCAAGCCGAGCGAACAACACGCCAAGGGCTACACCGAGATCGACACGGTTCCACTGTACCGGCTGGCCTACCATGACGCGTCGCTGGACCGCGACAACGTCATCCAGGCGCGCATCGAGTTGCACCAGCGGCTGGCGCTGCCGCCGGCGTGCTTCCTGCTGGCGCTGATCGGGATTCCACTGGGCGTCTCCTCGCGCAAAGGAGGCAAGTCCGCGGCTTTCGTCCTGACCGTGGCGCTGGCGTTTATCTATTGGATAGGCCTGATCGCGGCGAATGGACTGGCGAAGCAGCAGAAGCTGCCGGTGGAAGTGGCGATGTGGATTCCGAACGCCGTGTTCGCGCTGGTCGGCATGGTCCTGATCGCCCGGCTGGAGCGGCCCGGAGACCGCGACTGGATGGGCTGGCTGACGCGCGGGTTGCCGGCGCTGTGGGGGCGTCTCCGTCGCGGACTGCCGGTCCCGCCATCCAGCATGCGGATCCACGAGCGCGGCTGGCGCTTGTTTCCAGTGCCGCAGGTGATCGACGCCTACGTGCTGAACAGCTTCCTGTTCTACTTTGCGATGCTGCTGGCGAGTCTGGTGCTGATGACGCACGTTTTTACTTTCTTCGAGCTGTTGAGCGACATCGTGAAGAATCACATCGCGATGTCGCGCGTCTTCACGTATCTGTTCTTCCTGACGCCGCAATTGATCTACGATTCGGCGCCGTTCAGCGTGCTGGTTGCGGTGCTGGTGACGTTCGGGATTCTCACCAAACACAACGAGATCACGGCCTTCAAGGCCACCGGCATCAGCCTGTACCGGCTCGCGATTCCGGTTCTGGTGGCCGCGCTAGCGTTGAGCGCCGCGTTGTTCGCCTTTGATCACTACTACGTGCCGGATGCGAATCGCAAGCAGGACGCCATTCGCAAGGAGATCAAGGGCAAGCCGGTGCAGACCTACCTGCACCCGGAGCGCCAGTGGGTTTTCGATCCGGGGTCGAAAGACGATCCGCGGATTTTCTATTACAAGTATCTCGATCCAACCCAAAAGGTGATGGTTGGCCCGCAGGTTTACGAGCTGGATCCGGCGAGTTTCCGGGTGCGCCGCCACATCGCGGCGGAAAAGGCGCGCTGGGAGCCGGCGCTAAGCACCTGGATTTTCGAAAACGGCTGGAGCCGCGATTTCACGGGCCGCCAGGAGCGGTTCGCCAATTTCAGCGGCCAGGCGGCCACGTTCAAGGAGATCAACGAGCGGCCCGATTATTTCCTGCAGGAAGTTTTGCAGGACCAGCAGATGAATTTTCAGCAGCTGGCGGCTTACATCCAGGATCTGCAGCGCAGCGGCATCGACACCATCATGCTGCAGGTGCGTTTTTACCTGAAATTCGCGCTGCCCTTGTTCGCGCTGGTGATGGCCCTGATTTCCGTGCCGTTCGCCTTTGTGGCCGGCAATCGCGGGGCCATGGCCGGAGTGGGCGTGAGTTTCGCGATCGCGATCGCTTACATGCTGGTCGGCAGGCTTTTCGAGCAGCTCGGCGACATCAATCTGCTGCCGGCGACGCTGGCGGCGTGGTCGCCCGACGTGCTGTTCGCGACCGCCGGGATGTATTTCTTCGCGCGGATGCGGACGTAGTAGTCTTGTGGCGCACGCACTGCTCGAGTGCTTGACGCGCCGCTATCGTGCCGACGGTCACCCTGCACGCACAGCATCACCAGGGCGTTCACACGAGCGCACAGGACGCCGCGGCCTCTTCGTGTCGGACCAAAAACGCCGCGTCGTTCCGTCGTGCGCGCTTTCTGGAGAGTCTGAACGCGGCACGCACGAGTGCGTGCGCCACGAACGCTATATACTGGCAGCTGCCTGGGAACTGAAATGCACAACGCCCACCAACTTTCTGCACCCATCTTCCGCGTGATCCTCGTGATTGCCGCGCTCGGAAGCGCGCTGCTGGCGCAAAGCACGCGGCCCACCGCCGGACCTTTGGATGCTTCCCGGCTGGAGATGCAGCCGCCTCCCGCACAGGGCGTGGCCGTGCGAGCCGGCCGGCTGTTCGATCCAAAGTCGGGCGCCAATCTCACCAACCAAGTCATCGTGATCCGCGGCGACCGAATCACCGACGTGGGACCCGCGGATCGCGTACCGATCCCGGCCGGCGCCAGGATCATCGACCTCAGCCGCGCCACCGTGCTTCCTGGTCTGATCGACCGGCACGTGCACCTCATCCAGGACCAGTTTCCCAACGATTCGCGCGCCGTGCTCTCGGGCCTCAACTACGCATGGAGGGATTTGAACGCCGGCTTCACCACGCTGCAAGACATGGGCTCGCCCTATACTTACGCCACGGTGGAGCTGCGCGACGCGATCAACAAAGGGCTGGCTCCCGGGCCGCGCCTGCAGGTCGCCGGGCCGCAGCTCAATCCCCGCGCCGCCACCTACTATCCGGCCCCCTCGGTGTGGACTCCCTTTGGGCTGGGTCCCGGCGCCGCGGCCTGGCAACTCGCGGGCGACGTTAATTCCCCCTGGCTCGCCCGCGCGGCCGTGCGCGAGCATTCGCATTACGGCACGGACTGGATCAAAGTTTATGAGACCGAAGATTACGAGGGCGGCGGTTATCCGGACCCCGCCGGATCGGGCGCGTTCACGCCGGACGGCAAAATGATCAATGTTCCGTCGCTGACGCTGGAAGAGAACCAGGCCATCGTCGACGAGGCGCATCGACGCGGCTTGAAGGTAGCCTGCCATGCTTATGGAGGCGAGGGTTTGCGCAACTGCCTGGCGGCGGGAGTCGACCTGCCCATGCACGTGATCGTGGGCGTCACCGGCGCGGCCGGCCTGGATGATGAAACGATCCGCTTGTTCAAGCAGCCCTTGGCCGATGGCACATTGCGGCCAGTCATGCAGACGCTCTGGGATTTGATCGGCGACCTCGAAGAGCGCGACCTGAAGGCCAGTGGCGGCAAGACCACGCGATTTCGGCTCACCGAGCTGAGCTTCAAACGGCTGGTGGCGGCGGGCGTCAAGGAAGTCTTCGGCTCGGGCGCCTACACGGTCGGGCACGGCGTGCAGGCTTTTCAGTTCGCCTATTACGTGAAATGGGGGATGTCGCCCGCGCAGGCGTTACGCATGGCAACCACGGACGCCGCCGAAAGTCTGAACTTCGAACTGGCGCATGAGGTCGGCAGCGTGGAGAAGGGCAAGTTCGCCGACCTGGCCGCGGTGGCCGGCGACCCGCTGGCCGACATCACCGAGATGCAGCGCATCAAGTTTGTCATGAAGGGCGGAGTGGTCTTCCGAAACCAACTGAAGTAACCGACGCGGCTTGTGCCTGGGCCGCGCCGCTTCAGGATCTCAAGACTGGCCTCCGGACCCGATGCTATACTTGATGTTGTCGGCGCCCAGTGGGGTGCGAGACGGCGGGTGTAAAGGTGGCGCAGAGCTTAAGAAGCGTCCGCAGGTTGGGTATCCTCTTCTCCCTCGTTGCGGTTTCTGGCGCGATGTTCTTCGCGCCTGTGCATACGCGCGCCGACGATGAGAAAGTTTCCATCACGCCTCGCGTCAAGCCCGCCCCCGACAAAGCCGCGAAAAATTCGGAATTCGATAGCCGTGCCGCGAACATTCGGGTGGACACGACTCTGGTTCAGATCAACGTCACCGTCACCGATCCTTTGAATCGCTTCGTCACCGGCCTCGAAAAGGAGCACTTCCGGCTGTTTGAAGACAAAGTGGAGCAAAGCATCGCCCAGTTTTCCAGCGAGGATGCGCCGCTGTCGATCGGGCTGGTGTTCGACACCAGCGGCAGCATGGGTCCGAAACTTCAGAACTCCCGGAAGGCCGCGGCCGAGTTCTTCAAGACCGCCAACCCGGAAGACGAATTCTTCCTGATCGAGTTCAGCGACCGCCCCGAACTGGTGGTTCCCTTCAGCACTGACACCGAGGACATCCAGAATCGCCTGACGTTCGCGCAATCCAGGGGGAAGACAGCCTTGCTGGATGGCGTCTACCTGGCCATGAACCAGATGAAGAAGGCGCACAACCCGCGCAAGGCCGTCCTGATCATTTCCGACGGAGGCGACAACAACAGCCGCTACACCGAGAGCGAGATCAAGAACGCGGTCCGCGAAGCCGATGTGCAGATCTACGGGATCGGTATTTTCGAGGCGATGAGTAACCGGGGCCGCACTCCCGAAGAGCTGGCCGGTCCAGGGCTGTTGAACGAAGTGGCGGAATTGACCGGCGGGCGCAGCTACAACGTGGAGAACGTCGCCGAGCTTCCCGACATCGCCGCCAAGATCGGCATCGAGCTGCGGAATCAGTATGTGCTGTACTACTCGCCGAAGAATCAGGTGCGGGATGGGAAGTATCGTCACGTGACCGTGAAGCTGGTTCAGCCGCGCGGTCTGCCGCCCCTGAAAGCCTTCTTCCGCCTTGGGTACTATGCGCCTTCTCAGTAGTCTTTTTCTTTGCACCAGCTTGTTTGCGCAGACTGCCCGGCCGCCGGCTTCTTCGCAGCCGCCGGACGAGACGCCCAATTTCCGCGCCGACACGCGCCTGGTTGTCTTGCCAATCAGTGTGGCGGACCGGAACGGGAAGCTGATCACCGACCTGCAGCAAAGGGCCTTCAAGGTTTACGAAAACGGCGTCGAGCAGCCCATCAAGATTTTCAAGCGCGAGGATGTGCCGATCTCCCTGGGCATCATTATCGATAACAGCGGCAGCATGAAAGAGAAGCGGCAGAAGGTGGAAACCGCCTCGATGGACCTGGTGAAAGCCTCCAATAAGCAGGATGAAGTCTTCATCGTGAACTTCAACGATGATGCCTGGCTGGATGTGCCGTTCACCAGCGACATCAAGGCGCTCGAGGACGGGGTGGCGAAGATCGATTCGCGCGGCGGCACCGCGATGCGCGACGCCATCAGCCTGTCGCTGGACTATTTGAAGAAAGAGGGCAAGCGGCAGAAGAAAGTCTTGCTGGTGATCACCGACGGCAACGACAATGCCAGCAGCATCAGCCTGGAGAAGCTGGTTACCCGGGCTCAGAACGACGAAGTCCTGATTTATGCGATCGGTTTGTTGAACGAAGAGGAGCGCCGGGAGGCCAAAATCGCCAGGCGCGCGCTGGACTCGCTTTCACGCGAGTCCGGCGGGGTGGCCTTCTATCCCAAGGGCGTGGCGGAAGTGGATCAGATCGCGCTGCAGGTGGCGCACGAGATTCGCAACCAGTACACCATCGCCTACTCGCCTATCATCCAGGCCATGGACGGAAGTTTCCGCCAGATCAAAGTCACCGTGAATGGTCCTGGCCATCCGGTGGTTCGGACCCGAACCGGCTACTACGCGACGCCGGATACCTCCGTTCCCAAGGCGCTGAGTCAAGCGCGTTAATGTTGCGCTCTCTGTGGCGCGCCACCCGCGGCTACCGGCTGCGGCCCTGGCGAAGTCCCTACTTGCGCTGGCGAATCGAAACCTATTGGGGCACCCCGGCGGAACAAATCAGCTTCCGCGACTTCTGGCGATTCGCCTGGCGGCACCGCCTGGAACTGAGGCGTTTCCTAAAGTGGGCGGCGCGCATGCAGTAGCACTCGGCCGCACGCATGCCCGTGTTTACTTGCCGAAATAGGCGTCGTCCAGCGTCACCGGTGTTTGTTTTTCGATCCGATCCATGGCTTCGCGTGTCAGTTGAGGTTTGATTTGCTTTTCAATCTCCGGCCGCGCCTGGTCGAAGCTCTTGCTGGTTCGTTCCTCCACCTTGATGATGTGGTAGCCGTATTTCGTTTTCACCGGATCGCTGATTTTCCCTGGCTCCTGGCTGAACACCGCCTTCTCGAACTCGGGTACCATCTGGCCCTTGGAGAACGGGGGCAGCGCTCCTCCGGCCGGAGCCGTGCCGGTATCGTCGGATTCGGTTTTTGCGATGGCCGCGAAATCTCCTCCCGCGGCCAGTTTCTTTTGGATGTCCTGAGCCTTCGCCAGCGCCTCTTGCTCGGTGATGTCCTTCTCATCGGGCTTAAGGCCGACCGGCGATCCCTTGAACCGGATCAGAATGTGGCTCGCCTTGACCTGCTCGTAGTCGGCTTTGTGCGCGTCGTAGTAGGCGTGCAGGGCCGCGTCGTCCGGCTTGACGTCGTTGGCCACCTGCCGCTGCAAGGCGCTCGCGAGGACGCTGTACACCTGGATGTCCATCATCTTCTTGATCGCCGCGCTCTGATCCAGTTTTCTCTTGCGAGCTTCTTGGGCGAGCGCCGTGAGCTGGCCGTATTGCTGGGCCACCTGGCGTCTGGCCGCGGCGTTGGGCACCGGACGCCCGTTCTCAGCCAGGGCCGCCAGCACCTCTTCAAACTGCGCGCGGGTGATCTTCTCCGCACCGATAGTGAGCACCACGGCGTCGGGCGCGACCGTTTCGCCCGGCTTTCCTGGAGTCTGCAAGGTGGGGGGCGGTCTGAGAGGCTGGGCTTGCGGCTGCTGCGCCACGGCCAAAGCCGAAAACAGGGCGGCGAACGTAAGAATCGTCGGTATTCGCATGTTGCCTCCATTGTAGCCGGACTGCCGTCCTGGCTGCGTTCCGGAGGCGCCCGGCGCTGCCTGTGATAGAATTCTGTCCCACGGGCATCGGCCAGGCGCCGATCCCGAGGCTTCACGATGACAAATCGTAGAATTGCACTCACGTTATGCGCCGCGGCCGCCATTGCTAGCGGCCAGGTCGGAACCGATCGCGAGGTGCTGGCCAAGATTCGAAGCGAAGCCGAACAGCACTCGCAAGTCGCGCCGGTGTTCGAAATGCTCACCGTGACGATCGGGCCGCGCCTGACTGCTTCGCCGGCGCATAAGCGCGCGGCCGATTGGACTCGCGACCGGCTGGCATCCTATGGCCTTGCGAACGCCCGTCTCGAGCCCTGGCGCTTCGGACGCGGATGGCAACTGGAAAAGCTCACCGTCGAAATGATCGAGCCGCGCTACCTGCCGCTGATCGGGTACGCGGACGCCTGGTCGCCCTCCACCAGCGGCGAGATCGTCGCCACGCCGGTCTTCCTCAATGGCAAGCCACCCGAAGAAGTGGATGCCATGGGCGCGCAGTTGAAGGGCGCGATCGCAATGACGCAACCCATCCTGACCAATTTCGTCCGCAAGGACCGGCCGCAGCCGAGCGATCCGGACTACGTGGCGTTGTCGGCCGGATATGCCACCGGCATCGGGCAGCCGCGGCGCAGCGGCCCGACCGTCGCGCAACGCGTCGCGCAGGCTCTCGGCCGTGCGGGCGCCGGTGTCGTGCTGAAGCCCAGCACGGGCGAGTTCGGTACGGTCTTTGTGACCGGCGGCCGCGATGGCAATCCCTTGCCCGTGCCGTCGGTCACGCTGAGCGCCGAGCACTACAACATGATCGCGCTCATGCTGCAGCATCACGTCCCAGTCAAGCTGCGGATCAACTTGCAATCGAAATTTTTCGACGATGAGGGCGGCAATGCCTACAACGTGCTCGCGGAGCTGCCGGGGTCCGATCCGGCGCTGCGCGACGAAGTCGTCATGATGGGCGCCCATCTCGACTCGTGGCATACCGGCGTGGGCGCAACCGACAACGCCGACGGCGCGACCACCGTCATGGAGGCTATGCGGATCCTCAAGGCGATCGGTGCGCAGCCGCGCCGCACCATTCGTGTCGCGCTGTGGGGCGGGGAAGAGCAGGGTCTGCTCGGATCGCGCGCCTGGGTAGCTCAGCATCTAGGCGGGCCGGCCAACGCCGCGGCCCGCGACAAGTTCGACGTGTACTTCAACATCGACAACGGCACCGGGCCCATCTATGGCTGGTACCTGCAGGACAACGAAGCAGCCAAGCCGGTCTTGGATGGCTGGCTCGCGCCGCTGAAGGAACTGGGAGCGAAGCGCAACGTCATCGAACCGGTGGGCGCCACCGATCATCTGAGCTTCACCGAGGCGGGCGTGCCGGGATTCAATCCCATTCAGGACTACGTGAACTACGACATGCGCACGCATCACACCAACATGGACACGGTGGACCGCGTGGATGTTGCCCAGATCCGCCAGGCCGCGGCCGTCATGGCCTGGTTCGCTTATCGTGCGGCCATGGCCGACCACAAGCTTCCCCGAACCGGCGAAAAATA
>DASQHQ010000113.1:0-16897 GCA_035632015.1 Bryobacteraceae bacterium
CTCCTTGAGTTCTTGTCCCATGGGTGTCCTTTCGGCTTCTCTTCAGTTTCCCACGTAACGCGCGTAGAAGCTGCGGGCCACGCCCGGATCGGTCGTTCCCTTGACGATCGCGCGGCCGTCCGGGAATACGGTCATCTCGTAAGGTGCCTGAACAAACCGCAGCGCAAATTCATTGGCTCGAACTTCGCCCAGAGGATGCAGCCGCGCCTTGAGCGCCGCCAGGTCGAGCCGATGCTCGCTCGCGTGGATCTGCACGGCATTTCGCCCGCACAGGCTCACCGGGGAGCGCCGACCGCCCGTGAGATGAACGAAATTACGGTGCGCGCAGGCAGGACAATCCGGATCGCACGCCGGCTGCGGGGTCTGCCGGATCACGCCCGACCACACGTCGATCGTCGTAATGCGCGGAATCACACACTCCGCCTGGCCGGTCAGAATTTTCATAGCGTCGGCTACCTGCAAAGCCGCAATGGCGGCTGTGACAGCATTCAGCACGCCGGCGGTATCGCAAGTCGGCTGCGCTCCCGAGGGCGGCTCGGGATAAACGCACCTCAGGCACGCGGTGCGCCCCGGAATCACCGGCATCGCGAGCCCGTAGCTCGCAACCGCGGCGCCATAGATCCACGGCACCTGGTGGCACACGGCAAAATCATTGATCAGATAGCGCGTCTCGAAATTATCCGTGCCATCGAGAATGACGCCGGCGCCCGCCAGCAACTCTTCCGCATTTTGGGCGTCGAGATCGGCAATCACGCCTTCGATCTCGATCGTGGAATTGATCGCCCGCAGCCGCCGCTCGGCGGCCGCCGCCTTGGGCAGCGCATCCGCGGCATCGGCTTCCGTAAACAGGAACTGCCTTTGCAGATTGCCCGTATCGACGTAATCGCGGTCAATGATTGTGAGGCGCCCCACACCCGCGCGCGCCAGCGCCATGGCCTGGAAGCTGCCTAAAGCGCCGCACCCGACGATCACCGCGTGCGAAGCCAGCAGCCGCTCCTGCCCCTGCTCGCCGATCTGAGGGAACAGAATCTGGCGCGAGTAACGCTCCTTTTCTCGGGCGTTCATCTGACCCGATGGTAACAAAGTTGCTTCCGGAGCCGTACGTTATCATGGGCATGGTGTGGTGCCGCTGCGCGAAGATTCTCGCTATTTTCGTCTGGATCGCACTCTGCGCGCCGGCCTGGTCTGAAGCAGAGAACCACGAGGGCCGGCGCATCGTCGACATCCAGTTCAGCCCGCCCGAACAGCCGGTCGATCCTGCCGACCTCGCACAGGCCGTCACGCTGAAGAAAGGCACGGCCCTGCACCTGGCCGATGTCCGCCAGTCGATCGAGAAGCTTTTCGCTACCGGCCGCTATGAAGATATCCAGGTCGACGCCGAGCCCCAGGGCGACGGCGTCGTTGTTCGATTCATCACCAGAAACAGTTGGTTTGTGGGCCACGTCTCGGTGGATGGAAAAGTGTCGGACCCCCCGAACCGCGGCCAGATGGCCGACGCCACAGGTCTCAATCTGGGACAGCCCTTTCGCGAGGAGGCCATGGGCCAGGCCGAAACAGCTTTGCGCAACCTGCTCACCGGCGACGGTTACTATGAAAGCCAGATCCAGCAGAGCGTTGAGTACGATCCCAAAACGCAGCAGGCACACATCCGCTTCCTTGTTTCCAGCGGCCCCCGCGCCAGGTACCACACGCCCGTCATCACCGGGAATCTGAAAATGGCCGTCGAGACCATCATCCGAGCGACGCACTGGAAGCGCCGCTTCATCGGCGGCTGGCACCTCGTGACCCAGACCCGCACCGCGGAGGGACTGGACAAGGTCCGCGCCCGGTATGAAAAAGACGGCCGCCTCATGTCCACCGTCGACTTGAAGTCCATGGACTACGATCACGACACCCGCCGCGTGACGCCGGTCCTGGATATCGACGCCGGTCCCAAGATCGACATCAAGGCCATCGGCGCAAAAGTCTCTGCCAAGAAATTGCAGCAGAACCTACCGATCTACGAGGAACACACCGTAGATCGCGATCTGCTCGTGGAGGGCCAGACCAACCTGCGCGATGAATTCCAGGCGGCCGGATATTTCGAAGCCGACGTCGAGTTCAAAGAGCAGAAATTGCAAAACGACCGCCAGGAGATCGACTATCTCATCAACCTCGGGCCGCGCCACCGGCTGGTCCACCTGGAGATCCAGGGCAACCACTACTTCACGACCGACTCCATACGCGAGCGCATGCTCATGACGCCCAAGTCCCTTCAGTTTCGGCGCGGCCGCTACAGCGAGGCAGGGCGGCGCAGGGACGAGCAATCCATCATGGATCTCTACCGGAGCAACGGATTCCGCGATGTCCAGGTGACCTCCGAGGTGCTCGACGACTACCAAGGCAAAACCGGCGACATTGCCGTGATCGTTCGCATCCAGGAAGGGGCGCAGTGGTTTGTTTCCAAGCTGGATATTGTCGGCATTGAGCAGGTGGACGCCAGCAGCATCATCCCCACGCTCAGCTCTTCGGAAGGGCAGCCGTTCAGCGAGTTCAACGTGGCCGCCGATCGCGACGCCATCCTGGCCTACTACTTCACCAACGGGTTTCCCAACGCCAGCTTCGAGTGGAGCTCCAAGCCCGGTCCCCAGCCGCACCAGGTGGACCTGCGTTTTGAAATCACCGAAGGCAAGCGGCAATTCGTGCGCGACGTGCTGGTTGAGGGCCTGGAGAGCACGCGGCCGTCCTTGGTCGTGCGGAGGCTGCTGCTCGAGCCCGGCGATGCGCTTTCCCTCATCCGCATGTCGGAGTCCCAGCGGCGCCTCTACGATCTCGGCATTTTTGCCACCGTCGATATGGCTGTCCAGGATCCCGACGGCCAGACCCAGCGCAAGTACGTCATCTATGAGATGGAAGAGGCCAAGAAGTATTCGATTGAGACCGGCCTGGGCGCCGAAATCGCGCGCATCGGCGGCGGGCTGACAAGCTTGAATGCCCCGGGCGGCACCACCGGCTTGAGCCCCCGCGCCTCGTTCGACGTCACGCGGCTGAACGTCTTTGGCCTCGGCCAGACCGTCAGTCTGCAAACGCGCATCTCCACGCTTGAAACACGCGGGCTGCTCACCTACTTGGCTCCCAGAGTCCACAATCGCGATGATCTCGATCTGAGCTTCACCGCGCTGTACGATCTGACGCGCCTGGTGAACACCTTCTCCGCCAAGCGCGAGGAGGGCTCGGTCCAGCTCTCCCAGCGCCTGTCGAAACCTTCCACCATCCTCTACCGGTTCAGTTACCGCCGCGTGAGCACCTCGGATCTCAAGATCGATTCCAACCTGCTGCCTTTGCTCTCGCAGCCCGTGCGCGTCGGCATGCTTTCAGTCAACTACATCCAGGACCGCCGTGACGATCCTGTCGACCCGCGCAAGGGCATTTACAACACGGTGGATCTCGGCCTGGCCTCCAGGGTCTTCGGCTCGCAGATAAATTTCATTCGCGGCCTCGCGCGCAACGCCACCTATCACCGCATCGGCAAGAAACTGGTGCTCGCGCGCCAGTTCACGTTCGGCGACATCATTCCCTACAGCTATCAGCCGAGCCCCACCGATCCATTTCCTTTTCCCGAGCGCTTCTTCAGCGGCGGCGACAACTCGAATCGCGGCTTTCCCGAAAGCCAGGCCGGCCCCCGCGACCTGGATACCGGCTTCCCTATCGGCGGCAGAGCCATGTTGTTCAACAGCACGGAGCTGCGGTTTCCGCTGCTCGGCGACAATATCGGCGGCGTGCTGTTTCACGATGCCGGCAACGTGTACTCCAGCCTCGACAAAATTTCGCTGCGCGTGCACCAGCAGAACCGGCAAGACTTCAACAACATGGTGCACGCCGTGGGATACGGCATCCTCTACCGCACACCCATCGGTCCGGTTCGCGTCGACCTGGCGTACAGCATCAACCCGCCACACTTTTTCGGTTGCAGCGGGAATATCGATCAACTCGTGGCCTGTGGCCAGCCGCCCGCGCCGGGACAGGTCAACCCCCTGCGCACGAACCACAGCATCAGCCACTTCCAGTTCTTTTTTTCGATCGGGCAGGCGTTTTGATGGTGGCACGCATGGTCCTTCCGCTCACTTTCTTGTTCGCCGGCCTGCGGGCCGAAATTATCGACCGCGTCGCCGTGACGCTCGACAACCAGGTGATCACCGAAAGCGAAATCCTGCGCGAGATCCGCCTGACCGCCTTCCTCAACGGCGATCCTCTGGATTTCAGCCCCGAAGTCAAACGAAAGGCCGCCGCCCGGCTGATCGAGCAGAAACTCATCCGAAAAGAAATCGAGCTGGGCCGCTACACAGAACCCAATCCCGCCGAAACCGAATCCTCCCTCCGCGACATCCAGATCAAGCGTTTTCCTTCCGCGCGAGAGTATCGCGAGGCGCTCGAAAAATATGGCGTCACCGAAAAAGATCTCAAAGCGCACCTCGCCTGGCAGATCACCTTGCTGCGGTTCATCGATGCGCGTTTTCGCCCTGGAATTCAGGTCAGCGACGACGAGGTGCGCCGCTACTTCGAGAAACACCTGCCCGAGCTCGAAAAGCAGGCCGGCCCCGCGAACCAAGTCCACTTTGAGGACGTCCGCGGCCGGATCGAGGAGGCCCTGATCAACCAGCGAGTCGACAAGGAACTGAACGACTGGCTCGACGAGACGCGCAAGCGGGCGCACATTCAGCTCCGCCAGGAGGCGTTCCAATGAGCCGCAGGCTAAGGCGCTGGCTGATTTTGAGCGGCGCGGTTCTGAGCCTCGCCGCCGCGCTCGCGGTGACGGCCGTCTTGGTGGCCCGCAGCGGCTGGCTCCGCGAGAACGTGCGCCGGCGCATCCTGGCCGAGGCGGAAAAGGCAACCGGAGGCCGCGTCGAAATCGGCTCGTTCGACTTCGAGTGGCGCACGCTGACCGCGCGAGTCAACAACTTCGTGATTCACGGCACCGAGCCCGCCGGCTCGCCCCCCCTCGTGCGCGCCCAATCCGTCACCGTGGTCCTGAAGATCGTCTCCTTCCTCAAACAGATGGTCGACCTCCAGGCAGTGGAGGTTCGCCGGCCCGAGGCCTCTCTTCTGATTTATCCCGATGGCAGCACCAACATTCCGGAACCCAAAGCGGCGCCCCGCTCCGGCAAGACTCCGGTGGAGACAATTCTCGACCTCGCCGTAGGAAGGTTCACGGTCGAGAACGGAACTTTCGCCGTCAACTCACAGAAGAATCCCTGGCATGCGGCCGGTGAAAACTTGCGCGTGAAGGCCACTTTCAATCCCCGCCGCCCGAGTTACCACGGCGACATCTCAGTCCAGCCGCTGCATCTTCAGGTCAGCAAAAACCTGCCGGTGGATATGGGAGTCACCGCCTCGCTCGAGCTCGAAAAGAACCGGCTCACGGTTTCGAGCGCCCGCATCCAGACGCCGCAGTCTCTGGCCGAGCTTTCCGGCACCCTGCGGGACTTTCTCTCGCCCCAATACGCGCTCCAGTACCAGGCCCGCCTCTCGCTTGCTGAGCTCGTTCGCACCCTGCGGTTCCGTTCCCGCGCCGAAGGGACGATCTCGATCGCAGGCACCGCATCGTTCCGCGATTTCGGGCACTACGTCTTTACCGGCAATCTTCATAGCGGTGCTCTCTCGTTTGGCCAGGGTAGCTTGCATCTCCGCGACGTGCGTGCCGACTCGGCATTCCGCATGGATCCGGAAAAAATCGATCTGAGCGGCTTCCGGCTTGCCGCGCTCGGCGGCAACTTTCAGGGCCGGGCGCGCATTGAAAAGTTCGACCGCTTCCGGCTGGAAGGCGGCGCCGCCCGGTTCGATCTCCGCCGCCTCGCCGAGACGTTCACCGGGCAAAGCGTGCCCTGGGATGGCTCGATGTCCGGGCCTGTCGAGGTCACCGGTCTGCTGAGCGAGCTCAACGCCGGCCGTTTCGATGCCCGCGCCCAGCTCACCTTGTCGCCAGTCGCTCAGTCTGTGCCTGTTCACGGGCTGATCGACGCCACCTACCACGGCTCCGACGGCTCCGTGGATCTGGGCCGATCGTTCCTCCAGCTTCCCACCACGCGCGTCGATTTCGCCGGCAGTATCGGCCGGCAACTGCGCGTGCATCTTCAATCCACGAACCTTGACGATCTGTCCCCGGCTGTCCGAGCGGTATCGAGCGGCGCATTTCGTACTCTGCCGCTCCAGTTCCAAAACGGTTCAGCAGTCTTCGACGGCGCTGTCGCTGGCCCTCTCGCCTCGCCTTATGTTACGGGCCATGTCGCACTCGAGAATTTCGTCTATGCCGAGGAAAAAGTCGATTCCTTCGCCGCCGACGTGGCACTCCAGAAATCCGGCCTTCGCGTGCAAAACGGCCTTCTGGCTAGCAGCGATCTGCGCGCCCGGTTCAGTGTTGCAATCCCTCTGCGCGATTGGAAAGTGGATAACGCCGGCCCGCTCTCGGCAACTCTATCTCTGGCCGGGGCAGACGTCCACGATCTGCTGGCAGCCGCCGGAAGCGAGAACGTCCCGGCAACCGGAACCGCTTCGGCGTCGATCGAGCTCTCGGGCACCGTCCGCGATCCCTTGGTCAAAGGCAGCGTGGCCGTGACCAAGGGCTCCTTTTACGGCGAGCCGTTCAACAGTCTGAAGGCCCAGGTGGGCTACCTGAATCCGCTCGTCACCGTCACCCAGGCGCAGCTCGACGCCGGCCCCAGCCGCCTGAATTTCGAGGCAACCTACCGGCACGCAGCAGACAATTTTGAAAACGGGCGTCTGGATTTCCAGGTCGCTACAACCGGCGTGCCTCTCGAGCAACTGCAGCCGGCCCGCCAGCGCCAGCTCTCCGGCACGATTCAGCTCAGCGCCAAAGGCTCGGCGAACATTTCGAAAGCGGCGTTCCAGCTCGCCGGCCTCGAGGCGGACATCACGGGCCAGGGAATTGTGGTGGCTCAGAAAGCCGTCGGCGCCGTACATCTCACGGCCCGCACCGAGGGCTCGGTTCTGAAGGCGCATTTCGAATCGGCCATCGCCAACTCCGCGATTCGCGCCGATGGCGAATGGCGCCTCGCAAACGATTATCCCGGCTCCATGCGGGTCACCTTCACCAAGCTCGATCTGGCCGCGCTCCAGTCGTGGCTCGCGCTCCCGGCTTCGCCCTTCCAACTGGCCGGATCGGTCGAAGGCGATGCCACCGTCTCCGGACCCGCGCTGAAGCCCGAAGCCTGGGCCGCCACGCTCGTGATCCCGCAGTTCGAAATCACGCCGCTCCCCGGCGACATCGCCGGAGGAAACCGGCAGGCGCTCACGCTCCGCAACCAGGGGCCGGTGCGTCTTGGAATGCAGAATTCCGTCATCCGGGTCGAAAGCGCGCGGCTGGCGGCGCAGAATACCGACGTTACCATTACCGGAACCATTTCGCTTCGCGAGCGCAATCCGCTCGATCTCCGGCTGAAGGGCGCCATCAACCTGACGATCCTGGAAGACTTCAACCCCGACCTGGTCGCTTCCGGCGGCCTCATCGCCGACGCCGCGGTTCGCGGTACCCTGATGCAGCCTCTGGTAAACGGGCGCCTGGAGTTGAAGGACGCGAACCTGAATCTGGCCACTGTCTCCAACGGCCTCTCCAACGCCAACGGTGTGATTCTTTTCACCGGCAACCGCGCCACCATCCAGGACCTGGTGGGAGAATCGGGCGGCGGAAAGATTGCGGTGAGCGGTTTTGCTTCGTACACCCCAAACGGCGCCACGCTCCGGCTCGATCTGACGGCCAGCCACGTTCGCGTGCGCTACCCCGAAGGTGTCAGCACCGTCGCTGATGCCAAGCTCGCCTGGACCGGCACCAGCCAGCGCAGCCTGCTGTCAGGCAACGTAACCATCCTGCGTATGGGTTTGACGCCGCGCACCGACTTCTCCTCGATCCTGGCGCTATCGGCCCAGCCCGTCCGCACGCCCGCCGCGAAAACCGGCTTGCTGGCCGGCATGAACTTCGACGTGCAGATTGAATCCGCGCCCAACGTGCTCGTCGAATCCGCGCTTGCCCAGCAAATCCAGGCCGAAGCTAGCCTCCGGCTCCGAGGCACCTTTACCAATCCCGCGCTGTTGGGTCGCATCAACGTCACTCAAGGTCAATTGATGTTTTTTGGGAATAAGTACACCATAAGTCAAGGTTCTATCTCCTTCTTCAATCCTGTAAGAATTGAACCTAGCGTAAATGTAGACTTACACACGCGGGCCCGCGGCGTGGATGTCACACTTACTCTTTCTGGGCCGATCAATAAGATGAATGTCAGCTACCGTTCTGATCCTCCGTTGCAATTCGCGGACATTGTGGCTCTTCTGGCCACGGGACGTACCCCGTCCACCGATCTTTCACTCGCCGCCCGCCAATCCGGAACCGAACAGACCTGGCAGCAGGCGGGCGCTTCCACCTTGGTCGGGCAGGCCATCGCCAATCCGGTCGCTGGCCGCCTCCAGCGTTTCTTCGGTGTGAGCAGAATCAAGATCGATCCTACATTCACCGGAATCGACAACCCGCAGGCGCGGCTTACCGTCGAGCAGCAAGTTACTCCCGATGTTACTTTCACTTATATTACTAACGTAACCCGGAGTGACCCGCAAATCGTCCAGGTCGAATGGGCTTTGAATAAGCGCTGGTCGGTGGTGGCCCTTCGCGAGGAAAACGGAATGTTCGGCTTGGATTTTTACTACAAGAAGCGGTTCAAGTAACTTACTTCTTCTGGCAGCGCGGGCAGAAATGCGTGCTGCGCTGGGCTACCAGGATGCGCCGGATCTTCGCGCCGCAACGCAAACAGGGCTCGCCCGTCCTCTGATACACGCGATGGCGCACCTGAAAACTCCCCTGGCGGCCGTCCACATCCACATAGTCGGAAATTGACGACCCGCCCGCTGCGATCGCTTCGCTGAGCACCTGTCGGATGGCCGCGTGCAGCTTCTTGACGCGCTCCGGCCGCAGGACGGCCGCAACCGCCAGCGGGTGAATTCCCGCGCGGAACAGCGCTTCATCCGCATAGATGTTGCCGATGCCTCGCAGGAACTGCTGGTTGAGCAGCAGCGCTTTCATCCTGGTTTTGTGCGCGTGCAGCCGGCGCGCGAACTCCTCGAGCGGCACTTCGAGCGGCTCTGGCCCCAGCCGGCGCACGCGATCGGGCAGGCCGTCGCTCAATTCGAGCCTTCCGAACTGCCGGATGTCGTCAAAAAGGAGCGAGCCGCGGTCGAGCGTCAGCACCGCGTGCGTGTGTTTTCCAGGCACGGCGTTCAGCAGCAGCTTGCCCGTCATCCCCAGGTGGATGACGAACGAGCGCCCGCCCTCCAGCCGAATCTCGATGAATTTTCCGTGCCGCCGCACCGACCGCACCCGGCGGCCCGCAAGCCCCGCGGCGGTTTGTTCCGGGTCGCCGCGCAGCACGCGCAAGCCGCGGAAGTCGGCGCTTACAATCCGCCTCCCCCTCAGCCGCGGACCGAGAGCGCGCGCGATGGTTTCCACTTCAGGCAGTTCAGGCACCGGGATGGATCAGCCGGAAGGCGATTAATACTTCGGTACCCGCGGATCCACCTTGTCGCTCCAGGCCAGAATCCCGCCCTTCATGTTTTTGACTTTCTTGAACCCGGCCTGCTTGAGGAATTCCACCGCCTTGGCGCTGCGCATGCCGCTCTTGCAGTGCGCCACGATCTCGTCGGCCGAGTTCAGCTCGTTCACCCGCTTGGGCAGATCGCCCAGAGGAATGAGCTTCGCATAAGGGATGTTGCAGATCTGGTACTCGTGCGGCTCGCGCACGTCGATCAGCACAAACCGGTCGCCGCGATCGATCTTGGCCTTCACCTCGACCGGGTCGATCTCGCCTTCCGCGATTCCCGGCGCCGGCGCAGGCTCGTGGTGCGGGATGCCGCAGAATTCCTGGTAGTCGATCAGCTTGGTCACCGTCGGATGCGTGCCGCAAACCGGGCACTCCGGGTTCTTGCGCAGCTTCAGCTCGCGGAATCGCATGGCCAGCGCATCGTACAGCAGCAGCCGGCCCACCAGCAGCTCGCCTTTGCCCAGAATCAGCTTCACGGTTTCCGTGGCCTGAATCAGCCCGATCGTTCCCGGCAGGATTCCCAATACGCCGCCTTCGGCGCAGCTCGGCACCAGACCCGGCGGTGGCGGCTCCGGATACAGGCAGCGGTAGCACGGCCCGCCCTGGTACGCGAACACCGTGGCCTGCCCTTCGAAGCGGAAAATCGAGCCGTAGACGTTCGGCTTGCCCGTGAGCACGCAGGCGTCGTTCACCAGGTAACGCGTGGGGAAATTGTCCGTGCCATCGACGATGATGTCGTAGTCGTTGAAAAGATCGAGCGCGTTTTCGCTCGACAGCATGGCCTCATGCTTGTCGATCCGGATGTGCGGGTTGATCCCTTGCATGGTCTCGGCGGCGGAATCGAGCTTCTTTCTCCCCACGTCGCTGGTGCCGTGGATCACCTGCCGTTGTAGGTTGGTGAAATCGACCACGTCGAAATCCACAATGCCGATGCGCCCCACGCCCGCCGCCGCCAGGTACATGCCCAGCGGCGCGCCCAGCCCGCCCGCGCCGATCATGAGCACCTTGGCGTTCTTCAGCTTGAGCTGTCCCTCCATGCCCACTTCCGGCATGACCAGGTGACGGCTGTAGCGCAGGATTTCTTCCTTCGAGAGCGTCACCGGTTGCGGTGGCGCTTCTACCGCCGCGCCGCCGGCAATGCTCGGTACGATCGAAATCGTGTCGCCATCCGCGACCGGTGTCGCTTCCTTTTTCAAGTAACGGATGTCCTCGTCGTTCAGATACACGTTCACAAAGCTGCGCAGCTTGCCTTCATCGCTGTAAAGCTGTCCGCGCAGATCCCGGTACTGGCTCGTGAGCGCGTTCAGGACTTCCCCGACCGTCGCACCCCTCAGATCGACGCTGTCACGTTTTTCCGCGTACTGCCGTAGCGGAGTTGGAATCAAAACTTTCGGCATTTCATGTTTCCTTCGAAAAGTGCTGCAGGCACGGGGCCCGTTCTAACCGTGAACCAGTTCCTCTTTTTCCGCAGCCGTCTGCTCCGCGTTCGGGAGCCAGCTATTGGCGTGGTCGAACTCGCCCTTGTGGATCGAGAGAACTACAAAAGAGTACCACGGGCAGGAATTCTTCAGGTCGGTCTCGGAGAAGTACGCGCCGCAGTCCGGATGCGAGTGGTAAATCCCCACCAGGTCCATCTTTCGCTGGCGCGCCTCGCGGTCGGCCCGCAGCAGATCCTCCGGCCGCAGCTCATAACGCGAGCGCTGCGAACCCGCCGAAGCGTTCTCGAGCGGCATCGCCGCCGCCACGCGCTTGTGGCCGTCATCGAGCGTCCCCAGCATCGCGCCGCAGCATTCTTTCGGATAGGTGGAGCGCGCGTGCTCCACCATCTCGCGCCACGCCTCGTCTGCGATTTCGATCATTCCTCGTCCCAGAATTGCTCGCTCAAATATTTGTCTGCCCCGTCGCAGAAGATGGTGACGATCACCGCGCTCTGGCCGTTACGGTGCAGCTCCCGCCCCAGCCGCAGCGCTGCCACAACATTCGCGCCCGACGAGATTCCCACCAGCAGCCCTTCCTCCCGCGCCAGCCGCCGCACCATCCCGTACGCGTCTTCCGTCTCGAGCCACAGGTTTCCGTCCGCGAGCGTTTGGTCATAGATGCCCGGAACGATCGCCGTCGGCATGTGCTTCAGCCCTTCGATCCCGTGAAAGCCGCTCGCGGGCTGCGCCGAATAGCATCTTACGCCGGGAATTTCGCGCCGGAGCCGGCGTGTCACTCCGGTGAAAGTCCCGCTCGTACCCAGCCCCGCCACAAAATGCGTGATGCGTCCCGCAGTCTGTTCCAGAATCTCCGGCCCCGTAGTTTCATAATGCGCTCTCCAGTTCGCCGGATTGTTGTACTGATCCGGGTAAAAGTACCGGTCCGGATTCGATTCGTAAATCTCGCGGCACTTGCGAATGGCGCCGTCCGATCCCTCCCCCGGATCCGTCAGCACAACCTCCGCGCCGTACGCCGTCAAAATCCGCTTGCGCTCGATCGACGCATTGCCGGGAAGGCACAACAGCACGCGATAGCCCTTCACCGCGGCGATCAGCGCATAAGCGATGCCCGTGTTACCGCTGGTCGAGTCTAATATGATCCGATTAGGCGTGAGCTTCCCAGTCCGCTCCCCCTCGAGAATCATGTCCAGCGCCGGCCGGTCCTTCACGCTGCCGCCCGGATTGGAGTATTCAGCTTTGGCGTAGATTTCGATTCCCGGCAGCTCTGCTGTCAGTCTCGTCAGCCGAAGCAGCGGCGTATTTCCGATGCGCGAAAGGATGTCGGTGCGCTCCGCCGGGGTCGAAATCGAAGCCTGTGCCATGTACCTGAATCGAAAGGAATTACTTATTTATTCTACCAGCCCCTATTTGTCTGTCAAGATTAGGATGATTGCGCACCGATCGACGACTCATCATTCGACCCGGAGCCATTGGCGATCTCATTCTATCCCTGCCGGCGATGGAATCGCTACGGACTGCCTATCTCGAAATCTGGGCCGCCCGTCCCAACCTGCCGCTGGTCCGGTTTGCCGACCGCACCCGGTCGATTGCGTCAACCGGATTAGATATGTTGGAGTTCTCGCCGGATGCGCGCTTGATGGATGAGTTAAGAGATTTCGATTCAATTATTTCCTGGTATGGAGCCGCGCGGCCGGAGTTTCGCTCGGCTGTAGAGAACCTGCCGTTTCAGTTCTTTACGGCGCTTCCGCCGGATGGCGCTGGGCTGCACGCCGCCGATTTCTTCGCCTCCCAGGCCGGTTGCCCCCTCCCGGCTGTTCCTCATATCGATTGTCCGCGCCGCGACGGCGGCTTCGCAGTCATCCATCCCTTCGCCGGCAGCGCCAGAAAGTGCTGGCCGCTCGACCACTTTCGCGCCTTGGCCGCCCGCCTCGAAGCGCGCCTGCCCGTCAAGTGGTGCGCCGGACCCGAAGAGCCACTGGCGGAAGCCGTGCGTTTCGACGATCTCCACGAGCTCGCCTGCTGGCTCGCCACCGCTCGCGTGTACATCGGCAACGATTCCGGCATCACGCACCTGGCTGCAGCCGTCGGCACGCCCGTCGTCGCTCTGTTCGGCCCGACCGATCCGCGCATCTGGGCGCCGCGCGGCGAGCAGGTGCGTGTCGTCGCCAAGGCGTCGCTTGCCGGGATCACTGTCGATGAAGTCGCATCTGTGATTTCGAACCTGCACGATATAATCTCGATAGATGGCCGCGCGTCTTGAACCGGCACCCGCCGTCCTCGCACCCGACCTCGTCGATTTGCGAAAACTCTCCTCGGGCCACCTCGAAAACATGCTGCAGGAGGAAACACGGACCTGGAAGCAAGCCCTGGATTGGGATTTCAAAAAATCGGCCGACCTGGTGCGCCGCTTCGTCGACCTGCGCGCTTTGAGCGGCTGCGCCCTGGTGGAGGCGGGCGAAGCCGTCGGCTATTCCTATTTCGTTATCGAAGAGCACAAGGGCTTGATCGGCGACCTCTATGTGAGGCACGCGCACCGCAGCGTCGAGAACGAAAACCGGCTGCTGGCCGCGGTCCTCGAAGCCCTGGTCACGGGGTCGCAAGCCCGCCGCATCGAATCGCAGCTCATGATGCTGCTGCCCGGGCGCGCGAGCTTCCCCGGCGCGGACTTTCTGAGCACCTTCGAGCGCAATTTCATGTTGCTCGATTTCAGCGCTGCGCCGCCGCTTGCGGAGCGGTCCGCGCACCCGCGGATCCACATCGAAAAGTGGACCGATCAGTACCACGACAGCGCCGCGCAGTTGATCGCCACGGCTTACGCCGGCCATATCGACAGCCGCATCAACGACCAGTACCGGTCTTTTTCGGGCGCCCGCCGGTTCCTCTACAACATCGTGCAGTATCCCGGCTGCGGCAGCTTCTTCCGCCCGGCTTCGCTTGTTGCCTTCGATCTCGACCGAGGGACGCTGTGCGGCCTCTCGCTCACCAGCCTGGTTGGGCCGGACGCCGGGCACATCACGCAGATCTGCGTGGCGCCCGA
Organism: Bryobacteraceae bacterium; assembly: GCA_035632015.1. Classification (GTDB taxonomy): domain Bacteria; phylum Acidobacteriota; class Terriglobia; order Bryobacterales; family Bryobacteraceae; genus Palsa-89. The sequence goes on from DASQHQ010000113.1 coordinate 14,055, forward strand.
AGCGCGCGGCACCGGCTTGGGCTACGAACTGTTGCGCTCCTCGCTCATGACGCTCGCCCAGCACGGTTGCCGCAAAGTGAGCCTCACCGTCACCGCCGCTAACCGCGAAGCCGTGGATCTTTACGAGCGTATGGGATTCCGCACCATCCGCACCTTCAACGCGCTGGTGTGGGAGGGGTTTGCGCGGGGATAGGAAGCGCGAGTAACGTGTCCCCGGTTTTATAGGTACCTTCCAGTTTCCGAGATGACTGTAGTTGATACGATGGAGGCCTGTTTATTGGTCCCCAGATGATTAAGTGTGCCACCCGCTGGTGAACATGAACGCTGTTAACTTCCTCGAAGCGGACTTGAACGAAGCCTAAGCGGCAGACGCTTGCGCGTGCGCATGCATCGGCATTGATCGCCATGAGCGGCATATGGTAAATCGCGGTACGGTGCGGTCACAAGGAGGTCTCTGTGACTCATCTTCGAAAGATGATGCTCGAGGAACTCGAGCGTCGAAATTACGCTACCAGCACCATCCGCGCTTATCTCCGAGCCGTTGACGAGTTTGCGCGGTACTTCAACCGTCGTCCCGACCAACTTGGACCGGATCACATCCGCCAGTACCAGGCATATCTGTTCCGCGAGAGGAAGTATCACCCCAACACCGTTATCCAGCATCTCGGCGGAATCCGCTTCTTCTACATCAGGACGCTGAAGCAATCGTGGAGTGCGGACCTTACACCTTATCCGAAGAAGGTGCTCCATCTGCCGTCCATTCTCAGCCGGGAGGAGGTCAACACTCTCATCGAAGCCGCCCCCACGCCGTTTCAGCGCACCCTGCTCATGGCACTTTATGCCACCGGTCTCCGACGCGCCGAACTGGCCCGCCTGAAGATCACGGACATCGATAGTTCGCGGAGCGTCATCCACGTGCAGGGTGGTAAGGGCCGGAAGGATCGTGATGTCATGCTCAGCCTGAATCTGCTCGCAGCCCTGCGCGAACACTGGCGCAGCCTGCGGCGTAAACCAGCCGTCTGGGTATTCCCCGGCAACCGCTGGCACACCGCCGACCATCCGATTTCTCCCAAGGTCATCTGGGTCGCCTGTAGACAAGCGGCGCAGCGTGCCGGTCTCCATAAGGAAGTCCATCCCCACACACTGCGGCACTGTTTTGCCACACATCTACTCGAAGACGGTGCAGATTTGCGGACCATTCAGATTCTGCTGGGGCATCGCGATCTGGAAGAGACTACCATCTATCTCCATCTTTCACAGCAGCACCTGAACGCCATCCCGAGCCCGCTGGATTCGCTACCTCTAGCGAGGAACCGCGATCAAGCCACCAGCACCAGGTAAATGCCGCGGCCACCTGTCGAGGTGGCCGATGTGATCCGCACAGCCGGAGAAAGCTTCTTCGAGAGCCGCCCGAAGTGGTTTTCTTGGCTACACCTGAAAGTGCTGCACGCCATCCTGTGCTGCCGTACAGCTGCACTCGGCGGGCATGCAGATGCGTGTTCAAAATGCGGACACGAGGCCGTCTCCTACAACTCGTGCCGAAACCGGCATTGCCCAAAATGCCAGGCCAATGCACGCGATCGCTGGCTCGAAGCCCGGGGCAAAGAACTGCTGCCCACGCGCTACGTCCACGTCGTCTTCACGCTGCCGCGGCAACTGGCGCCGCTGGCGTTGCAGAACAAACGCGAGATCTATGGCCTGTTATTCCGCACCAGCGCCGAGACGCTGATCGAAGTCGCCCGCGATCCCAAGCGTCTCGGCGCCGAGATTGGGTTCTTCTGCATCCTCCACACCTGGAGCCAGAAGCTCCAAGCGCATCCGCATGTTCATTGTGTGGTTCCCGCCGGCGGTCTGGCTCCGGACCACTCGCGATGGATCGACTCCCAGCAGAAGTTCTTCCTGCCAGTGGACGTGCTCAAAGAAGTGTTCCGGGGCAAGTTCGTGGACGGTCTCAGAACGCTGCATGCCGAGCACAAACTCGACTTCCACGGAACCCTCGCGGTGTTGCAGAATCCCAAGGCCTTCGCCGCTTGGCTTCGTCCGCTGTTCCGCTCCCCATGGGTGGTCTATTCGAAACGCCCCTTCGGCGGTGCGCAACACGCGCTACGTTATCTCGGCCAGTACACCCATCGTGTGGCCATTTCCAACCATCGACTCGTCACCCTGGCTGACGGCTTGGTCACTTTCCGTTGGCGCGATTCCGCTCACCGCAACAAGAAGCGTCTGATGACGCTGCCCGTCAACGAGTTCCTGCGAAGATTCCTTTTGCATGTGTTGCCACCTGGATTCGTCCGCATCCGCTATTTCGGCTGGATGGCTCATCGCCGCCGCGGCGCATCGCTCCCGCTCTGCTTCGAACTGCTGGCTCAATCAGGTCGGTTTCTCGAAGCTGAGCCTGCGGAAAAAGGCGCTTGCGCACCACGGCCGCTTTGGACTTGTCCCCAATGCGGCGGGCCCATGTTCCTTATCAAACGATTCAGCTCCATGGAGCTTCGATGGCGGTCTCCGCCCGTTCCCGCCGGGCTACAGCCATGACTCGATCTTTGACATCACCGCTTCAGCACGTGTCCCAGCACTATCGCCGCACGTGTGTCTTCGTTGCTCGGCGTGCGGCTCTGAACTTCGGGAGATACACCTCCCGACAGCCAGTTCAGACCCCCGTGGGCAATGCGTTCTCCCGATTGCCGGCTTTCTCCACTCTTCCCGGAATTCAAAATACATAGCTCGAAGGTTCCACAACGGCTTCCTTCAAGTCGCTGTATCGAAAACGCTCCGGCGCTCGGGCGTCCAGCATTCCCCGAAATCGTCCCCGCCGGATCGTTCCCGATACAGCACTAAGACTT
>DASQHQ010000114.1:0-28545 GCA_035632015.1 Bryobacteraceae bacterium
TCTGCTGATCGCCTGCGCGAATGTGGCAAACCTGCTGCTGGTTCGAGCGACGACGCGCAAGCGCGAAATCGCAATTCGCGCCGCAGTGGGCGCCGGCCGGGGCCGCATCATCCGCCAACTGCTCACCGAGAGCGTGGTACTTTCGCTCGCAGGCGGCATCCTGGGCCTGGCGTTGGGCACGATCGGGATTCGCGCACTTCTGGCAGTGAATCCCGGCAGCATCCCCCGCATCGGCCCGCACGCCGCTTACGTCTCTATGGATCTCCGCGTCCTGGCTTTCACGCTGGCCGTCGCCTTGATCACCGGCATTCTGTTCGGTCTCATCCCGGCGCTCCAGGCTTCGCGCGCCGATTTGACTGCCACGCTCAAGGAAAGCGGCGGGCGCTCCGGCTCCGGGTTTCGCCAAAACAAAGCGCGCTCGATTCTGGTCATCTGCGAAATGGCGCTGGCGTTGATTCTACTGATTGGCGCAGCCCTGCTGATCCGCACTTATGTGGCCCTGCGCTCGGTCGATCCCGGTTTCGATCCGCACAATGTGCTGACGATACAAATGTCGATCACCGGCCCGCGCTTCGCCAAAACCGCGGGCGTGGCGCAACTGGTCCAGGACGTCATTCCAGGAATTAGCGCGCTGCCGGGCGTGCTGGCGGCGAGCTCGAGCTGCTGCCTGCCGCTGGACGGCGGCTATGGGTTGCCCTTCATCATCGTGGGCCGGCCGTTGAACGGGCCGTCGCACGGAGGCGGCGGCTGGAAGACGGTATCGTCGGGCTATTTCGCGGTTTTCAAGCTGCCGATTCTGCGCGGCCGCGACTTCACAGATGGCGACGACCGCGCGGCGGCCCCGGTGGTGATCATCAATCAGGCCTTCGCGCGCCGCTTCTGGCCCAACGGCGACCCGCTCAATGATCGCCTCCTCATCGGCAAGGGAGTCGGCCCGGAGTTCGAAGAGCCGGCGCGCCAGATCATCGGCGTCGTCGGGGATTCCCACGACAACGGGCTCAACCGCAACCCGCCCTCCATCATGTACGTTCCGTCGGCCCAGATCCCGGACGGTGTGACGGCTTTGAATTCAGCCATCAGCCCCATCTCCTGGATGGTCCGAACGCGCGTGAAGCCGTATTCGCTAAGCGCCGCCATGCAGAACGAATTGCGGCAGGCGAGCGGCGGCTTGCCGGTGGGCCGCATTCGCACAATGGACGAGATCGTGGCCCAATCCACCCGGCGTCAGGATTTCAACATGCTGCTGCTGACGGTATTCGCGGGCGCGGCGCTGCTGCTGGCCGCGATCGGTATCTATGGCTTGATGGCTTACTCGGTGGAGCAGCGCACGCAGGAAATCGGAATCCGTATGGCGCTGGGAGCCGAGACCGGCGACGTGCGGGGAATGGTGGTGTTTCAAGGCATGGCGCTGGTGCTGGCCGGCGTTGCGATCGGCATCGCCGCCGCTTTCGGTCTCACGCGCCTCATCGCGAGCTTTCTGTTCGGAGTGAAGGCTTCGGATCCTGTGGTTTTCGTGGCGGTCCCGGTGCTGCTCAGCGCGGTGGCTCTGCTGGCGGTGTGGTTTCCCGCGCGCCGCGCGACGCGTGTCGACCCGCTGGACGCGTTGCGCTACGAATGAAGCGCCGCCGGCTGCCGGCATCAACGCCAGGGCCGGCCGGAATCATGGCAGCAGAACGCTTCCACTCGCGAGTGAGCTCTTGGGCGCAAGGCCAGGCGCGTTGCCGGCGCTATTGGAGGTAACCGACGGAGTGGAAGTTTGCAGAACCCGGAGGGCGTTGCTGGACGTGTCGCTAACGTAGATGTTTCCGCTCGCGTCCACCGCGACCGAGCGAGGGAAATACAACGTCGCGCTCAGCGCGGGCCCGCCGTCGCCGAAGTAAGCCGGATATCCGGTGCCCGCAATGGTCGTGATGTTGCCGTCCCGCGTGATCTCGCGAATGCGGCTGTTGAAGGTATCGGCGATGTAGACGTTGCCCGAGGCGTCCACGGCCACGCCCATCGGATCGAACAGCGCAGCTTGCGTAGCCGGACCGTTGTCGCCGCCGAATCCGATCTCCTGGTTTCCCGCCAGCACCGTGACGGCGCCGCCCGAGAATTCCAGAACTCGCCTCGCCACGGTATCGGCGATATAAAGATTGCCGGCCGCGTCCCGCGCGATTCCATCCGGATGATGCAACTGCTCGGTCGTGACCGAGCTTCCAACAATGGTGTTAATGTTTCCGCCCGAAACCTCGCGGATCACGTTGTTGCCCGCATCAGCGATGTAGAGATTGCCGGCCGAATCCACCGCCAGCGCCACCGGATCGTTCAAGCTGGCGCTGGTGGCCGCGCCGCCGTCTCCCAAATAGTCGGCACCGCCGTTACCGGCGAAGGTGGTGATGGTTCCAGAAGTGGCGACCTGACGGATCACGTTGTTGCCGGCGTCGGCGATGTAGAGATTTCCCGAGGAGTCCAGCGCGACGCCAGTCGGATTTCGGAGTGTCGCGCTGGTCGCCGCTGCCTTATCGCCGCTGTAGCCCGCCTTTCCGGCGGTGCCGGCCACCGTGCTGATGATGCCATTCGAGACTTTGCGCACGCAGTGATTGCCGGCATCGGCGATGTAGATGTTGCCGGACGGGTCGATCGCTACGCCCCCTGGGAGGCTCAGTTGGGCCTGATTGGCTGCGCCGCCATCGCCGGAGAACCCGGGCGTGCCATTGCCGGCCACGGTGTTGATGGTGTATGGCTGGCCCCAAAGGCTGATCCAGCCGGCGCTCGCCAGCATCAGGGTAGGAAAACAACGCAGACTCATGCAGTGAAAAAACCCCTATGGCAGAACTAAGTTTCGAACGCGAATTCCCATGATGCCACAGCCGAGCGGCGGGCCGCGGCCCTGGGGCGGTCGGCGATCGAGCGGCGGCCATCCGGTGCGTGCGCACGCGGTGCTGCTCGGAGCCGATAGACAAAGGCCCCGGTGTTGGCCAGTTTCAGCCAGCCCGGCCGATCTACGATGCCCGCAATCGAAGGGGCGATCACAAACACGGCGCCATGCGAGAGCGCGATGTTCCTGGCGCGCTCCCACTGCGTCTCGATCGGCGGACAGTCCTCGCAAGCGAGGCCGGCGAACGAAATCTCGAGGGTGATGCGCGCGCCCGCCAAGCGCGCCCAGTAGTACGGCAGATCGCCATGCACGATCGCGACCCGATCCCCTGGTTTCAATCCCAGAGTCTCCAGACTTCGCGCCATCTCGTACTGCGCCCGCGCCGAGCCGTCCGCGCGGGAAGAACTCAATGCGGCCCCGGTGCCGGCCAGCATGAGCAGCGCGGCGGTCCCGGAGATCGCCAGGGGGATGCGGCGGTCCAGGTTCTCGACGGATCGAAGAAGTCCAGTGAACAGAGCCGTCCAAAGCAAGACGAAAAAAGGCGCGAGATATCGAGCCTCGGCGTGCACCGGGGCGTACATGACAAACGGCGCCGCTCCCAGCGCCAACACCGGCCACACGGGCTGGAGCTTTCCTGGGATGCTCCGTTTGGCCGGCGCCAGGAAGAACAACGCCAGCAAAGCGAACAACAGAGGCGCCTGGCGATGATACACGAGATACCCGTACAGCCGGATCTGCTCTAGAATTGCACGCGCAAAGTCGGCCGGGCCGAAGGCGATTCGCGCGCCCTGGTTCCAGTAAATCGGGTCGTACCAGGGCGGGTAGGTGCCCGCCACGGGGCCGTCAAACTCGAAGATTGCAGGAGTGGCTGAGAGCTGGCGCGTCGGATGGAGCGGCCGGCCGCTGCCTGCCGGTCCACCCTGCCAGTTGGTATTGGGCACACCATTCACGTGCCAAACGATATTGAACTTCCCGCTGTCGCCGATGGTGAATCGGCCTGTGGCGTTGGATAGGACCGCGGCGTAGGGAGCGACGATTGCGACGAAAATGACGGCCGAGACGCGGATTCCGATCAGCATCCCGCCCGGTCTGCGCACCAGGAGATATGACATGCACAGACAAATTACACCGAACACCAGGAACGGCGTCTTGGCAAGATAACCGAGCCCCAGTGCCAAACCGAACGCCGCATAGTGACGCATGCTTGCGGTTCCGGCGACCATTCGGATCAAGAGACCGGCCGCGACGAAGGAAAAAAGACTCACCAGTAAATCCGGAGTGACGTAGCCCAGATTGGTGAAATCGAGCGAGCAGTACAGGAACGCGGAATAACTGACCAGCAACAAGCCGGTGTCCAGCGCGCGGTCCCGGCGGCACGACGCGCGCAGGGAAGCCACAAAAAAGAGAAACCCAGCGAGTGAAAGCAGATACAGAAAAAAGTTCAACAGATGGACTAAGAGGAATTCTTGGAACGGCGCGGGCCGGGCGATGATGGACAGCGCACCGATCAGCCAGGGATAGAGCGGACTCCATTGTGAATTGACGGCGTGGCGAAAGTCACCGCTCCAGTAGGCCTGGGCGTTGTCCAGATACTGAACGCCGTCCGGGTTCATGTCGAAGCGCGTCGTCCAGGCCTGGACGGCACCGAGCACGATGGCCACCAGGCAAAAGCCGATGGTGAGACGCCGGATCCAAGCATCCAGCGGCGCCCCGTCTCCCGGCCGCGTGCTCCTGGAAAGGCCGGAAGAAACTGCAGGCCAGATGCTCAGACTATAGCATCGAGCCAGGGGAGCGCGGGGCGGGCGCGAACCGGTCACAAGCGGTGTCGCCAGTGCAATCAACGCCTTAGGCCGATCCGCTTGGAAGCGCGGTCTATACTTGCGGCTGAAGGAGCTTACGCCAGAGTGCTGCCGCGATTTTTGATTCCTCTGATTCTTGTTGGCCAAGCCTGGTGCCAAACGCCGACGGCGATCGATCTGAAATCGCAAAGCCGGAATGTGGATTTCACGGCTGCGGCAACCACGCGCCCGTTCAAGTCCGGCGCGGCCCTGCCGGCGACCTGCACGGCCGGTGAAATGTTCTACCTGACGAACGCGCGAGCCGGGTCCAATCTTTTCGGGTGCACCTCTACCAACGTGTGGACGCTGGAAGCGGCTGCGCAGAGCGCGAGCCAGCTCACGGATCTCGCCGCCAGCCTGAGTTCGCCGACCACGCTTAGTATTGGCGCCAACTGCTCGGTGTCCGCTCCGTGCAACGTGCGCATCGGCAGCGTCACGCATTCCTTCACCAGTTCCACTTCGGCCACGGTCACGGCTGGAACGGGAACCGCCTACTTGTATCTGGACGCTGCCGGCAGTCTTACTGTGGGCCACACGATGTCGGTCACCTGCGCCACCGGATGCGTGGCGGCGCCGGGGATCAGCGCGTTCCCTTCGAACTCCATCCCGCTGTTCACCTGGACCGCTACCAACGGCGCGTGGGACACAACCGGCGGCGTCGACTGGCGAGCCTTTCAAAGCACCACTAATGTCAGTGCGGGTTCCGGCCTTTTGGCCGCCACCGCCGGCGGGCTGACGACGTTGGCAGTGGACCCGACTCTGGTCGGCTTGTTGTCGCCGGTGCCTCCGGCTTCTTCCAGCACCTGCGCGAAAGGGGCATGGTCGGTAGATTCCACTTTTTTCTACCTGTGCGTGGCTGCGAATAGTTGGCGCCGCACCGCACTAACAAGCTGGTAGGGCCACGCGGTTCCGCCAATCGGGAAGGATTCAGTTGATGCGTCGTGTCCTCTATCATGCCCGCCGAGCACTGGCCGCAATTGTGATCGCTGGGGCGGCCTTCGCCGCGCCGTCGAAGGTGTCGGTTCAGACCACTTCCACGCAGGCCGTGCTGTCGTTTACAGTCACCGATCCATCTCAGTGCCAGGTGCAGATTTATAGCGACACATCGCAAACCCAGCTCGCCGACGATAGCAATCCGGCGCTGTTTCCAGGTTCCCAGCAGTGCAACCGAGCCGGTTCAGCCATCGCCGGAACAAACATCACCTTTGTCGCCGGGTTGCGCACGTCGCAAAAGGCCACCGATGGCAAGCTTCACTCGCGGGCCTTGGCTGCGGAGAGAACCTACTACTACGTGATCACGGACGCCGTGGATTCGCAGCCGGCCCGAGGTTCGTTCACCACTGCCACGATGCCGCTCGGGAATCTCTACCCGGAGCAGCCCCCTTTCGATCCGGCCGCGTGGGATAACCGCGCCTATCCGCAATTCGATTGGACGGTGAGCCAGAGAAACCAGGCGCTGGTTGATCCACTCACGGGGCAAGTGGTGAAACGGGTGACCTTCGCCGGCGACGCTTATGCGCGCAGCCAGAACAGCACCGACGGCGTAGGCGCGCCGCTGGCCACGGGCGTCGTCAGCGCGGGCGCGTGTTCGAACTCCGGCAACCTGAACTCGTCCGGCTCCAGCTACGCGAGATGCACGGGAGCCGCGAAGATCTTCGTGCCGCTGCCGGCGTTCCAGATGCCCGGCGCGGGCGTGTTCAGAAACTGGTATCCCCGCTTCAACGTCGACGACCTGTTGCTGTATGCCTACGGCTCGGCCGATGCCGCAGCGATTGGCGCGGCAAACGGCAGCGATAGGCTGAGCGTCTGCATTGCGCAGGGCGCCGGCTTGCCTTGTTTGTCACGTTCGTTCGCAGTCACCTTGCAGGCGAGCGCCGGTGCGACGGGAACCGTCAAAGTCCCCGCGAACGCGGCGGCCCCGGTCTTCGCCAACTGGGGCTTTACACCGCTGCACGGGGATGTGGTCCCGACGCCCGGCACGGTCAGCGTGACCGGGAACATGGTTGCGCTCACCAACCCGGCACAGGCCAACACTGCCGCTAGCGCGTTCAACGTCGACTGGCCCGCCGGCAGCCAAATTTTCATTCAAGGCTCTTCCGCCTGGGGATGCGCGAACGACTACTGCAGCATCGCGTCCATCCAATCGGCCGTCCAACTCACCACGGTCGAAACATGCAACGCCGCTTGCCCGGCTTCGGCGAACTACGAAGGCCGCGCGTTCGGATTTCAGATCACGCGCCAGGGCGCGGCCGGCTCCGTCAGCGTCAGCTTCGGCTTCGAAGCCGGCATGTCCACTTCCTGGTCAGTGCTCGAGGACGGCACTCCGCAGCACTGCAACTCGAATCCAGTCACGGTGACCAACGATGCCGCGGGTAATCCCTATCCGGGCTACGCGCTCCGGGGCTACGTCTGCACGTTCACGCACGAGTGGGCGGGCACGGCATTCTGGCTGTTCATTTCCAGAGATCAGAACAATGCGCCGCTCGGCGAATCGCGGCCGCTAGGCGAGGCCGGCCTGCCGTTCACGGTGTCCTGGTCGTCCAACGGCGCGAGTTTCCCCAATGGCGCGCCAATGTCGTTCGCGGGCTGGCATCCGAGCGATGGAAGCGCGTTCATGGCCAGCGCATCGTACAACTCCGGCGCTACGGCGCTGCTAGTTTCCGCCCGGTACGATTCCACGCGGCCCGGATGCAATCCGCCCTACATGAATTGGACCGGTGCGCAGAACTATGTCACCGCCTACTCGTTTTCGAGGCCGAGTTGCTTCACCTACACGAATTTGACTAATCCCTCTGCGACTCCCCCCATGGACCTGCGCTCGCAAATCGTCCGCGCCTATGCGGCGTACAATCCGGGATTCGATCTTTCCGGATTCGTAACCGGCGAAGTGACCGTTGTGGGCGGCTACGCGCGGACCTGCCTCGGCGCAACAGGCGGAGGCGATCGCAGTCTGCGTGTTTGCGCCGCCTTCGACGTCACCACCGGAAACCTGGTCCAGATTTTCGACAGCTTCTCCAAGTATCCCGGCCGATGGGGCTATGTGCACGGGCCGATTCACGCCATGGGGAAATATCATTCGCTGACGCTGGATCAGCCCTATCCCAGCTCCGCGAGCGGCAGCAACACGTTGTACGGTCCGTTTGAAATGGCGGTGACGGCAGTGAATCGAGCCGGCTCTGGGCAGGCGCCGAATTGGACGTTGGCCGGAACTGGTCAGGGAACATCCATGGCGGCCGGCGAAGCCTACGCGTGCCCCACCGGCCTTGCGCAATATCTTGTCGGCCTGGGCGCTGCGGGGAACCACTGCATCCAGGTAAAGGTTTCGTCCGAGCCGTGCAGCCATACGCCGGGGACTGCGGCCATTTATCCCGGCGGAAAAACTGAAGCGCAACAGTTTCCCTGCACCAGCGCCGACGGAGCCACCGTCACGAACGCTGTCTGGTCGAAGCTCCAGAACCTCGCGGTGGGCGACTGGGTACGTCCCAACGAGAACTACAACGACTACGACGAAGTGTTCATCGTCGCCGGGAAGGACGTGATCTCGGCGAACGAGATCAACCTATGGCTGGTTCGGGGCGGCGGCGTGTGGCCGAACAACGCGCAGCCGGCGTATGGGACCATCAACGCCGCGCATCCCGATGGCCTGTCACTCGCCCCGACCGCGAACTGGATTGTGGCCGCAGCCAACTGGATGATGGATGCCACCGACCCGTCCGCGGCGTGGCTTCCGGACAATCCCGCTCTGGTCCTGGTGCACGGGGTGCAAACGGCCGGTTCAAATCCGGACAACAAGATCGCGGTGGCGGTCGATCTGCAGGATCAGTCCAAGTATGCCGGCTTTTACGATTCGCCGGTCGTGCAACAGATCATGCAGCCGCTGCCTGATATCGGCGCTGTTAATCCGGCCTGGGCGGGCTCGGGCGCGGGATACGCGGGCTTCATCCAGCAGTACATGAACAACGATCAGGCCGCCGCGTCGGCGTGGGACCGGCGCTGGGTGGTGAACTACCGGCACCTGAATCCGTCCACAGGCAATGGCCCCGAATACCGGTCCAGCCCGGGCGTAGCGGGTACCTTGGCGCCAGTGTCCGGCACAAACCAGGTTTACAAGATCAGCGATCCCTATTCAGGCGGCGCGGCCGATCCCAAACAACTGCCCTTCACCCTGTTTGCGGGCCGCTTTCTGCTGCAAGACATCAGCAGCCCGGATACCAGCCGGAACACGATCACTGACACGACCAGTTTCGCCGCCTGCTTTGCGATCCACACTGGAGAATGCCGGATGGATTCCAGCGCCGGCGATCGATACGTGAGCGTCCCGTTCGCGCCCGGCGAGAGCCAATGTCTCACCAACCAGTACGAAGAAGCCGCCCCGTGCTTCTTCAACGCATCGCCCATCGCGGGCAAAATCCAGCAACTGGATGTCTCCGGTCCCTTCGACGCGGCCGGCCTGAGCCAGCGCATGCTGTCGAGCGCCTTCACCGGGATCGGCGGCCAATATCAGTTCTCCGCGCCCAAGCTGAGTCCGGATGGCGCCTGGATGTTCGTCCCGTGCTGGTGGCTGAACGGCGTTCGCTCGGAAGTCTGCGCCGTGTCGATGCCGTCGTTCCCCGCGCGGGATTCGATCGCGAGAAGCGGCTACGTGCCGTACGACATCGCCCTTTCCGGATCGCCGGGAGACCAGGTGCGGATTTGCTGGGGCTACGCGGAGAACGGCCCGGTGGATGGCTCGCCCGCCAGCTTGTATCCGGCGCCGCGGCAGGAGCGAGGCTGCTCGATTGGCGCGGTTCCGGCCGGGCTGCCCAGCCACGCTACCAGCGCGGGCAATGCCGCCAGCTTCGTCAACACCGACACCGCGACCGGGGGCAACTGGGAAAGCCTGTATGGATCGGACGGCTATAATGTCATCCAGGATTCGACAGTGTACCCCAGTTTTGTGACCGTGGGCGCCGGCGGCACGCCGTATGTCTGGGCCACGCAAACCTCCGACGTGCGAGGGTTGCAGAAAATCAGCAGTTCCGGAAGAATCGCGGCGTGCCTCTATAGCTCGACCTCTTTCACCATCGACCTGCGCTTCACCGACGGCGCGCAGCATAAAGTTGCCTTTTATTTTGTGGATTGGGACTACGGCAATCGATCAGAAACCGCGCAGATTCTAAACGGTGATACGGGCGCGATCCTCGATACCCGCTCGATCACAAATTTTTCAAACGGCGTCTACCTGACCTGGAGTTTCAGCGGTCACGTGACGCTGAAGCTGACCGACGTTTCGGGCGTAAACGCCGTGTTGAGCGGGATCTTCATGGGCAGCGGGCCGCCGGGCGGCGCGGTCGCGGGACCCTTCGGCTGGGCGAGCGACCCTGTGAAGTACGCCGATTGCAGCGCCGGCTGCCAGGTGCGAATGAACCTGATTGCGGGCCGCGTGGCCTACTACATCATCGAGCGCAACAACGGCGGGCAGATCACGACTTCGCCGGTCATGATTGCCGTCCAGCCGTAGGAGCATTTTGCCTCAAACGCAAACAAGCGGCATTGGGCTGGCTCAATCCATCGACCGAGCGGCGGAGATCTGGGCGCAGCCAGCCAGCCGCGTCACCGATGCCGGCGCGATCCTGCTGATCCTGGTATTCTGCATGGCCGCCGCCATGATCGGCGCGGTCCATACCAGAATCTTCGGGCACGACATTTTCACCTTTTTCGATGCCGGCTGGCGTGTGCTGAACGGGCAACGTCCGGATATCGATTTCAGCCCCAGCATGGGACCGCTGCTGTGTCTGTTGACTGCTGCGGGGTTGGAACTCGCGCGCGGTTCCGTCAATAGCATCGGCTATACCGGGGCGCTGGTTGGCGCCATCGCGGGCCTCTGGGGTTACGGTCTGGTTCGGCGCCGCATGCCAGCGCTGCCTGCTGTTCTGATTGCCCTGGCCCTGACCCTCATTGCTGTGGCGCCATTCCCCATCGGCCTGCTGCCCAACCTGCTGAGCCACGCGATGGCGTACAACCGGTACGGCTACGCCTTGCTGGGCGTGATTGTCGTCGAGTGTTTTCGTCCGGACGACGCCAGCCTGCCGGGCGGAATTTCGACGGGAGTTATTTCCTGCGCCCTCTTGTTCCTCAAACCCAGCTATTGCCTGGTTGCGCTCGGGTTCGCCGCTGGCTCCCTGGCGTTCGCGCGCCCCACTCGCCGGCGTGTAGTTGGAATGCTACTGGGCGCGAGCCTGGCCGGCTTCGCGATGATGGCTTACCTGCGATTCGATTTTCTGGCCGCTTGGAACGACCTGCGCATGATGGGCCAAGCCCGCGGCGCCGGCCTGTCGCTGTGGAACATCCGCTGGTCTTTCCTCAAAGGACTGGCGGATTTTCTCCCGCTCGGCCTGTTAGCCCTGTTCGCCAGCGTCATTCGCAGCGAGAAAGAGCCGATCTTTCTGGCGGCCCAGCCGCTGTTCGTGACCGCGCTGTTCTGGATCGGCGGCGCGGCCCTGCTCGCCACCAACGCGCAGCCGAACGGCTACCCGCTCAACGCGGTGCTGGCGATTCTCCTGGTGGAGCTTGGACGCCGTGCGAATTCGGCGCCCGCGATCGCGCCCCGTTTTCTCAAAGCAGAAACAATCCTGGTGCTGCTGGGGCTGAGCTCCTGCATTCTCATTCTGGCCGGCAACGCCAGTGGGCTCGCGTACGCGCTATTCGACAAGGGCAGGACCCCGCCCGATTCGGTCTTGCGATTTGACGCCCCCCGGCTGTCGAGTCTGTTCTTTTACGACGTGCCGGACGGCAGCGATGCCGACCAACGGAGCAACGGCCGCGTGTACGTTGCCTATGTCAACGATGGTCTCAACTTGATCCGGCGCGTCTCGCCGGAGCGTGAAACGATTTTTACCCTCGACATGGTGAATCCATTTTCTTATGGCTTGCTCCGTCGCCCGCCACGCGGAGGCACGCCCACGCTGGCTTTCAACAACACATTCAGCGACCAGCACAAACCGTCTCCCGAGTGGTTGTTCGGCTCGGCCGACGTGGTGATGGTGCCGAAGCATCCGGCTTCCGCAGAAACGCTCGCTCGCGCAATGTTTCGCAACTATCTTGGCGGCATTCAAGCCGGATTTCGCCTCTGCGCGGAGTCGGACTGGTGGCAGCTCTACAAACGGCCGGGGAATTTGCAGGGATGCAGCGCGGTCAGCGCGCGGTAACACTGAACAGCGACGGTTGCGTAGCGGCATCCAGCAGCCGATACGCCGAATCGTAAGGCTCCAGTTCGCCAGCGATCGACGCCACAATCGCCGCCGGCCGCCGCTTGATTTCCTGCAGCAGGAGCAGCAAGTACTCGCCGATGATGCCCAGGCAAATGAACAGCACGCTCATGCTGAACGAAAGGAACACGAGCAGCGTGGCGGTTCCCGGATTCGCACCCACCCAGTAGCCGAACATGGTGAATCGCGGCGCCAGCCGGTTCAGCAGCACGAGCGTCCCGAACAGAATGGAGAACAAGCCCATCCCCACGCCTATGACGCTGGCGAGCCGCAGGGGAATGTTGCTGAATGAGATGAGCCCTTCGAGCGCCAGCGCCGCAAGCTTTCTTAAGTTGTACTTGCTCGCGCCCCGCGCCCGCGCCGGCCGGTCGTAGACGATCCCGGCCTGCCGGAATCCCACCCAGGAGCGCAGGCCGCGCAACATGCGCGATTGTTCCGGCAGCGCCAGCAAGGCCCGCTGGCAGCGCGCGCTCATGACGCAGAAGTCACCCGCGTCGCGAGGCCAATCGTGATCGGCGGCCTTCCGGATGATGCGATAAAACACCGAGTAGGCCAAGCGTAGAAACCAGGGCGCGTCGCGCCGGCCGCGGATGCCGAAGCACACATCCAGCTGGTCGCGCACGCAAGCGCGAAAAAGTTCCCACAAAACTTGGGCTGGGTCCTGCAGATCGCAGTCCATGATGCCGATGTACTCGCCGCGAGCGTACGCCATGCCAGCCGCCAGCGCCGCCTGATGGCCGAAGTTGCGGCTGAGCCGGATTCCCGAGATCCGCGAATCACGCACATGCCAGCGCCTGATCACCTCAAACGTGCCGTCACGGCTGCCGTCGTCGACGCAGACCATGGCCCATTGACCGTCCGTCGCCTGCTCTAAAAGCGGGGTCACAGCCGCTAAGAACGCAGGCAGCATTTCCTCCTCGTCGTAGCAGGGAACAATCACGCACAGACGCGGGACATCTTCAGAAATGACAGCGCTTCGCAGTTTATTATGCATTCGCAACTCCGAGAGCCTGGTTCCACCGGCTGCCGATCCAGCTCAGCAGCAAGGCCCGATGCCGGCGTTCCAAAGCTGTGCAGAACGCCAAACTGTAGTAACTCGCGCCGAGCGCGCCGGCCAAAGCGAAAATCTGAATCCAGTTCGCGCCCGGCAGAGCCGTCGATCGCAACCAGCAGGCCATTCCGAAAACAGGCAGCGCGATTAGAGCGGGCCAGGCGTAAACCGACTGCAGGTAGTGCGTGAAGGAAATCCCCACCGTCCGGCTGATCAGCCACGACGCCACTAACCCGCGATTCAGAATCATGAGCGAGGCCGCCACCCACGCCGCTCCCACAATGCCCCAGCGAGGAATGGCCACCAGCAGCAAAAGGACGCCGGCCACTGCCTCCATCAACAAACTGCGGGCGTAACGCTGGTGTCTTCCCAGGCCTTGCAAGAGCATGCTGGCGCTATATTGGCCCACCACGCCGATCACGCAACCGGCCAACAGAATCGGCAGCACCGCCGCACTTTGACCCGCGAATGGCCGGCCCACCCACAGCGCCAGCACCGGCTTGCCGCAAGTTCCCAGCAAAATTGCGAGGGGCATGAAGATGACCAGGCAATACCGGTTTGTGTAGACGGCCAATTCGGCCAATCCATCGCAATCTCCGCGAGCCGCCAGTTCAGCCGCGCTGGTGTTTGTCACGATGCCGATCCGTCCCACCAGTTCCACGGTGTACTGCAGCAGCCGCACCGGCAGAATGTAGAATCCGGCGAACGCCGCCGAAAGGAAGTGGCCGATCAGCAGAGGCGGGCTTTGACTCAGCACCTGGTTCGAGACGGTCATAACGAAAGTGTGAATCCCGAACCGTGCCATCGTGTACAGCGTCGAGATCCGCACGGCCCGAAACGAGAGCCCCAGGCGTGGGAAAACCCTGCGAAAGTAGATATAGTTGGCCGCGTAGCCGAACGCCTGGCTCGCCAGCGCCACCAGTCCGATCGCGATCAGCTTGTAGCCGAGATAAAGCGCCAAAAACCCACCGGCGGCCCGCACGGTGGCGGCGATGATCGCGGCCTTGGTCGAGTATTCAAAACACTGCACGGCCTCGATGCCGGCGTTGAAGACATTAAACACCAGGCCCAAGCACCAACTCAGCGTGATCAGCATCAACAGCGCGTGAAAATCTTCACGCAGGCTGGCGGGAACTCTGAAAAAGCCTTCGATGTGCCGCGACAACACCGCCATCATTGAGAAAACCACGCCGGCGGCGACGCCGGAGAACAGAAACACCGTGCTGATGACCGTGCGCACGTTCTCCCGATCGCCAGTGGCCGAATAGTGCGCCACAAACTTGACCGTGGCCGACCGAAAACCCAAGTCGAAAAACCAGTAATACTCGACCAGCGCGAAGGTGATGGCCCACACACCATACCCGTCGGCCCCGAGCTTGGCGATCAAGTAGGGCGACAGGATAAATCCGATAAACAGGCTGACGATGGTTCCGAGCCAGTTCCACAGCACGTTGCGCACGAAGCGCTGGCCGCGATCCGGCGGCTGTGTACGGCCCTCGATAGTTGCTGGGACTGTCATTGGTTGAGAACAATAGTGCCTCGACCCCGCCGTTCGTCTCGAATTGGACTACTGCGCCGCCCGCACTTCGACGTTCACGGGAAAGCCCGGAAAGACAACGGCATCGAAGCGCTCGCGCGCCAGTATCGCCTCTCGCTCTTGGTCGTTCACATATCCGCGCACCGAGGTCCCGCGCAAATAGTAGTGAATCATGGGCACGTCGTCCTGCGGCGCCAGCAGCCGCTTGTCGGCCAGCGCCGGCTGGCGAAGCGAATCCAGGACTGCCGCCAGACGCGGTGCGGGAAGAATGGGATGGACGCGGATCTGCGAACTCGTATTCCACAGCAGCAACAGAGAGACGGCTGCAGCGCCCGCGTACCGCAGCGCCGGTCTCCAGTTTTTCAGAATCGAAGCGAAGGTGAATCCGGAAGCGATCTGGAGCGCGGGCAAGAAGGGAAGCAGGTAGCGGGGCGTGTCGCTGGTCACACGCAAAAGCACCAGCAGCATCAACCCGCCATACAAAAAGAGGGGCCGCAGCAAGCGGCGCGTGCTTGCGTCGCAGAACCGGACGCACAAGAGGGCCCCCGCCGCAAGCAGCAGCCATTCCCAGGGCGAATGTACGAATCGCAGCCGCCAAGTTTCGGTGAAGCTCACGTTGCCCCACGGCGCGCGTCGAAACCAAGCCAAGTACGCCATGAACAGGTAAGCCTTGAGAAATGCCAGCTTCAAAACGGCCGCGGGCCACAAAAGCAAAACGGCTGCCGTGAACAGCAGCAACGACCGGCCGAGCAAGCGCCAGGAGGCACAAGAGGCGATGACCACCAACAGAACGAAGGCCACTTCCAGCGTGCAGAAGGCGAAAGCCGCGGCAATCACCGCCCCATACCAATACCGCGCCGCGCTTACAGCTCTCCACTTCATCAACAGCATAAGCGCCACGACGTAGCACAGCACAAACAGCGCATGCGGCGCGATCTCATTTGTCAGCGTGGCGGGATAGCTCCACAGGTAAAACGCCGAACCGAGAATCGCCGCCAGAAATCCTTCCGAAGCGGGGAAAATCCACAAGCTCCCGCAATAGATCGCGAAAAAAGCGAGAACTGGGAATACATACGACAAACTACGTGTCGCGTGCGCATCCAAATCCAGCGGCGCCAGAGCCAGCAGCCAATAGAAATAAAGCGGACCGTGCCAGTGGCGATAAAAGTCAACGTCGCTGCCCGCACGGATCTGCTCCGACAGCGCCGCACGTTCGGACGCATTCGTGCCCCGCTGAAGTCCCACGCGGATGTAGTCGCCCAACGGTTGAGCCGGAGTACCGGTGTAGTTGGCGCGCCAGCCGAGGGAAACCGCGTACATGTAGTCGGCCTCGTCGTAGTAGTAGGGCCAAGTGAAGACTTGCGGCTGCGCGAGTAGAACGAAAACGCCCAGAAGCACGGCAATCGCCAGCGCATGCTTCACGGCTCACGCTTCCCGCGCCGCAACGTTCGACCACAGCCGGCGATCCACCGCCAGCCGCAGCGCCACGCTCATTCCGGCGATCATCGGCAGATAGGTGCTGTAGGCGACGTGGAAAAATAGCGTGCAAATTGCGTAGACCACGGCGGAGGCAAACAGGCAGAATGCCAGCGTACCCGCCTGGTCTGTATCGTCGAGATTCGCCGTTCGCCGGTAGATGCGAAAGTTGGAGCGAAGCGCCAGGAACAGCACGCTTCCGTACAGCAGAAAGGCGGGAATCCCGCATTCACTGGCGACTTCGGTGTATGAGTTGTGCGTGCCGAGCCACGGCGCAGGCTTTCCTTCGCGAGCCAGATCGTTCGAGGCCGCCACCGCAAACTGTCCCGGCCCGACGCCCAGCAGCGGGTGCAGCAGAGCGTAGCTGAGGCTCTGGCGGAGCAGGGCCAGCCGCTGCTGCTCGGACTCGACCGCGGCTCGTCCCAGGGGATCGCTTGCGGCCACGGCCTGCGGCTGGTTCCCAATAAGCGTCATGCGATGCAACACGCCGGAAGGCGTCATCAGCAGCGCGCCCGCCAGCGCCGGCGGACCCAGGGCAGCCAGGCGGAACCGGTGTTTTCCAATCAGCATGCCCACCAGCAGCAGCGCAAACACAGCCAGAAAGGCGCCACGCGCGCCGGTCTTAAAAATGAACAGCAGCGATGCCAGTATGGCCGCACCGCCCGCTATCTGCTTCCAGCGCTGGCGCTGGTGCACCAGGAACAAGAACTGCGTGACGGCAAGGAGCAATTGCAGACTGAGATCGTTGGCGTTCCGAAAAAACATGCTATCGGGGATCTCCAGCCGGCCGTTGGCCATCGACCCGCCCCACCAGCAGTCGATCAGCAGCAGCAGGTCGGATGCAATCAGAAAGTACATCACGCGCCGAAGATGTCCGGCAGAAACCACGAACGCTGCGAAAATGTAGAACTGAATCCACGCGTGCGGAATGTAGTCCCGAAGAATGGCCAGCGATCCGCCTCGCCATACGCTAAACGGCGTGGCCAGGCAGATCCAGGCGAGAAAGCCGAGCCAGAGCCAGCCGGTGATATCCCGAAACCCGCGCAACATGCGCCCGCTCAAGACCAGCAGGATAGGAAGCAGAACCCAGGAGACGGTCGAGATATAGGCCTTGACGTGGAAC
The DNA here is from genome assembly GCA_035632015.1 of Bryobacteraceae bacterium. GTDB lineage: Bacteria > Acidobacteriota > Terriglobia > Bryobacterales > Bryobacteraceae > Palsa-89. The sequence continues at coordinate 17,133 of DASQHQ010000114.1, forward strand.
AATCGCATGGCGAATTCGTTCACGAAGCCGGATATCAAAAAGATGCAGAGCAAAGCAAAGCCGGCACGCTGCAACAGGCTCGAATCCTCCCCGAGCCGTGCCGTCGCCACCGCGCACGCCACCCTGGCAGGCTCGGCAGACTGCCTATCGAGAATTGCGCAGGCGTCGTTCAAACAGCCCATCTCAATCCGCTCTTTCCAACACCGCCATCAAGGACGTGCCCAGCAGCCGCTGCGGGATCCGCTCGCAGCGCGACAACCACAACAGGGTCCGATCGACAAACTGGTTCGGGCAGCTGAACCCCGCTGAAACAGGGCTTTGATGTGAGTGCCGCGCCAGCCAAAGCTTTCTCAAGACGAGCAGCGGCACCAGCGGAAGCCCCCAGTAACTAGAGCGCGCGATAACCAACCCGTTACGCTGCGCGACCTGCCGGAGAGAGTGGGCCGTGTAGCGGCGCTGGTGCCCCACCGCCTGGTCGTACCGCGACCACAACCACTGGAATGCCGGCACGTTGATCAGAATCCGGCCGCCCGGAGCGAGATGGAATTCGAGCGCGCGCAAAAAGCGGGCTTCGTCGTGAATGTGTTCGAGGACATCGAACAGAAGCATCAGGTCAAACCGGCCTGCATACTCCGAAGCTTGTTCCAGCAGGTCGTAACAACACACCGGGCTCACCCGGCTGGCGGTCCGTTCCAGCGCGGCCGCATTCAAGTCGAATCCCGTGACCTCGACCTGATAGAAATCCTCCATCTGCCGTTGCAGCAGTCCCTGTCCGCATCCGACTTCGGCGATGGCGCCGGCTTGCCGGATCAGACCATCGGCCAGGCCGCGCAGCACTTCGAAACGCCGCGCGATCCAGAAATGGTCCAGGCGCGCGATTTCATACCAGCGGTCGTTCATCGAAACGGCTGCCGGCGCGGACAAGTAACGAATGGGCAACGGGAGTTCCGTCTACACTAGTGCCGGCCGCGTCAGGTCTCTCTCGGTACAATGAGCGCTTATGGCCCTCAAAGGACGTGTGGCAGTGGTCACCGGCGCGAGCCGCGGCCTGGGCAAGGCGATGGCTTTGGCTCTAGGAGCAGCGGGCGCGCGCCTGGCGCTGGTTTCGCGCAGCGCCGATCAGCTCTCTGAAGTTGCCAGAGAGGCGCGCACCGTGGGCGCCGAAGCTGAAGTCTTCCCCACCGATGTCAGTGACGAGAAGCAGGTCCTTCAACTGGGGCGCGACGTGATGGCCAAACTCGGAGCCGCCGACATCCTGATCAACAACGCCGGAACCGTGGTGCGATGCCTCGGTGTTGACTTCACGCTGGCGGACTGGAACAACGTGCTCAACACCAATCTCACCAGCGCCTTCCTGATGTCGCGCACCTTCGTGCCGCACATGAAAGGCCGGGGCTACGGCCGCGTGATCAACATCAGCTCCATCATGGCCCACATTTCGCTGCCTCAGCGCACCGCGTACTCGGCCAGCAAGGCCGGACTGCTTGGATTCACGCGCGCCCTGGCGCTCGAACTCGCGCCCGACAACATCACCGTGGTGGCTATCAGCCCCGGGCCGTTCCTGACCGAGATGACCGCGCCGCTGGCGGCGGATCCGGCGGTCAACGCGCAGTTCCGGGCGCAGGTCCCGCTGGGACGCTGGGGCAGACCGGAAGAAGTCGGGAAGCTCGCGCTGTACTTGTGTTCCGACGAAGCGTCCTATATCACCGGCACCGACATTCTGATTGACGGGGGATGGTGTGCGCAGTAAACGGGCCATCGCGGCCGCTCTCTCGCTGTTCGCGCTGCTCGCGTGCAACCGCGCGACCAGGAAACGAATCGCTGTGATTCCCAAGGCCAACTCCCTGCTCTTTTGGGTGTCGGTGCATGCGGGCGCGGCCGCGGCCGGCCAGAGATTCGGCGTTGAAATCATCTGGAACGGTCCCGCGCAGGAGACCGACTTCGACCGCCAGATGCAGATCGTCGATTCGATGGTCGCCCAGCGCGTGGATGGTTTGGCCGTGGCAGCCGCCGAGCGCACGGCGCTCAACCGGTCGCTTGCCCGCGCCGCCGAGCTGGGCATCCCCGTCACCATCTTCGACTCCGGCGTCGATTCGACCAACTACATGACCTTCCTCGCCACCAACAACTACCAGGCCGGCCAGATGGCCGCGCGCGAGCTGGCCCGATTGATCGGCGGCCAGGGCACGGTGGCCGTCGTCATGAACGCTCCCGGGAGCGCCTCCACCGTGGACCGCGAGCGCGGCTTCGACGACGTGATGCGCGCCGAGTTCCCGAAAATCCAAACCGTCGCGCGCCAGTTTTCCTATGCCGATCGCGCCAAGGCCCGGGCCGCCGCGGAAAACATCCTCACCGCGCATCCGCATCTGGACGGCATCTTCGCGTCGTCGGAAGCGAGCAGCACCGGCGGCGCGCTGGCCCTCAAGTCGCGCGGCCTGGCGGGGAAGGTGAAGTTCGTCGCCTTCGACGCCACCGACGACCTGATCGCGGACTTGAAGGACGGCTCCATCGACGCCATTGTGGTCCAGGATCCTTTCAAAATGGGTTTCGAGGCGGTGCGCACGCTGGTCGATAAACTGCACGGCGCGACGCCGCCCAAGCGCATCGACCTGCCCGCGCGGGTGATCCGCAAAGCCGATCTGGACCAGCCGGAGGTGCACGAGTTGCTCTATCCGGATGTGAAGAAGTACCTCGGCGGAAATTGATCCGGCGTCCTTGACAACTCACTCGGAATCCGATATAACGGAATCCGACCATGCCGGAAGACTTGAGCCCTTTCCTTCCGTTGTCTCCCGCGGTGCTGCATATCCTGCTGGCGCTGGCCGGCGAGGACCGGCACGGCTACGGAATCATGCAGGAAGTCGCGCGCCAGTCCGAGGGAAAATACAAACTCGGACCCGGCACGCTGTACGACAATCTCGAAAAACTCATGAACCAGGCCATAGTCGAGGAGGTCGCGCACCGATCCGCGCAGGACGATCCGCGGCGGCGTTATTATCATCTGACGCGCCTGGGCCGCAACGTCCTGTCCGCCGAAGTCACGCGTCTGGAGCAAGTGGTTCGCGAAGCGCGCGGGCGCTTGCGCGCGCCAAGGAGGGCCACATGACCCGCGCCCTTTATCGCTGCCTGGTCCAGATGCATCCCGCGGCCTTCCGGCGGCAGTTCGCGGGCGAAATGCTTTGGATCTTCGAAGAAGCCTCGGCTTCCCAGGGCATGCTGGCGCTGTTCCTGGATGGCCTGCTCTCGCTGGCGCGCCAGTGGCTGCTCCGGTCCGGCTCCTGGAAGATAGCGTTGGCCATCGTGGGCGGGCTGCTGGAGATCACTGCGGGTGGTTTGGGCGGAGCGATGGTTTCCCGCGCGCAATTTGTTCCTCTTCTCGCGGCCAGCCAGTTCACCGGCCATTGGGCTGGCACCATGCGCGTGCACGGAATGCCGGAACCTATGGAACTGATCCTTGCCAAGAGCGGCGCCACCTGGACAGGGCTAGTCCGGTTGCAAACCCGCAGCGGTTCGACGAACGTTTTCACGATAACCGGCATCGCGCCCGAGTGGCCGTCACTGAGCTTTCGCGTGAAAATCGACTACGCAGTTTTCTCATTCCAGGGCCGCCTGGTCCCGCGTTCCCAGGGTTCACGACTTCAGGGCACGTTCGAAGCAAACCGGGCGCGAGGCAATTGGGAACTCGCGAAACGAGAAAAGCCCAAATACTAAACCAGAGAGGTCACATGCTCGAGCTGCGTCATATCACCAAGCTGTACTCCAGCATCCCCGCGGTCGAGGACATCAGCTTCATCGTGCGGGCCGGCGAAGTCACGGGCTATCTCGGTCCCAACGGGTCCGGCAAGTCAACTACCATAAAGATGCTCACCGGCCTCATCGAGCCGAGCGGAGGCGAGATCCTCTATCGCGGCGAATCCATCGCGCGGAATCGCGTCGCCTACAAGCAGCGCTTCGGCTATGTCCCGGAAGAGCCGCAGCTCTACCCGCATTTGACGGGCTCGGAATATCTCGAGATGGTGGGCCAGTTGCGCGGACTTCCCGAGCGCCCGCTCCGGGACAAGATCGACGGCTTTCTGAAACTTCTCTCGCTCTACGAAGACCGCTACGTCCCCATTTCGTCCTACTCGAAAGGCATGCGCCAGAAAATTCTGCTGGCCGCCGCGCTGCTTCACAACCCCGAGATCCTGCTGCTGGACGAGCCCTTCTCGGGCCTGGACGTCAATTCCGCGCTGGTGCTGCGGCAGCTCATCCGCGACCTGGCGGCGCACGGCAAGGTGGTTCTGTTCAGCTCGCACGAGCTCGAAACGGTGGAGCGCGTGTCGTCCCGCATCGTGATTCTGCACAAAGGCCGCGTGGTCGCCAACGATTCCATCGAACAACTGCGCGCCTTGATGTCGCTCCCAAGACTCGAAGACATCTTCTCGGAACTGGCCGTGGAGCAGGACACCCAGGATGTGACGCGGCAAATGATGCAACTGATCGAAGCCTAGCAATGTCCCTGGAGCGTCTTCAATTCCGGATTCTGTACCGCCATTTTCTGTTTCGCATGGTGGATCTGGAGGCGCTCACGGCGCATGGCGACATTCAAAGACTGCTGGGCCAGTTGGGTGCGATGCTCGCGGCGCTTAGCTTCACGCTCGCAGTCGCATTCACGCCGCGCTACATCAACTCCGGCTTATCGGCTCCGCGGCTTCGGGTGGCCGCGTGGGGCGACGAGGAGTTTCTGATCGCCACCACCATCGCCGTGGTTGGCCTGGTGGCCGTGATCGCCTGGAACGCCATGCTTCCGGATCGCAGGGACAGCCTGGTGCTGGGCGCGCTGCCGGTGCGAATGCGAACCGTCTTCCGGGCGAAGGTCGCGGCCATCGGCACGGCGCTCGGCGTGAGCATGGTGGCCGTCAATATTTTCACCGGACTAAGCTTCGCCTTCCTGCTCGCACCGCCGCATGCCGGCGCGCTGGACGCGCTGCGGTCATTGAGTGCGTATTGGATCAGCATGTTCGCGGCGGGAATTTTCATCTTCTCGGCACTGCTGGCCGTCCAAGGGATCGCCGCGCAGCTTCTCAGCTATCGCCGCTTCTTGCGCGTCTCGAGCTTTCTCCAACTGGCGAGCTTTTTTGTGATCCTGGGCGTCTACTTTCTCACGCCACCGCTCGCGACCGTAAAAGGGCTCACCGATCCCGCCAATCAAAGCACGCTGGCGTGGCTGCCTTCATTCTGGTTTCTCGGACTGCTCCAGCAGCTCAACGGTCCGCTCCATCCGGCCTTTGGACCGCTGGCCGAGCAGGCCGTCATGAATCTAGGGGTCTGCTCGCTGGTGGCGTTTATCACCTACGCGCTGGCCTACGTTCACCACATGCGCCGCATCGTGGAGCAGCCGGACATCGCGCCGGCCGACCGCTCGCGCGCCTCGCTCCGGATCGGCAGCCTGTTGGCCAGAAAGCTGTTCCCCAAGCCGCTCGACCGCGCCGTGCTGCTGTTCACCGCGCGCACCATCGCGCGCAGCCGCCAGCATCGCTTCCTGCTCGCGGCCTACGGCGGAGCCGGGCTCGCCATCGCCCTGGCTTACGCCAAGAGCCTGCTGTACGGCACATCTCGCACCCCCTGGTATCAATTGAACCGGCCGTTGCTGGTGGGAAGCATCGTACTGCTGTCCTTCGCGGTCATCGCCGCGCGCGCCGTCTTCGCGCTTCCCCAGGCGCTTCCGGCCAACTGGGTTTTTCGCGTCACCGCGGTCCACAGCCCGGCGGCTTATTTTGCGGCTGTGCGCAAGACGCTGTTCACGCTCACCGCCGTCCCGATTTGGATCATCTCGGCCATCGCTTACTTCTCCATCTGGCCAGGCCGCCCGGCGCTCGAGCACATGCTCTTACTCATTCCTGTGGGCGTCCTGGTTGTGGAAATATCTCTATATCAGTTCCGCAAGCTTCCCTTCGCTTGTTCCTACCTGCCGGGCGGCGCGAATATCAACATGAGGCTGGGCATCTACGGCATCCTGTTCTTGCTGGCGGCCGACGTCGGCACGCAGTTCGAGTTCTGGTCGATGCAAAAGCCAGCGCGATTCCTGGTGCTGCTCACCGTACTGCTCGCGGCCGCTCTCTGGGCGCGCCGCCGAACCATCGACTACGCCGCGATGCCCGAGAACCAGATCCAATTCGAGGAGCAGCCTCCCGGCGAATTATTCCCTCTCGACCTGCGGCCCGATGGCGCCTGGTTTAGCGAGCAGACTTACCTCGACGCCACCGATCCTCACTCCGGCCGGCCGCTCCGAGCGCGCCTCAAGCCGCTGGCTGTCGGAGCGCTGGTTCTGATGGCATGCGGCGTCGCGTACGAACAAGCCGGCCGGTGGCGCGACCGAAGGCTTTATCCGCAGATCGGCCATTCCGTCGACATCGGCGGACGATCGCTCAACATTTACTGTTCCGGCCAGGGCACGCCGGCCGTGATCCTGGAGAGCGGCGTCGGAATGCCGGGCCTCTCGTGGTCGCCCGTGCAGCGCGAGATCGCCGCGTTCACTGAAGCTTGCTGGTACGACCGCGCCGGCTACGGCTGGAGCGACCCCGGCCCGTTTCCAAACCACAGCGATTCGGTGGCGCGCGATCTTCAGGCGCTTCTGCATGCCTCCGGACTTCCGCCGCCCTATGTGCTGGCCGGCCATTCCCTCGGAGGGCTCGACGTACGGGTGTTCAATGGCATGTACCCTAATGAAGTGGCCGGCCTGGTGCTAGTGGATCCGACGCCCGAAGACCTCCCTGACCGCATACCACAATACGCGCCTCCCGATTGGCTCCAACGGCCCATGTTTTTAGCCGCAGGTTTGGCCGGCGAACTTGGCGTGATCCGGCTGTGGGCGCCCGACCCTGGTCCGCTGCCCAAGGGCTTCACGCCCGCCGAATGGTCAGCCATTTCGAGTCTGCGGTGGCAAGTAAAATCGCAGATGGCGAACGCGAAGGAAGGACCTTTGAGAACCGACATGCAGCAGGTGAAGGCGGCCGGCGGCCTCGAAGACCTGCCGCTGGTTGTGCTTTCCGCGCAAGGGAATCCGGACCAGCTGGCGCGGATCAAGCTGGAGCTGCACACGGAAATCGCGCAACTATCTGCGCACGGGAAGCTGACCGTATTGCCCAAGAGCGGCCATCTCATACCCTTCGAGGCTCCGGAAGCGGTGGTTGGCGCGGTGCGCGAAGTGGTCACCGAGATCCGCGCCGGCGCTCAACCGGCCGCACACTTCAAAATTGCTGTGGAATCACGTCCTTGAATTTCAGATGGTCTTTCCAGGCCTGCTCTTCGTCGCGCTCTTCCTGCAACTGCTCCAGGAACCTGTCTTCCGCCCGCTCAACCGCCCGCGCGTAGCCTTCCGGGTCCACGAAGCGGTTGGGATCGTAAGGATCGCCCGGCTGCCACTTGCGCAGCAATCCGAATTGCCCGGCGTGCGAGGTCAGGAAGATGTCGCACGGCAGTTCCTTTTGCGCCTGGAACGTGCGCGCGTAATCTTCGACGATCTTCGGATACTTCGGATTGTGCAGCAGCACGGTGCCATCGTTGATGTTCCCCAGGTTCGCGATGAGCACATGGTAGGTTTTGCCGTTCTCGGCGACCTCCATCGAATAGCTGGCGCTACCCTTGGTGTGGCCAGGATGCAGATGCGCCGTGAGCTCCGTGCCGCCCAGCTCGATCTTCTCGCCATCCTTGAGCGCGCGATCCACCTTCACCGGCGGAAACCAGCCCGAATTGCCGAACAGATAATCGGTCTTGCCGCCCGTCTCGAGCAGCGGCACTTCCTCTTCCATGGCCAGCATCTTGGCGCCGGTGAGCCGCTTCACCGCAGCTTCGCCGGCGGCGTGATCGGAATGCGCGTGCGTCACCAGCAGGATCTTGATGTCGGCGAACTTGAATCCCAGCGTGCTGACGCGCGAACGAATCTCGGGCACCGAATACTCGTAGCCGGTGTTGATCAGGATGTCGCCCTTGGGCGTGACGATCAGATAGCTGGCCAGATCGTTATCGCCGACGTAGTAAAGGTTGCCGATGATGCGCAGCGGTGGAAAGATCCGCTGCGCGCCAGCCAGCGCAGGCAGCGCGGCCAACAGGAGCAAACAACGCCGCATGCCCGCCAGTGTAGCGCAACGTGGGCCACTGCCAGCGGCTCTCGCGCGGCACGTTGGGCTTAGATTTGTTACGCTCTCAACTTCCAGCTGTTTCGGGGAGCTGCATGCCAGCGAGGTCCGGCCGCTGCCATCGGAGGTGGTCAAGGTTGCTGCCAGAGCCGGCGCCGGGAAAGCTCCGGGCGTTGTTGTTCAAACTGTGCGAGGATCTTCTTTGGAGGCCAAGGATGACTAGAAAGTATCTTGCTGTTGCCATCGGCATATTCGCCGCGGCGCTCTACGCCGCCAACAAGCCGGTCACGGTGGACCTAAAGGACGCGAAAGGTCAGAGCGTTGGTACAGCCACCATAAGCGACAATAAAGGCGGGGGCGTAAAGATCCAAGCCAATCTGAAGGGTCTGCCGCCAGGCGAGCACGCCCTGCATATCCACCAGACGGCCAAGTGCGAAGGGCCGGCGTTTACGTCCGCGGGTCCGCACTTCAACCCCGATCAGAAGCACCATGGCCTCCAGAATCCCGAGGGGCCGCACGCAGGCGACATGCCGAATTTCACGGTCAAGCCCAACGGCACCGCCAAAACATCGATCCTCAATCCGCGAGTCACGCTGGGCGATGGAAACAACTCGGTGTTCGCCAACGGAGGGACAGCGCTGGTGATCCATGCCAAGGCCGACGACATGAAGAGCGACCCGGCCGGCAATGCGGGCGATCGCATTGCTTGCGGCGTGATTACGAAATAGCGGCGCGCCAGCGATCTCCGCGAGAACTCGCTGAGCAGATCAAACAGGGGCAGTTCGTCGTCGCGCCCCGGCCCTCACCGCAGCAGGCGACACGGTGAGTTGTTAGAAACGAGCCTTCTCTCCAGGCTCATTTTGCATTAGAGAGACCCAAATCGCCGTGTCGACACGTAAAACGGTATAATGAATTTGGCGCTGTAAGACGCCACTTCTTCAGTCGCGACGCTGGCGCTAAGCAGTTTCCATTCTTCCTAAATCAATCAGCCGGGACGCCATACGTGTGCCCGCGTTTCCCAATGCGGCCCGCGGACTGGCGCGGTTGGCGGAGACTCATGAGACTCTGCGGCCAGGCCGCCAGTGTCTGATCTGCCGTTCCTGGAGTAAACCCTGCGCGGCTTGCGCACGGGCCAGCGAGCCCATCGCGCCGATGAGTCCTGCGCTGACTCGCGCCATCGCTCTGCTAGCCAAGATCGGCCACTAAACTGAAGTGAATCGCCCGCAACGCAGCCGCGCGGGCGGCCAGCGGACCGGCTTGCTCCGGACTACGTACGACCGTACGCGCCACGGTTTCAGCCGAGCTACAATTAGCCATCTGGGGGTGCAGTCATGACGACGCCGGCGTGGAAACTCAGCGGTCAATATTACGAGACGTGCAGTTGCGATTTCCTGTGCCCTTGCATACCGGGAAGGCTGGCAGTCCGCCCCACCCAGGGTAGTTGTACGTTCGCGATGGCCTTCCAGATCGAGCGCGGCAATTACGGCAGCGTTTCGCTGGACGGCCTGGGCTTCATCGTGCTCGGATTCACACCCGAAGCCATGGGAAAGGGGAACTGGTCGGTGGGCCTGGTCGTAGACGAGCGGTCCACCGCCGAGCAGCGGGACGCGATCACGGCCGTCGCAAGCGGCGCCGCCGGCGGCCCGATGGCTGCTCTGTCGGGCCTCATCGGAAAATTCGTGGGCGTCGAAACCGCACCTATACGCATCGAATACAGCGGAGCGAAATGGTCCGTCAAGGCATCCGGTTTTGTCGACATGGCGGCCGAGGCCGCCCGGGGAATCAATCCGAACGCCACTCAACCGCTTTATCTCGACAATACCGGGCATCCAGCCGCCGATCGCTTCGCGCTCGCGCATGCGTCCAGAAGCCACGTCCGCGCGCTGGGCCTCGCGTGGGATGACACCAGCGGCAAAAACAACGGACAGTACGCGCCGTTTTCCTGGCGGAGTGCGTAGCATCGTCTCGGTCGCTGCGCTTCCCCGGCGCGATCTGGCTGTTATCTCAACCTGCATCGTTGCCGTCATGGCACTGGCCTGGGCATATCTCGTGCATCTCGATCGACAGATGTCCGCGTCCATGAGCAACGCCCGGATGATGGCGGAGATGGGCATGGCAATGAACGCGCGTTGGACTCCGGCCGACGCCGGTTTCACCTTCGCCATGTGGACGGTAATGATGATCGGCATGATGGCCGGCTCGGTGGCTCCCATGCTGCTGCTCTTCGCCCGCGTGCAAATCAGCCGTGGCCAGCGCGGCGCGTCCCTGGCGGTGCTGATGTTCGGGCTCGGCTACCTGGCCGTGTGGACGGGTTTCAGCGCGCTCGCCACCTGCGCGCAATGGGCGCTGCACCAGGCCGCGCTGCTGTCGCCGGCCATGGCGGTTGCGAACCCGCGCCTGGCGGGCGTGGTGCTGCTGGCGGCCGGAGCGTATCAACTGACTCCTTGGAAGGGCAAATGTCTCACGCACTGCCGCACTCCGCTAGGATTCCTCATGGCCAACTGGCGCGACGGAATCTCCGGTGCGTTTCTAATGGGCGCACGCCACGGCGCCTTCTGCCTGGGCTGCTGCTGGGCCCTGATGTGCGTGCTGTTCGCGATGGGCGTGATGAACCTGGTGTGGGTGGCCGCGCTGGCCGGCTTCGTGCTGCTGGAAAAGATCGGACCCGCCGGCGTGCTGGTCGCGCGCCTGGCCGGCGTGGCGATGGCCGCGTTCGGCGTCCTCCGCTTCGCGGCGATTGCCTAGCCAGCTTTGTATAATCGTTGAGACCATGTTGAGAATCCTGCTTCGCGCCGCCGTGCTCGCTTTCGCCGCCCTTCTGGCGCTCAACGCTCAGGAGAGCGGCCCATCGGAAACGCAGATTTTGGGCCAAGGCCGCAACTACGGCCGGTCCATGGTCATCAGCCAGGGTGGCATCGCCGCCACCAGCCAGGTGCTGGCCTCGCAAGCCGGCGCGCAGATCCTGGCGCGCGGCGGATCCGCCGTGGACGCCGCCATCGCCGCCAACGCCGTGCTCACCGTCACCGAGCCGCTCATGACCAGCATCGGCGGCGATCTGTTCGTCATGTACTGGGACGCGAAGACCGGCAAGCTGACCGGCTTGAATTCGTCCGGCCCCGCGCCCAAGGCGCTCTCCCCCGAGTTTCTCGAGAAACAAGGCGTCAAGCGCATGCCGCAGGACGGCATCCACAGCGTGACGGTGCCTGGCGCGGTCCAAGGTTGGTACCAGATCCACGAACGTTTCGGCAAGCTGCCGTGGAAGGATCTGTTCCAGTCCGCAATCGCGTTTGCCGAGC
>DASQHQ010000115.1:0-10592 GCA_035632015.1 Bryobacteraceae bacterium
GCCGGACTTGCCGATCTGCATCAGGAATTTGCCGTCCTGCGTGAACTTCATGATCATACTGTCGTGATACAAGGGTGGCCCGCCAGGACCGCGGCCCCGAGCCGCGCCAGCCTGCCCTTCCGGCGGAGCCTGGCCGCGCCCTGGTGCGGCTGCTCCGCGGCCACGGCCCGCCGCGCCCCCGGGAGGCGTACCACGGCCGTTGCCGCCGATCCAAACGTTGCCCTTATAGTCCACCGTGATGCCGTGATTGGAGTTCGGCCAAACGTAACCGTCCCCGTCTTTCCCGCCCCAGCTTGCCAGCAGATTGCCCGCCTCATCGAACTCCAGCACCGGCGGCGCGGCGAAGCAGCATTCTGAGCCCGGCCGATCGCCTGGTTGCGGCCACCCTTGGGCGTATACCTCCTTAGGCTCCAGCGAACCTTGACGATGAATGATCCAAATGTGATCCTTCGAATCCACCGAAACGCCGATGACGTTGCCCATCAGCCAATGATTCGGCAGCGGCTTGGGCCACATCGGGTCCACTTCAAATCTTGGCGCCTGGGACCCATTCGCCAGAACCACAGCCTTTTTCCCTAGAACATGGGATCCAATCGCGAGTACTCCAAGGACCGCGAGAAACATCGCTCCAACCGTGAGATGACGCTTCATAATCTCTCCTCTTGTTTTGGAAGACCGAACAGCATCCGAGTATACATAATCCGCAGCGGCCGTGCGCAACAAAGCGGCGATTCGAATGCAAAATATCCAGCAAACGCTCCGCTTCCCGCTTTTTTGCTAGGTGCACAAGGCAAAGAACGGTGACACCCAGGAGACCGCTGTTCTCGACGCGCCGGCCCATTCAGCACTGCTCTGTCCGGCGATAACCTGAAGAGAGAGCGCGAGTAGCCGAGGTCAAGAAATGGACTCTGAACAATTGAAGGCCGGGCTTCACAACCTGGCCCTGGATCTCCGCTGGTCCTGGAATCACGCGGCCGACGAATTATGGGATCGCCTCGATCCCGAACTCTGGGCGCTCACGCACAACGCCTGGGTCATCCTTCAGACCGTGTCGCGCGATCGACTGGGCGCCTGTCTGGCGGATGCGGCCTTCCTCGAGAAGCTGAAGAAGGCGATCGCGGTCTACGAGTATCACAACCAGCGTCCGCATTGGTTCCAAACCGCGTATCCCAACGCGCCCATCACGGCGGTCGCCTACTTCAGTATGGAGTTCATGCTGGGCGACGCGCTGCCGATTTACTCGGGCGGCCTCGGCAACGTCGCTGGCGATCAGCTCAAGTCTGCCAGCGACCTGGGCGTGCCGGTGTACGGCGTTGGCCTCTTGTATCAGCAGGGTTATTTCCGGCAGCGTATTGACGCGGACGGCCATCAGGAGGCGCTGTACCCCTATAACGACCCCACGCAGTTGCCCATCTCTCCGCTGCGCGAGACCAACGGGGAATGGTTGCGATTGTCCATCCATCTGCCGGGCGTTCGCCTGTGGCTGCGAACGTGGGAAGTGCAGGTCGGGCGCGCGCGGCTGTTTTTGCTCGATTCGAACGATCCGGCGAACCTTCCCGATTACCGCGGTCTTACAGCGGAACTCTACGGTGGCGGCCCGGAAACGCGACTGCACCAGGAACGTATCCTCGGCATCGGCGGCTGGCGTCTGCTGCGCGCGCTGGGCCTTCGCCCGGAAGTTTGCCATCTCAATGAAGGTCACGCGGCGTTCGCAGTATTGGAACGCGCCCGCGATTTTATGGAGGAGACCAAACAGCCGTTCGAGCTGGCCTTCGCGGCCACGCGCGCCGGGAACCTCTTTACCACGCATACGCCCGTCGAAGCCGGGTTTGACCGCTTTTCGCCGGATCTCATGGAGCGGCACGTCCGCCGGTACGCCGAAGAGCGGCTTGGGATTCCGTTCCGGCAACTGATGGCCTTGGGGCGGCTGAATCCGGACGATGATTCAGAGCCCTTCAACATGGCGTATCTCGCCCTGCGTGGCAGCGGCGCGGTGAACGGCGTGAGCCGCCTGCACGGCGAAGTCAGCCGGCGCTTGTTTCAGCCCTTGTTTCCCCGCTGGCCTCAGGCTGAGGTGCCCGTCGGTCATGTGACCAACGGCGTGCATGTCCCGACCTGGGATTCGGAGGCGGCGGACCACATCTGGACGGTGGCCGCCGGCAAGGACCGCTGGCGCGGAGATCTTGAGGAACTGGGCGGGGCGCTCGAGTCCGTCTCCGGCCCAGACCTTTGGACGATGCGCACACAAAGCCGCCGCCAGCTTATCGATTACGTGCGCCAGTATCTCGCTCGCCAGGTCGCTGGACACGGGGCGTCTCTTGAAGAAGTCGAAATGGCGGCTCAAGTCTTTGATCCGGACACGCTGACCATCGGCTTTGCCCGCCGTTTTGCAACGTATAAACGCCCCAATTTGCTGCTGCGGGATGCGGACCGCTTGCTGCGGATACTGACCAGCCGCGAACGGCCCGTTCAGCTTGTGATCGCGGGGAAAGCGCATCCCCAGGACCAAGCAGGGCAGGAAATGATCCGGCAGTGGATTCAATTCATCCGCAATACCGCCGCGCGCCGGCACGCCGTGTTTCTGGCCGACTACGACATGCAGATGACCGAGCACCTGGTCCGCGGCGTGGACATCTGGCTGAATAATCCAAGGCGGCCCTGGGAAGCCAGCGGAACCAGCGGCATGAAGGTGCTCGCCAACGGCGGAGTGAATCTGTCGGAGCTGGACGGCTGGTGGGCCGAGGCATACTCGCCGGAAGTGGGCTGGGCCATCGGCGACGGCCGCGAGCACGATTCCGACCCGGAATGGGATCGCCTGGACGCCAATCAGATTTATTCGCTGCTCGAAAACGAGATCATCCCGATGTTCTACCAGCGCGATCCGTCGGGCGTCCCGATGGCCTGGATCGAGCGCGTGCGCCAAAGCATGTCCCGCCTGACTCCGCAATTTTCCGCCAATCGCGTGGTCAGAGAGTATGCCGGCACGCATTACATGGCACGCGCGCAAGCCTGCTGTGAGCGATCGAAAAACGCTGCCGCCGTGGCCGATCTCGTCCGCTGGCAAAAGGCGATCGAAGAGCATTGGCGCCGGCTGCATTTCGGGTCGCTGGATGTGCGTTCCCAGGGAGGCCGGCACCTCTTCGATGTCCAGGTTTATTTGGATGAACTGGATGCGGAAGCCGTGCGCATCCAGTTGTTCGCCGATGTGACCGCTGTTGACGGTCTGCAGATCGTGGAGATGAAACGCGGCGAGCCGCTGGTGGGCGCTTCTAACGCGCATCACTACGCCGCTTCCGTTCCGGCGAACCGGCCTGCGGGCGATTTCACGCCGCGCATCGTGCCCTATCACCGCTGGGCGTCGGTGCCGCTCGAGTGCGCGCGAATTCTCTGGTACAAGTAAGCCGCGTTATCCATCCAAACCCGCTTGTCTGGGAATGGATCGCTGGCCCGTGTGCAATTCAGCCTGCGCGCCGTTTGCCCGCAGTACAATCAGGGGATGGATCGACGCAGTTTCATCCGCTCCATTCCGGCGCTTGCAGCGCTTCCGGCGTCGTGGACCGCCTTTGCCAACGCGCTCCGCGCCGCGCCCGGCCCGCCCGACGCCGGCAATGAAGCCTACTGGTCGCTCGTCAAGCGCCAGTTTCCGCTGGATGAAAACCTGATTTATCTAAACGCCGCCAATGTGTGCCCGGCTTCGCGCCCGGTGCTGGACCGCTATGCGGAGTTCCTGCGCGACTTCCAGTCCAATCCATCTTTCCAGAACCGCGCCAAGTATGATGCCCTGCGCGAGCGGCTGCGCGCGAAAATCGGAACGCTGCTGCGCGTCTCGGCGGACGAAATCGCGATCACGCGCAACACCAGCGAGAGCAACAGCATCATCGTGCAGGGCCTGGACCTCAAGCCCGGAGACGAAGTTCTCAGCAACGATCAAAACCACGCCTCCAACGACGCGTCCTGGAAGGTGCGCGCCAGGCGCGAAGGGTTCGTCGTGAAAACCCTGCCGGTGCGCGTGCCGGTGGCCAGCCGGGAGGAATTGATCTCGCAGATCGAGAACGCCATCACGCCCCGCACCAGGGTGATCGCGATCACGCACGTGTCCAGCTTCGCCGGCATGCTGTACCCGGCGCGCGAAATCTCCCCACTCGCGCGGCGGCGCGGCATCTGGCTGCATCTCGACGGCGCGCAAAGCTTCGGAGCGCTGGACGTCAACCTGCAGGAAATTGGCTGCGATTCCTATTCCGCCAGCACGCACAAGTGGCTGATGGGCCCGCTCGAGGCCGGCATTCTTTACGTTCGCGCGGACCGCATCCCGCAGGTCTGGCCGTCGGTGGTCACGGCCGGCTGGTCGGATCAAATCAAAGGCGCGCGGAAGCTGGAAGTGTACGGCCAGCGCGATGACCCCAGGATCGTGGCCGTGGAATCGGCGGTCGATTTCCTGACGCTCATCGGCGTCGACAAAGTGGAAGCGCGCGTCCGAATGCTGGCCGGATACATGCAGGACCGGCTGGCGCAGATTCCGGGCATCCGCATGAAGACCAACCGCGAGCAGGAGCTTTCCGCCGGCGTGATCAAATTCGAAATCTCCGGCGTTCCCATCCAGCAGGCCTACGACACGCTGTGGGAAAACCACCGGATCGCGATCGCCATGACCGCCGCGGGCGACTCCAAAGGCCTGCGCTTCTCGCCGCACATCTACAATTCCCGCCAGGAGATCGATCGCGCCGTCGATGCCGTGAAGGCTTTGGCATCCTAGCCGGTGACGGATCTGAATCCCACCGGCCGCTTTTCCTCGCGCGTCGACGATTACGCGCGCTACCGGCCGTCGTATCCGCTGGAGATTCTGCTGCTGCTCGAGCGTGAATGCGGTCTGACGCCGAATTCCACCGTGGCCGACGCCGGCTCCGGCACCGGCCTGCTCACGAAGCTGTTCCTGGATTACGGCTGCCGGGTGATCGGAATCGAGCCCAATCGCCAGATGCGCGCGGCCGGCGACCGATTCCTGGAGCAATACGAACGCTTTTCCAGTGTGGACGCACGCGCCGAGCAAACCACGCTGCCTGATTCCAGTGTCGATCTGGTCGCCGCCGGCCAGGCGTTCCACTGGTTCAACGCCGCCGCGTCGCGCCTCGAGTTCTCCCGGATTCTGCGCCCCCCGAAATGGGTAGCTCTAATCTGGAACGAACGCGAGGTGAACGGCGATTTTCTGACCGGCTACGAGGAATTGCTGCTCCGCTACGCGGCAGACTACGCCAAAATCGATCATCGCCAAATCGACGCGAACCGCATCACGGAATTTTTCGCCCACCGCAACTGGAAGCTCGCCACGTTTCCCACCGTTCAGAAGTTCGACTGGACGGGCCTGCGCGGCCGGCTGGAATCGTCATCCTACGCCCCACGCCCCGAAGACCAGAGCTACAAACCAATTCTGGCGGAACTACGTCGCCTCTTCACGAGGCATCAAGTAGAAGGCCACGTCCACTTCCTTTACCAAACCAACATCTACTACGGCCAGCTATAGCGTGGCGCACGCACTCCTGCCTGCCGCGTTCACACTGGTGTGAACACTCAGCGAAACCCCATCTCTTTCTTCACCGCTTCCATCCAGTTGTACACGATCGGGCAATAACACGCGCGGTCCACGAACTGCCACATGCGGCTGGCGATGGAACCCTGGCCGCGGACCAGATTGGGAAAGTTCGCGCAAGACCGCGGCCGCGCCTCATAGACGCTGCACAGATTGCTCTTCAAGAAAACGCAGCCCGCTTCCGAGCGCTTCAGGATCAGCTCCTTGAATTCGCCGCGCTGCGTGAAATCCCTCCGGAATTCCTCACCAGTCACGCCGAGAAACCTTGCCAGTTTCTTAATGTCGCGCTCGGTGACGCCCGCTTCCGCCACCCGGCAGCAATTCGCGCATTGCGTGCAATCGATCCCGGCCTCGGTCTGCTCGCCCAGCCGCCTCAGCCGCCGGTCGGAATAATCGTGCCGCTTGAGATAGGATCGGAAACGAAAATTCTCGGCCCGCTTCTGCTCGCCCAGGCGCCGGATCTGGACCAAATCGGTGAGCATCCTTTTACAATAGATTATGGCCTCAGTTTCCGACGAATTCTATCGCATCCAGAAGCTCCCGCCCTACGTGTTTGCCGTCATCAATGAGATGAGGGCCAAGGCGCGCGCGGCGCAACTGGACGTGGTGGATCTCGGCATGGGGAATCCCGACGGCCCGACGCCCGAGCCGGTGGTCAAGAAAACCATCGAGGCCATCCGCAACCCGCGCAACCACCGCTACTCGATGTCGCGCGGCATCCCCCAGCTCCGTTTGGAAATCACGAAATACTACCGCGCCAAGTACGGCGTGGAACTGGATCCTGAGAGCGAAGCCATCGTCACCGTGGGGGCGAAAGACGCGCTCGCGCACCTGTTGTTCGCCGTGATCGGCCCCGACGACGCCGTCGCGTCGCCCAATCCGGCCTACCCGATTCATCAATACGGCGTGATCATGGCCGAGGGCCACGCCTGCCTGATCCCCATGCCCGATCCGGCGGAGTTTCTCAATCGGCTCGAACACTTATACAACACCTCCTCGCGGAAACCGAAGATGATCCTGATCTCGTTTCCGCACAATCCCACCACGCAGTGCGTGGACTTGCAGTTTTTCCGCGACATCGTGCGCCTGGCCGAGCGCTACGGAAGCTGGATCGTTCACGACTTCGCCTACGCCGACATCTGCTTCGACGGCTACCGCGCGCCCAGCATCTTGCAAGTCGACGGCGCCAAGGAACTCGCGGTCGAGATTTATTCCATGTCCAAGAGCTTCAACATGGCGGGCTGGCGCGTCGGCTATTGTCTGGGGAACCGCAAGCTGATCGCCGCGCTGGCGCGCATCAAGAGCTATTTGGACTACGGCATTTTCCAGCCCATCCAGATTGCTTCCATCATCGCGCTGCGCGAGTGTGCCAAAGAAACCGAGAAGATCTGCGCGACCTATCAGCGCCGCCGGGACGCGCTCGTCACCGGGCTGAAGCGCGCGGGCTGGCCCGTGACGCCGCCGCGCGGTTCGATGTTCGTGTGGGCGCCGCTTCCGGAGCGGCATCGCGCGCTCGGCTCGCTCGAGTTCGCCAAGTTGCTCATGGAGAAGGCGCTGGTGGCCGTGTCGCCGGGCATCGGCTTCGGACCGCTGGGTGAAGGCCATGTGCGTTTCGCGCTGGTCGAGAACGAACACCGCATTAAGCAGGCCGCCAAGTCGATCCAGCAATTCTTGAAGAAATAATGCGGCTCTAGGCGCCCTGCGCCGGCGCACGAGAGCGGGCGGATTGGAAATGCTTCGCCGCGCGAACGTGTGCGTCGTAAGCGCCCTGGTCGAACAGCACCAGCAGCACGTCGCGCACACCCGTTCCAGGCTGGTCGAGATGCTTCCCGATCGTGTCCAGCGCGATGCCGGCCGCCTCCTCGATCGGATATCCGTACACGCCGGTGCTGATGGCCGGAAAGCTGATGGTTCGCACGCCGTGCTGCTCCGCCAGTTCCAGACAGGTGCGGTAACAACTGGCGAGCTGCTCCGGTTCCCCGTGCGCGCCGTCTCGATAGACCGGCCCGACCGCGTGAAGCACATGCTGCGCCGGAAGCGCCCCCGCCGAGGTGACCACCGCTTTGCCGGTCGGACACCCGCCCTGCTGGGCGCGAATCGCAGCCAGCTCGCGCATGATCGCCGGCCCGCCCGCCCGATGAATGGCGCCGTCCACTCCACCGCCTCCCCGCAGACCGGAATTGGCGGCATTGGCAATCGCGTCCACCCGAATTTTGGTGATGTCGCCCACCACCAGCCGGATCTTTTTGCCGTGTGGGAAATCGATCTCCATGCTCCGATGGTAGCGCGCCCGAATCCCCGTGGCGCACGCCCTCAGCGTGCCGCGTTGGCACTCATGCCAACGCCTGGTGGCCGTGCGTTATGGTTGGGCCAGTATCGATCCCGATTCCTTGCCCTGATACACAATCTTCAGGTGCAAATCGCTCACGAAGTGCCCATCCTGCGCGAGCAGCAGATAGAAATCCGCGCCCGGCTTGGGCGTCTCGCGCTCTTCTTCCGCGATCCAGTCCATGTGGTCGCTGGCGCGATAGAAGTTGAAGCTCGGCTCGAGTTGCCAGCTCCCCTCGACGCGCAGCTTGCGGTCGGCAGCCGGAGGCTTGCGCTCGCGGATCAGGCTGGCCAGCGTCTTCGAATCGCGGTCATACGGCCAATCGGCGTAATAGCTGACCCGAAATTCCGCTGCATACACCGCAACGCACGCCGCCATCGGCACGGCCAGAAAAATCGTAGCGCGCTCCCAAAGCTTGGCCAGCGTCAATCCGGCCAGCGTGAACAGCGGGATCCAATAGATCCCGGTGCGGCCCTCCGGGTACGGAACGTTGAACAGCAGATGTGCGGCCGTCATTGCGAGGAATGCAAGCAGCATGGCGCCTCCCGCCAGCATGGCGCAGCGTTCGAGCAACGTCGCCGCGGTCCATCGCGCTGCGGCCCGCCACGCCACTACAGCCGATGCCATCAGGAGTGCCGGCAAAACCACCCAAGCCAGCGCCACTATCACCCATTCCGGCGTTATAGGCAGTGAACTGCGAACCAGGCTTTCCACCCCGGCCCGCAACGATTCCGTGCCGACGTAAAATTGCCCGCCGCCGGCATTGCTCAGCGGAGACAGTACGATTGCGAGCGCAATCCCTGCGAACGGCACGACAAAACGCACCATCGCTTGCCCCAGCGTCGGAAAAGGATTGGGCTGCTCCTTCTTGGTTCCCTTCTTGGTCACCGTCACCGCGGGTTGAAAGCTGCGCCGCTGCTTCCAGATCGCCGCCAGGAACATCAGCGCGAGCCCAGCCGCGGGCGGCGCGAGAACCAAATTGGCCGCCACCGACAACCCCAGCGCTACGCCGGCCCGAACCGCCCGCTGCGTCTGCGGGTCCCTCAGCCATTCGAGCATTTCCCACAACGCCCAAAATAAAAACGCAACCGCCATCCCATATCCGCGCGCGGCCGAAAGGAAATCCAGCAGGTAAGGATTCAGCGACAGCAGCAGCGCCGAAAGCAACAGATACCAGCCTTCGCCAAACAGCCGCCCGCAGATTCGAAACACCACCAACAGGTACAGCAGCCCGCTCAGCACGCTCGCCAGCCGCAGCGTCAACGGCCACACCCCCAGAAAATCGACAAAAATCTTGCACAGGATCGTGTGCAGAACATGATGGTTCGCGTCGTACGAGTTGAACACCACCGTCCAGGGAGCCGCGATGAAATTTTCATAGGTCACCCCTTCGTCGTGCGTGACCGATTGCGTCGCGGCCCGGTACACATTGACGGCGAAGATCAGACCCAGCAGGGCCATGGTCAGAATCCGGAAGGGTTGGCGCACAAAGTTATAGTAAAAGGTTGGAGCGATCCGGCGCATTGGTGCTTTTTGATATCGACGGGACGTTGATCCGCCGCGCGGGCCCGCATCATCGCTCGGCCCTGGTGGAGGCCGTCCGCCGCGCCGTGGGCGTGGAAACAACCACTGACGGCGTGCCGGTGGCCGGCATGCTGGATCATGCGATTCTCGCCACCATGATGACGCGCGCCGGCATGCAGTCCGCGGCGATTCGCCGGGCCATGCCGCGAGTGATGGAGCTGGCCCAGTCCATCTATCTGGCCGACTCGCCCGCGCTGCACCGCAAAGTCTGCCCGGGCGTGCGCCAGATTCTCTACCGGCTGTCGCGCCGCGGCGTGGTCATCGGCCTGGTGACTGGAAACCTCTCGCGCATCGGCTGGCGCAAAGTGGAGCGCGCCGGGCTGCGGCGGTATTTTCGCTTCGGCGCCTTCGCCGAGCTGGCCAAAGACCGCGAAGGCCTGGTCCGCCTCGCCATCCGCCAGGCGCGCCGCGAAGGCTGGATACACCGCGAAAGCCGCATCTGGATGGTGGGCGATCATCCCAACGATGTGCGCGCCGCCCAGGCCAACGGCATTCGCGCGCTGGCGGTCGCCACCGGCCTCATCGGCCTCGAGGAGCTGCGGTCGCACCGCCCCGACGTCGCGGTTCCCGATTTGCGATCGGTCGCGCTGGAGATGTTGCTTTGAAGGAAGCGCAGTCGCTCGCCGTGAAGCGCGCAGAAGTCGAGTTCCACAACTTCGCCTCACTCGGTGAGCCGGAGCGCGCCATTGCGCAATACGCCGAAGAAAACCACCGCCGCAGCGGCCTGATCATCAAACATCGCGCCTTTCTCGGCGAAATGACTCCGTTCCTCGAGATCGGCGCCAATGCCGGCCACACCAGCTACATGCTGGCCAACGAATTCGGCGCCGACGGCTTCGCTCTGGACATCTCGGCCGACTCGCTGCGTTACGGCAGCGCGCTCAAAGACCGCTGGAATTACTCGCGCGCGCCCGTCCGCATCGCCGGCGACGCCGTCCACCTGCCGTTCGCCGACGGATCGCTGCGCCTGGTCATGGCCTTCCAGCTCTTGAGCCAGTTCATGGACATCGAAAGCGTATTCGTGGAAGTGAAGCGCGTGCTCGCGCCCGGCGGCGTCTTCCTGTTCGCCGAGGAGCCGATGAAGCGCCTGCTCAC
>DASQHQ010000116.1:0-54127 GCA_035632015.1 Bryobacteraceae bacterium
ATCCACTAGGTCGGAACGCCGGAGCTGAAGGTCGCGCGCTCAGTCTCGATGAGCATGGCGACGTCGGCCGGCTGAAGCTGGCGGCCGCAAAAGACCAGCTTCGAGCCGGTCATGACGCCGGCATAAGGGATGCCCCAGCCGTTGGCGTGGAACATGGGGATGAGCTGAAGGATCGTATCGCGCTCGCTCAGCGCGAAGGTGTCCGCCATGCAGATTCCATAGCTGTGCAGGAACAGGGAGCGATGGCTGTACAGGACTCCTTTGGGATGGCCGGTGGTTCCGGAGGTGTAGCACATCGCCGCCGCTTCATCTTCCGGGAGCCCGGGCCAGTCGTACGGGCGCTCGGGCGCCGCCGCGAGCAGCGTTTCGTAGTTCACCGTACCGGCTGGCAGTTCGTCGCCCAAGTCGGGCAGCACGACGACGTTCCGCACCGATTTCAGCTCGCCGCAGATCGGCTCCAGGACAGACAGCAGCGACTGGTCCACAAAAATCACTCGATCCTCGGCGTGATTGATGATGTAGGTCAGTTGATCCGCCGCCAGGCGCAGGTTGAGCATGTGCAGTACGCAGCCGGCGCAGGGGATCGCGAAATACAGCTCCAGGTGCCGGTAGCTGTTCCAGCACAGCGTGCCGATGCGATCGCCGGGCTCGACGCCAAGGCTCTTGAGAACGTGCGCCAGCCGGTGGACGCGCTGCCAGAAATCGGAATACGTGTAGCGGTGCATGGAGCCGTCGGGCATGCGGCTCGCGATTTCCCGGCGAGGATAAAGTTTCGCCGAGCGCTCCAGGATATGCGTGAGCGTCAGCGGATAATCCATCATCAGCCCGTTCACCGAACTGACCTCCTTGCTTCAGGCATCTGCCAGTATACTCGCCGAAAGAAAATAACGCTCTAGCGGACGGAGTAGAATGATTCAAACGTTATGCCGCTCCCCGAAGGGACCTTCCTGGGGCCGTATGAGATCCTGGCGCCGATCGGCGCGGGAGGCATGGGAGAGGTTTACCGCGCCCGCGATGGGCGGCTGGGACGCGAGATCGCGGTCAAGGTTTCCGCCGAAAAATTTACGCTGCGTTTCGCGCGCGAAGCCCGCGCCGTGGCAGCCCTGAACCACCCCAACATCTGCCATCTCTACGACGTCGGGCCCAACTACCTGGTGATGGAGCTGGTGGAGGGGCCGACGCTGGCGGAGCGCATCAAGCAAGGTCCGATTCCCCTGGAAGAGGCCCTAGGAATCGCCCGCCAGATCGGAGAGGCGCTGCGCGAGGCCCACGCGAAAAACGTCGTGCATCGCGACCTCAAGCCCGGCAACGTGAAACTCCGGCCGGATGGCACGGTGAAGGTGCTGGACTTCGGCTTGGCGAAAATGACGCCCGTTTCGGCCATTTTGTCCGCCGGCTCGCCCACCATCAGCATGGACGAAACCGAGGCTGGAACGATCATGGGAACGCCGGCCTACATGGCTCCCGAACAGGCGCGCGGCAAGGCGGTGGACAAGCGCGCCGACATCTGGTCCTTCGGTGTGGTGCTGTACGAGATGCTGACCGGTCACAAGCTGTTCGAGGGCGAGACCATCTCCGACACTCTGGCGGAAGTGCTGAAGTCGCATCCGGAGTGGGAGCGCGTCCCGGAGCAAGTGCGGCACGTGCTGCGGCAGTGTTTGGAGAAGGACGCCAAGCGGCGATTGCAGGACATCGGGGATTGGGAGTTGCTGCTGGAAGAAGCGGGAGGCGAGCCGGCTCCCCCCCAAGCCGGCCACGGCCGCCTGCTGCCGTGGCAGATCGCCGCAGCATGCTTGGGCGCTGCCGCGCTGGTTCTGGGATTCCTGTACTTCCGCGGAGTCAACCAGGAGACCAGCGTCCTCAAGATGTCCGTGCTGCCGCCGGAAAAAGCGGTCATCGCCCCGCAAAGCATTCCGGCGATTTCCCCGGATGGGCGCCGCGTGGCGTTTTTCGCCGGCGGAAAACTGAAGAAGATCGAAGTAGCCGGCGGTCCACCCCTGACGCTTTACGACGCCGCTTACGGCCGTGGCGGAACTTGGAGCAAGAACGACGTCATCCTGTTTGCGCCCAATACCAACCGCGGTCTCGTTCGCGTCCCGGCCGCGGGCGGCAGCGCCACGCCGGTGACAGCCCTCGATCCGGCATCGAAGGAGATTTCCCATCGCTTTCCGTGGTTCCTGCCGGACGGCCGCCACTTCCTCTATACCGCCCGGAGCGCGGATCAAGAAACTACGGTCTACGTTGGGGATCTGGATTCGAAGAGCCGGCGCGCGGTGATCGCGGCAAGCTCCAACGCTGTCTACACTCCGCCCGGCTACCTGCTGTTTGTGCGCGAGCGGACCCTCATGGCCCAGCCTTTCGACGCCGGCAAAGCCCAGAGCACCGGCGACGCGGCGCCGATCGCCGAGCAGGTGGATTACGTCCCGGGCAATCTTCAGGGCCAGTTCTCAGTTTCGCAAAACGGTGTTATCGCATATGCCTCAGGGAGCAGCGTCGGCGGGAATCTGCAGCTCACTTGGTTCGACCGGTCCGGGAAGGCAACGGGAACGGTGGGCGCGGCGGGCGACCTGGAGTGGCCTGCGATCTCGCCCGACGGCAACACCGTGGCGTTTGCCCGCCGCGACACAGCCCAAACAGGAAACTACGACGTGTGGGTGCACGACCTGGTGCGCGACACGGAATCCCGGTTTACGCTCGGCCCGCAATTCAGCTTCAGCCGCTTTCCGGTCTGGTCTCCCGACGGCAGCCACATCGCATTCCGCTCAAACCGTGATGGCCCTTTCGACGTGTATCAAAAAGCCACCAGCGGAATCACCCCGGATGAGGCTTTGGATAAGGATGCGCGCCAAAAGCGGCCCGAGGATTGGTCCCGCGATGGCCGTTACATCATCGAGGAAACCCTCGCCGATCCTAAGACCGGCAATGACATCTGGGTTTTGCCGCTCTCCGGGGACAAAAAGCCGTATGCTTACGTGCATACCGAATTCAGCGAACCGTTTGCGAAGCTGTCGCCCAACGGCCAATGGCTGGCCTACCAATCGGATGAAACCAAACGGGCTGAGATTTACGTGATGACGTTTCCGCAGCCCGGAGGCCGGTGGCAGGTCTCGACCAATGGCGGAGGCCGGCCGGTCTGGAGCCGCGATGGAAAGGATCTATACTTCATCGCGCCGGATGGGAAGATGATGGCGGCGGAGGTCAAGCCCGGCGCGAAGTTCGAGGCCGGCGTGCCCAAAGCTCTGTTCGACACGCGAATCTCCGCCACTAACTGGTTCGACGTCAGCAAGGACGGCCGCTTCCTGATCCCCGTTCCGACCGAGCAAGCCGCCAGCGTCCCCGTGACGGTGGTAGTGAACTGGACCGCAGGCTTGAAGAAATAACGCCTGATATACTGCGGATGATGGAGCCCGAGGTTGAAAGCGGTTCGAGCGCATCGAGTCCCTGCTGCACGCGATGGCTGAACGCGGGAACCAGATGGAGATCCGTTTTTACCGGCGCATGGATCGCGCGGAGCAGCGCATGGATCGGGCCGAGCAGCGCATGGAAAAGTTCGATCGCAGGATCGAGGCGACTTGTAAGCTGGTCGAGGCGGGCATGAAGGTGGTGGTCCGGATGGAGCAGCAGCGCAAGGCGAACGAGGCCGAATTCAGGCAACAGTTGCAGGAACTGACTAAGCCGCAAAAGGAGTTTCTCGACGCGCTGCGAAGAAGCGGCAACGGGTCCGGGCGCGCAGCGTGACCATCTGGACCGCCCCGCTCGCGTCTTTCTGCGAAGATCTTGCGAGCACGAAACCAGCGCCCGCGGGGGTCGCCGCGTCGGCCGTGAGCGCGCGCCTGGGCCTGAGCCTGCTGATTAAAGTCCTGACCATCACCGCGCAGCGGCCGGATCTGATCGAACCGGCGCGGCGGGAATCGGAGAATCTCGCGCGGGCCGCGGAAGACGACATCCGGGCGATCCAGGCGCGGGATGCAAGCCAGGTTCTTGAAGTTCCGATGCGCGCCGCGCGAGCGGCGGTAGCGGGACTGGATCTATGCGCGGAAGCCTCGGGCTCAGTGCGCGGGTGGATCGCCGCGGATCTCGGCGCGTCCAGAGAGCTGCTGGCCGGCGCGGCCCGCGCGATCCTGTTGTGCGTGGACGCAAATCTTCAGAGATCGCCCAATCCCGAAGTGGCGGCAGAACGCCGGCAGTTAGGCGCGCGCGTCGGTTAGCTGCGTTTTCAGATACGCGGCCAGGCCGCCGAGTTCCAGGATCTTGCGAACCGAATCGGGCAGCATTGGGAAGCTGTATTCGCGGTCGCGATGAAAAATCTTGCTGGCCGCAAGGTCGATTCGCAGATCGTCGCCTTCCTCCACCGCCGGGTAGAGGTCAGGGCACTCGATGATCGGTAGCCCATCGTTGATCGCGTTGCGGAAGAACGTCCGCGCGAAGGAGCACGCAACCACGGCCTTGATACCCAGCCCGATGATGGCCGTAGCGGCCTGCTCGCGTGCGCTGCCGCACCCGAAATTGCGGCCTGCCACCAGGATCTGAAATCCGCGCAGCTTGGCGGGAAATTCTTTGCCCAGCACTTCGAAGGCGTGCTCGCTCAGCTTCTGCGGGTCGATGTAAATCAGGTAGCGGCCGGGAATGATGACGTCGGAGTTGATGTTATCGCCGAACTTGTAGGCACGGCCCTGGATGTTGGGTTCCATCTTCAGAAATACTCGCGTGGATCGGCGATGCAGCCCTTGATCGCCGAGGCCGCCAGCGTGGCGGGACTCGAAAGGTAGATCTCGGCCTTGCTGCTGCCCATACGGCCCAGGAAATTTCGGTTCGCGGTGGAAAGGCAAACTTCGCCGTCGGCCATCACGCCTCCATCGCCGGCGCAGGCTCCGCAGCCGGGGTTGGTGAACAGACCGCCTGCTTCGAGCAGCGTCTGGAACACTCCGGTCTGCGCCGCTTCCAGCAGAATCTTCTTCGAGCCGGGAGTGATGATCAGCCGCACGTTGGGATGAACGTGCCGTCCTTTGAGGATTCCCGCAGCCACCACCAGGTCTTCGTACTTTGCGTTAGCGCAGGAACCCAGGAAGGCCTGATCGATGCGCGTGCCTTCGACCGCGCCGATGGGCTTGGTGTTCTGCACTTCATGCGGGCACGCGACCATCGGCTCCAGGCCCGCCAGATCGACTTGGAGTTTCTTCTCGTACACCGCGTCGGCGTCCGCACAAACGGGCTGGTAGCGCGCAGGGTCGGGCAGGCGGCCCCGAAGATACTCTTCAGTGCTCTCATCCGGTGGAACGAAGGCGCACTTCACGCCCATCTCCATGGCCAGGTTGGTCATGGTCATGCGCTCGGAAACGCTGACGCCCGAAGTCTGCGCTCCGTAAAACTCGACCGATTTGTAATTGCAGCCGTCCGCGCCCAGGCTGCCGATCAGGTGCAGCATCAGGTCCTTGGAATAAACGCCCGGCGAGAACCGGCCGCTGAGGTTGATCCTGAAACTGTCAGGCACTTTCATCCACAGCTTGCCGGTGATCCAGACGGAAGCGACCTCGGTGTACCCGATGCCGGTGCCCAGCGCGCCCAGGCTCCCATAGATGGTGCAGTGCGAATCCGTGCCCACGATCAGATCGCCGGGCGCGACATGACCCGCTTCCATCAGCACCAGGTGCGCGATGCCGGCGTCCACGTCGTAGAACTTGGTGACGCCATGCTTGGCGGCGAACTTGCGGCACACCTGGTGATCGGCGGCGTTCTTTTCTACTTTCGCGGGAGCAATATGATCCAGCACCACCGCCAGCCGGTCCGGATTGTACAGCTTGGTGGCGCCGACCTTGTCCATGACGCTGACCGAGCGCCAGGTGGCCGTGTGGCTCATGACCAGGTCGGGATATGCTTCCACGATCTCGCCGGGCGCTACTGAGGTGCGGCCCGACTTCGCCGCGAGAATCTTCTCAGCGATCGTGTGTCCCATCCGCGAGCACCACTATAACACGAGGGTTTTCGCGGGCAGGCTACGCCGCCGCCGCGGTGATGATCGGCAGGCCGTGACGGTGCAGCTCCGCCTCCACGTCCTTCTTCATCAGCCGCGAGGCGTCGTAATCCACGATCAGTTTGTCGCGCGAGGGCGTGACCTGCACGCGCGCCATGCCGTACGTGCTATGCAGCCGGTCCACGGTCTCCAGGTCTTCATCCGTCAGCGGGTGCTGGAGGTCGTAATGCAGGGTCACTTTCGTCATTTTTTGTAGGATAGCAGCCGCCACTGAATCTGCCGCACCATCCCCAGCCATACTTCGGCGTCGTGCGCGCTCAAATCCATGCGGCGCATCAGGCGGCGCAGCTTCAGACGCATGGACGCTCCGGTGTGCACGTATCCGGAATGTTGCAGCACTTCCTCCAGCAGCATGGTCAGCCGCTCCACGTCGCCCGCTTTGGCCGGCCGGTGTGGCGCCGCCGCGCCTCGAACCGCCGCGGGATTGCGAATGATCTCGTACAAGCACACCGCCACGGATTGCCCCAGATTCATGGAGCCGTGCTCCTCGCGGGTCGGGATGCGCATCAGCCAGTGGCAATGGCTGCAATCCTCGTTGGAAAGACCAAATTTTTCCGATCCGAACAGCAGAGCGACGGGCGCCGTGGCTAGCCTCCTGGCGATCAGCCGTCCGCCCTGCTCCAGGCGCCGCAACGGATGCTGAAGGGCGCGCGGTCCCCGGGACGTGGTTCCCACCACCAGCGCGCAATCCGCGACCGCCTCGGCCAGCGTGGGAAACTCGCGAGCATCACGCAATACGTGCTGCGCCTTCACGGCCGAGCGAGCCTCGCGGAAAGCCACCTCGTACGGATTCACCAGGCGCAGCTCGGAGACCCCGAAATTGCTCATGGCGCGCGCGGCTGCGCCGATATTCAGCGGGTTCCGCGGGGAAACCAGCACCACACGCAGCGGTTTCACTTCGATTCCCGGTGCACCGCGTCCAGCACGCCGTTGATGAACGCAACCGATTCGTCGCCCGAGAACTGCCGCGCCAGCTCCAGTGCCTCATCGATTACCACCGCCGGGGGCGTGCCCACTTCCGTCATCTCATACACCGCCAGGCGCAGAATATTGCGGTCCACGGCGGGCATGCGGTCCAGCCGCCAATGCTCGGATTTTTCGGCGATGCGCTGATCGATCTCCGGCGCCTTTTCCACCGCGCCGTGCACCAGCGTCTCCATGAATCCATCCGGCAGGGCCGCCTGCGGAGTCTCTTCCTCGGAAGAAAGCGTTTCGTAAAACGACGCGATGGCCTCTTCGATAGGCTGCTTGCGCAGATCCCACAGGAACATCACCTGTAGCGCGCGTTGCCGGGAGCGATGTCGGGCGGGCATGTCAGGCAGGCCGGCTGAAGCGCGCCATCTCGACCGCAGTCATGGCCGCATCGTAGCCCTTGTTGCCATATTTACCGCCCGCGCGGGCTTCGGCTTGCGCGAACGTATCGGTGGTCAGCACGCCGAATGCGACCGGCTTGCCCGCTTCGAGCGCCACCTGCTGCAATCCTCGCGCGGCTTCTCCGGCTACGTATTCGAAATGCGGCGTCTCGCCGCGGATCACGGATCCCAGGGCGATCACCGCGTCGTAGGACGGCAGCAGACGCTTGGCGGCCAGCGGAAGCTCGAACGCGCCGGGAACAAAGAACTCGTCGAAGCCTTCCGCGTGAGCTTCTTTCAGCGCCTGGCGCGCGCCCTCCAGCAGCTTGCAAGTGATCTTTTCATTGAAGCGCGCCACCACGATCGCGAGCTTGAGCCCGCGCGCATCACCATTCCACTTCATGGGCTGATCGGACATCGTGGGATAATTGTGTAACCGGCCCCATCATACCGTAATGGACCCCGCGCACATCCGCAATTTCAGCATCATTGCGCATATCGACCACGGCAAGTCAACGCTTGCCGACCGGCTGCTGGAAGTTACTGGCGCTCTGAGCCAGCGCGAAATGATGGAGCAGGTGCTGGACACCATGGATCTGGAGCGCGAGCGCGGCATCACCATCAAGGCCCACGCGGTGCGCTTGAATTACCGCAGCCAGGACGGCGAGGAATTCCAGCTCAACCTGATCGACACGCCCGGCCACGTGGACTTCACCTATGAAGTTTCGCGCAGCCTGCAAGCCTGCGAAGGCGCGCTGTTGGTAGTGGACGCCTCGCAAGGCGTGGAGGCGCAGACGCTCGCCAACACGTACCTGGCGCTGCACCACAACCTGGAGATCATCCCGGTGATCAACAAGATCGATCTGCCCTCGGCGGAGCCGGACCGTATCCGCGAACAGATCGAGCACGTGATCGGCCTGGATGCGAGCGGCGCGCTGCTGGTGAGCGCCAAGATGGGTGTCGGAATCCAGGACGTGCTGGAAGCGGTGGTGCACCTGGTGCCGCCGCCCAAGGGCTCGCCCGATGCGCCGCTGCGCGCGCTGATCTTCGATTCCTGGTTCGATCCTTACCGCGGCGTGATCATCCTGGCGCGCGTGCTGGATGGGCGGCTCCGCAAGGGCCAAAAGATCCGGCTGTGGTCCAACAACAGCGTGCATGAGGTGGAGGGCGTCGGGTACCAGTCGCCCAAACCGATTCCATGCGAAGAACTCAGCGCGGGCGAGGTCGGGTTTCTGTTCGCCAACATCAAGACTGTTTCCGACGCGCAGATCGGCGACACGATTGTGGACCAGGCCAACCCGGCGGCGGAGCCGCTGCCGGGATTCGAGCCGCTGAAGCCGATGGTGTTCGCGGGCCTGTATCCGGTGGAATCCCACCAGCACGGCTTGCTGCGCGATGCGCTCGAAAAGCTGCGCCTGAACGACAGCGCCTTCAGCTTCGAGCCGGAGAATTCTGTCGCGCTGGGTTTCGGCTTCCGCTGCGGTTTCCTGGGGCTGCTGCACCTGGAGATCGTGCAGGAGCGGCTGGAGCGCGAGTTCGAGATTGACCTGATCACTACCGCGCCCGGCGTGCGCTACAAGGTCACGACGCTGAACGGGAACGTGATCGACGTCGAGAACCCGACGCGCTTTCCGAATCCGGCTGAGATCAAGCAGATTGAAGAACCGATCCTGGATGCCACGGTGATCACGCGCGAAGAATATGTCGGCGAGATCCTGAAGCTGCTGGAAGAAAAGCGCGGCAAACAGAAGAAGTTCGAATACATCGGCACGGGCCGCGTGATGCTGCAGTACGAGCTGCCGCTGAACGAGATTGTGATGGATTTCTACGACCGCTTGAAGTCGGCTTCGCGCGGCTATGCGTCGCTGGACTATCATTTCGCCGGATACCGTGTGGCGCCGATGGTGAAGCTGGACGTGCTGGTGGCGGGCGATCCGGTGGATGCGCTGACCATCATCGTCCACAAGGATTTCGCCTACGAGCGCGGCAAAACGCTGATCGACCGGCTGCGCAAGCTGATCCCGCGCCAGATGTTCGAGGTGGCGCTGCAGGCCGCCATCGGCAACAAGGTGATCGCGCGAGAGAACATTCCGGCCATGCGCAAGAACGTGCTCGCCAAATGCTATGGCGGCGACATCACGCGAAAACGCAAGCTGCTCGAAAAGCAAAAGGAAGGCAAGAAGCGCATGAAGCGCGTCGGGCGCGTGGAAATTCCGCAGGAGGCGTTCCTGGCGGTTTTGAAGGTGGGGGGCGAAAGCGAGTAGACGCTGGAAGACCGGAGTGGCGGCACTGGTCTAAACCGCGGCTTCCACGGGCGCAGCCGGGGCGTGCGCCTCCCTGTGGAGACTTTCAGCGAGTCTGCGGGCGCGCTCGATGCAGACGTCCATGTTGATGTATTCGAATTGGGCCACCCGGCCGCACAAAGGGATGCCGATCCGTTCGAAATATTCCTTGGCCTGTTTCAAATTGCGGCTGTAATTGTCGTCCTGCACGACGTAGCCGTACTTGGTACGCAGGACGCGGCTGTAGCAGACCTCGCTCTTGCGGATCAGCTCCATGTTTTCGAGATCGCCGATCACGTCGGCCAGAATCTCTTCGTCCGACATCTCGTGCGTGCCGTCGCCCGGATTGGTGGTGATTTCCGCCTCGATGATGGACCTGCCCGGCGGCGCATTGTGCGGGCTGAACACGGCGGGAAACGACAGGCGATGGAAACGGATTTCGGGATCGGGAACATAGATGGCCGTGTAGTCCGGAAGCCGCGCGGAGTCCAAACCCACCGCGACCGTGACCAGCGAGTTGTAGCGCAGCGAATCCACCGCGGCCAGGATTTCTGCCGGCGTGCCGGACAGCGCGTGGGCCAGCTCCTGAATCGGAATGGTGGAGACCAACCGCTCAAAGCGCCGGGTGGTGCGGCCATTGCTCACGCACCAGTGATCCTGCTCTTTCCAGATGCGCCCGATGTTGAAATCCGGCGTGATCTTGCGCACGCGTTTCGCGAGCGCGCGCGGTAGCGACTCGATGCCGCCGTGCATCGGGTAATTGTAGTAGAGCTGGTGCGTGTAGCCTTCGGTTTCGACCCCCACCGCGGCCTTGATCACGTCCTCCAGGGGCGGCTTAGGGACCCGGCCTTCCACCCACTCCAGGCCCAACTCTTCGGCTGGAACATTCCAGATTTTTTCGTTGTAGGGGATCAGATATTTCTCGGCCAGTCCCTTGCCGAAGTTGTGATAGATCCACTCTTTGAAATTGGTCTTGGGAGGCGGATAGTCGTTCTTGACGTAGTGGTACAGGCACTCAAATCTGTCTTGCGGATCAAGATCATACAGACCGTTTTCAAAGGGATACTTGACGTAGCGGCCCCGGTAGAAAATCTTGTTGTTGCGACGCGCGCGGTGAACGTTGTCGCCGAGCAGAGCGACCATGTAATCCACCATTTCCTGGTTGCGCGAGAAGATGATGTGCGGCCCGCCGGCGTCGTAGGTGAAGCCATGCTCCTGCACGGTCTGGCAGTGCCCGCCGCCTCGGGAATCCTTTTCCAGGATTTCGCAATCCTGCTCCAGATGCGCTGCGATGGTGATGCCTGCCAGCCCACCGCCCAATATTCCGATGGCCAAGGGTTTCCGACCTTTCCTGTTGAATATTCGGACTTTTCGCCCGGTTCCTATAGGCCGCGCGCGGAGGGGCACGGCCGCTTCAGAATCGGCAGGCGGGTCGATGATCGATCAGACGGTGGAGCAGGTCGCTAGCCGCCCAGGTGGCGGAGGGCGTAGTGTCCCCGGCCTGCGTTTGGATTGGGCGGTGGTTTCAGTAGAAGAACGCCACTTCCGGTTGGACCCGGTCTTGAGCACAGAGGCACGTTTCCGAGCCGTTGTAGTCCGGCCTGGCTTCCCGTACCAACCGTGGAACCATGGTTTCATCGCCTTGGACGTGATAAATGCAGAGCGCCATTCGAGGCCGGAATTTGGCGATCGTGTTTCTGGCGCCGACCACCGCCTTCTGTTCGGCGCCTTCGATGTCCATTTTGATGAAGTCCACTCTGGGAAGGCGGAGCTCTTCGACCAGTTTGTCGATGGTGGTCAGCGGCGCTTCCATCACCTGCGCGTTTTCGATCGGCCGGACGAAGCTATCTCTGGCGGAGGAGGCTGGATCGATACTGAGCTTCAAGACATCCTCCTTGTTCCAGACACCTTTCGGATAAATCACAACCCGGCCATCCGCGACTTCGGCGGCAAAATTCCGGCGCAAGCATTCCAGATTCTCCGGAGCCGGCTCAATGGCGATGACTTTGGCTGCACCTGCCGCCAGGGCCTTGCGCGTGAAGACCCCGACATTGGCGCCCGCATCCAACACGATGTCTCCAGTGTGGATGTTGGTTCCGTAGATGTTGCGTTTCTGCTCGCCGAGATCGTAGAGCAGCGCATCACCACTCGCGGTGGGCACCCAATAATCACCACTGGACGTACTCCAGAGAGAATACCGCTCGTCCTTGCGGACGACCCGGCTGGATGAGCGAAGCGCATCGACATTGTGAGATTGCGCGCGCGAAAGCGCCTCACCCTCGAACGATTCCGCGAGCGTGCAGTTACCGACCCGGCCGCCGAAATAATGTGAGAGCACGAGCCAGGCATGATGTGATCGGGCGAGGTCCAGCAAGGCAACGACCGACACTACGACGACGATGGGGCCAACCCAGAGCGCTTTTGGCGGGACTTGTTTTCTGAATCCGCTCGCCATCCTAGGCGTGGGCAGCGCGGCCAGGAGCTTTATAGCCCGACTTGGCCGCCTTCTTCATCGCTTCGATCCCTTCGGCGACGCTGAGCAGCGGCGTGGTCTTGATAGACCGGACTGCGCCCCCGGCCGCGGCGGCGACCGAAAAGGCGGCGGCTTCGACGTTGGTCGGCATCTCCACGATGGCCACCAGGTCGTAGTCGCCGAAGGCGAACCAGCCCTGGGTCAATTTTCCGCCGAGTTTCTCGACCACGGGCCGGACCGCGCTCAGCCGGTCCTGTGGACTTGCAATCAGGCTGGCCCACGTTTCCGGCGTGTAAGCCACTTGGAGCAGATAGCTAGCCATGTGAACCTCCTATGCGAACACACCGATCATAGTCCTGACAGCGGATGCGCGCAAGCATGACCCGCGCATGACCCGCGTATTCGACCAAACAGGTGCGCCGATCCGCTGCGCCGGTGGGCCGCGACACCGCGCAGGCGCGCCGGGTGCGCGATCCGTCGCTTCCCCCGGCCGGCGCTTTCGGTCAAACTAGGAGGGACGGGACGTCATGCGGCTCAGAAAACGCGTCAAGGAAGTGGGCAGGAAAATCCGCGAGACTCGGATGTTCGCGCGCGCCATGCAATCGGACTCGCATCCCATCCTGGTCCAGATCGTCCCCATACGGCGCTGTAACCTGGACTGCGCCTACTGCAATGAGTACGACCAGGTGTCCAGCGCTGTGCCGCTCGATGCCATGCTGCGGCGCATCGACCGCTTGGGGGAACTGGGCGCGACCATTGTGACACTGAGCGGCGGCGAGCCGACCTTGCATCCGGATCTCGACGCCATCATCGGGCGCATTCGCCAGCGCGGCGCCATCGCGACGCTCATCACCAACGGTTTGCTTCTCACGCCGGAACGCATCCAGCGTCTGAACCGCGCGGGCTTGGATTACCTGCAGATCAGCATCGACAATGCCCGGCCCGACGCAGTTTCCAAGAAGAGCCTCCAGGTGCTGGATCTCAAGCTGCGCTGGCTAGCCAAGCACGCCGAGTTTGGCGTCACGATCAATTCGGTGCTGGGCGCCGGGATTCGAGACCCGCAAGACGCGCTGCAGATATCGGGGCGCGCGCTGGAACTGGGGTTCACCAGCACGGTCGGCCTGCTGCACGATCACAGCGGCCAATTGAAGCCGCTCAGCGCGGAACAGCAAACCGTTTACGACCAGTTCCGTAGGCGCAAGGCGTCGCTGTTTTCGTTTGCGCACTTCGACAGCTTTCAGGACAACGTCAGCCGCGGCCTTCCGACCGAATGGCATTGCCGCGCGGGCGGGCGTTTTCTTTATATCTGCGAAGACGGCCTGGTGCACTACTGCTCGCAGCAGCGCGGCCGGCCAGGAATTCCGCTGGAGGAGTACACGGTGAACGATCTGCGGCGCGAAGCGGCGCGGCCAAAAGGCTGCGCGCCGTTTTGCACCATCTCTTGCGTGCACCAGACCGCCATGCTGGACGATTTCCGCGAGCGGCCGCGCGAAGCTCTGGCGGGCATTCTGGCGCGGCGCCGCGAGGTGGATCCCGAATTTCAGCCGCCGGCGTTGGTCGGACTGCTGTCGTGGTTGTTCCTCGACGATCGCCGCCGCGGCTTTTTCGGGAAACTGATGCTGACCGCGTTCGGGCTGCGATCGAAGGCCCGGGGCACGTCCGCCCGTCGCAAAGGGGCGGCCGCCTAAGGCGTCGACACGACCCGCACCGATTCGGAAACCTGCCGGCCATCCCGCTCGTTGACTTCCATCCGCACGCTCACGTCGTTGGTCAGGCGCCGGTAGATGATGGCGCCATCCTGGAGCTGGCTCGCGTCCATGGGCACGGCCTCGGTGAGGTCCCCATCCGAGATGCGCATGATTCCTTTTTCCGCTTGCTGGATCGCCTTCGACCCATGATTCCAGATGACCTCCACCTGCTGGGGCTTTGAGGTGACCTTCAATCCCAAGGGGCTCTCGTCACTCGGAGCGGCGCGGTGGAACGTCCATGGAGCGGCCAAGTGGAAAGCCCACGGAACGGCGAAGCGCGACGAATCCAAAAGAACCGACGGGAGGAGGATTGCAAGAATGGCCACCGCAACGGTCGGCAGGAGGCGCAGCCACGGAAACATTTGCATCAGGTAATTCAGTCTGCTTGTCATCCCACCCCATCATTCGCCCTTGGTGGTGCGGCGAAAAGTCCCGGTAGTACTAGTAGGTTCTATATCAGGGATGGCCCGCTTGGACCACTCAACGCCAGGGTGAGATGCCGGACCAGCGGTGCAGCGCTTCCGAGGCCCAGTCGGGCGATTTGTCGGTATGGCAGAGATTGCAGGAGTTCGGAATCTTGTACTGCTTGGTTTCCTCCGGCGTGATGAAGCGGAAGGTGTGGCTGTGG
Organism: Bryobacteraceae bacterium; assembly: GCA_035632015.1. GTDB lineage: Bacteria > Acidobacteriota > Terriglobia > Bryobacterales > Bryobacteraceae > Palsa-89. The sequence continues at coordinate 14,515 of DASQHQ010000116.1, forward strand.
ACCGTGACGTCGGCGATGGTGGTCTGGATCTTCGGCATGTGGCACGCCACGCACTCGCTGCCGGCGCTGGCGGCCGCATGGTGGGTGTGCTCTTGAATGCTGCTGGTGTGCGGACCAATCGGTGTTCCCGGACCGTGGCACTCCAGGCACATGACGCTCGCGGGCTTGAGCAATTGCGCGTCGTTTTCGGTCCCGTGCACGTCGTGGCAGCTGGAACATTTTATCCCGCGCGTGTACATGACGCTCTGCACAAAATCGTTGCCCTGCATCCGGTTCTTGTGCGCGGTGCCGTCGGGATAATGCGTGAAGCTGGTTTCGCCCAGCTTGTGGTCTTCCAGGGCCCAGTAATCTTGAAGCTTCTTGCCGACCTCGAAGCCGACCGGCCAGTCGTAGTACTTGCCTTCGATGGGGTTGGTCAAAGGCCGGCCCTGCGAGTGGCATTGAATGCAGACGTCGTTGGCCTGCACGGAATCAAGGCGCGCCGGATTGATGATGTTGGTGCGGGCGGGATGCGCGGCGTGATCGCTGCCCGGACCGTGGCAGCGCTCGCAGCCCACATTCCATTCGGTGACTTTTTTGGTGTGGATGTCGAAGTTGACCGAATGACAGCCGTCGCACAGCGCGCTGGTAGGACGCTTCATGTTGTCGGGCGGATAGAGCGGCGCCCACCAGTCGGTGCCGTTTTGGACGACGTAGGCGCGCCAGATTCTGTGCGTCACGTCCCACTGGGCGGGTTCGACGAAATAGTCGTCGCCGATTTTGGTGAAGTAGCGTTGCTTCCAAAGGCTGCCGTAGATCAGGGCGATGTCTTTGACGGTGAACTTGACCAGCGGGTCGGGCTTCGAGAGATCCGGAATGATCGCATCCGGAAACTCGCGCGGATCGCGCACCACGTTGGCCATGGGAGTTTTGCGCCAGCGCTCGTAGATGCGTGGATGGCAGGTCTTGCAGGTATTCGATCCGACGTAGGCCGGCGCGGCCGAAACCACGGCGACAGGAAAGAATCCAAGTGCCAGCAGCGCGGCGAGAGCGGGCTGCCTCAGCGTTCGCTCAACGGTCATTTGATCATGATAGCGCAGCTCCGCGCATCATGGCCGCGATTCTCAGAAACCGGACCGGGAATAGCGGGGTGCTCCGGCAGTGCAGCGCGGCCGTGCGATCATGGATTGTAGTGTCCGGCCCACTTCCCCGCCTGCGTTTGAGCCTCGACTTCGTTCCATCGCCTGACCCGCAGCATCCCGGCCTGCTGATTCGCGATCCCTTTCGATTCTCCGAGTCCATGCTGCTGATTCCGCCGCAACTGGTTGCTTGCCTGGCCTGCTTCGACGGCGAGCAGACCGCGCTGGATCTGAGGGCCAGCCTGGTGCGGCTGACGGGCGAGATCCAGGTGGGCGACATCGAGAAGCACCTGTACGACACGCTGGACGAGGCCGGATTTCTGGAAAACGAGCGATTCGAACAAATGCGCCTGGCGCGGATCCACGAGTTCGCCGCGGCGCCGAAACGGGAGGCTTCGCACGCCGGCTCCGCGTATCCGAACGACGGCGAAGGCGCGCGCAAGGCGTTGGACGAATTCATGCAGGGCGCCGCGCCTCCTCCTTCCGCCGACTCGCAGATCGGAATCGCCGCTCCGCACGTCAGCCCGTTTGGCGGCTGGGAATGCTATCGCGACGCGTACGCCACGCTGCTGCCGAGTTACCGCAACCGAACTTTCGTGGTGCTGGGGACCTCGCACTACGGCGAACCGGACCGCTTTGGTCTAACGCGCAAGCCGTTCGTCACGCCGTTGGGCGAAGCGACTACCGAGGTGAAGCTGGTGGACGAGCTGGAGAGACGAGCGCCCGCCGCGGTGCGAATGGAGGACTACTGTCACGCCGTCGAGCACTCCATTGAATTCCAGATTCTCTTCCTGCAGCATATTTACGGGCCGGAGGTCCGGATTCTGCCCATTCTTTGCGGAGCCTTCGCGCGCAGCATCCACCAAGGCGGAAAACCGGAAGCCGGTGAGCCTGTCAGGCAATTCTTTGAAACTCTCGGAGACATCGCCGCCCGCGAGGGCCATGGTCTGTTTTGGGTGCTGGGTGTCGACCTGGCGCATATGGGCCGCCGCTATGGCGACCAGTTGGCTGCCCGCGCCGAGGAAGGCCAAATGTCGGCCGTCGCCGAGCGCGATCGCAGCCGGATCGAACGGCTGAACGAAGCCGACGCCGATGGTTTCTGGGCGCTGGTCCAGGAAAACCAGGACGATCTGAAGTGGTGCGGGTCTGCCCCGCTCTATACCTTTCTGAAGGCTGCGCCGCAAGCTCGAGGAACGCTGCACCGCTATCAGCAATGGAACATCGACGAGCAGAGCGTGGTAAGTTTCGCGGCCATGGGCTTTCGGTCATCCTGACACCCAGACCCGCCGGGGGCCACGCGGCCATTGCGAGTGGCGTCCCGGTACCAATAGTACGAAGCGGCGCCCAGTTCGTGTACCTACGTCTTGACCGGCCTTTGAGTCGCACGTATCATATGCTTGGTATTCCAAGACTGTTGCTATACCTGAAGGCGTCGGTGGTTCAGGAAAAAGGGAAATACGATGAAATATCTGGGAATGGTTTTGTTACTCGTGGGTGCATCAGCAGCCGCGTTCGCGCAGCCTGCGGTGCCCGAAATTGGCGCCGGATCGGCGGTCAGCGCCATCGCGCTGCTTTCTGGCGCGCTGCTGGTCCTAAGAGGACGCAGGAAGAAGTGACGTAGCGCCGGAAGCCGATTCCTCCGTGAGGCTTCGCTCTGCTTCCCGGCTAAGATCCGAAATCAAATGACGCAGGTTCCGGATGGGATCTGCGTCGTGCCGAAGCCGCTCCCTTTTCGGGCTTCGCACAGCGGTGGCCAAAAGGATCAGCGATTCCCGCATAACGGGTCGGCTCCTCTCCCGCCCAGAGTCACCAATCGTTCATCCCGGGGCCGGCACGCCAGCGGTGAATGGTACAAGTAGTACAAGAACACAAGAATCGCGGCTTGACCGATTAGTGTACCAGGAGTAAGATTGCTCAAGGTTTGAAGCCCGCTGTTTCGAATCTGAGGGTGCGGCGAGTGCTGTCGAAGGAGAATCACGAGGTCCAACGTTTGTTATTCCAGGGTTGGGTCTAACGCCAGAAGATCACTGGCGCGCGCGAACAGTGCTGAGTTGTTAACAGAAGAGGAGAGAGAACGATGAAATGCGTTGGAATGGTTTTGTTGCTGGTTGGCGTTGCGGGATTTGCGCTGGGTAATGTTGGAGTGCCGGAGATTGATGGCGGGTCGGCTGGAAGCGCACTGGCGCTTCTGTCCGGAGCCGTTCTTTTGATGCGCAGCCGCCGGAAGAACTGACTTTTCGCGTCGCGATTAAAGCCTTTCCACTCACTCCCGTTACAAGGTTGGGCGAACGGTTCACCGCCTGTTGGGCGGCGGCAATCTACGAGGCTGCGTGACTCTCGCGGCGCGCTAAGGTCCGAAACTGCAGTCCGCCTCCAGTCTGTGCCCGCCATCAGAGTAAAGGATCAGCGGCCGATTCCCTCCATGGCGGTGGCGCTTTGCCACCCCAGTTCCCATCCCCCATCACGAGGTCGGCGCTCCGGCCGCGAATAGTACACGTAGTACAAGAACGCGCTGTTAGGTCCTTGACCGATTTGTGAGTCGAACGTATGATTGCTGAGTACCTGAAGCACGTAGTTTTGAATTGCGAAGCGACGGCGCTTCGGGAGGAGGAGAATCACCTGGCCTCCGGGTTTCGGGTAGAGGGCGGCCGACACGATTCGATGGCTTCGGGAGCGCGACTGGAACGGCTGGGTTGGCTTCGCTTCTGATGCCGCTCTTCTGAATTCGGAGCCGCCAAGTGACGTGGCTGGAACGAAGTGCATGAAGCAATTGAGTGTTACTGAAAGAGGACAGCGATGAAATGCTTGGGAATGGTTTTGTTACTTGTGGGCGTTGCGGGATTTGCGCTAGGCCTAGGCGTGTACGGTGTGCCCGAGATTGATGGCGGGTCCGCTGGAAACGCACTGGCACTTCTATCCGGAGCCGTCCTTTTGATTCGCAGCCGGCGGAAGAACTAACTTCCGAGGACTCCAGGCTGTTGGCTCGCCTCGCAGTGTGTCCGTGAGGGCGGGCTAAAGACTCCTCACTCCAATCTGGCGTGCTTTGTTCGCTGGCCGGACTTTTCACATGATCGGTGCGCGTGTATCGTCGGGAGAGCCGGCAGCTAAGGACTCGATCCTGGCGAAGCGTGAGCCCATCCCGCCGGCCGACTCGCTCACCGCACCCCGCCCTGCTCTTGGACTTGCGGCGCGCCTTACTTCATTGGCCCTTCTGCTCGGCATAGAAGGGATTCTGATCACGAACCTGGTCCATCGATACCATGGAAACTGGGCATTGCTTCGAGTGGCGACCGTCTGTGGTTCGCTTTTGCTCGCCATCAGCTATGCCAAATCCCGCCCCCTGTTTCGCCAGGTTTCGAATGAGCTGAAGCGCCTTCCAATCGGGTGGCCATTATTGGCCGGTCATTTCGCAGCGCTGCTTCTTTTCGTGGTGGTTTCGTTTCCTTCGTTGGAAAAATACGCACCGGCGGCCTTAGTGGCGGCCTTGTGGTACGGCACCGGCGCCCTCGCGCTTGGGCTGGCTGGTTCTGCCTTGCTGCCGCCCGGAGCGGCGTGGAAACTAGTGCGCGATACCGGCTACGCCTGGACGTACGCTTTAGCGGCGGGTCTGATTGGAAACTGGCTGGTGGTTTATTCCCAGCTTTGGAATGGAGCGATTTGGAATCCCGCCCTGGAACTTTCCTGGAAGCCGGCCACTGATTTCACCTTCCGCCTGGTCCACGCGCTGCTCCGCCTTTTCCTGCCCCACGTGATCGCGGACCCGACCAGCATGACCATCGGGACTCCGGCTTTCAGCGTGACCATACTGCCCTGGTGCGCCGGATTCGAAGGCACGGCGTTGATGCTGGTCTTCAGCGTCGCGTGGCTCAGCTTTTTCCGGCGCGAGTTCCGCTTTCCCCAGGCGCTTTTGTTGATACCGGCCGGCATGGCCGTGATGTGGATGTCAAACGCCGTTCGAATCACAGCGCTGATCCTGATCGGGGTCGCCGGCGCGCCCAACGTCGCGGTCGGCGGGTTTCATTCGCAGGCCGGATGGATGGCGTTCAATTGTGTCGCCTTAGGGCTCGTGACGCTTTCGCGGCGGGTTCCCTGGATGGTGCGGCGGTTGCCGGAAGCGCCGCTCGTCGAGGCGAGAGAGCATAATCCGTCCGCGGCTTACCTGATGCCGTTTCTCATCCTCCTCGCCGCTAGCATGATCTCCCGCGCCGCTTCATCCAGTGGCTTCGAATGGCCTTATCCGCTGCGATTCGTGGCCGTGGCCGCTACCCTATGGTTTTTCCGGGCCAGATACACGGAATTGGACTGGCGCTTCAGTTGGTTTTCCGCCGGCGCCGGATGCGTCGTGCTCGGACTCTGGCTGGGACTGGACCGATGGGCTGGCGCTCCGCAGGATAATGCCATTGCCGCCGGACTAGCGGCCTGGCCCTATTGGGGACGCCTGGCTTGGTTGACGATGCGCACCGCCGCTGCGGTGACCACCGTGCCGATCGCAGAAGAACTGGCATTCCGGGGCTTTCTGATCCGCCGCATCATTTCGTCCGATTTCGAGTCGCTCGATCCGCGCCGGTACACCTGGACTGCCGTGCTGGTCTCGTCGCTGGCTTTCGGCTCGTTGCACGGCCCGCGCTGGATCGCCGGCACGCTGGCCGGGCTGATCTATGCGATTGTGTACTTGCGACGCGGCAAGCTCGGCGACGCAGTCGTCGCGCATGCAGTGACCAACGCCTTGCTGGCCCTGTTCGTTCTATTGACCGGGAAATGGGATTTGTGGTGAGCCGTTATTCCACTCGGCCGGCCACCCAATATCCAGGACGGGTTCGCACTTCCAGGTTGCGGCGATTCACCACCACGCGAATATCGTGGAATCCGCCCTCGCTCAGGTTGTTCGGCACGTAGCTTAGCAGATACTGGCTGTGGAGTTCATCGCCGATGCCCTGCACGGCCCTCTCCAGGCTCTTCTCGCTGACAAAGGCGTACTGCTTGCCGCCGGTGAAGCGGGTAAACACGTCCAGCGTATCGTCCACGAAGAGGCTTTTCACTCCTTTGAAGATGTCGACAAACATTGGAATGACATTGCCGTTGTAATAGTTCTGCTCGATGGTCGTGGGAGTCTGGGCGCCACCGGCGGGTATGTGTTGGGCGGTGGTTGGGATGGAGGGCGGCGGGGGCGGAACTGCTGCTCCTGTCACGGTCGCCACCAGGCTCGATATATCGACCGAAAAAATGGTGACGTTGGCGAACTCCGCCTCCGTCAAAGCCTCACGCACGTGCGCCTGGCTGCCCCGGTCGCGTTTCTCGGCGATGAGCAACAGCACACGGCGGCGATTTTGCGGGCGATTCCGCAGCATGCGGATGGCGGCGATCTCCGCGTCAATCACCGCGTGCTCGGAACTGCCGGTCTTGATGTTCTTGAGCGCTTCGGAAATCTTGGTGGTTTCGCTGGTGAAATCCTGCGCCACCTGGATGCGATGGTCGAAGGCCACCAGCGCGACCTCGCCGTCCTGGCCTGCCAGCAGATCGTTCAGCATAGGGCCGATTTTTTGAATCTTTGGCAGGATGCTGTCCAGGTTGTAGCTCTTCTGTACGGCGACCACCAGCGACAGCGGCTCATCCCGCACGTCGGCGGTGATGCGTTGCAGCTTGTTGTTGTCGTACAGCTCGAAGTCCTGGATCTGGAGCCCGCTCACGAATTCTCCGCCGCGATCCCGCACCGTGGTGGGCGCGATCACAACATTAACGGGTACTCGGATGACGGCTTCCTTTTCCTGATCCTGCTTGGCGGGGTCCGAAGGCTGGGTTTGGGCGACAGCGGCGGCGCAGATCAACAGCAGAAATCCTTTGCCCATACTTTTAGTGTGGCACATCCGCATGGCTGGTCCTCCCCTCCAGTAGATCCACGATGTGCGGGATCAGTTTCGCGATCGTATCCAGGGACTCGACGGCGCCCTTGGGCGATCCGGGCAGATTGACAATCAGCGAGCACCCGCGCACGCCCGCCACGGCCCGGCTGAGCGCGGCATTCGGCGTGGACTTCAGTCCTTCGGCGCGCATCAGTTCGGCCAGGCCCGGAATCTCGCGCTCGATCACGTCGCGCGTGGCTTCGGGCGTGACGTCACGCAGCGCTACGCCGGTTCCGCCGCTGGTCAAAATGACCCGCGTCTGCGCCGAATCCGCCAGCTTCCGAAGCACAGCCGCGATCTGCTCTCTCTCGTCCGGCACCAACTCCTGCGCGCGGACGGAAAAGCCGAGCGCTTCCAGCCGCTCCCGCAACGCGGGTCCGGAGCGGTCGCTGCGCGTGCCCGCCACCGCCGAATCGCTCACCGTCACAATCGCAACCTGGATCATGCGCGGCGGTAGTCTCCGCTTTTGCCGCCGGTCTTTTCGAGCAGGTACAGGTCTTGAATTTCGATGCCCTTGTCCAGCGCCTTGGTCATGTCGTAGACCGTGAGCGCGGCGACCGAGGCGGCCGTAAGCGCTTCCATCTCGACGCCGGTCGGGGCGGTGGTGACGACGCTGGAAACGATCCGCACCCCACCGGCTTCCACAGCGACCTGGACGTCGACGTGCGAGAGCATCAAGGGATGGCACAGCGGAATCAGCTCGGCGGTCTTCTTGGCGGCCGAAATGCCCGCCACGCGCGCGATATCCAGCGGATTGCCTTTCGGATTACCGGGCAGTTGAGCGAGCACCTCGGGGCGCATCCGGACAAAAGCGTGCGCGCGGGCGGTGCGCTTGGTGGGCATCTTGCTGGTAATGTCGACCATGCGCGGCGCGCCGGCATCATCGTAATGACTGAGCTTTTTCTTCGTGCTTGCCTCCGTCCTCTCTTATTTCACCAGAACTCGAATCCATTCGCCCGCCGTCCAGCGTTCGCGCTCCGGCTCGGTCACCAGAAAGGCATTGGCGCGCGCCAGGGCCGGCACGTCGCCGGAGCCTTGCCAGGAGACCGGCTCGATGGTGGATCCATCCGCGCTCAAGCATGCCGGCAGGAAGCGCGTGAGCCCGGTCTTCTGATGGAAATCACGGGCCAGGCGGCTCCACAATAGCGGCAGCATCGCTTCGGATTGCCCACCCAGCAGCTCCACCGCGGCGCGCGCGAATATTTCAAAAGTCACCATGGTCGACGCGGGATTGCCGGGAAGTCCGAAGAAGAATTTGCCTTGTGCGCGGCCGAAAACCAGCGGCTGGCCCGGCATGATCTGCACACGATCGAAAAAAAACTCCGCGCCCAGGTCCGCCAGCACTTTTTCCACCAGGTCGTACTTGCCGGCCGAGACGCCGCCGGAAAGCAGCAGCAGGTCGATTCGCAAGCCATGCTCGATCAGCTCGCGCGTGGCGGCGTAGAGATCGCGGGCCACGGGCAGGATTTGCGGGCAGCCTCCTGCGCGCGTCACTTGCGCGGCCAGCGCTGCGACGTTGGAATTGCGGATTTGATAGGGGAGCGGCGTCTGGTTGACTTCGACGATCTCGTCGCCCGTGGCGAGCAGCGCGACCCGGGGCTGGGCGAACACCACAACGCTGGAACATCCCACCGAAGCGAGCAGCGCGATCTCGGTGAAGCTCAACCGGCGGCCGGGGGCGAGAACAATGTCGTTTTGCCGCGCCTGCGATCCTTGCAGACTTACATTTTCGTCGCGCTGGAGCGCGCGCGGCACCCTGACCCGATCGCCGGCCACGCTGACGTGCTCCACCATCACCACCGCGTCGGCGCCGCGAGGCAGCGGAGCTCCGGTCATGATCTCGACCGCCTGACCGGGCTGCACTTCCCCGCCGAAGGACTCCCCAGCCCGGACTTCGCCGATCACAAACAACTCGCCCGGAACGTCGGCGGTGCGCACCGCAAACCCGTCGCGCACCGAGCGTGAGAGGGACGGAAAATCGCGATCGGCCGCGATGGGCTTGGCCAGCACGCGCCCCGCGGCTTCCGAGAGGCTGACGCTTTCCGTGCCCGGCGCGATGCGAGCTTCCGTCACCTTGGCCAGCACACAGGCGCGCGCTTGCTCGAAGCTGAGGGTGCCCACGGATGCTATTGTACCCGCCGGAGAGCGATCCGGCGGCGAATGCGCTTTGCGAAAACGGCAGATCACGTAGTTTACAAACGCATTGCGAATGGTTCGATTGGTGTACAATCGGCTCATCGGTCTTTCAGTTCCTGAGTCCTGGGGGAAGTCATGAGAAAAGCTGTTCTGTTCACCGGTCTCCTGTTGGCAGTTCTTGCCGTGTGCTCACTTGGACAAGAGATCACCGGCTCGATTCTCGGCACGGTGCTGGATTCCACCGGAGCGGCGGTCCCCGGCGCCACCGTCACCATCACGAACACGGATCGCAACGCCGTGATCCGGACCACCACCACGTCGGGCAACGGCGATTACACGGCTCCGCTACTCCCGGTGGGCCACTACTCGGTTGCGGTCGAGTCCAAAGGCTTCAAGAAATCCATCCAGGGCGGCATCGAGTTGAACGTCAACGACAAGCTCACTATCAACTTCAGCCTCGAAGTGGGAGAAGTCCAGCAAGAAGTCACTGTGGCAGCCAACTCGATCCAGGTGGAGTTGCAAACCGCCACGGCGCAAAACTTGATTTCCGGCACCCAGGTGCGCGAACTCGCCCTGAACACCCGCAACTACGAGCAACTGGTTCGGTTGATGCCAGGGGTTGTGTTCACGGGCCTGGGCGACCAGCTCTACCAGGGCGTTACCAACCCGTTCTCAGGCGCTTCGAACCAGGTTGCATTTGCGATGAACGGCGGGCGAACCAGCCAGAACAACTGGACCATCGACGGAGCGGACAATATCGACCGCGGGGCCAATCTGACCTTGCTCAATTACCCCAGTGTCGATGCGATTGAAGAGTTCAACGTGCTCCGCGGCGAGTATAACGCGGAGTTCGGCCGCAACGCCAGCGGGATGATCAACGTGATCACCAAGAGCGGCACAAACCAATTGCATGGCGATGCGTACGAGTTTTTCCGAAACGACAAGCTCGCGGCAAATAACTTTTTCAACAACCGTGGCTCGGTGAACTTAGGTCCAGATGGGAAGGCTCAGGTTCCACCGCTCAGATACAACAACTTCGGATATACGGTAGGAGGGCCGGTCTACATTCCGAAGGTCTACAACGGAAAGAATCACACGTTTTTCTTCTTCTCCGAGGAATTTCGGCGCGTGATTACCTACCCGTCGTTTCAGGGCACGCTTCCCACCGCGGATGAGAAGCGAGGCATCTTCCCGTCACCGGTGTGCGTGGTAAGCTCGGGCGGCACTTGCACACAGACCTCCGCCACGATCGCCAATATCGACCCGGTGGCGCAAGCCTACATTAAAGACATCTGGTCCAAGGTGCCGGATGCACCCGCGAATAACATATTGAATTTCGCGTTACGGAGCGTTTTCAACGCCCGTCAGGAGCTGTACCGGGTCGATCATGTGTTCAACGAAAAATGGGCGGTGTTCGGCCGCTTCATCAATGATTCGATCCCGACCATCGAACCGCGTGGCCTGTTCACTGCATCGGCGCTCCCGGGCGTATCTGACACGACAACGAATTCGCCTGGGAAAGGCTTCGTGGCTCGGCTTACGGGCAATATGACGCCGACCACACTCAACGAGGTCGGTTATGCATATTCCTACGGCGCGGTGCTAAGCGACCCGACCGGTTTGGACGTATCGGCGAATTCGCCGGACATCAAGTTGAACCTGCCATTTCCCGTCACGCTGGGACGCATTCCAACTTTAAGTTTCCCTGCAGGCACCATTGGCGCCGTAACTGGATACGGCCCCTATCGCGACTACAGCCGGAATCACAACTGGTTCGACAATTTCTCGAAGATGAAGGGGAAGCACACTATCAAGGCCGGCGTCACGATAATCCACTACAACAAGGCCGAGAACGATGCGCGCGCCAACGTCGGCTCATTCAGCTTTGCGAGCACTCCCCGCCCAACCGGCACAACTGCGACACAGCAGGCCTTCGCCAACTTCCTGCTAGGGAACGTGAGCAGCTTCGGCCAGTCCGCCCGGGACGTCACGCCGGACCTTTTTGTCAATCAAACGGAGCTGTACGTGCAGGACGATTACCGGATCCGCCGGAACTTAACGCTGAATGTCGGCGCTCGTTATTCGATTTTCAGGCAGGCCTACGATGGCAAGGGATTCCTGAACAACTTCGATCCGACTCTCTACAGCGCCGCAAAGGCTCCCGGGATTGATGCAAGCGGCAACTTAGTGCCGGGCACAGGTGACCCTTTGAATGGGATTTTCGTCGCTGCCAAGAATTCGCCCTACGGCGACAAAGTGACCAACGAAAACTATGGCGACATCGCGCCGCGCTTTGGCTTCTCCTGGGATCCGTTCGGAGATGGCAAAACGGCAATTCGAAGCGGATATGGCATCGCGTACGATTTCTCCCAGCTCTCCAATGTGTACGAGAGCCCGATCACTAGCAATCCATCGTCGCTTCGAACTGTCACCTACAACAACACAACCTTCGCTAACGTCACCGGCGGCACGCCTCCGACGGCCGCCCCTCCGGCACTGGCAGGCGTTGGGATTCCGTGGAAGACGCCTTATATGCAGCAGTACAGCTTCGACGTGCAGCGGGAGCTTCCATTGAGGTATGTCGTCGACCTGGGGTACTTCGGATCCAAGGGCACGCATTTGATCGGCGGCGCCGACATCAACGAAGTGCCGCCCGGGTTGGGGGTTGCCGCCGGCCTCATTAGCCCCAACACGCCGTTCACCTCGAGCACTGAACCGCGGCTGAATCAGATTCGTCCGTATCTTGGCTACAACGCCATCAACACCATCCAGACCTGGTACAACTCCAAGTACAATTCACTGCAGTTCGCGCTGAAGAAGCCGTTTTCGCGAAACGGATTTTTCGGCTTCAACTACACGTGGTCGAAGTTCTTAACGGATTCCGGCACCGACGTCTCGGCGCCGATGAATTTCTACAATCGCCACGCGGACTATGGCCTGTCACCCTACGATCGCACGCACGTGCTCACCGTCAACTGGAGCTACGAACTGCCTTGGCTGCGATCGCGAACGGGCTTTCTGAAGTACGCCGTCGCGGGTTGGCAGGTCTCCGGCATTGCTTCCTTTGCGACCGGTCTGCCGTTCAATGCGTCCGACAGTTCGCTTGGCACCGACCCGGGAGGCCTGGGAATTCTTGGACCGAGCGCCGCTGGGCCGCGAGCCGACCAGGTCTGTGATCCGAATGCGAATGCGCCGCATATCATTGCACAGTGGTTTAACACAGCGTGCTTCAAGGACGTGCCGATCGGCCAGATTCGGCCGGGCAACGCCAGCCGCAACACAATTTGGGGTCCTGGCTATCAGGTGTGGGATATGTCAGCGTTCAAGAATTTCCACTTCACTGAGAGCGCGAATTTGCAGTTTCGCGCCGAGTTCTTCAACATCTTCAATCACACGAACTTTTCGAGCATCGGCGCCACATTGGGTTCTTCGACGTACGGGACGGTGACGCAGGCGCGCGATCCGCGTATCATCCAACTGGCGGGGAAGATCTACTTCTGAGCCAGCGCGCGCTGGATCGCCTCTCGCGCGCTCTGCATCACCGCTTCGTCCGGGTGCGACTGCCGCGGCCAGAAGAAGCCGCGCAAGCCATCTTTCTTCCGGCGCGGCACGAGGTGCACGTGCAGATGCGGCACGCTCTGGCTGACACGGTTGTTGATGGCGACGAACGAGCCCTCGGCGTCCATCCCCTGTTCCACCGCCTGCGCCAGCCGTTGCACATTCGCGAAAAACGGTTCGATCATCGTCCGCGGAATGTCGGCCAGCGTCTCGACGTGCTGCTTCGGAATCAGCAGAGTGTGACCGGCAAACAATGGCCGGTTATCCAGGAAAGCCAGCGACACGGAATCCTCAAAGACGATGTAGCTTGGGATCTCCTTCGCGGCGATCTGGCAAAACTTGCAGGCCGCGGCTTGCGCCATCAGTTCTCGATAGGTCCTTCGCCCTGGCTGAGCGTGGCGATGATGCGCTCCCTGCGGTCCTGGGCGGCCTCGACTGCGGTGCTCATCGAATACCGATACACGATGGCGCCCAGTGCCGCTCCCACCAGCAGCACGCCGAACAGCGCCCATTCGGAATCGAAGGCGTAGCGAGCCAGAAAGGCCAGAGCCACCGGCAGCAGGGCAATCGGGAAGGCCAGCATCAGCATGGCCTGGGTGCGCCCGCTGGCCGACGTCCGAAAGGATTTGGAGGGGTTGACCGGGCGCGGATTGTAGAGCGAGCTGAGGTTGCCGATGGACAGGATCAGCAGCGTCACCACGCAGGTTACCGAGAACGCCTCCAGGATTTTCAGCGGCGAGAGCGGTAGCCGCAGCAAGGCGCACACCGTCGCGACGCCGGTGATTTCGAGCAACACGAACGAGACAGCCGCCAGGTTTTTCCCCAGCAAGACGGTGGACATTTTGAGCGGCGCGAGAAAATACAACTGCATCGCGCTGCGGTCGAACCCGAAGCAATTCCAAAACAGGACATCGCTCAGCAGCAGCAGCGCATACACGCTGACGAACGTCAGGAAGTTGTCCGAGATCAAACTGGAGCGGGAGCTGAGGCGTCCGAATGCGATGGGCGCCCAGACCAGCAGCCCGAAGGAGAAGCCCATCACGAACACCAGTCGAAAGCGCGGCGCGCGGCTGAGAAACCGCAGCTCCTTTTCGATCAGGCCCGCCAGGGGGTCGCGAAAGATCACGTTCGGCAGCGTGTACCACCATTCCAGCCGGCTGGCGGAGCGGGTGGACGGTGCGCTGGTGGCTGCGGCCTCGCGGGAGTCGAAACGGAGGCCGCGCTCGAACTGCCAGCGGCCGAAGACATAAGCCAAGGTTGTCCAGGCCGCCAGCACACCGATGTTCAGCCAGGAAAATTCCCCCTGCGAGAGGCGCGCGGCGGCCGTCCAGGGCCACACCGGAGAGGTTTCCCCGGCGAACAGTTGCCGCCACCGGAAGCGCGTGCCGGTCGCCAGCAGCAATTGCGGCAGTGCCGCCGAAAGCACCAGCAGAAAAACCACGATCTCGCGGACTCTCCGGCGCGCCAGCAGCCGGACCAGCAGGTCCCGCACGCCGGCCGAGCAGAGCAGATTGAGCAGAATAAAAGGAAGCAACCCGAGCGGCGCCCAGCGCGGAACGCCCGGATTCAGCCACAGCCCGACGGCCGCCCCGATCAGCAGCAGAAGCATCTCCCCGGCGGTGGAAGCGCGCAGCATCACCTCGAGTGCAAACAGTTCGCGGTTGGGAATCGGATACACCAGCAGCTTGCGAATATCGAGAGAAGATCCCATGGAGGCCATCAGCACCGGGATCAGTTGCCAATACAGGAAGCACAGCAGCAAGGCATCCGGCAGGACCTGGTGCATGGCGTCGAACTCTTCCGGCTTGGACAGCAGGAACGCCGCGATGGCCGCCAGATAGGCGAACGCGCCGTACCAGACCAGAGCCATGACTCCGGAGAAAATGGCGCCGCCCTTGTTGGAGCGGGGGAAATAGTTGCGGGTGGTGCGCCACTGCGCCCAGACGATGGCCCTGGCCTGCTGCGCCAGCATGCTAGAGCCAGCCCAGGCTCTCGGCCGGGCGCGCCGCGCCTACCACGCGAACGAAAACATCTTCGAGAGTTTCCGATCCGCTTCTTAGCTCCGCCATCGTGCCGGACAGCACCAGCTTGCCCTCGTGAATGATGGCCACGCGATCGCACAACCGCTCGACGACTTCCAGGACGTGCGATGTGAGAAACACGGTGGCGCCGTGCCGGACCTGTTCGAGCAGAATGTCCTTCATGAGCCGCGCTCCCACTGCATCCACTCCTTCAAAGGGCTCGTCCAGCAGGAAAAGTTCGGGCCGGTGGATCAGCGCGGCCGCCATCGCCACCCGCTTGCGCATGCCCTTGGAATAGTCGGCGATCAACTTGCGCGGCTCACCATCCAATTCGAACAGCTCCAGCAGTTCGCGCGTCCGCTCGCGCGCCTGCGGCCGCTCCAGCCCGTACATGCGCCCCACAAATTCGGTGAACTCCCGTCCGGTGAGGTGGTCAAAGAGCAGCGACTCGTCGGGCACCAGCCCGATCTTGCCCTTCACCTCCAGTGCGTGCTCGGGCATCGTGAGGCCGAGCAATTCGATCCGGCCGGAGGTGGGCGGCGCCAGGCCCATCAGCATCCGAATAGTGGTGGTCTTGCCTGCTCCGTTGGGACCCAGAAAGCCGAAAAAGCACCCGCGCGTGACCTCCAGATCCAGGCCGTCCACGGCGGCTTTGGATCCGTAGGTTTTACGGAGATTGTGGACCGCAATTGCAGGCGTGTCGAACATGCGAGGCCAGTCCCATGTTACAAAAGGCGCCGCTACGGGCGCGCGGCGCTCGAGTTTTCCGGCCGCGCGCCGCTCAGCCGTATCCTGCATGCGGCGGACCAGTAGGTCCAGGAGGACGCCCGAGGTCACGGGGCGGTTAGGAAGAACTCGCCCGTCGCTACGATCTCGGCGGGGCCGGTCAGAAACACTGAATCGTCCCAACGCAGGCGCAACACGTCGCCGGCGGGAGTGATCACGTCCACCGGGCTCGCCACCAGCTTTCGCAGAATCGCCGCTACGGCCGCGCCGGTGGAACCCGTGCCGGAGCTGAGGGTCACGCCCGCGCCGCGCTCGTAGAAACGAGCCTCGATCGTGTGCGTATCCACACAGCGCACCAAGGACACATTGGTGCGCCGGGAAAAATGCGGATGCCCTTCGATCTCCGCACCGACGGCTTCCCAGTCCGGCGGAAAACGTTCCACGAACACCACGCACTGCGGATTGCCGACGTCCAGAATGGTAACCTCCTGCGCGCCAGCGCGAAGCGGGAGCTGGAAGTACAGCTCGGCTTCCCGAAAGACCGGTTTGCCCATGTCCATCTCGAACAGGAACCGCCGGCCCTGGCGCTCGAGCATGCGAAGATGTTTGGGGCCCGCGCCGGTCGAGATGGTGAGATCGCCGGTCGCGCAGCCAGCGTCGATCAGCACGGCCGCGGCGCAGCGCGTGCCGTTGCCGGAGATCTCAGCTTCACTGCCATCGGCGTTGAAGAGGCGGATGCTGGAGTCGCGCAGCAACATCCAGCCATCTGCGCCGACGCCGGTGTGGCGATCGCAAATCGCCAGCGCCATGGCGGCATAGTCGCCCGCCGGAACCCGATCGGCGAAACTCAGCAGGAAATCGTTGCCTGCGCCATGCGCCTTGATGAACGGAATGGTCATGGCTCATCGATATTGTAGATTTGAACGGCTGGGCCGGCGCCAATCATGATGCTTCGTACCAGATGGTAGCGTGGCCCGCTCCCGGATGTCGCCTTCTGAATGGCGGCGTCGGCTTCATCGCCGGAGAAGGTGACGGCCCAGCGCGTGTGCAGGAACAAATCGGGGCGCCGGGTCGCCGCCAGCCAATCGCGCTGGTTGCCCTCATGCAGGGTCTCGCGCAGCGGGATGCCGGCCTCGCGGAAAATTCCGGCCAGGTCGCCGAAGGAGGTGAGAATGCCCGCGCCTCCCTGATAGTGAGTCAGCAAGAACGTCGCGGCGTCCCTGGTCCACGCGCGCCGAGTCTCGGAATTCACCTGCGATTCCTTCCAGCAAATCCAATCGTCGGGCTGCGGGCGGATGAGCCAGGGGGCGAGCCCTGCCAGCACGATCGCGGCGGCCGCCCAGGAACGGAACCGCTGCTTCACCGCCAGAACCAGGCTGCCACCCAGCACCGCGATGAGCGGCAGCGCCGCCAGGCCGTAGCGCGTGTTGTAGTAGCTGTTGAACCAGAGCCCGGGAACGTAGATCGGTGTTCCGCCGGAATGCATGCTCCACAGATAAAAGGCCGGGAGCAATGCGGCCAGCAGCACCGGCCAGAAGATCCGCTGCCAGGCCATCATCATCAGGCCGGCTGCGGCCGCGAGCACGGCGCCCCAGCCGGCGCACAAGCGCGCTGCGGTCCGAAAAAACAGCCAGGCTTTGCGCCAATCGTGATCTCCGGGGTAAGGCGGGAGGTGCTGGCTGAGCTGGCGCCGATAAATGCTCTGGGCCGAATAAGGACCATTGATAAATTCCAGCGGATTGCCATACACCCACCAATTGTGAGCCAGCCAGTAAAGTGGTCCCGGAATCGCGATCGCCAGAAAAGCCAGCGCGCACGCCAACCCCCGCCGTCGCGCGGCCATCAGGATGTACAAAGCGGCGAAAGGAATCACGAACCAGCCTTCGTAACGCGTCAGTGAGCCCGCCAGCGCGGCCAGTCCTGCTCCAACCAGAGACACGGCGGATTGCGTTTGCCGAAACCGGACGCTGAAATAAAACAGCGCGCTCCAGCAAGCCAGGGAAACCGGCTCGGTCATGGGCGTGGACTGCAAATACAGCAGGTTCGGATTGAAAGCGAACAGCCCGAGAGACGCCAGCGCTACAGCCGACGACTGCGTGGCGCGGCGCATTCCGGCGAAAAGGAAAAAGCCCGCGAGAGCGAAGCAGGCCGAGGACGGAATCGCGCCCGCTAGTCCGCTGCGCCACAAGCCGTCGTTCCAAACCAACGCCAGCGTCAGCAAGTGCGGCAACGGCAGCCACACCGTTCCGACCTGGTCGGAACCGGGAGTCCGCGAATCCAGGATGCGTCGTGCGATGTTCAGATGCGCTTCCGCGTCGCCATTGTAGAGCGTCCAGCCCTGGCGATTCACAAACGCGGTCGCGGCCGCGCCCAACGCGCACAGGCCCACCAGCACCAGCGCGAGCTCGATGTATAAGCGTTTCAAAACTCGGTGAAGGCCCGGAATTCTTGAAAGCGGCCGTCGATCTCGGCGCGCGTCAGGGTCCGGAACCGGTCCACGCCGAATTTCTCGCAGCAGAAACTGCCCATCACGCTGCCGTAAATGACGGCGCGGGCGAGTTCCCTGGCATCGATGTGGCCCTGCTTGAGATCGAAGCCTTTCTCAGCAAGGTATCCGATGAAACCGCCGGCAAAGCAGTCGCCCGCGCCGGTGGGATCGAAGACCTCCTCCAGCAGGTAGGCCGGCACGATGAAGTGCCAGTCGCGGTGGAACAGGATCGCGCCGTATTCGCCGCGCTTGATCACCAGCGTGTGCGGGCCCATCTCCAGGATTTTCGCCGCGGCGCGCTTGAGATTGTAAGCCCCGGAAAGCATGCGCGCCTCGGCGTCGTTGATCAGCAGAAAATCCCATTCGCGAATCGTTTCGAGCAATTCCTGGCGGTAGTCCTTGATCCAGTAGTTCATGGTGTCGCCGCCCGCCAGGCGCAGGCCGTTCATCTGCGCGCGCACGCTGCGCTGGAGCGACGGCTGGATGTTTCCGAGAATCAGGTACGGCGCTTGCCGGTAGCTCGCAGGCAGCTTGGGATCGAAGCCGGCGAAAACGTTCAGATCGGTCCGCAGCGTGGTGCGGTCGTTCATGTCGTCGGAATAGACGCCGGCCCAGAAGAATGTTTTGCCGGGGACGCGCTCCAGGCCGGCCAGATCGATGCCGTGCTGCGCGAGCAGCTGCTCGTCTTCGGTGGCGAAATCGTCGCCCACCACCGCGACGATTTGTGTTCGGGCGAAGTAACTGGAGGCCAGCGCGATGTAGGTGCATGCGCCTCCCAGCATGCGCTCGACGCGCCCATGCGGCGTTTCTACTCCGTCATACGCGACCGAACCAACCACAACGACTGACATGCATTCGATTGTAGTACCTGGCTGGATAGCACGCGCGCCGGCGGCCAGCGGCGATCGAAGATTGCGGCCGTTCGGGTAGAATGAAGTTGCCGCACGGGGGCGGTTAGCTCAGCCGGTTAGAGCGCCTGCCTTACAAGCAGGAGGTCCGCAGTTCGAGCCTGCGACCGCCCACCATCCACCCCGCCCCGCGCTACTTCGCGATCTTGGTGCTCTCCGACACCACCGCTTCCCACAGGCCGTTGCGCCGCACGAACACGTCCATCCACGCGTACCGGCCGCTGCTGTCCTTGCCGTGATTGGTGCTCTTCTCGGTATCGCTGCCGACCGCGACGGCGGTGTTGCCGAAGACTCGCACTTTCATTTCTCCCAGCTCACCAAATTGGTTGCTGGACTCGCCGGACTTCAGCTCGGCAATCGACTCCGCTTTCGTTACGTGTATGCCTCGAAAATCGATCGCGGTCCAATCGTCGGCCAGGATCCCGTCGAGCGTCTCATAGTGCTTGGTTAGGCTGACCTGGGTTCCAGTCTGGTTCCATCTCGATCAGGGTTTGTCAACCGACGCCATGTCGGCCTTCGCCGGGGCCGGTCTTTTCCTGCACAACTAAAGCTAGGGGAGCCCAGCAACAATGAGCAAGCAGCCAACACTGTTCTCATCACGTGCTCCTTTTCAGCCTGCGCTCTGAGTCCGGTTGTGCGGACCATTACTTGAAACGTGCCTGCAGGCCATCGGTTCGGTACGCTGCGGCGCCCAACGCTGCGGGTAAAACAGCCTCGTGGAGATCTTTAGCTTGAGATGGTTAAACGATTGAAATACAAGTGGAAACAGAACGGCACATTAGCCAGGCGCGGTTGCATGTTAATCCTCCCATAATTTTGGGACGATGTACTCGCATATGGCCACAGTCGAGACCTGCTCCACGCCACAGTTCAAGCTTAAAGTCGCGACCTCCAGCGAACGCAGGCGCGAACCGCGCTACCCGTGCAACGATCCGGTGGAGATCCGCTGCGTTCCCGGCGACAGCAAGCGCATGCCAGGCACCCTGTTGGATGTTTCACGGCGCGGACTCCGGGTCGCGCTCGACGCTCGATTGGAAAAGGGCTCGCGGGTCGAGATCCTGATGCCGAAGCAGGTGGTGATCTTCGGCGAGGTTCGACATTGCCGTGCATCCGGCGTCAAGTTTCAGGTCGGGATTCTCATCGAAGACGCGTTTTATTCCCCCGGCGTCGCCTCGGGTCATGTCCACGATGACAAGCTTGCCCTGTACGTGGCCGGCGAAGGGCTGTCGTTGCGCGAGGTCGTCGCGGTCGGCCAGCATCTTCGGGAGTGCCGGTTGTGCAGCGACCGGCTGAATCATTCCAAGTTGCAAAAACACCCGGCACGGTGAGCGTTCCTTCCGGTTGAGGCCGGATCCCCCTGCGCCAGAAGCTCGCAAGGAGCGAAGCAACGACGCTGCACGCCAAGGGGTCTGGTCACCCGCCCAATTCTTGAGGAGCCCAGCGCGCCCGCAATATGCTCGCTCCGCGCTGAGGGCAGGTGACAAGCTCCGCTGGAATTCGGATTGCCGTGACGCGCCGGCTTAGACCCCTAAACCGCATCGGTCCGTTGTTCCAATCTCAGCGTTCGGCTTGCGTTAGTCGACTTGGCGGGCTGCGACAAAAGTGTTGCACTGCCCGCCGTAACCACGCAACCAACTGGCCCGTCTCAATAACATCGAACTGATTTTCACGGTGAGCCCGCGCTGAGCCGGCGCCGTGTCTTCTAACGTGCTGTAACCCCCATGAAAATTCTTACCCTGGCAATCCTGGTTTCGGCTGTCGTCATTGCCGCGGCCGCTTATCATCTCCTGAACCAGAAGATTCTGCGGCCGGTTGCCGTCCGGCTGCACATCCCCGCTCCAGCATTCACGCTCAACGAAATGATTCGAGCCGTATCGCGCAGGCAGCACATCATGCCGGCGATGGTGAAGAGCATTATCGCAGCCGAGTCGGCATTCGCGCCCAACGCGGTTTCGCCGAAGGGCGCCGTCGGCCTGATGCAACTGATGCCCGATACTGCCAGACAGTATGGGGCCGATCCAACCGTCCCGGAACAAAACGTGGACGCAGGCGCGCACTACCTGAGTTGGTTGTTGCAAAGGTACGCCCACACGCGAGATCAGATGCGGCGAGCCATCGCAGCTTACAATGCCGGACCTGGAGCAGTGGCGCGCTGCCACGGCGTTCCCCCGTTTCGCGAGACACGCGCATACGTGTCGCGCGTCTTGCGACTCTTCGGCAAATTCGAGAGGGAAGAGCCCGGCGGCCCGCCGAAACCGCGGCCGGCATACCTGGCCGTCTCCGTGACCACTCGAAGCTACACGCGGCTCGTCCGTCGTTCGAAGCGGCGTCCGGTCGCCTTGGCTTGGCTCGCTGGCAGCTAGCAGCCAGCCGGAGATCTGGAGAGTGGTCCGCGTGTCTAGTGAAACGTCGCTAAATCAGAGAAGCGTAGCGATGTTTATATAATCGAGATTCCATGCCGGGGACCGGCGAGCTTCAGCCTCCACACGCGACGCCAACCGGCGCACCGTATTTCTCCGTGGTGGCCGCGGCGCGCAACGACGACCCGGATCTCCTGCGGCGCACCCAGACTTTCGTGAATGCCTGGATCAGCCAGTCCAAGCGTTGCGGACTGGAGTCGGAACTGATCCTGGTGGAATGGAATCCGCCGCGCGATCGGGAGCCGCTGGCCCACGCGTTGCACTGGTCCGCCGATACCGGCCCCTGTCAAGTGCGCATTCTCGAAGTGCCAGCGGAAATTTGCGCCCGCCATCCACATGCGCAGGCCTGGCCGTCGTATCAGGGCATCGCCAGGAATATCGGAATCCGGCGCGCACGCGGCGAGTTCATCTTGGCTACCAGTGTCGACGACATCTATTCTGACGAGTTGATGCAGTTCTTCGCCTCGAGGCGCCTGGAAAAAGGTCACATCTACCGGATCGACCGGCACGATGTCGCCAGCACTGCGCCGGCGGACACATCCGTGGAAGAACAACTGGAACACTGCCGGACTCATCTGATCCGCCTGCAGGCGCGCGAGGGTACTTTTTCGATCACGCCCGAAGGCTTGCGAGCCAACGCGCCGCAGGACATCACCGCGGACGATTCGGGCGTGCACTTCGGCGAGGGCTGGTTTGCGCCTGAGCGTTACGCCGCGGACGAAGTCTTCCGCTGGATGCACAACGACGCCGAAGTCCTGATGCGCGTGAGGGAAGGTGGCGCGGTCCTGCTTCTGGAAGTGGAACCCGGCCCGGGGCTCGACGCTCTGCCACAATCCTTGCAAGTGTTGGACGACGGCGGCGCGCGGTTAGCCGAATGGAATATCGACGGAAGGAGCACGTTCGCGCTAGCGGTGCCTCCCGCAGCGAAGGCGGGCATCCGATCGTTCCGGCTGCGCGTCGCTGGAGCCGGCCGGCCTGTGTTGAACCAGCCGCGCATTCTCAACCTCGCGGTCTTTCGCTGCGATTGGGCCGAGCGGAATGCGCCCCAGCTCGAGCAGCCCTCTTTTTTCTCCGTGCTCCGGGGGCACAGCCCGACCGTCCGGCGCCTGTTGGGATCCTATCGGCAATCGCACGGAATTTGGCCGCTGCTGGCGCGTGGACCGCGCCTTCTGGCCCGCGCGGTTCGATTGCTGGGACGAAGGGGGGAGGACATTTTTCAAGCCGGACTGGACTTCCAGCTCGGATCCGGCTGGTCCTACCTGGAAAAACCGGAAGGCGAACGATTCCGCTGGGTGTCCCAAGACGCGCAGTTCGCTTTGCGAATGCCGGAGAAATTCTCGCGGCTCGCGCTGCTCGTCGAACCCGGGCCGGGCCAGGGTGGCCAGCCTTTCACGCTGGTGGTGCGGCACGTGCACAATGGCGACACCGTAATTGCCCGTGCTTCCGTGCGGGGCCTGACCTATCTGGAGTTCGACGTCCCGGCGCCGCCCGGAAAAATTACGACGCTGTGCTTCTCGGCCGAGAGCCAGGGATCGATAATCGGAGCGGACTCCCGGCTTTTGAACTTTCGCGTGTTTGCTTGCGGCGCAGGACTGCCGCGGCGCTCGGCTCCCGCGCCGAAGATCGAGACCCCGCCCGGTTGGCCGGCCTTGATTATCGGTTCACGACCGGTCACCAAGGACTGGAATCTCGAACTGGAACCAATCCGGCCGCAGCTCGCTGAGATGGGCCGGCCCCAATTCCTCCACACCAATGCGTGCGGAGATTTCCTGCTGATGGCGCGCCAGCACTGGTTTGATTTGCGAGGTTACCCGGAAGTGGATCTGTTCACCATGCATCTTGACTCCCTGCTCTGTTATGCCGCGCATCACGCTGGCGTCGCGGAGCAGGTATTGCGCGCTCCCATGCGCGTGTATCACCTGGAGCGCGGCGCCCCCGACGGACAGCAACCCATCGCGCCGCCCGAGGTTGAATCCGCAGCGCACGACGATCTGGTGTGGCTCATTGGGCGGATGCGCGGCCTGCGCGCCCCGGTGATTCTCAACCTGCCGGATTGGGGCTTGGCCAAATGCGAGCTGCGCGAAACGTCGCCGGGCACGGACGTCTCTCGAGGCGCTACACGCTAGCCGACCGGCTCGCGATCGATTCCATCTGCCGCAGATGATTCAGATCGTGGCCGGCCATGGTTTCGATCAATACCTGAAACGTCATGTCGCCGCGCTCGGGATGAGTAAGAGGTTTTCCGAGCTCGCCCGAACCGGCCGAGCGGATCAGCGCGAGGTTCCACCTGCGGACCGCCGAAAAAACCGCCAGCGCTCCCGCCAAATCGTAGGCGCTATAACGGACGGCCCATTTTTCCTGATCGAAGGGCTGAATCACGTGGTGGTCCTCGGCCAGCGACTGGCGCAGGCGAAACGCGAACACCGTCTCGGCATCGGCCAGGTGGCACAGGATTTCACGCGCGCACCACTTGCCGGGAGCGGGTGGCTGCTTGGCCCGCTCAGCGCCAATCGCTCGCGCCAGGGAGTCGAGCCGTTCGGATGTGGCGGCAATCACGTCCATGGGATTTTGCCCGCCGAGGTAGATCGCGTAGGGATTCATGTTTACGACCGTAACATGAGGCGTTTCAAACGCGCTGTACCGCCGAATCGGCGGTGGTCCTGTCCTGTGCGGGGGGCGGTCAAGCTCGGAAAAAACGGGTTCCAACCATCGATCGATTGCTAGAATCAGAAGGGTGCGGACTTTTCACGTCCATAACTTCGGGTGCAGAGCCTCGCAAGCCGACGGCGCCGCGCTCGAGGCGGGTCTGCTGGCTCGCGGGTTGAACCCCGCGCCGAGCGCGCGCGATGCCGGACTGGTGGTGCTGAACACGTGCACTGTCACGGCGTCCGCGGATGAGGATGTGCGCAAGGCGGTGCATCGTGTGCATCGGGAGAATCCGGCGGCGCGAATTCTCGTGACCGGATGCTATGCGCAACGCGCCCCCGAGGAGTTGGCTGGTCTGCCCGGCGTGTGCTGGGTGGTCGGAAATTCGCACAAGACACAAATTCCGGACATCATCGTCGAGCCTGCGGCCCCCTATCATGGCGAGATCCGGGTAGGCGACATCTTCGCGCAACACGAATTTCTGTCGGCGCCGGTCGAGGACGCGGCCGGCGACCGCACGCGGCCCAATCTGAAGATTCAGGACGGCTGCAACAATCGCTGTTCGTTCTGCATCATTCCGTTCGTGCGCGGGCGAAGCCGGAGCGCGCCGGCCGGCCAGGTGATCGAGCAAGTGCGCACGCTGGCCCGCCGTTACCGCGAGGTGGTGCTGAGCGGAATCAATCTGGGACGCTGGGGCCGGGAGTGTGGCGGCGCCATGCGGCTGGCTGACTTGGTGCGGAAGCTGCTTGCGGAGACCGAAATCCAACGGCTGCGCCTCAGTTCCGTCGAGCCGATGGACTGGAGCGACGACCTTCTGGAGCTTGTGGCTGCCAGCCCGCGCGTCGCAAAACACGTGCACGCCCCGCTGCAATCGGGATCGGACCGCGTGCTGCGGCGAATGCATCGCAAATACCGGCCCAAGCACTACGAAGACCGCATTCGCAAGGCGCGCGCCGCCATGCCCGATGCGGCCATAGGTGCCGACGTCATGGTTGGATTTCCGGGCGAGACTGAAGCCGAATTCGAAGAGAGCCGAGCCTTCATTGCGAGCCTGCCTTTCACCTATCTGCACGTCTTCACTTATTCGGAGCGGCCGGGAACGCCCGCGGCCGCGAGCGATGATCGGGTCCCGATGCAGGTGCGCAAGGAGCGCAATCGCGTATTGCGGGAACTCGCCGCGCACCAGAATCTGGCTTTCCGGCGAAGCATGATCGGCCGCCAGCTGTCGGTTGTCACGCTGACCGAGGGCGCGCTGTCCGGCAATTTTCTCCGAGTCGAGCTGGCAACTCCACGCGAGCCGAATCAACTGCTCGACATCAAGATCGGTTCGCTCAGCGCAACCGGCCTGCGCGAACAACAAGCGCTCCAGGTTCTATAGGCGGATTCGTGGCGCACGCACTTTGCGTGCCCCGTTCACACTGTCCAGAAAACGCGCACAACAGAACGCCGCGGCAGCGTTTTCTCCTTTCAGGGAGGACGCCGCGGCGTCCTGTGCGCTCGGCTGAACGCCTCGGGATGCGCTGAAGCTTCGACCAAGTGCCGACGCGGCACGCAGAGTGCGTCGCAGAGTGCGTGCGCCACGATAGGGTTGCATCGTGCGCTTACCAACATCGGCCAGCCCACTCGTTCCGCTATAGTGGAAGCTCAGGTTCAATCCATGTTGGTTGTCATGCAGGAAGGGGCCGACGAGTCCCAAATCCAAAAAGTAATCGATCGGCTGGTGGCCATGGGCTTCATCGTGCATCGCTCCTCGGGCGTGGTGCATACCGTTTTGGGCGGCGTGGGTCCGGTCGGCGACGTGGATCCCATCGAGTTCGAAGTGATGGAGGGGGTCAAGGAGTGCCATCGTATCGTCTCCCCCTACAAGCTGGCCAGCCGGCATTTCCGGCCCGGCGGCACGGTGGTGAAAATCGGCGATGTCGAAATTGGCGGCGAGCGGGTGATCATGATGGCCGGCCCCTGCAGCGTCGAGAACCGCGACCAGATCGGCTGCGTGGCCGAAGTGGTGGCCCGCGGCGGCGCCAAGGTGATTCGCGGCGGCGCGTTCAAGCCGCGCAGCTCTCCCTATAGTTTCCAGGGCTTGGGCGAAGAGGGACTTAAGCTGCTTCGCGAGGCGGCCGACCGCAATGGTCTGCTGGTGGTCAGCGAGGTTATGGATCAAACCCAGATTCCGCTGCTCGCCGAGTACGCCGACATCCTGCAAGTCGGCGCGCGCAACATGCAGAACTTCAATCTGCTGCGCGAGCTGGGCCAGATCCGCAAACCCATTCTGCTGAAGCGCGGCATTTCCGCGACCATCGAGGAGCTGCTGCTGAGCGCCGAGTACATCCTGTCGGGGGGCAATTACGAGGTGATGCTGTGCGAGCGCGGCATCCGGACGTTTGAGAACGCCACACGCAACACCATGGACATCTCGGCCATCCCGGTGGTCAAGTCGCTTTCGCACCTGCCGATCATCGCCGACCCGTCGCACGGCACCGGCCGGCGCGACAAAGTGCTGCCCATGGCTCGCGCGGCGGTAGCGGCCGGAGCGGACGGGCTGCTGGTGGAAGTACATCACGACCCGGATCGCGCTTTGAGCGACGGCGCCCAGTCCCTGCGGCCGGAGCAGTTCACCGAGCTGATGCAGCAGTTGCGAATTATTTCGCAAGCCGTCGGCCGCTCGATCTAGCGCGCGCCTGTCGATGAAAACAGTCGCAATCTTCGGAGTCGGCCTGATCGGCGGTTCGTTCGCTCTGGCTTTAAGAAAGGCCGGATTCTCGGGAAGAATCGTCGGAGTCAGCTCGCCTGGCACGATCCGGCGGGCGCTCGACCTGAGAGTGATCGACGAGGGCGCTCCCGCCGAGGAGGCGGCTCGATCCGCCGATCTGCTTTACCTGGCGCAGCCCATTCTGCGCATTCTGGAAATCTTGCCGGAACTGGATGCCTGCGTTCGAGCCGATGCGCTCATCACCGATGCGGGCAGCACGAAGAGCGCGATCGTCGATCGGGCCGCCGCGGTCCTTTCTCGAGGCCAATTCCTGGGCGGCCACCCGATGGCGGGGCGCGAGCGGCGCGGCGTGGAAGCAGCCGAGGCCGACCTGTTTCGCGGCCGGCCGTACGTCCTGACGCCCCGTTCGCCGGCCGAACTCGAGCGCACGGCCGCAAAGGAATTGCGGGGGTGGATACAGCGCATCGGCGCAGTACCAATGGTCCTGGGTCCGGAAGAGCACGACCGGATCGTGGCCTATACTTCCCATCTCCCGCAACTGGTGGCCACGTCGCTGGCCGCACTGCTGGAAGGCCGCACGGAGCCGCGATCCGGCGTTTTCGGCCCAGCCTTGGTCGATAGCACGCGCCTGGCGCTCAGCCCATTCGACGTCTGGGGCGACATTCTGGCCACCAATCGCGGCGCAATCCTGGAGGCGCTGGGAGCTTACCTCGCTAAGCTGGAGGAATTCCGGCGGGACTTCGAGCCGGCCCTCATGCGCGCGCAATTCGACCGCGCTTCCAAGCTGGCTACGTACCTCAGAGACACCTCCCAGGGTACTAGCCAATAGATATCTTGGATGACAATTGCCTTGACATTCGGACTATAATGGGCAGGATCAATGGAATCGCAACTTACGCCTATAGCGGCCGTCGTACGCAGTGACTTGATCACGCAGGACGGGGTCACGAAGTTTTCCCCCAACCGGCGCTTTGCCACGATCTATTCAGAAGGCAGTCCCGCGGACACCATTTTCTTCCTCGACGCCGGCCTGGTGAAGCTCTATAAGCGCGGCGAAGACAACAAGGAAATCATCCTGCAAATCGTATCCGCGGGAGAGCTGTTCGGCGAACAGGCCCTCGCGGGTGAGCAGTCTCGCAGTATCGCCGCGGAGGTCTTGCTGGAGGGGATCATTTACGTGATCCCGTGCGATTTATTCCTGCGCGTTTGCGAGAGGCGTCCGGAGCTGTGGCGCGAAATTTCAGGCTTCCTGGCGATGCGCAAGCGGCAATTGGAAAAAAAGGTCGAGCTTCTGTGCCTGCGCGATGTCGAATACCGCATTCTTTACTATATGGCGGAGTTGGCCCGGAGCTTCGGCATCCGGGCGAACGGAGCCGAGTACTCGATCCCGCTTTCGCAGGGCGAGCTGGCTAGCCTGATCGGAGCGACGCGCGAAACCACCTCCACCACCCTCAACGCGCTGGCGCGCCGCGGGGTGATCCGCCTCGGGCGCAGACAGTTGATCGTGCCGTCGATCGAAGCCGTGCTGGCGGCCGCCAACCACCAGACGCAGGCCGCCAAAGTGTCCTAGCACACCTGTGACTCCGCCGCACACCCGCGGACGTCGTATCCAATTTTAGATCCAACAACATACGGATGGCCTGTTAATTGCCAATCAGCACCAGCATGAAGTTCGCATTGCTGCCCGTTTTCGCGGCAGCCGCTTTATGGGGCCAATCCATCCAGAGCGCCGAGGAATCCCCTAGCTGGGACCCGGCTGGTGATTTGAACGTCAACTCGCGCTACACCGTGGAGAGCATCAGTTTCCTCGGCCAGCACCACTACAAGCTCAGCAGTTCGGCGCTGGAAGAGATGCACCGGCTGATCGGCGCCAAGCTGAACACGGAAGCTTTGAACGGGCTGGCGAAACGCATCCGCGGCGAATTGCGCGCGCATGAGGTCACCTTCAAGCTGGACCGCGGCCGCGACCCGGGCTCGGTGCGGGTCTTACTTGAGGTCGACAAGGGCAGCAGCAGCTTCGACCTTTCGGTTCCGCGCTTCGCTTACAACTCCGAGCTGGGCTGGACCGGCATCGGGGAGGCCAGCACCGCGATCCACGACAACGTCCTCACCTTCGATCTGGTTCGAGACGTCGACACCCTGGCCGAGCGCTATGCCGGCATCCAGGCCCGCTACGACCGGCTCTCGATGGGGAGCGACCGCATACGCCTGGGCTTCGAGTTCGACGCTTATCATGAGCAATACGATCCAGGCACCCGTCTCGCTTTGGACAACAGCACGCTGTCTTCTTCCCTCGGCGCTGGGCTTTATCGTTCCCGTCTGAACTTTGAACCCAGCGCCACCTTTGTCCTGGCGAAACCGCTGACCATAACGGTTGGCCTCAGCTTCGAGCAACTGCAACCTGAACTTTCGGCCGCGCGGTCGGAATCGGCTAACGCGGTGGTAAATACTCTGCGCTACCACCAGCGTTGGGAAGGCTCCGGCGCCACCAAGCAGGAGTTGGATGCAGGCTACAGCCTGCGCGCGGCCACCAGAATTTTCGGCAGCGATTTGGGCTACACCCGCCACACCGTGAATGTGCGGTACGGCTATACCCACGATCATCAATCCGTGGAAGTGGCGCTGGTGACGGGGATCATCTACGGGCACGCGCCGCTATTCGAGAGGTTCGTGCTTGGCAACAGCACCTTGCTGCGCGGCTGGAATATGTACGCCGTGGATCCTTTGGGTGGAAACCGGCTGGCCTACGGGTCCGTCACTTATGGGTACCATATTATGCGGGTATTCTACGACGCCGGCTCGGTTTGGAATCAGGGACAGTCGCCGGAGGCGAAGCAGTCGGCCGGTATCGGGATATCCAGTGGTTTGGGGCTGTTCCAGAAAGGCGCTTTTCTTTTGGCCGTGGCCTTTCCCCTCCGGCAGAGCCACATGGATCCGGTATTGATTGCGGGAATGAATTTTTGACAATCCGGTGCGAGCGGACACAGCAATGGGCGGTGCGGTCAGCCTTGGCCGCGCTGATGTGTTTCGAGGTCGTCGCCATGAGTGTGTCCAGCCAGGACCTCTTCGTGCGCCGCATCTCCAACGACATTCATGTCGTCGCTCCGCGCTTTCATTTCCTGACGGGCAAGACGCTGGAGCGCCTGCACGACGGAGCGCTTCTTCCGTTCGACTTTCAGTTGAGTATCGCTTCCGGAACCAAGTCCAACACCGTCGCGCGCGCTCCTGAGCGGTTCCTGGTCAGCTACGATCTTTGGCAGGAGAGGTTTTCGGTGGTGCGGCTGCGCGATTTGCGCAAATCGCCGCTCAATCTCTCCGCGGCTGCGGCCGAAGCCTGGTGTGTGGACAATGTTGTTTTGCCCGTCTCGGCGCTGCCTGGCGCGAACCAATTGTGGGCGCGCCTGGAAGTCCGCAGCGTCGATCAGAGAACGTCAGCCGCTCCGGCGGGGGACGCCGGAATCAGTATCATCAGCCTGGTGGAGTTGTTCAGCCGGCCGCCGCGCCCGCAGCAGGATCATTGGTCGCTGGAGTCGGCCGCGTTCCATCTGGCCGAGCTGACGCCATGAATCGTCTGCGCAACCGGCTGATCCTGATCTTCGCCCTGGCGACGCTGGCGCCGCTGGCGGTGACCACCTGGATTTTCGTCGTGACGGCTTCCAGCGCCATCTCACGTTGGACGTCGATCGGAGAAGTGGACCGGCTTTCCAAATCGCTCGAGAAGACGGGGCTCGAATTGTACCAGCGCGCCTGCGAGTCGCTCAAGCAGGACGCCGCGGCGGGCCGCGCCAGCCCGCAAGCCTTCCGGCCGGGCACCCACGGTCAATGGCCCGTCTCCGTTCAGGAGTTTTTCGCCGGCGGCGAGCCCGAACACTTCACCTTTAGCGGGCCAGGCGGAGACCGGCTGGACTACCTGGTGCGGCGCGGCGACGAAGTTTGGATGTACTCCAGTTCATTGCATGGCGTGGGGATGCTCGATCTCTCCCAGCAATACGCGCATGCTCGCGCACTGGTGGAGGATTCGAGTGCGCGCAACCTGCGCAGAGGTTTTGCATACACGTTCCTGGGGCTGACCGCGGCCATCTGGATCGTCGCGTTTCTGGCTCTGGTTTATTTTTCGCATCGCATCAGCCGTCCGATCCAGCAACTGACCACTGGGCTTTCCGAGGTCGCGGCCGGCCGGCTGGATCATCGCGTCGCAACTGCGCGCCACGACGAAATCGGCGCAGCCATTCAGGCCTTCAACAATATGGCCGAACAGCTCAAGCAATCGCAGGAACGGCTGGTCTACGTCACGCGCCTGGAAAGCTGGCAGGCGCTGGCGCGCAAGATGGCGCACGAAATCAAGAACTCTCTTACGCCCATCCGGCTGACCATGGAAGAAATCGCGGCCCGGCAAGCGGGTCCCGGCAACGAATTTTTCGAGCAGGCGGCCCAGATCGTGGTCGACGAAGTGCTGAGCCTGGAGCGGCGCGTGCGGGCGTTCTCCGAGTTTTCGAGCGAGCCGCCCGTTTCGCCCAAGACCGTGGACGTCAATTCCCTGCTCGAAGAGCGTATTGCCCTGCTCCGCGCCGCTCATCCCGAGGTGGTCTATAGCACCCGGCTCGCTCCGGACCGCCCCAAGGTCTACGCCGACGAAGATTTGATCAAAGGGGTTTTGACGAACCTGTTGGAGAATGCGGCGCAGGCGGTGAAGCCCGGCGGCGTGGTCCTGGGCGTCACAACGGCGGACAACGGCAAGGTGACGATCGAGGTACACGACTCCGGCCCCGGTGTGAGCGCGCACGCCCGCGGCACGCTGTTTGAACCCACCATATCCTTCAAGCGCGGCGGGATGGGGCTGGGACTCTCCATCGCCCGCAAGAGCGCGCTGCTGGCCGGCGGCGATATTGTCCTGGTGAACGGGGAACTGGGAGGAGCGGCCTTCCGTGTCCAGCTTCCCGCGGCTTAGCGGACGTGGCGCCTGGCCCGCGGCGCATTGACATGGCCGGCAAGCGCATCCTGATCCTGGACGATGAACCGAACATCGGGACCTCGCTGCGCCTGATCCTGGAGCGCGAAGGCTACGCGGTCAGTATTGCGCGCAGCGTTGCGGAGGCCAGCAAGTCCGCCGCGGGCGCCGACGCGCTCCTGCTGGACGTCCGTCTTCCCGATGGCAGCGGCATCGATTTCCTGCGGCATTTGCGTGAACGCGATTGCGTCGCGCCGGCCATCATGATTTCCGGCCACGGGACCATCGCCGAAGCGGTGGAAGCCACGCGCGCCGGCGCGTTCGATTTCCTGGAGAAGCCGGTGGGACGCGACAAGGTCCTGCTGGCGCTCAAGAACGCGCTGGAGCAAGCCACGCTGCGGCGCGAGAACGAGCAGCTTCGCGAGCTGGTGGGCGCGGGCGCCAGGATGATCGGATCCAGCCCGGCCTTCACGCGCGTGGTCGAGCAGGCCAGCATGGCCGCGCGCTCGGACGCGCGCATCCTCATCATGGGCGAGTCCGGGACCGGCAAGGAACTGCTGGCGGCGCACATCCATCATGAGAGCCCGTTCGCCGGCGGCCCGTTCGTGAAAGTGAACTGCGCCGCGATTCCCTCCGAGTTGCTGGAGAGCGAACTGTTCGGGCACGAAAAAGGCGCCTTCACCGGCGCCATCGCAGCGCGCAAGGGCAAGTTCGAGCTGGCCGACGGCGGCACGATTTTTCTGGACGAGGTGGGCGACTTGCACGCCGCCTCGCAAGCCAAGCTGCTGCGCGTGCTCCAGGAAGGCGAGTTCCATCGCGTAGGCGGCGAGGCGCCCATCCGTGTCGCGGTCCGCGTGATCGCCGCCACCAATCGCAATCTCACCGAACTGGTGGCCCAGCAAAAATTTCGCGAAGACCTCTACTACCGGCTGTGCGTGGTTCCGATCCGCGTTCCGTCGCTGCGCGAGCGGCCCCAGGACATCGCGCCGCTGGCCGATTATTTTCTAGAGGATTTCTGCACCCGGAACAATTTTCACCCCAAGCGCATCGACCGCGAGACGTACGAGCGCCTGGAAGCGTACTCCTGGCCCGGAAACGCCCGCGAGCTTCGCAACATCATCGAGCGCATGGCGATCCTGACCCCGGGCAACCTGCTCACGCCGGAATCGATTCCGGTGGAGATCCGCCTCGGCCAAGCGCCGGCTCCGCGTTCGAATCTGAAGGAAGCCCGGGAAACCGCCGAGCGCGAGCACATCCTCCGCGCGCTGGAAGAGTCCAGCTGGAACGTCTCAGGAGCCGCCCGCGCGCTGGGCATGGAGCGGACCAATTTGCACAAACGGATTCGAGCGCTGGGCCTGAGCCGCGGCCAGCGCTAGTTTTTCGCCCGCCAGGTCAGAACTCCCAGAATCAGAAACCCAGCCGCGATCCCCAACCGCAACGCGATTAACCCGGCCCGCTCGCCCAACATCCAGCGGTTGATTGCCAATAGCGTAAAACCCGCCGCGATGGCGAAATACCACCAGGCGAAAAGGCGTGTGCGGAGTCTTTTATTCATTCGGCAACCAGGCTGGCCGGGGCTGACGGAGGGCCTGCGCAGGGGGCTTCCCGAAATCGCGTCCGATCCATCCAACCGTATGAAACCATACGCACTTGCCTGTTGCAACCGGCCTTGACTCCTGTGTTATGATAGTCCAGTTTTGTACCAAGATTGTGCGTTTGGCCATCGAACGGTCCGTAGTGTTTTTGTCCGGTCGATGTCGGCCCGGTTTCGCCGGCCAGGCGCACGGCACCAGAAGTTAGGAGAAACAAGTAGTGAGAGAAAAAGGTATCGTGAAATGGTTTAACGCCGCCAAGGGTTATGGCTTCATCCAGCGCTCTAACGGCGACGATGTGTTTGTTCACTTCACAGCAATCCAGATGAACGGGTATCGAACGCTGGAGGAAGGCGCGGAGGTGGAGTTCGAGGTGAAGCGGGGCCCCAAGGGACTGCAGGCCGAGAATGTCATCCGGCCATAGCCGACAACTTCAATAACATTTGAAAAACGGGCCGTCCTGACCAGGCGGCCCTTTTCATTTCTGTCATCCCAAAATAGCCGGCTGCTTGAGGAGTGCTAACATGACGCGCATGTGGCGCAGGATCATTTCGCGTTCAGTCTGGATTGACTTCTCGCTCACTACTAACGCGCGGAAGGCGACCCTGTTCGCCGCCGCAAGTGTCCTTACGGCCAGCGTGCCAGTCGTGGTCGGCACACTGCGGGCGCAGACGCCCATCTCCTATGCCGCTTCCGTTAAGCCAAATAATTCGCCGGAGCCTCGCGCGTTGACCGAGTATTTCCCGGGAGGTCGTTTCAGCGCTACTGCGGTTACAGTGCGCAGTCTCCTCCGGCTTGCGTATCGCATCCAGGACTATCAACTGGTTGGAGCGCCGGCTTGGTCTTCTACCAAACGCTACGATATCGCCGCAAAGGTAGAGGACAATCCGCCGCCGCTTCAGGTGTTGCTTCGCA
This sequence comes from Bryobacteraceae bacterium, assembly GCA_035632015.1. GTDB lineage: Bacteria > Acidobacteriota > Terriglobia > Bryobacterales > Bryobacteraceae > Palsa-89. The sequence continues at coordinate 48,601 of DASQHQ010000116.1, forward strand.
CGCTGCTGGTGGAACGATTCAAACTCGCGGTTCACAACGAGACGCGCCAGTTGCCTGTCTTCGCCCTGGTGCTGGCAAAGGGTGACGGAAGGCTGGGCCCACACTTGCTCAAATCGGATTTCGACTGTGCCGCATATGCGGCGGCCGCGCATGCGCTCCCCGATCCTGCGCGGACACCGGCCTGCGGCGCCAGAGTCAATGTGGGTGCTTTGTCGGGCAAGTCCATCACGATGGCGCAGTTTACAACCGGCCTGGCTGCGTTCGTTGATCGGTTCGCTTTTGATAAAACGGGACTGGTAGGACGCTTTGACGTAGAGCTCACGTGGACGCCTGAGCAGGTTTCATCAAATTTGGCGGCCACGGCCTCGCCCGATGCCGCGCGGGGCGATTCCGGAGGACCTTCGATTTTCACCGCGCTTCAGGAGCAGCTCGGCTTGAAGCTGGTTCCGGAAAGAGGGCCGGTCGATGTGCTGGTGGTGGACCACGTGGAGGAACCTGCGCCGGAGTGATCACCCTCAGCCATCCTTGAACTACCTCATCCTCACTCACGGAGCTGGATCTAATCGCAACGCGCCGCTGCTGGTTGCGGTGGCGAACGCGTTCGCCGCGGCGGGAACGGAGGTGCTGCGGTACGATCTGCCGTTCCGGCAGGAGAGGCCGCACGGTCCGCCGCGTCCGGGCGATGCGGCTCGCGATCGCGAAGGGCTGCGCGAGCAGGTTCTCAAGGCGCGTGAGAAGCAGCCGGAACACGTCTGGCTGGGTGGACATTCCTACGGCGGGCGGCAGGCTAGCATCCTGGCGGCGGAAACGCCTGGGCTGGTCGATGCGTTGCTGCTGCTTTCTTATCCGCTGCATCCGCCGCGCAAGCCCGATCAATTGCGAACCGCACACTTCCCGAAGCTTCGAACGCCGTTGTTGTTTGTACATGGCTCGCGCGATCCGTTTGGTTCGATGGAGGAAATGAAGCACGCACTGGCGCTCATTCCGGGCGGGGCCCGGCTGATCGAGGTGGAAGGCGCCGGGCATGATCTGGGGCGCGAGCGTGAGGTGCTGGCGGCGAGCATCGTGGCGGAGTTCATGCGGCTGTGATTGGCCACGGTATGGCATCCTGGGCTTGACAGATGAAGGTCTGGCTTCAGGCGTGCCGCGTGAACTCGCTCGCAATCTCGTCCATCGGCGTCATGGTCGGCACCGCGGTGGCGGCTCGCGCGGGCTATTTTCACCTGGGACGGTTCCTTCTCGCCTGGCTGGCGTCGGTTCTGGTCCAAGCCGGGACAAATCTGACGAACGTCTACTACAACTACAAAGCGGCGAGCGCATCGGCGGATCCGGCCTCGTTTGATCCCCGCGGCTCGAGCTCGGTGATCCGGCTCGGCCTGCTCACTTCGGCGCAAGTGCGACGCGGCGGGCTGCTGGCCTTCGCGGCCGGAATCGCTTGCGGGCTGGCGCTGACGTGGATCTGCGGCTTGACGATCCTGTGGATCGGCTTGGCGGCGGTGGCCGCCGGATATTTCTATGCCGGACCACCGATCCGCTACGGCTACCTGGCGCTGGGCGTGGTTTCCGTTTTCGTCTTCATGGGCCCGGCGATGGTTTGCGGCGCTTCCTACGTCCAGTCTCTGGCGTTCTCAGCCGGCTCGCTCGCCGCCGCCATTCCGATCGGGCTGCTCGCTGCCGGCATCATGCACACCAACGATCTGCGCGATTACGACACCGACGTGAAGCACCAGAAGCGGACGCTAGCCACGATTCTCGGCCGGCGCGGCGCCGGCTACGCGCTCGCGCTCATGGACGCAGTCGCCTTCGGGGTGATCGTGGCTGCGGCTGCTGCCCGGCTACTGCCCTGGCCGGTCCTGCTGGTTCTGCTGGCGATTGTGCCGGCGGCCAAGCAAGTCCGCATGGTTTTCCGCGAGCTGGATACCAGGCAATTGCACCAGGTGTGGCTGCTCGGCGTAAAGCTGCACACGCAATTCGGCCTGCTGCTGATCATCGGCACGATTTTGGGCGGGCGGCTCTAGCGGCCCGTCCGGATTCGTGTGTGATAGGTATACACCAGCAGCGTCAGAATGCCGAATACCATTCCCGAGAGCGCCAGGCCGGCGGCGAACGGACGCGCCACGGTCAAAGAGAAGCGGATCAGAATGGTGGAAATTACGAACGCTGCGTTGCGGAACACCAGTTCATAGCGGTCCGAGACCGCCAGCGAGAGAATCACGATCAACACATCCGTGAAGATCATCACGGTGAAGACGTCGGTATAAAAAAACGTATTCGGATCCAGATGCGCCTGGGCGTGATGATAGACCACCTGCCAGACGTCCGCGCCAAATTCCGAAAGACTGTATGCCGCCAGCGACACCAGCAGCACAGTGAGCGCCACGGCGATGGCCTTCTTGCGCGAAATGAACTTCTTCAACTCCCCGGACTCCTCCGGGCGCGTATCCGGAGTCGCGCGTCTGCGCCCAGCGTGGAGAAAGACCGTGACCAACAGGAACATCAGCAATCCGGCCGAGACATCCAGAAACACCGGGATTACATCCGGCGAGAGCTGCGCCAGCTCGCCGATGTCGTCCAATTCCGCAATGTCCTTGAAGAACCGCCGAATGAAGATGAGCGACACGATCTCGTACTGCTTGGCGATGGACTGGGTGGTGGACTGCGGCAAGGCCGCGATCAGCATCAGAACCTCGTAGAACAGAATGAAGCTGAAGGGCGTGTAGATGGCCGAAAGATAGTTTTTTCCGACCGCCGCGATCAGCGCGGGCGGATGTGACAGAGTCCGGGACAGGAAGACCAGCGCCAGGTGCGCCAGAAACCCGGCGACGCTGACGTCCACGATCAGGCGCTCAAGCCAGGCCTGGCGAGCCTCGGAATAAAGCCGGTCGTAGGCTCCGCCGAGCGAGGCTCTCACGCTGGCCAGGGGCATCAGGTTGCTCCGGCAGCCTTGTGAAATTCGATGGGTGCAGTGGCTTCGAGGCTCAGCAGCCTTTCGCGATATGCCGCCAGGTAAGCAGCGCGCTGTTCGTCGGAGACGCGCGCGGCGCCGAAAGCGACGAAGGGCGGCAGCACGTCCATGCCGACGAACCAGAACATCCCGTACTGCACGTGGCGCAGCAACACATCCAGGTCGCCGTTCTTGCCGTTCGGTCCGTAGGAGGCCGGTGGGCCGCCGGTGGTGAACGAGAGCATGGCGCGCTTGCCGCGGAAAATCCCGGTCTCGAACCGTTGGTTCACGCCGTAGGAGAAACCCATGGCGAACACGCGGTCCACCCAGCCTTTCAGAATCGCGGGCAGCGAGAACCACCACAGTGGAAACTGAAAAATCACCAGATCCGCCCACACCAGCTTGTCCATCTCGGCCTTCAATTCCGGGACGAACTTATCGGCCGACGTGGCGTGCATCTGCTCGCGCTGGTAGCGGAAGCAGCCCGCATCAACGCGCTCCAGAAAATCAACTGGGCCGCCCGCCGGAGTGAAGTTCATGGCGTACAGGTCGGAAACCTGTACTTTGTGGCCCGCGTCGGTCAGGACCTCGACCGCCAGGCTCTTCATTGCGGCGTTAAACGAAAGCCGTTCGGGATGTGCGTAGACGATGAGAACGTTCATATGGACTAGAATGTCAGGCGCAGCGCCAATTGTAGCTGCCGGGGAGGACTGGTGGCGCGTATGCTGCCAAAGCTAGGCAACGGCGCTGGCGCACCATCTCCAAAGTGTCGCGGAACGGCGCCGATGAAATTTGCGGCTCCATAAACCATGTTGATATCGGTCACGTTCAATGTGTTGGCGATGTTGAAGGCCTCGGCGATGAACTCCGCGTTCAACTTTTCGCCAGGCCGGAACAGGCGCGCGACGCGCACGTCCAGGTTCGCGAACGCATCGCCGCGGTAGGTATTGCGGCCCAATGTCCCCACCCGGTCGGTGTTGGCGTTGCCGTCGTGATTCACGTCCGAACCGGCGAACACCGTGTAAAACGACGCCGATTGCGCGCTGTCGATCAACGCCAAACGAAAATTTCGCAGCCAGCCGTGGTCCGGCGTGTCCGCGGCCAGCATGGCGACGAACCGCTGGGGAACGTCCTGCTTGGAATTGGCTTTTTCGAGATAGCGGCGATACGGATCCTCGGGTGTCCCGTTGAGCGACGGATCGCCGCCGCTGTCGATGGTATGCGCCCAGGTGTAGTTGGCCGTGAACGAATAGAACCGGCTGAATCTCTTGGCGAGCGACAGCGTGCCCGCCTGGTAGCTGGATTGCGCGCTGGCGTCGTAAAAGAAAGACAAGGGCGAAACCAGGGGATTCAGGGTTCGCGGGACGGTCGAGCCCGGCGCGATGGCGTAGTCGGCTTTGCCATCGGGCAGCGTCAGGTTGGTGGGTGCGACGTTACCGCCGATGGCGCTCGGCAGGAACAATCCGCGCAAGCCCAGGTAGCTCGCCGACAGCGTGGTGGATCGATTGATTTGAAAGTCCAGTTGCGCGTTCCACTGGTAGGTGAACGGGCCCCCATGATTGAAGCGCTTGATGGTGGAGATAAACTGCTGCGCCGGAGTGAAGTTGGCGGGATTCAGCACCGGATAGACGCCGGTCTTGAGGAACTGCAGCAAAGCGGCGGTCGCGATGGCCGGATTGGAATAGAAGGGGCTGTGCAGGGTTCCGGTGGAGACGGAGTAGTCTTGGTTGGCGCGAACCAGGCCGAATGCCGAGTCCTGACCCGCCACCATCGCGATCAGATACGGAACCGAATAGGCCTGGCCCTGGTACCTCCCCGCCCCGGCTCGCAGCACCAGGCGATCACGCAGCAGGCTGTAAGCGATACCCGCGCGCGGCTGAAAATTTTTGTAGTAGGTTTGGAAAAACCGCGGCGGCAGGTGGTCCAGATCCCAGCGCAGCCCGTAGTTGATGGTCAGTTTGCGAGTCGGCCGCCACTGGTCTTGGGCGAAAAGCGCGTAGCTTTCGGCGGCGTTGTCGGGATGCGTCTGCCGGTTGAAGACCGGAAGGTTGGCCGGCCCGGTGAAGCCTGCCGGAGCGGCCGGGCGGGTGCCCTCGGCACCCTCGGAAAAACCGAACACCACTGCGAACGGTCCGCCGAAGGGAGCGGCGCCCAGAAACGCATTCAGGTTTGGAAACACCGCGTAGGCGGGATCGAACGGATCATAGTTGAACTCGATGTGGTCGTAGGAAAAATCTCCGCCGACCGAAATGGTGTGGCTGCCGGTGACGTCGCTGACGCTGTCGCCGATTTCGACGCGAGCCTCTCCGTCGCCGTTTATCGCGTTGAAATGCCGGCCCATGTCCAGCGTATTGGCGATTTCCAATTGCGGCTCGTAGGTCACCGAGGGAAAATCGAAAGCCCGGTGTGCGAACTGGAACAGGCCCTGGTTGATCAGGCGCGAGCTGGCCACCGATGTGATGTTCAACACCACGGCGTGATCGTCGATGCCGGCGTTGCGGAAATCGGAAGGCGCGCTCAACTGATTGGTGGCAGCGGGCAAGTTCGTTTCGCGGTCCTGACGGAAGCGGTACTCCAGGCTCA
>DASQHQ010000117.1:0-34344 GCA_035632015.1 Bryobacteraceae bacterium
ACGGCGTGGTGCCGCGCACCAAGATTGCGCCTACGCTGCGACACATCGGCCAGGTATCGGAGAAATACGGGCTGACCATCAGCAACATTTTTCACGCCGGCGACGGCAACATGCATCCCATCATCCTGTTCGACGCCCGCAGACCGGGGGAACTGGATCGCGCGCGCGCCGCCGGCGACGAGATCCTGCGGTTTTGCGTCGCTGAAGGCGGCTCCATCACCGGCGAGCACGGCGTGGGCCTGGAAAAGAAAGAACTGCTCGGGGAGCAATTTTCCGAAGAAAGCCTGGAAATGATCCGGCGCTTGAAGACGCTCTTCGATCCCGCCTGCCGGCTCAATCCCGGCAAGATGCTGCCGACCGGCAAAGGCTGCCTGGAAATCCGGCAGCCCGCCGGCATGGTGGTGTAGATCGCGCTGCGGGACAATCGCGGATACATTGGTCTGGTGGAAATCGTAGATGGCTTCATCGCTGTGGCGATTCCCTTCATCGTGAGCATTTGTCCGCACCACGACGGTTGGGGCGTGATTGTCCACGGCGGGCGGGAAGCGACCGAAGCAGACGGCGGAATTGTAGCCAAGCATTTTGCACAGAGCATCGATGAGGCCAAAGCGTGGGCGTCCGCAGAACTCGGCAGGAGATGGGAGTACGCCGGCGGTCCGCCAAAACTCCACTGGGAGCATTTGGTATGCAATCCACAGGAGATTCCCTAGGTGCGATCGTCCCCTTGCGTCGCGGCCGGCCTTCGGAATATACTGGTTCTTTCATGCGGCACGGCGCATACAACTCGTTTCGATTTTGGTTTTGGTATCGCACCTGAATCGGGGCGAGTGGCGTTGGCGTAAAGAGTTAGAAAACAAACAACCGGCCCACTCGAAAGAGTGGGTTTTTCATTTTTAGGAGCAACGATGATCATCTCCATGAAACTCCACTCGAGCAAAGAGGAGATCCAGCAGGTGTGCGACAGAATCCGGGACTTCGGCTATAAGATCCATGCCATCGAGGGCGAGGAGCGCGTGGTGATCGGCGCGGTGGGCGTGGGTGACGTCACCGCCTGCCTCGAATCGGTGGAGGCCATGCCGCAGGTCGAAAAGGCCGTCCGCATCTCGGCGCCTTACAAATTCGTCAGCAAGGAATTCCACAGCGAGCGCTCGCGGATTCGCGTGAATGGCTGCGAGATCGGCGGCGACGAATTCATCGTGATGGCCGGGCCTTGCTCGGTGGAGTCCGAAAAGCAGATCATGCAGGCCGCCGAGGGCGTCGCCAAGTACGGCGCCAAACTGCTGCGCGGCGGAGCTTTCAAGCCGCGCACTTCGCCGTACGATTTTCAGGGACTCGAGGAAGAAGGCCTCAAGCTTCTGGCCAAGGCCAAGCAAGCCACCGGCCTCGGTATCATCACCGAAGTGATGAGCGACCGCGACGTCGGCCTGGTGGCCGAATACGCCGACGTGATGCAGATCGGAGCGCGCAACATGCAGAACTTCGCGCTGTTGAAGACGCTCGGCAAATGCGGCCGGCCGGTTCTGCTGAAGCGCGGCATGAGCTCCACCATCAAGGAACTGCTGATGTCGGCCGAGTACGTGGTCGCGCACGGCAATCCCTACGTGATTCTGTGCGAGCGAGGCATCCGCACCTTTGAGACCGCCACGCGCAACACCTGCGACATCACGGCCGTGGCGGCGCTGAACGAGCTGTCGCACTTGCCGGTGATTCTCGATCCCAGCCACGCCACCGGCAAGCGCAGCCTGGTCCCGGCGCTCGCGCGCGCTGCGGTGGCCATTGGCGCGGACGGCTTGCTGGTGGAGGTGCATCCGTCGCCGGAAAAGGCTCTTAGCGATGGCGCGCAGTCGCTCGACCTGGCGCAGTTCCACAAGATGATGGAAGATCTGCGGCCCTATGTCAGCCTGTGGAAAGAGGCGCGCGTGACAGAGACCGCCGTCACGGTGTAATCTTCCGGTTGTGCGCCTCCACGCCTGGCATTTGGCTGTGCTGCTGATCGCGATCTGCGCGGCGGCCATCGGCGGTCTTTACCTGTTCCGCATGCGCGGCGGCTCCGGCCCGGCCGGCCTGGTTTCCTACCTGCCCGCCGCCAACGCGACCGTCATCTACATCGACGTGGATGCCATCCGCCGCTCTGGAATTCTCAACATGGTAGCCGGCTCGAAAGCAGCCGAGGAGATCGAATACAAGCAGTTCGTAGACCAGACCTTGTTCGATTATCGCCAGGACCTGGACGCCGTAGCGGCGGCGCTCAAAGACAATCAAGTCTTCTTCGCGCTGCGCGGCCGCTTTCACTGGAAGAACCTGATGGATTACGCGCTGCATCAAGGCGGGTCCTGCCACAACGGTTTCTGCGTGACGCCCGGCAGCCGTCCGAATCGCCGCATATCGTTTTACGCTCTGAAGCCGGACATCCTGGCAATGGCCGTCAGCCCGGACGATTTCGCCGCTTATCAGATTGCGCGCAAATCCGGTGCGGCGCCTGTGGTGCCATCCAGCCAGCCGGTGTGGGCCGTCGTCCCGATCCTAGCGCTGAAGAATGCCGATTCCTTGCCGGCCGGTACGAAGCCCTATGTCCGCGCGCTCGGAGACGCCCAGCAGGTCGTGTTCGCACTCGGCCCGGAGGGCGATCATCTGCAATTGGCTCTCAACGTAACTTGCCGCGACCCGCAGGCAGCCTCGTCCTTGCTGGTGGACCTCGAGGGCGCCACCAACGAGCTTCGAAAGCGGATCGCGAAAGAGCACCAGCCAGCCGATCCATCCGACTTGAGCGGCGTTCTGGCAGCCGGGGCCTTTCGCCGCGATGATCGGCGCGTCTACGGCCAGTGGCCCATCGCCCGCTCATTCGTGGATGCGATCACTGCAACGCCCTACTGATCCACGGACGAGCTGGCCTGTGTGTGAGGTATCGTATGATTATCGGCCCTCTTACCTCACCACTCATGACCCGGCGAAGGTTGCTGTCCTGGATGGGCTGCGGATTCTCCGCGGCCGTGCTCGGATCCGGAGAATCCGCGAACGAAGCGGACGCGCCCGCCGCGGACATCACGCTGCGCATCCAGGAGCTCACGATCGACCTCGGCCCGCGCCACTCGGTCAAGACCATCGGCTACAACGGGCAGGTGCCCGGCCCGCTGCTGCGCGTCGCGGAAGGCAAAGCCATCACCGTCGAGGTAATCAACGAGACGCCCGACGATGAGATGGTCCACTGGCACGGGCTTCACATTCCTTCCGATGTCGACGGGTCTCACGATGAAGGCACGCCGCACGTTCCCCGCCACGGCGGCCGCCGCTACGCATTCACTCCGCGCCCGGCGGGCACGCGCTGGTATCACAGTCACGTTTTTTCGGGCCGGAATCTGCACACCGGAACCTACACCGGCCAGTTCGGCATGCTGCTGGTGGAGCCCTCCAGCGATCCGGGCCGTTATGACCTGGAAGTGCCGATCCTGCTGCACGAGTGGGATCCGGCATTCACCAGGGAAGGCCCGCTCGACATCGAGTATAAGCTGGGCTCGGTGAACGGCAAGATGCTCGGCGCCGGCGAGCCCATTCGGGTACGGCCGTCACAGCGCGTGTTGTTCCGGATCTTGAACGCCAGCGCCACGGAACTGCATCGGCTGTCTCTACCGGGGCATCGCTTCCAGGTGCTCGCTTTGGACGGCAACGCGGTCGCGCAGACCCAATCCGTGGCGGCCATCGACGTCGCGCCGGGCGAGCGGGTCGATGCCATCGTGGAGATGAACAATCCCGGTGTCTGGATCTTCGGCGAAGTGCGGGACGGCCAGCGCAATCAGGGCCTGGGGATTGTGGTCGAATATCCGAACCAGCCCGGACCTCCGCGCTGGTCGCCCCCGCCGGATCTGCCATGGGACTACCTCGCGTTCGGCGGGCGGGAACCGGCTCCGGAGCCGGATGGCCGCTTCCCGCTGGTGTTCAAGGAGGCGGAAGGCGGCCACCATTTCACGATCAACGGAAAATCGTTCCCGCACACGGCGCCGCTCATGGTGCAGGCCGATCGGCGTTATCGGCTCATCTTTGATAATCAGAGCGCGGATGCGCATCCCGTGCATCTCCACCGGCATACCTTTGAGCTGACACGCTTCGACGATAAGCCCACGTCCGGCGTATTCAAGGATGTCGTGGTTGTGCCGGCGTGGAAAAAAGTGGAAGTGGACTTCGTCGCCAGCAATCCCGGCCCAACGCTTTTTCATTGCCACCAGCAGTTTCACATGGACTTCGGTTTTATGGCGATGGTGCAGTACGCCGGCTGATCGGGTTGGCGCGGGCAGGTCGGCTCCATCGTGGAATGGTTGGCGCTGCGCGTGTAGGAAGTCGAGCTCAGCGACGACTCCGGCCTGGAAGCCGCCTGCGAATGGACGAAAAGCTATATCGACTCGTGCCGCCAACCGATAGCTAGGGAGATCGGTCCATTTTGTGTTTTCATTGGCGGCACATTCATATCGCGATCGTAACTCCACAGGATGGGTTGCGGTGGGTGATTCCACCACTTCAGCAGACTGGGGCATAGAGCTTGGACCCTCTGAAGCCAAGAATATTGCTGCGAGCGGCGCTTTTGGCTTGCAGGACAGTGAGCGCGTCGGATCGCGTTTGACAACAGGGACCAGTCCAGTCTCTAGGAACAAGCCATCGTTACGGCCTAGCCGTCCCTTGACATCTATATCGACATCGCCATTGCGGATGGCACCGCGGATGAGGCGACGATATGGAGCCTGCACAAGCTGTACCGGAAGTAGGTGTCAGGGTGGAAGAGCATAAGCAGAGGGCGGCGCGGGCCTGCGAGTCGGAGTGCAGGTCAAGTTTTCGGTTACCAAGCAGCACGGCAGGCTCGTTCAACAGCACGGCTGATTTATCGACGGAAACGGAAAAGAGCGCCGATTGGTTGTCTGGCAGGTTGGCACAGCCCAGCCGCGGTGAGACTCAGCCACACACTTAAGCGCACTACCCCACCGCTCATACGTATCATGCTCCTGATGCAATACGTACGTGGCAAAGCTCACCTTGAGCGTGGACGAGCGCGTGGTCAGCCGGGCCAAACGGTACGCCGAGCAGCGCGGTGTTTCGATATCGGAAATGGTCGAGGCCTACCTGGCCGCAGTCGCCACGCCATCTTCCGCCACGCGGGACGCCCCCATTCTGCGTTCGGTGCGAGGCTCCCTTAAGAAGGCAGATCTCGGCGACTATAAAAAGCATCTCGCCGCAAAGTACCGGTGAAGCGAGTCCTCTTCGACATCAATGTTGTCGTAGACGTCCTGCTGGACCGGAAGCCCTATGCGGAGGCCAGCACCGAGGCGTGGGCCCTGGTCGAGACGGGCGTCGTGGAAGGATTCCTGGCGGCTCACGCGGTGACCACGATCCCTTACCTAGTCCGCAGACAGCTGGGCGCCGCCGAAGCCAAGCGGCTCTTAGCCGCGATCCTGAGCGTTTTCGATGTGGCGGCCGTGGATGCCCGGGTCATTCAAGAAGCGCTTCGATTGCCCTGTTCCGATTTCGAGGACGCGGTGACGGCGGCCGCGGCGCGGCTCGCCGGTTGTGCTTAAATCGTCACGCAAGACCCTCGGGGATTTCGGGGCTCTCCGATCCGCTCGCTTACGCCGGAAGCCTTTTTGCCGGTCGCGGGCAAGGAATAATCCCGCGAAGCTGCACACACAACGCGGCCTCGATGAAAATGCCAAATACCGCTGGCGGCCTGAACGATTCCAGGTCGTTTCTATCTTGGAATGTGCGATTCGGCGGCGGCCTTGCGCGCCGCATCCGCCTCGGGCTTGAGCCAGAAGCCCGCGCGCTGGATGGCATCCACTGACTTGTCAAAAGCCTTCACAAACGCGTCGTGGGTGGGGTAGAGCTCCGCCAGTTTGTCTTTCTCAAACGGCACAGTCGTGCCAAAGAGACGGCAGAAATTCGGTGTGCCTCCCGCGGCCGGCGGCGTCGCGGGAGAGTTGACCAAGCCATTGACGGACGCTGTGGGCACTTCGACCTCCGGAAGACGGATGCCGCCCTTGGCGTTGCCAAACTTGTCACGCGCGATCGGATCCGCTGCCGCCGGATCGCCCAATTCGAGCAGCGGCGCCTGGGGTGGTTCTTTTCCATCCCGCACCCACACCACCAGCGCGCGCAGCGCCGCCTTGACCACCGCGTGGCCGGGCGCGGCGTTGATGGGGTCCTTGCAATTCATGCTGTGATCCAAGGGCGGCGGCACTTCAACCACCCAGCGCGGAGTTTCCGAGTGCGCCCCTCCCGCCACCTCCCACAGGCGAAAATGCCTGCTGTCGGGCTGCCGCGCCAGGTGCGAGCGAAGCGCTACGTAATCGCCCTCCATCTGCAAGTCAAAAACGGGCACGTCGATATCGGCCCGAATGTGGGGGTTCGGCGGTACGATGCCGCGCACATTCTCGGGAAACCCATAGGTGCCTCCCACGCGGCTGTGCACGAAGTATCCGTCGTACAAATGCGCCAGCGGATGCACGGCGTTGATGTATCCGATCAGAAAAGCCGCGGATTGCGAGCGCCCGGCCGCCAGCATGTGCCGGACGCGAAGGCCTCCCAGCGGATCAATTCCCTCCGGGTGGCGCAGCGCTTGCCCGCCTTGAGAATAAATGTCCCAGGCGTAGTTGTCGCCCGGATGTTCCAGCGAGCCATAGCGCGCCGGATCCCAGGCCTTCAGCCCGCTTCTCGGCGTATTCACTCCAGCGGCTTGAACGCCCAAGCCGACCCAGGCGTAGCCTTCGCGAAGCAGTTCCTCCTGCATCTGGATGAAGTCGGCCGCGCCCTCCATCAACGCGGTGACGTTCAGCCATTCGACCACGACGATCCCGTTGAAGCGCCGGGCGTCGGCGGGCCGGCGCACCAGCATGCGAACTTTGTACTCCGCACTGCCGCCCATCCTGGCGGCCCAAATGCCGTCGACACCCCAAGGACCGTCGTTGAGGTAGGCCCTGGCTGTTCCGCCGTAGAAAAATTCGGACTCCACGAAGCCCGCTCGCTCCAGGTCAGCAGCCGGCATCCCGCCAAACGCCTGCCCGTGATCACCTCCCGTAATCGGACCAGCAACCTTGGGATTCGGGACGGCCGCTTTGGGCGCCGATCCCGCCGCGGCTGATGCATGCCCGTTGCTCTGCGCGGCGAAAGTCAATAGCGCCGACATGAGAATCAGTGTGATGGTCGAGATGGTGTGGGACTTGCCATGCATCGTTGCTCTCTCCACTTCTGCGAGATCAGCGCGCCAGCGGAATTTATATTCAGGGAACGGATTCAGCGCGCCGTCGCGACGCCCGCCGGCGCTCGGACTTCATCGCCCAAGTCCATGCGGACAAACGGTTCCCTCCTCTTTTATCACCAGGCAACAGGGCTGTCAATGTAACGGTTTCGCGCCGGCCGCCACCCGACATAGCGCCCTTGCATTTGCATTCGCTTGCTCCGGTGGTATACACTCAGGAAGCCTGTGCTGTACAAGGCTCAAATCCAAGGGAGGCGAATCATGAAGAAGTTTGTCGCAGGTTTCGCATTGACGGCCGCATTTTCATTAAGCGCAGTGGCCGCGAGCGTCACAGGATACATCATCGACCAGGCGTGCGCTGATAAACCCGCGATGCGGGGCAACGTACAATGCGCGCAGTCCTGCATCAAGAAGGGCAGCCCGGCCGTCCTTGTCACCGATGAAGGCAAGGTATACAAGTTCGCCGATCAAGCCAAGGTCGTTGACCAGGCCGGTAAGAAGGTCACGGTTATGGGCAAGGTCGAGGGCGACACCATTACGGTGGACAGCGTAAAGTAAGTTTTCAGACCAACCATTTTGCTTAACGCCCCGCGGCACTTTGTGAGCCGCGGGGCTGATCCTTATTGCACCGCGAGTGTGACTCCAGGTTGGCTGGTTGCATTGCCGACCTGCAACACCACGGGAAAGACGCCGCCGCTGACGCCATCCGGCAGTTGAACAGAAACTTGCACGATCCCCGCCACCAGCCCCGGGGCGCCGGCTGCCGAAGCCATCGGTGCCGGAACTCCGCCAATAGTCACTGAAACCTGAAGTAGTGGAATCGGCAACACATCGCCGCCGGGTAGTCCGTCAACGCCCGGTGGGTTGGTTTGGCCGGCGCCGGTCGCATAGAGCACCACCACGGAGCCGCCGGCAGCCGGGTTCGCGGCGCTGTTCGGGGAACCGTCTGCGTTGGTAATCATGCCCTGCCCTTGGCCCGAGCCGTCCGCGGAGAGCAAGGCGGGAGCGCTATCGGTCACCGGTAAGGTCATCATCGCGGAGATCTGGTCGCCGTTTTGCACCACCAACTGCGTGCTCGGGTTGCCGGCGACCTCGAAGGGAACTACCGCACTCACCTGGCCGGCAGCCACCGAAAGCAGCGGCGCCGGAATCCCATCGAACAGCGCTTGTGTCTGAGCCAGTTGCGACGGCACCAGCCCGGAAGCAGTGAGCTGATACTGGACCGGAGTGTCGGGACCCAGATTGCTGCCAAAGATCGTCACCAGCTCGCCGGGGGCGACCGGCCCGCCCTGGAGGCTGCCGCCGTTCACCACCGATGTGACGCTGGGCGGAATCGGCGTCGAAGTATGATTGATCAGCACCGAAACGGTGTTGGATCGGCTGTTAGCCACCAGCAGATCCGGCTTGCCATCCCCATTCAAGTCCGTCACGCCGATCCAGTCCGGCGCGCTGCCGGCCACGAAATCCCGCCGCGGTTGAAATGTCCCATCGCCGAACCCGATGTAGATCGAGATCGTGTTCGAGCCCGTGTTCGCGACGGCCAGATCGAGAACTCCATCCAGATTAAAATCGCCAGCCACCAGGAAGGAAGCGTTGGCGCCTGCCGTCGGGTTGATAAAACCATGGAAAAACCCGTTCCCCAAGCCGAGCAAGATCGTAACGGAACTGGTCGCAGACCCGGTGGCATTCACGACAGCCAGATCCGTTTGGCCATCGCCGTTGAAGTCGCCTGAAACAAGGTAGGCAGGAAGCGATCCCGCTTCGAAGTTCAGCGGCGGGCGGAACGTCGCATCGCCGAGGCCAAGCAAAATGGAAACGTTGTTCGAGCTCGTATTCGCGACCGCGAGATCGGGCACTCCATCGCCGTTGAAGTCGTCGGTAATGATGGACGCCGGGCCATTTCCTACAGCCATGCTGAAGAATCGCTGAAACACCCCGTTGCCGATGCCTATAAAGATGGAAACCTTGTTGGAATTGCTCTCCGCCACAGCCAGGTCGGGTATGCCGTCCGAGTTGAAATCCCCGACGACGATGGAAGCGGGCCCGGCAGCGTTCAGGCTGGCCATAAGCCGGAAAGTTCCGTTGCCATTCCCCAGCAGGATGGAGACACTGTTCGCAGCGAAATCAGCAACCGCCAGATCCGTTCTTCCGTCGAGATTGAAATCTCCGGTCACCACGGCGCGCGGGCTGAGGCCGGTCTTCTGAGTCGGCAAGGGCTGGAAGAACCCGTTGCCCAAGCCGCGCAGCAGCGTCAGCGTGGACGATCCCTGGTTGGCCACCGCCAGATCGGCCTTGCCGCCACCGCTAAAATTGGCGATCGCTAGCGAACTGGGGTTAGAGCCGACCGCTACCTGGTTCTGCTGAATGAAGAACACGGCTTGAGCATGTAAGCTGGCATGCGCGAATAGGGCGAGAATAGTGCAGCCAATTCCGAGCTGGATGGGAAGTCGAGAGGTTCGTTTCATGCGATGGTGCTCCTCAGACCCTCACACAATATGCTAGTCGATGGCGACGGGGCCTTCTTTCATGATTGCATCTGTCAGGCAAGAAACTGTACTAGTACCGAGATTACGGCAGTGGCAGTTCTCGTGCTGCTCTGGGCGGATGTTAGAGCCTGTTTCTCTGTATTCAGGCGCGATTGCTGCCCTCAGCAAGCCAGCGTAGCGCGACAACACGCACTCTGATTGCGCCGGTTTCCGCTGGCAGCGTGCCGGGCAGGTCGCAAGCTTCATTCGCTGGAGGAATTCATGCCAACCCATAACAGGAGCAATCATTTGGTTCGCGCCTTGGCGCTGCTCGGCCTGGCGACCCTTGGCCTGCACGCTTCCGATCCCACCGTCACCCTCACGCCGGGGGGCCGCTGGCGGACGGTGGACGACAAGACTGGGAAGCCGCGGTCGATCGTGCGTATCTGGGAGGAGAACGGCCAGTTCTTCGGCCGCGTCGAGCAAAGCCTCAACCCGGAGCGAGCCGGCCGCCGTTGCGATAAATGCACCGATGAGCGCAAAGATCAGCTCATCGTGGGCATGGTGATCATTCGCGGCCTGAAGCAGGACGGCGAGGAATTCACGGGCGGCGACATCCTCGATCCCGACAACGGGAAAGTCTACCGCTGCAAAGTGAAGGTCAAGGAACACGGCAGCGTGCTTTCGGTGCGAGGGTATCTGGGCGCGTCTCTGTTTGGCCGCTCGCAGACCTGGACGCGAGAGCCGGAAGAAAACTCCGGCGCCGCCGTCGACCAGAAGTAGCGTGAAGGAGCTAGCGGCTCCGCCGGCGGACGGGTGCACTCTTTCGAGCACCGCTCTGGGTGGGCTTTGACGACGCCACCACATTGCCGCTGACGCTCATTATCGGACCGTTGCTCGACAGGTTCTCCTGCGTGATCACCACCGGATAGTCGCCCGCGGGCAGATCCGGCACCTGCGCAATGATCTGGCCGATGCCGACCATCCCCGCCACCATCGTGGCGGATGTCACCGGCGCATCGGAACCACCGATGCTTACCGTGGGCATGATCAGCGCATTCGACACCACGTCGCCCGGAGCCGCCGCACCGTCGGGGATCGGGTTGTCCAGCAAGCCCAATCCGGCGCAAAGGATCATTATCATCCCCTCGTTGTTGGCGGGATCGTCCGCACTGTTCAGATTGCCGTCGTCGTTTATCACCATGGCACGGCCGTCGGGCGTCGTGACGACGCCGGGCGACACATCGCTGACGGTCACCTGGACGGCGGCACTGGATGCGCCGTTGGCGTTGACCACGATGCTGGCCGGGCCGGTCGCGGTTTCATATGGAAACTGGAAGGTGATCTGCTGATAGCCGGCGAAGCTCATCGCGGCCAAGGTTCCGTTCACGGTCAGCGAGACTCCGTTCAGCACTGTCTGCCAGGGTGGATCGCCGCTGGGCGTGTCGACGCTGCTGAAATGATTCCCGAAGATCGTAGCCAGCGATCCGGGAGCGAAGGTGGCCTGCCCGCTGATTGTATCCACCAGACTTCCCGGCGTGATGATCGGAATAGGAAACAGGTAGGCTTCTCCTCCTCCCGCCCCTTTGGCGTTCGCTCCGACCACCAGCGTTCCGGCGCTCAATGCGACCGCGTTGCCAAATCGATCGCCACTCACGCCGTCTGGAGCCGTAAGTTCCAATTGCTGGGTCCAAGTGGAGCCCGATCGCGCAAAGACATATACCGCTCCCTGGCCCGAGTCCGCATTGAGCGCACTCACCACGGCTGTGTCGCCTTTGAGCGACACGGAGTAGCCCAGAACATCGCCGTTCCTGGTGTCGGAACCGGCCAGCTTGCTCTGGCGTGTCCAAGCGCTGCCCGAACGGACAAAAACATAGGAAGCGCCTGGACCGCGCGTAAATCCCCCATTGGAAAGACTACTGCCTTCCGAGTAAGCGCCAATCACAACCGTGTCGCCATCCAGCGAAACGGAGTATCCGAAATCCGCACTGTTGGGGTCGGGATTCAACTCGGCTTGCTGCGTCCACGCGGAGCCGGATCGAACAAACACGTAGGCCGCCCCGCCGTTGGCCTTAAACCACGCCCCCACCACGGCAGTATCTCCGCTGACGGAGGCCGAAATTCCAAATTGGCTGTTCTGCGCGCCATCCGAGGCCGTCAGCTTGGCCTGCTGGGCCCAGACGCCGCCGGATTGCACAAACACGTAAGCCACTCCCTGTCCAGAAAGCTTGCCATTGGCTCCTATTACCGCGGTACTCCCGTTGAGCGCAACGGAATTCCCGAACCCATCTCCTTTGGCGGCATCGGCGGCCACCAGCTCGGTCTGCTGGGTCCAGGTCGAACCGGATTGAGCGAACACATAGACCGCACCTTGCCCGCCTTTGCCGCTTGCGCCGACCAGCAAGGTACCGCCATCGACGGCGATCGAGCTTCCGAACGAGTCGCCGTTCGCCGCGTCGGAGGCAGTCAGCTCGCTCTGCTGGATCCAGGTTGCGCCGGAGCGTGCAAACACGTACACCGCGCCCCGGGACGACTTGCCGGGCGCGGCCACCACGGCAGTGTCTCCGCTCACGGCCACATTAGAACCGAAATTGTCCGCACCCGAGGCGCCTGCCGCCGCCAGGACGCCCTGTTGAGCGAAGCTCGTACCAGAGCGGAAAAATGCATATGCTTCACCGGTGTTATTCGCCTTACCGGGGCTCCCAATCACTGCGGTATCCGGGCTCAACGCAACCACCGTGCCGAACTGGTCGCTAATAGCGCGGTCCGACGGGGTCAATTTCGGCTGCGGTGTCCAAGTTGAGCCGGAACGAACAAATACATAGGCCTCGCCGTACGACTGGGAGTCATCGGGCTCCCCAAACAAGGCCGTGTCTCCAAAGACTGCAACGGCGGAGGCGAAGCCGTTTTGCCTGGTGCCGTCGGGCGACGCGAGCATCGCCTGCTGGCTCCAGGCCGTACCGGTTCGGACAAAGATATAGCCGGTGCTCGCACCAGAACCGATGACGGCCGTGTCGGCGTTCACCGCGACGGCGTAGCCGAGCTGCGCATTACCGGCAAGCGGGCTGGCCGCCAGTTTGGCCTGCTGGCTCCAGGCTCCGGACGACAGGACAAAGGCATACGCTGCTCCCTGGCCGCTATTCTTGGCAAACGCTCCAGCGACGATTGTGTTCACGCTCAGCGCTACCTAATTTCCGAATGCATCGCCGCTGGCGGCATCGTTGGGCATGAACTCAGCTTGCTGGTTCCAGACCCCGGCAGCGAATGTAAAGACATAAACCGCTCCCTCGCGCTTAGCCTTTCCAGGTGCGCCCACCACGCCGGTACCGCCGCTCAACGAAACCGAAGAACCGAAGGCATCCCCGGTATTTCCGTCAGACGCGGTCAGCTTAGCCTGCTGAGACCAACTCGTACCGGTTTGCGTGAAGACGTAGGCCGCTCCCTGGCCGGCTTGACCCGGTGCCCCGACCAGGATCGTGCTTCCACTGACCGAAACCGAGCTTCCGAACCGGTCGCCAGGCACACCATCGGAGGAGGTGAGCGTAGTCTGCTGCGTCCAGGTTGAACCGGAACGGACAAACACCTGCACGCCTCCCTTGGCGATGCTTTGGCCCGGCGCGCCGAGTACAGCCGTGTTCCCGTCGACAGCCAGGGACGTACCCAACTGGTCCGAGCTTACCCCGTCGCTGGCCAACAAGATGACTGCCGAGATTGTGGGATCGATGGTGATCGGATACATCGCTCGGCTGTCGTCCACCAGCAGGCGGATCTCGTGGTCCTGAACTTCCATACGCGCCGGCAACGGCCGCTGTTGGGAATCCCAGGCTCGCAGTTCGCCGTAGCGCAGCACGGCCCGGCCGGATGAGTCAAGCAATGTTACGTCCGACGGCGTGGTTTTTTGGGGCAGCGCGCCGTTAACTCCGAGAGCGATCAGCAGTGGACCAGCTTCCGTCCCGGGCCGCGTCGCAACGCGAAAGCCTTGCTCTAAGCCGCGCTCGTCGTTTACATACCACTCCGTCAGCGCGCCGCGCCGGTATTCGATACGGTTCGCCGATCCAACCAGCCGCGCCCGCTCCGGCGCCGCCCAGCGGTCTCCATAGCCAAACCCAAGAAACTCGAACGCTACGGAGGCGCGGCCTGTGTCACCGGCCAGACGCAGAGTTGCATCGCTAGCGCGGAACCTGAGATCGAGCTTCTGCGCCGCATTCCGGGCCAGGTATTCGCCGCGGTCCTGCTGCATCGCGTATTGGGCCTGTCGCCAGCTCTTTTGCAGGCTGTTGTAGCTGCCCGACGCCTTCAGCGCCGCGATTGCGTCCGCACCCGTCTTCGCCAAGGCGGCATTGGCAGCCCCAGCCGTCAAATACGAAGACCCCACGGCCAGGATCAGACCAACGGCATTCATTGACACTCGCACTTATGCCTCCCGCCCAAATTGGATTGGTTACTGACACAGAAATTCCTGAGAAGCACCTCAGGGGGATTTCGAAGCGGTCCCAGTATAGCGAGAAATACTGGCCCGCGCCTTTGAAGGCCCACCTTGGCGGTCAAATTGGCGCAAGCTCTGTTAAGTTGTTACAAAACAATACCCAAATGTTTTGATGGTCCCGTCTGGGAGTGCTAAAATAGTCGCACCGGCTTGCATTCGGCACATGATCGGCGTGACGCTCAAGCACTATCGAATTGAGGCTAAGCTGGGCGCGGGAGGGATGGGCGTAGTTTACCGCGCGCTCGACACACACCTCGATCGCCCGGTCGCGATCAAAGTTCTGCCCTCTTCGGCGGTAGGCGACGCCGAGCGGCGCGCGCGGTTCGCGCAGGAAGCCAAGTCCGCCTCCGCGCTGAGCCACCGCAATATCATCACCATCTACGACATCGACACGGCCCAGGTGGACGGCCAGGCGGTGGATTTCATCGTCATGCAGTACGTCGCGGGCAAAACGCTGGATCGCATCATCGGCCGCAAGGGGCTGCGGCCGAACGAAGCGCTTCGCTACGCCGTCCAGGTCGCGGATGGCCTGGCGGCCGCGCACCAAGCCGGCATCATTCACCGCGATGTGAAGCCGGCCAACGTGATCGTCAGTACTGAGGGCGAGGTCAAGATCCTGGACTTCGGACTCGCCAAGTTGAGTGAGCCCGAGCCGCCCGACGCCTTCGCGGCTACCGAGAGCGTGCATTTGAACGCCCCGCCCGCCACCGAGGCCGGCACCACCCTCGGAACCGTCGCCTACATGTCGCCGGAGCAGGCCGAGGGACAGAAGGTGGACGCGCGCTCCGACATCTTCTCGTTCGGCGCCATGTTGTACGAGATGGTCACGGGCCGACGCGCGTTCTCCGGCGGCTCGAAGCTCTCGACGCTGGCCTCGGTGCTGCACAAGGAGCCCGATCCATTCCGGCCAGGCGAGGACAACGTGCCGCGGGACCTGGAGCGGATCATCGCGCGCTGCTTGCGGAAGGATGCCCAGCGGCGCTGGCAAAACATGGCGGACGTGAAGGTCGCGCTGGGGGATGTGCTGGACGAGCTGGAATCGGGCCAACAGGAGCAGCCAGCCGCCGCAAGCAAGGCCCAGTTTGGTCTGCCGCTGCTGGTCTGGCCGGCGCTGATCGTGCTGGCGCTGGCGGGCGGCGCCTTTATCGGATCGCAGGCTCTGCGCGCACCCCGTCCCACTTTCGAGCGGCTCACCTACCGTCGCGGCGATGTGGCCGCCGCGCGCTTTTCGCCGGATGGACAAACCGTGCTCTTCAGCGGGCAATGGGGCGATGAGCCCATGACCATTTTCTCCATGCGGCCGGGCAGCCGCGAGTCGCGCTCGCTCGGTTTGCCCGAGGGGCGCATTCTGTCCATCAGCTCCAGCGGCGAAATGGCCATCCTGATCGGCGAATCGCTGGCCAGCGCCGGAACCCTGGCGCGCGTGCCTCTTTCCGGCGGAGCGCCGCGCGAGATTCTCGAGAACGTCAATGACGCCGACTGGTCGCCCGATGGAGCGAATCTGGCCGTGTCGCACACTGTCGGGCGCACTACGCGCATCGAGTACCCCATCGGGACCGTGCTCTATCAGAAGGACGGGCGCCCGCCCTACGATCTGCGCGTCTCGCCCAAGGGGGACTTGCTGGCGTTTTTCGAATACGACGACGCCATCGGGGACTTTGCGGTAACTGTGCTGGACCTGCACGGCGCCAAGCGCGTCCTGTCGCGGGGCTGGAGAGTGTCGCTGCACCTGGCCTGGTCGCCTAACGGGGACGAAGTTTGGTTTGGCGCCGCCGGCAAGGACGGCTCCAATCCCGGCCTGCAGGCGGTGAGCCTCAAGAACAAGGAACGTACCGTGGTGGAGACGCCCGCCATGATGGCCATGGACGACATTTCCCGCGATGGCCGCGTGCTTGCCACCACCGAGGACACACGCCTCGGCATTTCGGCCTTGACGCCGGGTAACAACGCGGAGCGGGATCTGTCCTGGTTCGACGCTTCGCACATCTACGATATTTCCGCCGACGGCAAGACCATACTGTTCGTAGAATCGTCGTACGTGTCGCAACGCAACGCCGCGATCTATCTGCGGAAGACCGACGGCTCGCCCGCGGTGCGGCTGGGTGACGGCAACGTACCGGCGTTGTCTCCGGACGGCCAGTGGGTAAGCAGCATCGTCAGCGACGGGCCCAACACCAAACTGACGCTGCAGCCGACCGGGGCCGGCGAAGCACGGTCCCTCGTCGCTCAAGGCATCCACTACGGGCGCGCGGAGTGGTTTCCGGACGGCCAGCACATTCTCTTTACGGGGACTGAAGGCAACCGGCCGCTGCGCACTTTTCTGCAGGACGTGCACGGTGGAAAGCCCGCTCCGGTTACGCCGGAAGGAGTCGCCGCGCTAGCTGTTTCGCCGGACCAGAAGTACGCCACCATCGCGGCCGGTGGAAAGTTGAGCCTGCTTCCCCTGGCCGGCGGCGAACCCAGGCAAATCGCCACGATCGACCCGGACGAATCCGTGATCCGGTGGAGCGGCGATGGCCGTTTCCTGTTTCTGAAAAAGCTGGAGAAGCCGTCGGTCTTGAAGATCAGCCGTCTGGACGTAGCTACCGGACGCCAGGGGCCCTGGAAAGAGCTGAAGCCGCCCGATCCGGTGGGAGTGCGAATCGCGGATGTCGCCCTGACCCCGGATGGCGCGTCCTACGCTTATTCGTTCCAGCGCGACATCGTCACCCTGTTTCTGGTCGGCGGCCTGAAATAGGCTCAGCGGTGCGAGATCACCAGCAGCGATCGCGCGCGGCGTAGCACGCATTCGAGCGCGTGTTGCAGATTCAGCGGATCGAGCGCGGCGAAGCTTTCATCCAGCACCACCAGGTCGGTATCCTGAAGCAAAGCCCGCGCGACATACAGGCGGCTGCGCTCGCCATGTGAGAGCTGCCAGCCGGTTTCTCCTACCATCTGCAGCAAACCGGCCGGCATGCGCTCGAGCAGAGGCGCGAGTCCGAGTTCCCGGCAGATGGCTTGGGCGTCCGGGAGATCGCGCGGGCTGGGCAGCTTGCGCCTGCCCATGATCAGATTGAATGCAAACGTTTCGGCCAGCACGTGGTTCTCGTGAAACTGCGGCGCGGCGGCGATGTGCTTGCGCCAGGCTTCGGCGCCCAGCGTGTGACGATCCAGACCGGCGACGCGGAGCTGGCCCGAATCCGGTTCCCTCAGACCGATCAGCAAAGAAACCAGCGTGGACTTACCACCGCCGGACGGCCCTTCCAGCACCAATCGATCGCCGGGGGAGATTCGAAGCGTACAACCGCGCAATACTGGCGGGCTTTTCTGGCTGTAACGAAACATCAGATCGCGCGCGTCCAGTGTGGCTTCGCCCCGCGCGCGGGCGGCCGCCTCCAGCGAGCCGATCCACTCCGGCCGCGTGGCGGCGCGATACAGAACCGCGACGCGCTGCCAGGCCACGGCGGCGCCCGCCAACTGCCAGGCTCCCGAGGCGCAGCGTCGCAGCGCGCGATAGGCCAGGAGCATTCCTCCGACCGCGATGGCGATTCGTCCGCTGGACGCCGCGCCAAGTACGAACGCCGGAGCCAAGCCCAGCAGACCGAGCACCAGCCAGCCGCGCGGCACCAGCGCCAGCAGCGCCGCGGTGGAATGGTCCATGACCTGGGATGATTTGAGGTACGATTCGAGGGCTTCATCCTCGCCCGTGTGCCAGCGATCCGGCGGAAGTTGCGCCAGGCGCGTGCGATGGCCGACCATGCTCTCCACCAGGTCGTGCGTCAGGGCGAGACGAACATCCGTCCAAGAGCGGTTGCGTTGGTAGTAACGCCGGGCGATGGCCGCCGCAACCGCCAGCCAAGCGATCAACAGCCCTGCCTGCAGGAGTCCGCCCGCGCCCAGGCACAACACGAAGATCGAAACCCCGAGTTCGATCAGCGCCACCAGCGCCAGAAATCCGCCGCTCAGCGCCAGCCCTTCCACGGCTTCCGATTCCAGCACGCGTCCGAGCAACTGGCCGGCGCCTTGATGACGCATACTGTCCGCCTCCAATCGCAGAGCGCCATAGAAGAGTCTCTGCTTGAGGCGCGCGCCAGCTCCGATGGCAACCAGACCTTGCAGCCAGGTAATCAGCACGCGCAACGGCACCAGCGTGAGCAAGAGCAGCGCCCACAGCAGAAGCCAGCTTTGATCGGCGCGGCGGTTCAGCACATTTGAACCGACCACCCACCAGGCCAGCACCCACAGGCCGTATTGAATCGCATGTGCGCCGGCCAAGACGTACAGGCGCTGCGGCACGCGTGCCTGGCGAAGCTGGCTCCAGAAATCGGCCGACGGAAGCAAGCGCAGAATCCAAATGCCGCGGATGCGGCGGGAACTAAGGCGTTCGCGCAAGATTGCATCGCGAGCGGCGGCTTTCTTTTCTTTCGCGATTCCAGCGCGCTCCAGAATCTGCTCGACTTCAGCGAGCACCGGCGCTTCCACCGGGGTACAGACTAACGAATGGATGTCCGAAACGGAAGCGCGCTGCGGCTGGAGATCGGGTCCGAGGACGCGCAGAGACTGGCCGGGAAGAATCGCGAGAAAGCGGGGGCCATCCGGGAACGGAACCTCGAGCAGCGCCGGCCCGAGCTTGCGGATGTGACCATCAAAGTCCGCGTACGGGGTTTCGGCGGGCTGGGCTTCCACGCCTAAGGTGCGGGCGGCCGTGGCGAGCCATTCGTTCAAGGCTTCAGGGTTTGCGGCCGCCTCGCCGGGCGCCGGCACGAGCGCACCGGACGCCGCGGCTTCGTCGCTGCGTTCAAAAGGTGCTGCCGCGGCGGTCCGTGGTGCGCGCGTCCTGGAGGGTCCCGGCGCGGCAGGCAGGAGTGCCTGCGCCACGAGCGCCTGCAACGCCTCACCGAGACGAGAGGCCGGCCAGAGGAGATCTTTCATGACTCGATCAACACGCCGTCCTGGAGGCGCAGCCTGCGCCAGCCGCTGCTCGACCACAATCCTTCGCGCACCGCGCGCTCGGCCTCAAGCATGGCATGCAGGCGCGATGCGGGATCTTGCGCCAGCTCGGCCGGATTCCCGTCTTCGGCGATGCGGCCTTCCTCGATGACGATCACTCGCTCGAAGGCCAGCGTGTCAGCGATGTCATGCGAAATCGACAACAGCGTGGCGTCGCGCCAGAGCTTACGCGCGCGCTGGAGCAGTGTGCGGCGCTGGTCCAAGTCGAGTCCGCGAAACGGCTCATCCAGGATGACCAGCCGAACGCCGGGCCGCAGCAGCGCGCGCCCGAATCTCACCCGCTGGCCCTCGCCGCCTGAGACCAGCCCGCCGCCTTCGCCTAAGGGAGTCGACGAGCCTTCGGGCAGACACTCCAGGACGCGGCGCAGCTCGGCGGCATCCATGGCCTCTTCCACCGACATCCGGGCCTCGGCCGGCAAGCCATACTCCAGGTTGTCGATCAGCGGCCGGTTCCAGAGTTGCACGGCTGGATCCACCCAGGCGATGTGAGGCCGCAGCCGCTCCACCGCTTCCATATCCAACTCGCTGCCATCGACCAAGAGACGCCCCTTGGCCGGACGATGCCAACCGAGCAAGGTGCCGACCAAACTGGATTTGCCCGCTCCGGAGGGGCCTACGATGGCGACGTGCGCGCCCGCTTCCACCGAGAGATCGATGTCTCGGAGCACCGAGTGGCCGGCGACGGTCACGCCGACGTCTTCGAATCGGATCGAGACGGCGTCGAGGCCAGGTTGAAACGGAACCTCAGAGCGCGGAGTGGTCTGATCGATCGCGCCGAGCGGCTCGAGCAGCCGCAGCGTGATGTTGCGATAGGCCGGATACTGCCACGCAATGAGCGCCACCTCCTGGCCCAGCGCCGGAAGATTCAGTGCCCAATAGACCAGCAGCAAAACCGCGCCGGCATCTCCGCTGCGGGCCAGGTGCGAAGCAAGCAGCCACACCGCCAAACCGAACCCCGCCAGGAATTGCACGGCCTCCAGCGAGATCACGGCGCGTTGCAGATTCAATCCGGCCCGAGCCCACTCCGTGAGCAGGCTTTCGTGTTCGCGCCGCAGCGCCGGCTGCGCCCCGTGCGAGTGGATCGCCACCAGGCCGAGCAGTGCATCCAGATAGAAATGCGTGAGCGCACCGGAGTGAGTTCGGAAACGCAGATCGCGTTCCATGAGCCAAGGCTCCGAGAAGAGCGGGATGGCGACGGCGGTGAGGGCCGATAAGATCGCGATCGCCGCGCTGCCCGGATCCAGCCAGATGATCCCGGCCGTGGTGAAGACAATCTCGAAGCTGTACCGCAAGAGCTGGCCGCCCAGCTCAGGCAGGCGGCGGATCAAGTGGATGCTGTGACTGCGCTCGGCCATGTCGGACTTCGGGCGGCTCTGAAAGTAGCGGTCGCCGAGACGAGGGATTTTGGCGAGGAACGCCAGGCGCAGGTGGATTTCCAGCCTTCGCCCAAAGCGCAGCAGGCTGCGGATGAGCGGAATTTCGAGCAGCAGCAGCGCCAGCGAGAAAAGGATCACCGCGCTGATGGCGCCGAGCCGCTGGCTGGGAAGACCGAGCGATCCGCCGAGATCCAGCAAAGAGCGGAACAAAATTACCTCGAGGATCACCGCCGCGCTGGCCACCGCCAGCGCCGTCACGATCGCGCCGGGTGTGAACACTCCGTCGGCGGCCAGAAGACGCAGCAACTCGCGGCCCGGTTGGGCGGGCGGCTGGCGCAGCGCTGCCACCAGCTCGGGCGAGGACGGCGCTTTTGCCCCGGTCCTCAGTCCTAAAGCGCGAACCAACACTGCGCCGCGGAAGAGCAGCTCGTCTTCAGCAGGCGCCGGCCGAACCGACCAGTAATGTTCCGGGATCGTATCGCTGTTTTCCAGGAATCCATCCAGGACGCGAGCCGCTTCCCCGCCCCGGCCGACAGCGCCCGAGCGCACGATGGAATCGAGCATTCGAACGCCCGCATCGAGAGCCGCCAGGCTTTGCCAGCCAGCATCCGCGGCGGCGGAGTCGATCAGTTGGTTCCCGCGGTCTGAGATGCCCCACTGCTCCATCCGGCGCCGCAAGGGCGCGAGGAAATCCGGCGAGCCTGCGTATTCGCGCCAATCGCCGGCCGGTACAGCCATGCTGTGGAGATATAACTCGGACAGAAATCGCGAGCAGCGCACCCAGCGGCGGCCCGTGGCGGGATCCATGAGTTGCAAATGCGAGCCGTGCCGCCGCCAGATGACCACGAAGTGCGTTATGCCGTTTGGAAGAACCACGACTGCGATCGCAGGCAGGGCGCGCGCCTCCGGAATCAGCACGTGATCCGGCGGCAGCATGATTTGTTCGGCCTCGAGGCCCAATTCGTTGGCGACTGTTTCCATGGTGTCGATGGAAGTTCCGTCGACATCGGTCTGGCAGGCTTCGCGGAGGCGGCCGTATTGGGCGCGGATGCCGAATCCCTCCAGCAGGCACTTGAGCGCGGCCGGTCCGCAATCCATGTTGGAAGTCTGGACGACCTCGGGCACCAGCCAGCGGCTGCGCGTTTTCATCGGCCCCCGCGACCAATGGCGCGCAGCAACAGCGACGCGGGCGAGACGCGCTCGACTTCAATCTGGACCGTGACGCGCGAGGCCGGCGTTTGTTCAGAGCCGGCAGACAGCCGCAACTCGACTTGCAGCATTCCGTCGCGCACTGCGCTGTCGATGGAGGCGACCTCGGCGCGAAGGGGCGGGCCCCCGGTTTCGACCAGAGCCCGCTGCGCCGGGCGAATACGCGGCCGGGCGCTGAGCGGGAAATCGGCTATCACTATCTCAGGCCCCTGGAGGCGCGCATCCTGAGCGGTCTCGTACTGGGGAATGCGTGCGGCGAACAGCCAGGCCGTCCAGCCCGCCAGCAGTGCCATGGCCAAGAACAGGGCGATGTTCGAGATACGGAAGTCGTCGGCGTCCAGGGCGCGCAGAGTTCGTGCGAACGCGATGGGTCCGTTCATGCGCTAAGGCGTCCCAGGTGCTCGCATAAGGTAAGCGCCTGTCATGCTGCTCTATTGAGTGTAACGCGATGATGAGCAAGTATCGACCGAATTAGAGGTCCTGTGTCGCGCTCGGATCCTCGCCCCGCCCGCCCCTGGTCCTAGCGGCCCTGGCAACCTTGGGACTTTCGGGGGCTTGACAACTCAATCGGCATCCTTAGAATAGGGTTAATCTGCTATATGCCGCCTTGCAAACACGACCGGACCGAGATTCTGGCGAGACGCGATGGCGTGGACTACGTCCGCTGCCTGGATTGCGACCAGGTCTTTGAAGCCGAAGACCTGGAACCCGTCTCCGCCTACGACGAGGACGACCAACCCGCCGCCTAAGCAACGTTCCCTCCCCCTGCGAATCCGCCGGGCCGCTACAGGGCTGTTGTGCCCGCTCCGGCGCCCGATCCATTCAATCCCAGCACAACGCCGGCCCGGAACCTGCGATGCTATAAATGATGGAAGCGTTTCGTATCGTCGCAATCGGCGGAGGGACGGGACTCTCCACGCTGTTGCACGGCCTGAAGCGGTACGCCCAGCATCCTAAGGAAGCAGAAATCACGGCCGTCGCCACCGTCACCGACGACGGCGGAAGTTCCGGACGGCTGCGGCGCGAGTTCGATGTCTTGCCCCCGGGCGACATCCGTAATTGCCTGGTCGCGCTGTCGGAAGACGAAGCCACATTGTCCCGGCTTTTCCAGTACCGCTTCTCGGAGGGTCGTGGCTTGAAAGGCCACAGCTTCGGCAATCTCTTTCTGACGGCGCTGACCCACCTGACCGGCGACTTCGCGCAGGCCGTCAAGCTATCGTCGGAAATTCTGGCGAGCCTGGGGCGAATCTATCCGTCCACCGCCGCCAACGTGACGCTCGAAGCGGAACTGGAGGACGGACGCATCGTAACCGGCGAAACCAGGATCAGCAAGAGCCGCGCTCCGATCCGCTGTATCCGGCTGCGGCCTGCCCGCTGTAAACCGCTTCCGGAGACGCTGGAGGCGATCGCGCAGGCCGACCTGATCACGCTCGGTCCCGGTTCCCTGTTCACCAGCGTGATTCCCAATCTTCTGGTGGAAGGCATCCCCGAAGCCATCCATCGCAGCCGGGCGCTGAAGGCCTATTTCGTCAATTTGATGTGGCAGCCCGGAGAAACCATCGGCTTTCGGGCCTCTGATCACGTCGCCGCTCTCCACCGGCACGCGGGCTTGAAATTGATCGATGTCGCCGCGGTGAACACGCGCGCCGTCAGCGCCCGGCAGCGCCGGAAGTACGCGGCCGAAGAGGCGCAATCGGTGGTCAACGACGTCGACCGCCTGGTGAACATGGGCTTGCAGGTGGTGGCCGCCGACCTGCTCGGGGAAGGCGAAATTGTTCGTCACGATCCCCGAGCCGCCGCCCAGGTCGCGCTGGACCTGGCACGGCGCGGCCGCATCGCGCGGCGCCGAGTCCGCGTGCTCGGGGAAAAATAACTGGAACCCGCATGAGCTCTCCGCTGAACGTGGTGATCCTGGCCGCAGGCTTGGGAACGCGCATGAAGTCCAAGCGCGCCAAGGTCCTGCACCGCGCCGGGGGCCTCTCGCTGATCGAGCATGTGGTGCGGACCGCCGCCCACATAACACCTGCGAGCGACATCACGGTGGTGGTGGGCCATCAGGCCGAACAGATGAAGGCTCTGCTTGCGCCTTCTGGCGTGCAGTTCGTCGAGCAGATCGAGCAAAAGGGCACCGGGCACGCGGTGAAGCTTTGTGCTCCGGCGCTGGCTGCGCGCGGCGGCCTGATCGTCATCCTCTACGGCGACTGCCCGCTGCTCTCGGCGTCCACGCTCCAGGAACTCACGCGGAAGCAGACTGCGGGCTCGGCCGCAGCGACTTTGATCACAACCCAGCTGGACGACCCCACCGGCTATGGCCGCATCATCTTCGGAGCCGCCGGCGACATCGCCGCCATCGTCGAACAGAAAGCCGCCACGCCCGAGCAACTCCAGATCCCGTTCATCAATTCCGGAATCTACTGCTTCCGTGCGGACCTCCTCTGGAAACACGTCGCTGAGATCCGGCCGGACAATCCGGCTCACGAATACTACCTGACCGATATCGTCGAGATCCTGACGCGCGCCGGGCATCGCGTGGCTGCCATGGAAGTCGCCAACTCGCAAGAGCTGCTGGGAATCAACACGCGGGTCGAGCTGGCAGCCGTGGACAAGATCTTCCGCGAGCGCGTAGTTCGCGAGCTCATGCTGGACGGCGTGACCATCGAGAAGCCGGAGACGGTCACCATCGATGCCGGCGTGAGCATCGCCCCCGACACCATCGTGGAGCCTTTTGCGCGGATTCTCGGGCGAACGCAAATCGCCGGAAACTGCCGCATCGGCGCGTGCTCCATCGTCGAGAACTCCACGCTGGCGGAGGGAGTGGAAGTGCTGGCGTTCACCTCCATCGCCGATTCGCACATCCAAGCAGGCGCGCGCATCGGCCCGTTCGCGCGCTTGCGCGGCGGCAACCGCATCGGCTCCGGAGCCCGCATCGGCAATTTCGTCGAGCTGAAAAACACCCAATTCGCCGCCGGCGCCAAGGCCAACCACCTGGCTTATCTGGGCGACGCCGAAATCGAGGACGGCGTGAACATCGGAGCCGGCACCATCACGTGCAATTTCGATGGCGTGAGCAAACACCGCACCAAGATCGGCAAGGACGCCTTCATCGGCAGCAACTCAACGCTGGTAGCTCCCATTGAGATCGGGGAGGGCAGCTATGTGGGCGCGGGCTCGGTCATCACGGAGGCGGTGCCGCCGGAGGCGTTGGCGCTCGGCCGGGGCCGGCAGGTTGTCAAGGAAGGCTGGGCCGCGAAACGGAAAAAAAAGAAATAACTATTTCTTTTCCTGCGGCGGTCTCTGCACCGTAGTCCTGACCACGATCAACCGCGCTACGTCGCCGTCGTCGGTGGTCACGAATCCAACCGTCACCCTGGCCTTGACGCGCAGTCTTCCCTCGATGCGCGTGTCGGGCTTGATCAGGAAGGTGCGCTTCTCGGCCGGCCTGCCGAGGATGCTGCGGGAGACTGTAATTTTGTCCGCCGAAAACTCTACAACCGGGCCGGAAAAGGTGTCATCATACTTGGGCTCGGTCTTTGCGGCGCTGGACTTCGAAGAGTCTTCTTCCTGGCCTCCCGCCGGAAGTCCGAGCAGGCACACCGCCAGCACGCCGAGCAGGGTACAACCACGCACACTTGAATCATAAACCAACCAGCCCGTTCCAGCGATCAAGCTGGAATTAAACTTGCTTCATGGTAGGCCGCCCGCTATAGCACCAGAATGGGATGGTATAGGTGCGGCAATCGCGCCTCACCGATAGCAATCAAGTCGCCTTCGGGGCCGATCGCTTTCACGTACTTGCGGTCCGGCTTCGCCAGGAAGGGCGACAGGCGAAAGTCCTTGCCTTGGCGAATCTGGCTGGCGGTAACGCTGTTCACGGGCGCCGCGGGAAATTGCGGGAGCAGTTGCGAAGCCGGGATGAGAGCCTCTCCAAGCCGCCCCGCGCGCGACATCGCCTCCAGGGTTTCCAGGGTACGGGAGTCGTTCTCGGTGAATTCTCCAGAAGCGGTGCGCCGCAGGTCTTGGAGAAAGGCGCCGCATCCTAGCCGCCGGCCCAGCTCATGCGCGATGCTGCGCAAATACGTGCCGGCCGAGCAGTGTACGCGGACGTGAGCGGTGGTTCCGTCGAAATCCAGCAGCTCGATGGAGTGCACCTCCACTTCCACCGGCGGCAATTCGACCACAACCTGCTTTCGCGCCAGTCGATACGCGGGCGTCCCGCCGATTTTCTTGGCCGAGAAGGGTGGCGGTGTTTGCCGGATTTTTCCCTGAAAGGCGGCCAGCTCCGCTTCGAGTTGGTCGCGCGTGAAGCGAGGCTCAATCGCCTCACCAAGCAGCGATCCCGCCCGATCGTAGGTGTTGGTCGCCTGGCCGAAATGGATGTGCGCGTCGTAGATCTTGTCGCCGGCCGCAAAGAACTGCGCCAGCCGCGTCGCACGCCCGACCACCAGCGGCAGGACGCCGGTGGCGATCGGGTCCAGCGTCCCGAGATGTCCCACCTTGCGCGTGCTGACCAGCCGCCGCACCCGGTTGACGACGTCGTGCGAAGTGAGCCCTTCCGGCTTGTCGACTACGATCACCCCGTCCACATCCTCACTGTAACAAGCGGCCGTCCGATCGCGGCGTCGTCTGTTATCATCTCAGCGTGTCCGGCCCAGAGGTCCTGATCGTGGTGCCCTGCTACAACGAGGCCGCACGTCTGCCGGTCGAACCGTTTCTCGAATTCTTTCGAGAGTCGGGATTTCGCTTCGTTTTGGTGGACGATGGCAGCCGCGACAATACCCTGGAAGTGCTGGAGCGGCTTCGCCAGGCCGCGCCCGACCGCGTGGCGGTGCTTCCTTTGCAACCGAACCAAGGCAAAGCTGAGGCCGTCCGGCGCGGCGTCCTGCTTGCTTGGGAGCAGCCGGGCGTCGAGTATGTCGGCTATTGGGACGCCGATCTGGCGACGCCCCTGGACGCGATCCCGCAGTTCCTGTGTATTTTCGCGGAGCGGCCGGATCTGGACATGGTCTTTGGGTCGCGCGTCAAGTTGCTCGGCCGCAAAGTCCATCGGCGGGCCAGCCGGCACTACCTCGGCAGGGTCTTCGCAACCGTGGTCTCCACCATGTTGGGCCTGCCGATCTACGACACGCAGTGCGGCGCCAAGATTTTCCGCGTTTGCCCTTCGACGCGTGAATTGTTCGCCCAACCTTTTCGCACGCGCTGGGTTTTCGACGTGGAACTTCTGGCTCGATATATCCGGCAGGCCGGTTCCCCCGAACTGGCGGCGAATCGGATCTACGAATATCCTCTGCACGCCTGGGAAGATGTGGGCGGATCGAAGGTCAAAGCGACCGATTTCCTGATCGCTTTCCGGGACATCGCGCGGATTTATTGGAATTACTTGGCCAAGTGAAGGACGCGAAACCTGATCACCGCCGCCGATTGCATTGGGGGTGGACAACACTCGGCTTCGACCCGCTGACCAGAAGCGCGCCGCCCGCCGAGTCTTCGTAGAGTTCCAACCGACGATGCTATAATCGAATTCCTCGCGGCGGGCGCCGCATCCAGAAACTCGAGCATGGGGCACGAGACAGTTTTCTCAAACCAAAGGATGACACGATGAAAATCAGACCGATCAGGCTGGCAGTCATTGTCGGCATCGCATTCGCGGCGCTGGTGGCCGCTCAGAATTCCGACCAGGGCGGCACGCTTCCGCCGCCGGGCTTCCATCATCTGCACCTCAATTCGATCAATCCCGACGCGGCCATCGACTATTACACCAAGCAATTCCCGACCACTTCCAAGTCCACTTGGGGCGGCTTTCCCGCGCTGAAAACGGGCAAGGTCTACGTGCTGTTCAACAAGGTCAGCAGGCCGCCGACCATCCAGCCGCAGAGCGCCATCTGGCACTTTGGCTGGCACGTGACCGACGTGCGCGCGTCCAACAAGATCTACCTGCAAAACCACGTCCCGCTCCTCCCGCTCTACACCGGCGACGGCGACGGCTTCGTCTACATCAGCAGCGACACCTGGCCGGGCGCGGGAGGAACGCTGGGCCGCACCAAGGTCCAAATTGCCGAGGCCAAGGCTAGCGGCGTGAAACCGGCCTTGGGAGCAGGTTTCGCCTATCTCGACGGGCCGGACCACGTCATCATCGAATACCAAGGCAATATGCCGGCCGAGCGATTCAATCACGTGCACATGTATCAGGACGAGCCGTTCTGCGCGCAGATCTGGTACCAGAAACACCTCAACGCGCGCGGCGGCGGCCGCGGCCGCGGGCCGCAACACACCGAAGCGGATTGCAAGGTCGCGCGCACCCCCGACAAGAGCTGGCCCTCGCTCACCAAGGACGGCATGTATCGCGCGCCGGGTGCGGGCGTGCTGTTCGACGACGTGTCGCTGAACTGGTACGTCAATCCGGGCGATCGCCCACTGGCCGGCACCCGCGGGCAACTCTACGATCACATCGCGCTCAGCGTCGCCAACCTCGATCCCTGGATCGCCAAGCTCAAGGGCGAGGGCGTGAAGTTTCTGATCGCGAAGCCGTACAAGCTCGGCAGCGATGGGCGCGCCGTTATGATCGAAGGCCCCAGCCGCGAGGCCATCGAGCTGGTCGAGGTCAAGCAATAGCCCGATTCACGGAGGTTTCAAGATGGCACGCATGAGTAAAGCCGGGAGAGTTGTGGCCGGTCTGGTGATTTGCAGTCTCGCCGTATTGCAAGCGCAGAATCAGCCCGTGAAGGCGCCCACCGACGTCCAGCCCGGCAGCATCACCTACGAGGAGGTCGGGTATCCGTACCCGGTGTCCTATCTGCCGCTGACCTTGTATGGACAGGACGTCAACATGGCTTACATGGACGTCCCTCCCGCCGGCCGGGCCAACGGACGCACGGTGGTGCTCTTGCACGGCATGAATTTCGGCGGCTTTTATTTCGCCGGCCCCATCGACGTGCTGCGCAAGGAGGGCTTCCGCGTGGTGGTGCCGGACGAGATCGGCTTCGGCCGGTCGTCCAAGCCGATCATCCCGTACAACTTTAACGACATGGCGGCGAATGTGCGAAAGCTTCTGCAGACGCTGGGCGTCTCGAAAGCGGCGATCGTCGGGCACTCCGGCGGCGGGATGCTGGCGGCACGATTCGCGGCCTCGTATCCGGACATGACGGAACGCGTGGTGCTCTACAACCCCATCGGATTGACCGACGTCCGTTATCAAGCGCCCTGGCCCAGCGCCGACGAGATCTACAAGCGCACCATGGCTGCCACGCACGACCAGCTCTACCAGCAATTCTCGGCGAACATCCACTATTATTTCCACACGCCCGGCGCGTGGAAGCCCGAATACGAGAAGTACGCACGCATCCTGTATGCTCCGACGCTCAGCGCCGACTGGCCTCGCTACGCCATGGTGCGCGCCATCCTGGCCCAGATCACCTACCTCGATCCGGTGGTCTACGACTGGCCGAAGATCAAAGTGAAGGCGCTGGTGCTGGGCGGCGCCGAAGACACGCCCGATTTTCCGGAACGCGCCAAGCACATCGCGGACACCATCCCCGGTGCGGAGCTGGTGCTGCTTCCCGGCCTCGGCCACGTGCCGCACATTCAAGCGCCCGAGGTGTTCAACGCCGCGCTGCTCAAGTTTTTGAAGGAAGGCGCTGCGGGAACGTCCACAGCCACATCCGGCTCGCGCTAGCTACCATGGATACAAATGACAAGCGGCCGGATTGGCGCCCGCTGGCTGGCGCCGGCGATGCTCCTGGTTGGCGCCGCTCTCTTCGCGCAGCGGTTTCGCTATCAAGAGCAGGAAGAAGGCCCGCGGCCGTCATTTCCAGCACAGGCTGAGTTTCATTTCATTCGCGTCGAATACACGGATCTGCCCGAATACCACCGCGGCTTTGGTTACGCCTCGCGCGACGGAACCGGCGAAGGCTGGTGGCTGGTGGACTGGCCGGACGCCGACGACCATTTTTCGCTCGGAATCCAGCGCCTGACCCGCATCGCGACCGGCGATCCGCGGCACCTGCGTCTCACCGACGACCGGCTGTTCGAATATCCCTGGATCTACGCGACGCAGACCGGCTGGTGGGGCTTGAGCGACGCTGAGACTTCGCGCTTGCGCGAGTACCTGCTGCGCGGAGGCTTCCTGGTGGTGGATGATTTTTGGGGCGACGAGCAATGGGAGGTTTTCCGGCAAACCATGAACCGCGTGCTGCCCAACACGCCCATCACGGACATCGCCGAAACCGACTCGGTGATGCACGTGCTCTACGACATCAACGAGAAAGATCGCACCTTCATCCCCGGAACGCGCCACTTGCGCCGGGGGCCGGGGGGAACCGTGCGCGTCTATCAGCCGGAAGGCACCGCGCCGGCCTGGCGCGCGATGTACGACGACCAGGATCGCATGGTGGTGGCCGTGAATTTCGACACCGATGTCGGCGACGCCTGGGAGTACGCCGATTCGCCGCTCTACCCCGAGCAGATGACCGCGCTCGCCTATCGCTACGGCCTCAACTACATCATCTACGCGATGACGCACTAGGATCACTGTGAGACTTTTCCGGATTCTCCTTGTCAGTGTTGTGTGCCTGACCGCCTGCCGCAGGCAGGCCCCGAAAGTGGTTGTGCCGGAAGTATTCCGCGTGAAATTCGAAACCTCGCAAGGCGATTTCGTCGTCGAGGCCCGCCGCGCCTGGGCCCCGCACGGCGTGGACCGCTTTCACGAGCTGGTCCGCATGCGCTACTTCGACGAAGGCCGCTTCTTTCGCGTGCTGAAAGGCTTCATCGCGCAGTTCGGCGTGCATCGCGATTTCAACGTGCACGAGAAGTGGCGCGAGTTTTTCATAGTCGACGATCCGCCCCAGGAGAAAAACCTGCGCGGCACGCTGGCCTTCGCGCAATCCGGCCCGGCCACGCGCGCCACCGAGATTTTCATCAACCTGGCGGACAACGCTGCGCTGGACACTCAGGGTTTCGTACCGTTTGCCAAGATCGTCGACGGCGTGGACGTAATCGATAAGATCTACTCCGGCTACGGCGAAATGCGTCCGGAGGGAAAAGAGATCGACCCGGGCCGCGTGGAAGGCGAAACCAACGAATATCTGGTGCAGCACTTCCCCAAAATGGACTACATCAAGCGGGCGAGATTTGTAGAGTGAGCCGTGGCGCACGCACTCGTGCGTGCCGCGTTCACACTCTCCAGAAAGCGCGCAGGACGGAACGCCGCAGCAGCGTTTTTTATCCGCCACGAGGAGACTGGGGCATCCGGTGCGCTCGTGTGAACGCTGGTCGTAGCCACGCATCGCGATGAGTCGCGACGCGGCACGCATGAGTGCGTGCGCCACCAACGGGACGCGGGCGGACTACGTTCAGAACGCCAGCCGCAGTTGAAATTCCAGGCGCCGGTTGCTGGCATTGCCGGCGAACGCCCCGAAGCCGCCGCCGATCTGGTTGGACTGGCCGAATAACGGCGAGTTGATGTTTCCGATGATCGGCCCCGGATTGACGTGGTTGAACACATTACGGGCCGACACCGAGGCGGTGAGACTATAGCGCCGGTCCGACGAGCTTCCTCCGCCGCCGCCACCGCCGGCGTTGTCAAAGCCGCCAATCCCTCCACGCTGTGCCGGACCGGCTACGGGCGCGGCGGGTGCGGGGGCACTCTGAGAATCCGACGCGTTGCGGCCGCCGCGATCACGCACTCGCTTGGCCCCCAGGCCGAAGGTCCTCGCCAGGCGCAGGTCGACGCTGAAGAATCCCGGACCTCGCCCGAAATTGCGCGGCACAATCTTCTCTACCGGATTTGGATTCGGGTCCAGCAGTCCGTAAGGTGTCGCGATGACGCCAGGCCTGTTGGGGTCCGTGGCAATACCCGGACGCGCGCTCAGCAGCGTGGTTCCGTAAATGTCCTGGCTGGTAATGATGTCGAACGGCGCACCGGTTTGCGCGACAATCAGCGGGCTCAACCGCAGATTCCACCAGGTGGTAATCGTACCGCCCACGGAAGCGCGATGCCGAACGTCGGTGGAGGCCGGCCCGTATTCGCCCGCGAAGTCGTACTGATTGGCCGGAAAAGTATTGATGCCGTCCGTGTTGCTGCGCACGAAATTCAACATGTAGTAGCCAAACAGCGAGATGTTGCGATTTACGCGCGAGTTCAGGTTGGCCACCAGTTGGCTCTGATTGTAGAGGCCGCCCGATTCCTGCTCGTAGATCGGGCCGACGTCGCCGTAGGGATAGACCCCGCTTCCCCGCACGCCGGTGTAGGTGCCGGGCAGCGGAGCGTTGATGTTGCGCGACAGCAACTGGTGCAGGCCGTGCGAGTTGGTATAAGTGAGCGCGAGGGTCGTGTTGCCGGGAATCTGGCGCTCCACTCCGATCGCGGATTGAAGCACGTACGGCGTCATCAGCAGCGGGCTGACCGTATGGACGGCCTGCGTGGTGGCAAACTGCTGCAGCGTGCTGGGCGGCGGTATGGAAGGAAAGAAATCCGGGTTGACGACGACATACTGCTGTTGGGTGACGCCGTTGAAACGCTGGTCGATCAGAATGTTCTGCTCGTTAAAGCGGTAGTAGAAAATACCGAACCCGCCGCGCACCACCATCTTGGGGCGGGAAGTTTTGGCGGTCGCGCCCGGCGCCCACGCAAAGGCGAAGCGCGGCGCGAAGTCGTAGTGCGCGCGGATGTTGGTCTGCGTCTCATATCGCAGGCCGAGGCTGAGCGTGAGATTCGGCCTGATACGCCAGTCATCGCCCGCGAATATACCGGCGTCCACCTGCCCGACCAACACCAAGGGAGTGCCTGCATTGAGGGAGAACTGCGATGCGCCGCCACCCAGAAGCCGAATCTGCGCCGGACTCAAGCCCATCCGCTGGAATAGCAACGTGCGCTGGTATTGCTGGATCGAACTAATGGTCTGGCATCCCGGATTGGGCACTCCCGGATCGCAGATTACACCCGGCGCCACCGGCTGGAAGTTCGAATCCAGAATCGGCGCGTAGGCCCCTCCGAAGGTATACGTGCCGTCGAAATTCGAGCTGGATGTGTCCTGAATGGACACCGCGCGCAGCCGCACGCCGAGCTTCCAGGTGTGCGCGCGCTGGGCGATGGTCAGGTAGTTCTGGAGTTCGTAGTGATGATGGATGTATTGGTAAACCGCATTGGCGGGCCCGCCGCCAAAAAAGGCGTTCGAGACGATGATGGAAGGGTCCTGGTCGGTGGAGTTTTGATGCTGATGCTGATGAAGGAACTGGAAGTGAGTCTCATCGACCACCGTGGCGCTTAGAACCGCCGTTTCGGTGGCCTGGAACGCATGCTCCAGGTTGCTCTGGTCGTATCCGCGAGAGATCAGATTGAAACCTCCGATACCGTTGCCGGTGGTTGCGTTCCTGCTGATCGCGTAGCGGAAGGTCAGCGTGTTATTGGCGCCAAACTGATAGTCGATTCTGGGGCTGACCCGCAACCGGGATTGCGGAGTCGAAAACACCTGGGTGAACGGAGTGACGATGGCGAACGTGGCCGGATCCAAGGTCACCGCGTTGATCACCGCTCCATTATCGATGTCGCGCTTATCGACATCCAGGAAGAAGGACGCATTCTTGCTGAGCGGACCGCCGACGCTGCCTCCGATATCCTTCAGATCGAACGGAGGCTTATCGAACGCATACGGGTTGCGCGAGTTGAAGATCGCGTTGCCGTAGTTGAAAAAGATCTGGCCGCGGAGTCTGTCTTTGCCGGGCTTGGTGAGAATCTCGGTGCGGCCGTACCCGATGGCGTCGAACTCGGGCGCGAACGGATTCTGATTGACGCGAATTTCGCGGATCGCATCCTTGTTGGGGAGCACCGCGTCGCCGTTGGTAAAGCCATCGATGTAAATCTGGCTCGCGTTGGGACCGGCCGACGGACCGGCCAGCGCCTGCAAATCGGCTTGCAGATCGTCCGGGTCATCCGAAAGCGCATCCAGGCTCTCGTCCTTCAGCACCACGCTGGCGGCGTTCTGCGAAGGATCGGTGCTCACCGCCGGCCCCACGTCGCCCTGCACCGTGACCTCCTGCTTTTCGAGAATCAGGCGTAGCGTCAGATCCAAAGTCTCAATGCCGGAAGCGACTTCGACTGTGGCCGGTTGCGACTGCATCCCGGGAAAAGTGGCGTGGACCGTGTACCTGCCGGGCGCGAGGCCGTTCAACAGGTAAGTGCCGTCATTGCCCGACGCGACCAGCTTGGCGGCGCCGGCGTCGCTCGCAATAGTGACCTGAGCGCCGGGAATAGGCGCGCCGGAGGTGTCGGCGATGGTACCCCGGATGCCGCCGCTCTGGGCGAGTGCGCACATCCACAGGCTCGGCCACGACAAGGTGACGAGAGAAACCAGTTTTTTGAGCATTCGAAATCGAGAAGGACCCGGCCACGCTTTCTAACCGCCGGCGACGGAGGGCCGCTTAACTAGAATCGCCGAAACAGGGGCCGATGGTCAAGGATCAACACTTCGAATCGAGAGCAGGGCGCGAGTGGCTCGGCGCTCAGTTGTTGTCGCCGCCTCTCTTCACTGGACTCGCCAGGTAGGTCTTGGACGCGGCCTCGTCCCTGAGCGGAACCACCTTGTCGGGATCGAT
>DASQHQ010000118.1:0-7125 GCA_035632015.1 Bryobacteraceae bacterium
GCGCGTTATACGTCATTTGGCTTCCTTCACATCATCCCCACTCGCCCGATCGATGGCTGGAACGGCGATTCTAATCTGCCGACCAAGACGTTTCGCCAAACAAGCGGGGCCGATGAGGTGCAGTGAAGCGGAGATGGTCGAAAGCAGGTATCTACAAGGACATGTCCGGTTTCGCGCACCTGGTCCCCGAATCCGACCAGCGAAGCTACCCTCTGCACGTGTTTTCAATAGCCTGCGATGGTACACAACGTGCCAATAGGGTAAACAGTCAAAAATGAGCACGTTAAGCCAGGATCTACGCTACGCCCTCCGTGGTCTTTCTCGGAGCCGCGGATTCACGGCTGTCGCAATTCTCACCATCGGGATCGGCATTGGCGCCAACGCCACCGTTTTCAGTTGGATGCGCGCCTTGCTCCTGAATCCCTTGCCCGGCGCGGCCGGGCCGGATCGCGTGGTGGCCGTGGAGAGCGTCGCAGCGAACGGCGATCCGCTAGCGACGTCGTACCTCGACTACCGCGATTTCCGCGATCACCTGCAATCCTTTGAGGCCATCAGCGTCACTCGGCCTGCAGCGTTGGCCGTTGGCGAAGAGGACACCACGCAGCGCGTCTGGGGAGAACTGGTTTCGGGCAGCTACTTCGATGTGATGCGCGTGCAGCCGGAGATCGGACGCTTCTTCTCCGGCGCCGAGCGCGACGACGCGCAGAACGCGCACGCTGTCGCCGTCATCAGTCATTCGTTTTGGAAGACGCGTTACAACCTCAACCGTTCGGCGATCGGAGCCACGCTGAGGATCAATCGCACTCCTTTTACCATCATCGGCGTGACGCCGGAACTTTTCCATGGCTCGCAAACCGGCCTCAACTTTGAACTATGGCTGCCGGCGACGATGTATGGTCAAGTGACCCACACCGGCACATGGATACTGCGCGACCGCAACGCGCGTTTCTTTCTGATGCAGGCGCGGCTGAAGCCGGGCGTAACCGTCGAACAGGCCCGCGCCGAAGTGCGGGCGCTGGCCAGCAGCATGGCTGTGCTCGATGCTGATACCAATCAAGGCATCGGCGCCGAGGTGCTGCCGCTGTGGAAGGGACACTTCACGCCTCAGGCAGTCATACTGGCGCCGATCTCCATTCTCATGGGCGCCAGCGGCCTGTTGCTGTTGATTGTCTGCGCTAATGTGGCGAATCTGTTGCTGGCGCGCGCTACCGGCCGCCAGCGGGAGTTCAGCATTCGACTAGCGCTGGGTGCGCGTCCCGCGCGGCTGGGGCAGCA
This sequence comes from Bryobacteraceae bacterium, assembly GCA_035632015.1. Taxonomy (GTDB): domain Bacteria; phylum Acidobacteriota; class Terriglobia; order Bryobacterales; family Bryobacteraceae; genus Palsa-89. The sequence goes on from DASQHQ010000118.1 coordinate 1,276, forward strand.
GCTTCTGACGGAAACGCTGATCCTGGCGTTGGCCGGGGCTGCGGCCGGCCTGATGATTGCAAGCTGGCTCGGCGGCTCGTTGCGCTGGCTCTTGCCCAGAGTGGCTTCGCCCGCGGTTCTCCAGCCGCAACTTGATGGCGGCGTTTTGCTCTTCACCACGGCCCTAGCCTTTATGTTTGCAATTCTCGCCGGCACCGGCCCTGCTCTTGCCGCGGCGCGCGCGAACGTAAACGACATTCTGAAAGAAGGAGGACGGAGCGGCGCCACCGGCCTTCACTCCCGGCGTTGGCGGGGACCCCTGGTGGTCTCCGAAGTCGCGCTCGCCGTGGTTGCGTTAGTGGGCGCGGGACTGTTCCTCAAAAGCTTTCAGCAGGCGCGGGCGATCTATCCCGGTTTTGCTCCTGAGGGTGTGGCGCTGGCGCGCTTCGATTTCTCCTCGGCCGGCTATAGCGCCCAGCAGACGGACACTTTCTGCCGCAGGCTGCGCGAAAGTCTGGAGCGGACGCCCGGTGTGACTGCGGTCAGCTACGACGATTCCCCGCCGCTGGGATTTCAGGGCGGAAACTGGGAGCCGCTCGACGTCGAAGGCTACGTTCCGGGCCGCAGCGAGAACATGAAGATCGACCGCGACCTGGTGGCGCCCGGCTACTTCGCACTGATGAAGATCCCGCTCCTGGCGGGCCGCGACTTCGATCTGGCCGATACCGCCACGCGCCTGCACGACGATCCCGCTCACCGGAAGGTGATGATCGTCAACCAGGAATTTGCCCGCCGGTTCTTCGCCGGCCGCGATCCCCTCGGCCACAAGGTGCGCGGATGGGGCGAATGGTTCACTGTGGTCGGCGTCGCCGCAAACATCAAGTATCAGCAGCTCACGGAGGGACCGCGGCCCTTCTTCTACATCCCCATTCGCCAGATTTACAGCCCCGAATATGGCTTGACCTTCCACGTCCGCACCGCGGGACCGGTGGCTAATGCCATTGCGGACATTCGTCGCGAAACTGCGGCCATCGACCCGGCTCTGACGATCTTCGATAGCATGCCCCTTGGCGAGTACATTTCCGCGTCGTTGTATGGACAGAAAGTGGGCGCCATCCTACTGAATGTCCTGGGCGCGTTGGGATTGCTGATGGCGGCGTTGGGGCTGTACAGCGTGATGGCCTACTCTGTGGCGCAGCGTACCGCCGAGATCGGCATTCGCATGGCGCTGGGCGCGAAGCCGCGGGACATGATGGTGCTGGTGCTCCGCCAGGGGCTGGGCTTTGCGCTCACCGGTCTGGCGGTGGGATCGCTGGCCGCTGCGGCCCTGGCTCGCATGGTTGCAGCGGTCCTGGTATCTGTGAGTCCGGCTGACCCGGCCGTTTATGCAGGCGCTGCCGCTTTCACCGTCGCGATCGCCCTGTTCTCGGCAGCGATCCCGGCGTGGCGTGCTCTTCGCGTAGATCCGATGGTGGCGCTGCGCTGCCAGTAGGCTTGCCATCCGGCAGGTAGGGCACCGTCGGAAACAAGCGGAGCGGTCTCCCAAGCACGCCGGTCTCCTGCGGAACTGCTTCGTTCGGACCTTAGCCAGAAGAATGGCTCCGTTCGGCGGTATGTCTATCGCGAAGTCCCTCATAACATATGTTCGCGCCCTATTCCCGGGGGGGCGTCGTCTTTTCACTTGGCTGGTTTGTCGCCATGTCGTTGATTGGAGCGTCCGAGCCGACTGCTCCGGTCGGATCACGCGCGACTCGGAAAGAGCTGGAATTGTTGCTTGGCGAGGATTAGGACTGAGAAACGCCGTTCTGTCCGTACACCGTCTGGATCGTAGGCAAACCGGGAGTTGGAAACGCTCGCTCGGATTCCACCGCGTGTCCGACACATCGAGCCTTGTCGCCGGGTGTCCGTAAGCTGATTGCCGGAGGCGGGTCTTAAGCGGGCGGCCTCGATGCGGTTGGCCGGCGGGCGACGATTTCGGCTACTAAGCGTTGATGCGCAGGATCGGCGGGCTCGCCCTCGTAGGAATGAAGAATCTCCCAGCCAGCGAAGTAGCGAACGAGTGCGCCGGGCTCAAGGCGAGTAGAGGTGGGCTTTTCGCCGGGCCCGGCAATGTGAACGATGGCCACGAGGATACCGCCGGGGACCAGACCGCGCATCGCGGGCTCGAACAGGCTGCGCTGCAAGTAGTAGGACATGACGATGAGGTCCCAGGCTGATGGCTCGATGAGATATTCGCCTTTTTCCAGATCGGCTACGTGCGCATCCACGTGGAGGCCGCGGGCGCGGGCGCGCTGGAGCAAAATCTCGATGGCTGCGGGCGCGCCATCCACGGCGGTTACGCGCCAGCCCCGTTCAGCCAGCCACAGCGCATTGCGGCCTGCGCCGCAGGCGAGATCCAGCGCTTTGCCGGGCAGGAGCCGCTGAGCCGTTTCGATGAGAAGGGGAGTGGGCGCGGCAGCGAGGTCTTGCGCCGGCCGCTCGCCGGAACGGTAACGCTGGTCCCAACCGCGAAGATCCATGGCGGCGCAATCCTAGGTGGCGGTGCCCCGGTCTCCTGCGGGCGCGCTCAGGATTCTGCCGGCGATGAGAATGCCGGCAACGGCCAGGGCTTGGGCGAGGTACTCGACCGTTTGCGACGGGTGAAACGTGTTCACCACCACGGGGTCGGTCAGCATCATTTCGCCGCCCACCTTGCCGAGAATGGCGGAGCCCAGGTAGACGGTCCAGGGATAGCGGTCCATCAGCACGGCGATCAGGTTGCTGGCAAACACGACAAAGGGGATGCTCAGGCCCAGGCCGAAGATGATGAGCTGGATATTGCCGTGCGAAGCTCCGGCAATGGCCAGGATATTGTCGGTGGACATGGTGATGTCCGCCACGACGATGAACCAGATGGCCTGAAGCCAGCGGCGGGGAGCCGTGGCGACGGCCGCCGGCGCGCTGGCGTCCACGAAAACCTTCACCGCAATCCAAATGACGAAAGCTCCACCCAGCAGCTTGACGAACTGGATATGGAAAAGCTGAGCGGCGGCGATGGTGGCGGCGACCCGAAGCGCTACCGCCGCGGCCGCGCCAAAGGCGCTCGCGGCACGCCGCTGGCGCGGAGGCAGCGAGCGCACGGCCATGGCGATGACCAGGGCGTTGTCGCCGGCCAGCAGAAGGTCGATCAGGATGATGGAAAGGCCGTCGAGCAGGAAGTGGGGGAGCGTGGTCGGCGGGCTCACGGGTCTACTCGAACCTTAGCACGCCCGGCGGCGACGAGACGGGAATCGGACTCGCGGTCAAAAGGCGGTCATGCTTTGCGGATCCCAATGGCAAATTCGTTTTTCGAAATAGGCCACGTTGCTCAACAATGCCGGGCCGGCCGCACGGAAACCGAAAACGCCATCTTCAATCGTCGGTTTTCGGCTACGGACGGATTCGAGAAAAGCCCGATGGTGCTCGCGGTGGGCGTCGTGGCCTTCCGGAGGCACGTACTTCTCCTCTTTTTCGGGGCGCATGGAGTCGGCGGTGGCGCTCGTCTTGGGATACTTCTGCCGATACTCGGCCAGAAACCGTTCCTGCGTGGCCTTGGTGAAAGTGCCGATGGTGTAGCCGGGCTCGGCCTCGGGCGGCACGGTGCTGAGAGTGACGCCGGCAGGGCTGGTGTGCATGACGCCATCGCTGCCCACGAAGCGGAAGCCGAACTGCTCCTCGGCCACGCCGCTCTTGAAGTTCACGCGCAGGGCGAGGGTGAAGTCGGGGTGGGTTTCGGTTTTGGGGTAATCGAGCAGGGCGAGCATGACGTCGGGCACATCCCGGCCGTCCTTCCAGTAACGCAGGCCGCCGGTGGCCATGACGCGCGTGGGGCCAAGCGAGCGCGTGGCATAGTGGAGGCCGCTGAGCAGGTGCACGAAGAGGTCGCCTGCGACGCCGGTGCCGTAGTCGCGGTAATTGCGCCAGCGGAACAGGCGCACCGGCTCAAAGGGAACTTTGGGCGCGTTGCCCAGGAAGCGGTCCCAGTCGATGTTGGCGGGCGAAGCATCGGCCGGGATGGAGTATTGCCAGGCGCCGATGGCTGTGTTGCGATCGAGCCAGGCCTCGACCATGTTGAGCTGGCCGATAGCGCCCGCTTGCAGCAGCTCGCGCGCTTTCTGATAGACCAGCGAGCTGACGTACTGGCTGCCGATTTGGAGGAGGCGCCCGCTCTGTTGCTGCGCCTCGATGACGCCCTTGCCCTCCTCGACGTAATGCACCATGGGCTTCTCGCAATAGACGTCTTTGACGGCGCCGAGCGCGTCGATGGTGATACGCGAGTGCCAGTGGTCGGGTGTGGCGATGATGACGGCGTCGACGTCTTTGCGGGCCAGAACCTCGCGGTAATCGCGGGTGGTGAACAGGTGGTTGCCCCAGACTTCTTTGGCGCGCGCGAGGCGGCCATCATAGATGTCGCAGACGGCGACGAGCTCGACATCCGGAAACGAGAGTTGATATTGGGTGTCTCCGGAACCCATGCCGCCCGCGCCGATGAGGGCGATGCGGATACGGTCGTTGGCCGAGACTTTTTGCGCGGCCAGGCTGCCGGCCAGGGCCGCGGATTGTAGGAAATGACGCCTGCTGGTGGACATCGTTAGACTCCCTTAGTAATGATACCTATACGACGTGAGACTTACGGTTAGGTAGTGGGCTACTTTGAAGATCGGCCAGCTGATGAATCCCGGTACAGCCCCGCCCAATTCGTCGCGACAGAGAAAATAAGAGTCCTGGGCGATCTGGACCCGAAGCACATCTCTACCAGTTTCGTGGAGCGCCAGAACCTCTCTGTACGCATGACGGTGCGCCGCTAGAAGATCGAGAACCACTGCGCGGCAATCGCGCTCGGCTACTTCGCGTACAATTTGGATCAAGATCCACCGCACGCTTCGTGTTAGCCCAGCCATGGCCGCTGGCGTGACGGATCGGCTGTGGGAAGTGGTGGACCTGGTTGCGGCTTGGGAAACCAGCGAGCGGAGGGTGGAAAGAGCGGCGTAGCTGATAGGATTGTAAATATGGCTGCCTGGGGGATCAAATGTCGGACATGCGGGAACTATACAGTTCTCGAATCATTTGAACCCTCACGAGGCAAAGACATTTCCATCCACGCGAGCCCGCTTCCACATGGGCATGTACTCGGAAAACTCAAGTGCTCTTCCTGCGGAGCCGTCCATGGGTACATGTCCGAACATTTAGTGTTCCTCGACCCGGTGCCTCCAAATTCAAAGTAGCCCACTTCCTACGGTTACACGGCGAGGAGGAATTCGGCGAAACCCGCGGCAAAGCTAAAGCCCGCCTTCGTCCAATACGCTCAGCCCTTAACGTGATGTGCTAACTTCCCAATATGATCCCCGTGAAGGAAGCGGTTCAGAAGGCGATGTCGTTCGCTCTCGGTGTTCTTGATCCCACGCGAACCGCGGCAGTTCTGCTCGAAGAGGTTGAAAGAGGAACCCTAAACGGCGATGACGTTTGGCTGATCACTTTGAGCCTGCCCGATCCGAGTGCTCCGCTGACTCTGTCGGGTGGCCATCGGCAGTACAAGACATTCACGGTGCACGGCCAAACGGGAGAAGTGCTTTCGATGAAAATCCGGCAGCTGAGTGGCGCAATGTGAACCAATTCGACGAGCGGACCTGAAGCTTCACGTTGCGCTTCTGCATCGGGGTGTAGACACAATCAACTTCAACCACATCCGCACCTTCTACTGGCGGCCATAAACCGCTACAGCCCCGCCCTCTTCCAAAGCTCATCCACCCGCTGCTTCACTTCCGATGACATGCGGATGACGCCCGGCCAGGGGCGGGTGAAATTTTCGCCGGGCCACTTGCGGGTGGCGTCGATTCCCATCTTCGAGCCGAA
>DASQHQ010000119.1:0-9607 GCA_035632015.1 Bryobacteraceae bacterium
GCGCGGCGCTGGACGGCTGAACACTAGCTGTTGGCGGCAGCCGCTGCGTTAGTGAGCCTGGAATTGGCGATCGACCAGATCTGGTTGACGCTGGTGCCGGCGCTGATGAACAGCGCTGCCGAAGCCAGAGCTACGAAGGCGAGCAGCAAGGTATATTCGATCAGGTCCTGGCCCTGATCGTCTCTGAGAAAGCATTTCAGAGTCTTGATCATATGGTGTTACACTCCTTTTGTTCGTTTAACTGGAATGATCCTGGTAGCCGGCCTTTCGACCGTACTGATCCTGGGATCACTCTTCTTCCCACGTACTGCTGTGGAAAACTGTTGATGTTCTGAGAGCGGTTCGCGCCGGAACACAATCGCGACTGTGTCGTCGTAGACCACGCGCCAGTTCGGCGATTCTTTCACCGTACTCGCCAGCGCCGTGGTGGTCGACAACACGATCGTGTCGACCTTGTACTTCTCCAGGTACTGCTCCCAGTCGTACTTCACGTTCATCAAATCCAGATATTTTTGCTCGAAGTCCTGTCCGTAGAAATCGCTTCGGCCGTCGACAAACACCTTGTGGCCGGGATAGAGGTTATAAACCAGGTAGTCGCCCCACTCGTCATCGGTGAAGATGCGCGAATTCGGATCGGCTCGCAGGACCTTCAAGGCTTGCGCAGGATAGCGCTTCGGATCGTATTCGGGTTTCAGCTTGCCGGTGGCGGCGGGACTGGCGATCAGCAGCGCGATGATCGCAATGGCCGCGGCACTGATGGCATGGATCCGCCACGGCCGGTCGGTTTCCCCAAACTCCTGCCCGACGGTGCGAAACGCCGACAGCCAGCGCCCCACCCAGGCGGACACGCGAGCGCGCTCCAAACTCCCCAGCGTTTGCTCTACCGCCTCGGCCACGAACGGAGCGGCAATGATTATGAACAGCGGGATGTTGCGTGCCGAGAACAGAGCCAGATGCGCCCAGCCCACCAGCAGAACCAGCGGAACAAAGTTGCGGCGCTTCACCACAAACCAGATCGCGCTCAGCGTCCCCAGCAGCAGCGAGCATTCCAGATAAGCCGCCATCAGAGAGTGGAAGCTGATGGATTGAAACTCGTTGATATTTTCCAGGTGATAGGGCTCGGAGAAAAACTGATAGATGTGCAGGTGCAGATGGTAGGTGTAAGGATTGATCAGCGTTGCGGCCGCTGCGGCGAATCCCGTCACCGCATACCATTTGACTTTGCGAATGGCCGTCCGGCGCTCCTCCGGCTCGGCCGTGAACAAGGCGCCCGCCGCGTGGCCGGCCGCGAATCCGCCCAGGATGATCAACGCTGCGAAGAACCCGCCATGCAAATTGGTCCACAACACCATCAGCAACGGCACTGCGATCAGCCAGCGCGGTTTTCCCTGCTCGACGCGCTCCAGCATCATCAGCAAAACCACCACCAGGAGCAGCGTCAGCAAGTGAGGTCTCGCCAGCCAGTGCAGCGTTGAGCCCGCGCACGCCAGAAATGTCGCGCCCATGGCGAGAAAAGGATTCTCGCAGTGCCGCCGCACCAGCCGGTACAGCAGCGCGAAGGTCACGCACAAGATCAGAATGCTGGCCGACACCACCGTGGCCAGCCCGCCATGGTGATACAGCCAGGCGAAGCAAACGTCCCACAGCCATTCCCATGCGTACCAGGGCTGCCCGGCTTTGGTATAGGAGAACATGTCCTGGCGCGGCACGCGGCCATTGGCCAGGATCCACTCGCCGGTGCGGACGTGCCAGCCTGTATCGCCGTCGCCCAGCATCGACGTGGCGCCTTGCATGCGCGCGAACAGGAACACGATCGGCATCAGGAACGCCACGTCGGTCAGCGAAGGAAGCAGGCGGAACAGGAAGCCGGGCCGCGGATTCGTGGCCGCCGGACGGGCCGTTTCATTTTTCGCTGTGGCTGGGGCCGTCGCCTGCATCACATCACCGCCATCGGAGCCGGCGCCGCCGCGCGGACCGCAACCTTTCGAATCTCCACCCGCTCGAACCGCAGCGCGATCAGGCATCGGCCGCCGTCACAGGTCGAACGCACCGTCATCGCCTCGCACGCCAGGCAGCGCTGCCCAAATTGCCGGTGCGCCGGCAGCAGCACTTCCAGCTTGACTGTGTCTCCCGGCTGAGGAAGCGCATCCTCATACCCGGCACACGGCGTTGCGACCAGCGCCCCCAGACGCCCCAGGTTCACTGTGGTCGCATCGACCATTTCACAAGCGCCGCCTCGTTTGAGGCGGCAACTCAACTGCACATCGAATCGCACGCCACGCCTTCGTTCCATTGCGGAAGCTAAAATGTAAGGCCAAATGGGGTTTCGAACAAGCCTGTGGGAAGTTAGCGTAGTACTGTTAACTAAAGTTATTGGACCAACCGTACTTGCTTTCTACGGCAGGCTCGCTAGAATAGAGCTTAAATTAGTTCTCGCACCGGAGCCTCGCAGGATCGAGTGTGGGTTATATCCGATCCGGCAAGCACGAGAGTTGAATGATCTCGCTAGTGGCATATACGAGTGAACCGTTGAACGCGATGGCCCTGGAGTCGCTGTTCCATTCCTGCCCGGACGTGTCCCCTCTGACAATCCTTTCCGATCTGTCCGGTCTCCTGCAGCAGGTCTCGGCCACCAAGCCTCAGGTCATTCTGGTGTCGGTGGATGGCCCTCTGGATTGGGGGCTGATCAACAGCTTGCGCTGGGAATCGCCCGACTCCCGGGTGGTGTTGTGGCTGCACGATATCGCCGCCGAGCAGGCTTATCAGGCCGTGGAATGCGGGGTGCGCGGCATCCTCCGCAAAAGCCTGTCGCCGGAGATGATTCTCAAGTGCGTGCGCAAAGTGGCCGAAGGTGAGCTGTGGCTGGAAAAGACGCTCACCCAGAGCTTCCTGAGCGGGCGAACGGTGAAGGTCTCGCGGCGCGAGAACGAGCTCATTACGCTGGTGGCGCAAGGCTTGAAGAACAAAGAGATCGCCACCGTTATGGACATCACCGAGGGCACGGTCAAGGTCTATCTTTCTCGCCTGTTTGAAAAGGTGGGCGTGCGCGACCGGTTTGAACTGGCGTTGTTCGGCCTTCGTTCGGCGAATCCAGCCGATGGCCCCACCAACGGGGCGCCGGTGGTAAAATCCGTCTTTATCGCCGCCGGCGGTTCGGCCGAGCCGATCCGAAGGAGTACCAAGACTCGAGCCGCTCGCTTATTCTCCGCCCGTACGCTAGATTAGAGAGAGGCTTTTATAGGTGCGGATCCGGCTGGCACGGGCGAAATCAAATGACACGGCCGAGCCGGTGGTTCTATTTCGCGGTCTCCCGCCGCCGCGTCCCATCTGGGCGTCCTTCTCCGGTTCGGCGGTCGTTCAGGCGCTGATTGTCTACCTGGGGGCGTCGTACCTTCACTACCTGGCCTTTCTGCCGTCGCAACCGCCAGTGCCGGCTCTGACCGAGCGCGTGCTCGAGATCAGTTCCGACCTGAACGATGAGCTGCGGGCGCCCGTGCCAAAGATCCGCCAGCAGGGCGAGCAATCTGAAAAGGGCGCCGGCAGCCAAGCCGCTCCCGGACCGGGCTCGCCGCACGCGCCCGCCCGGGAAGGCGCGGCGCCCGCTCTCGAAGCCAGCCGCGGGCTGCCCGCTGCACCGGCCCGGGCTCCCTTGCGCGAGTTCCGCATGCCCGCGGTTCCCGAGAAGCAGTCCACCCCTCAGACCCTGGTGCAACTGGATTTGCCGCCCACCCTCGACATGCATCCGCAACTCCACGTGCCCGCGCTGATCATGCTCTCCAGCGAGCCGGCGCGCAAGCTGGCGCCCTTGCCCTTCCTGGCGCCGCCGGAAAGGAAAAAGACCGCGCCCGTGCCGAACCAGCTGGCGTTGGAATTGCGGCCGCCGGTCTTTGAAAACGATCCGGGCTACGTGAAGCCCTCCGAGATATTGCACCCCGATCCCAAGCTGCCCGCGCCAGTGGGCGCCGTCTCGCCGGTATCCGCCTTTCACGCACCCGTTCCGACCAAGCAGGCGGCGACCGTCACCACCGAGCTGGCCACGCCGCCGCCGCTCAATGTGATCTCGCTGCCAGACCGGCCGATTCCAGCCGGAGTCTCGGTGGTGCTGCCGCCGCTGAACCAGGTGTCGGCGCGCGACAGCATCTCGGGCGATGGCGGCGCCGAGCGGCCGGGCGGAGCAAATCCCGCCGCGAATCCAAACGCCTCGGGCAGCGATCCGTCGGCGAATTCACGGTCGGGTGGACGCAGCGACGCCGCGGCCTCTGCTGGTTCGCCCGGCGACCGCGAGGGACGCGGTGCGGGCGCCATCGGACGCGGTGCGGGCACCGAAGGAAATGCTCTGGCGCGTTCCATCGGACCGGGAGGCTCGGGCGCGGGCGTGGCGGGCGCCAAAGCCGGCAGTGGCGGAAACGGCCCTCGCGATTCCTCCGGCTCGGGCAGCGGCGGAAGCGGCGGTGGTCCGGGCGCCGCGACCTCCGCCACCGGATCGGGCGCCGGAACTGCCGGGAATGCTGGAACCGGAACTGGACCCGGCGCCGGACCTGGCCTGGGAGCCGGCTCGGGTGGCGCCGGAACCACGATGGCCGGCTCGACGCCGCTGAGAATCGTCCGGCCCATCAACGGCAACTACGACGTCGCCGTGGTCCAATCGGGCGCCTCCATCCCCGGAACCGCCGGATTTCTCAAGGGCCGCCCGGTCTACAGCGTCTATCTGTCGCTCGGCGACGGCAAAGAATGGATTCTCCAATACTGTTTGCCGCCCGACGAGAACCACCGCGCCGCTCAGAACCAGGTAGTCCAGCTTGGAACTGTGACTCCGCTGACAGCCCCATTCGCCTATCTCATCCTCAAGCCCACCATTCAGCTCCGCAACGGCGTGCGTTACGGCTTCATTCATGCCTTTGTCAACACCTCTGGCCGGTTCGACGGCATGGCCGAGGTGGGCGATCCAGTGATCGAGCAAGTGCAGGCGGTGATCGAGGCGCTCAATAAATGGGAATTCCGGCCTGCCTCGAAAGATGGCGTGCCTACCGCGGTCGAGATTCTGCTATGTATTCCAAGCGCTTGACCCCCGGTGGCTGGAGCTGCTCTGGCGGGCTCGCTCCCTATTGGCATTGGCAGCACTAGTACCTACATGAGTTCTCTGGGATTGTTTTTCGGCCCCAACGGGTTTAGCATTGAGTCGAAAGCACAAGTTTGTGTATCGGTTCGGCGCTTAGCTGAACTGAGTGGTTTCCAGCGGGGGTGAGAGGTATGTCTATGAAACCCATTAGAAGACGCGGCCGCCGTGGAAACAGCATCATCGAAGTAACGCTGATGATGCCCTGGATCCTTTTCCTGTTCGTGGGCGTGCTGGATTTTGGATTTTACGCTTATTCGTTCATTTCCACGGAAAATGCGGCGCGCGCCGCGGCGCTGCAGACCTCCAAGAGCAAGGGTGCCGCCGGCCCGGCCAACAACCCCTCCCCGGTTCCGCCGAGCGTGTGCGCGGTTGTTCTGAATGAGCTTCAAGGTACCGTCTCCTATGGCACGACGCTGAATGCCAGTTGCAACGACTCGAACGCGTGCTTTGCAGGGAAGACCGAACCCTGCTTGAACGTGACCTCCGAACTGCTGCCGGCTGGTGGGCCGAACGGCGACAATACTGACGCCGCTCAGGTCGAGGTCCAATACAAAACCATCACCATGATTCCAATTCCCGGTATGCTCGGAAAGGCCTTCACGATCGACCGGAAGTGGCAGATGAAAATCGACCCCGCCGCGGATTTCTGATATGAACAACCGAAAAAAAAGCCGCTACGGCAACGCGACGCTCGAGTTCACGCTAATTGGAATCCCGCTCATGTTCGTGCTGATTTCCACCTTCGAGATGGCCCGCGGGATGTGGCTGTATCACACCATGGCTTACGCGGTGAAAGAAGGCGCCCGTTACACCATCACGCGCGGCCAGAATAGCCCTGCAGCCAACCAGCTTCCGATGAGCGCCATCTGCGGATACGTGGTGAAGCAGGGACCGGGACTGATTGCGCACAATCTGACGCTGACTTTCACATCCTTCGGCGGCGCATCGGGACCCTACCTCGCGGATGCGTGTCCCGGCACCAAGTGGCCTCCAGGCGGAGTAGATGGTTCAGGAAATCCTATACTCGACAACCAGCCCGGACAAGCCATCACCATCACTGCACGCTATCCCTTCCAGTCGACCATCGTCCTGTTCTGGCCGGGCGTCAAGGGAGGCGGCATGACCTTCCCGACCGTTACCTTTCCAGCAGCCGCATCGGAAGTAATGCAATTTTAGGAGAGACGTCATGACGAACCGGACTAATCGACGCCGAGGACAAGCGCTCTTGCTGGTCACATTCGCATTGATCGCGATGTGCGGATTGTTGGGGCTGGCGGTGGATCTGGGGTGGGGCTATTTCGTCAAGAAATCCGCGCAGGCTGCCGGGGACGCCGGTGCCATGGCTGGCGCTTACGCGGCCTACAACGTGGTCGGCCAGACCGGCCAGATCACCTGTTCAACGCCCAACATACAGTGCCCCGCCGACCCGGGCACGGCGTGCTCCAGCATTGGCACCGGGGACGCAAGCAAGAACAATACCATCGCTGCCTGCGACTACGGGGAACAGAACTCCACCCAGACGCGCTTCTTAGGACCGAACGTCAAAGTCTCCGCTGGGACCGGTACGCCGTCCACCGGACAGACTTTGACCCCATGCAGCACCTCGGCCGTAGCCGGTTGCGTAGACTACTGGGTGACGGTAAGGACCGTTCAAAATGTCCCTCAGCTCTTCTCTGCTGTGATGGGTAAGCCAACTGGGATCTCGAGTGCGCGTTCTACCGCCGCGATCGTGCAAGGCATTATAAACGGCGCGCTGTGGACGCTCAACCGTTCGGGCGATCCAAACCCAAAGGTTAACCCGAAGATTCCCGCGGGGACCGACATCAAAATGAACGGCGGAGACGTAATCAACGCCCCTGGGGGCATCAACGTCTCATCGAATGACCCTAACGCGGTCGACCAAAGTTCAGGCAAACCGGGCAGCGGGGTAAATGGACCAATATCCATCCTGAGCCCTGGCACCGTTAATATCAAGACCCCGTCGAATCCCTCCGTGAGTCCGTTGCCCGACGGGCTGCCCTTTTTTGATCCGTTCGCCGGGAAAGGACAGCCGCCATTGTACACCGGCTCGCTTCCCACCTTCGGCGTGCCAAACGGCAGCTTCAGCAACGGCGTGTACGCGCTGAATGCGGGCTCGGCTCTGGTGGGAAATCCTCAGAATCTCCAGTCGCTTCCAGCGGGCAATTACGTTCCAATCTTTTGCCTCGCGGGAGGAAAAAAGGTACCTCTCTGTACTCCTGGGAACCAGGCTCAGTTTGCATCCGGCGCTCAACTTAACGTCGATACAGCCGTGTCCTTCACTGGAGGAGGGACCTTCGGCAATTACTTCCTCTACACCGGCGTGAACGTGACCAACTCGATGACTATGGGCGGAGGCGTGTTCACGATCGTGGGAGGCGGCGGTGTCAGCGCCGGCCCCGACTGCCCGGCGGCATCCTGCGACCTCGTCGTCGGCACGGGCGGCAACTTCCTGAATGCAAACACAGCCGGCAGCGCGCCCGGCCAGGTCGTCGTACTCACCGGCTCGAGCAGCGCCTTCAAGTCCAGCGACGGCGGAACGACGATCAGCGGCAACACCAACGGTGACCTCTACCCGGGCCTCACGGCGCAGATCAATAGCAATCCGGTGCTGGTGTCCGTGGCCACCACCGGCGCTTGGGCGTTTGGGGCATCCGGGTTCAAGTCCGGAATGGCCCAGTCGAGTTCGCAAATCAGTGGCCTCGTCTCCACTTCGGAAGCCGACCCTTTCTTTCCCTTTAACGGCGTCGTGATGTGGCAAGACCAAGCCAACTCACCGGTCGTGTACACGCCCAGCGGCAACGTAAACGTCTCCTGCGGGGACATCAACAACCCATGCACCAAGACGCTCGCCGATCCCAAGTCTCCAGAGATGAACTTCCACGCCAATGCGGGCGCTGAATTTCAGGGCATCGTTTATCAGCCGCGAGGAGCGTGGGTCACCACGGGCGGCGGACCTGGAACGGGAATCGACGGCGCAATCCAGCTGATCACGGGTTCGGTCGTGATGTCAGGCGGTGGCCATATCAATCTGACCGAACCTCCCACTCAGGGTTTGCGCCGCATCGTAGCGCTGGTCGAATAGTATCTTGCAAAACGAAGTCGCGGCGTGCCTGGCCCTCGCAGTAACGCAACCGTGGATTTATTCGCACCCGCACGAGCGAGCTGTATGCTCATGATAAGGTTGGGTTTGTGGCCGAAATAGAACCGGGCGCTGGGTCGAGACCGCACGCGAGTCAACTCGGCAACAACCAACCCGGCAATGCCACATAGCTAGATCATTGATTCGATAGGTTCGCCGAAGGAACTGCGTCTAGTACTTCTTCTGCTTTAATGCGGTACGGATAGTACGATTTTCTTGGGTCAAAACTGCTTCTCGCCATGTATACTGCTTTTTGAGGTTTCGACGAACGCTCGATCTGGGGGGAATTATGAACTTGAAATTTTCATTTGCCATTTTGATGCTTGCTCTGCTGCCGGCCTTTGCCGTGGCGACTACTTGCACCGGCGGCCTTACCAGTGTTTCCACGCCGGCAGGTGCAACGGTTCTTGGCGAAGCGGTGGATGCCAGCGCCTCGTTTTGCGCAACTGCCGGCCAGGTGGTCATCACGTTAACTAACTTGCAGACAGGCATAGTTGATGCCGGACAGCTGCTCACTGATTTGCAGTTCTCGATGAATACCGCCGACACCTCGGCTACACTGTCCTCGAGCTCTGCCAACTTCATCCTGATTGGTAGCGGTGGCGCGGTAACACCCGACGGATCCGGTGCTACCGGATGGGGTTTCGGCTCGGGCACGCTAGGCACGGGCAACTATTTGCTATGCATAATTTGCGGGGACGGCGTCACCGCTACTGCGCAGCCCACCGAGGGAATCATCGGGCCCGGGCCATACACCAGCGCAAATGGCTCCATTGCGAACAACCCGGCGCACAATCCGTTCATCGACCAGACCGGGACATTCACCATCAGCGACTCACATATTACGAGCAACACGAACTTCAGCGGCGTGGTATTCTCCTTCACCACGACGTTCGGGAACAACATAATCCCGGAGCCGCGCACCTACGCGCCACTCATCCTCGCGTTTGGGCTGATCGTGCTTGCGGTGCATCGCCGACGGGCCCGTTCCGCACGGGCGTGAAAAGACCAGCCCGTGAGGGCTGGCTGAAAACCATTCAAACCTGTGGGCGCGGCTGGGCTCTGCTTGCGCCCGTTCGTTTTGGGTGTTTAGTCCGCCGCCGACAGGGGCCGTGTTGTTTGAACGCCGCGAGCAGAGCCTGTTCAAACCAACCGTAGTGCCGCGGCAGAGAAAGGTCAGTTCGCCGCGAGCCGTTCGTCGGGACGTGATACTGTGTGTGTCATGAGGTACGCCAGCCTCATCGCCGTTGTTGCTCTCTGCGCTCTCTCCGCAGCCTGTATCCACAGCGCTTCCTACTACCTGCAGAAGGGTAACAACTTTCTCGCCG
>DASQHQ010000120.1:0-15858 GCA_035632015.1 Bryobacteraceae bacterium
TGCCGCTCAGTACGTCGCGATCGGATTGATCGGGGAACCGGTGCCGCCCGGAATCGCCATCGGCGCGACCGTCAGCAGAAAGACCCAGCGTTTGCGCTTGGCCGCCTCTTTGCCGAGATCCTCGAGATCGCAGTTGTCGAACAAGTGGATCCCCATCGCCACCAGCGCCAGTTCGTGAATCGGCAAGCCCACGCCTTCCACCTGTGACGGATTCACGTCCTGCGCGGCATCCGAGCCCAATATCGCGACGCCGCGATCGTGCAGCCACCGGGCGCAGGAGGCATGCAGGCCCGCGTAGGTTCTGGAAGGACCCTTCTGCGCCCGCATCGCCCAGCGCCCCGTGCGCACAAACACCGCGTCCCCGGCCGTGACTTTGACGCCCGCCTGCTTCTCCCACGCCTCCAGATCCTCGGGATAAATCGGCGTGCCCGGCTCCAGATACTCGACACCCTTGAGCTTCGCGATATCCATCAAAACGCCGCGCGTCATGACGCCGGTTTTCGCCACCAGAATGGAATCTTTGGGACAACCTTCGGGGCCGACTTCGTCCACCGGAAAACCGTTGTAGATCTTGCCCTGATAATTCGCGTGGCACAGCGCGTCGAAATGCGTATGCGCCAGGCCGTGGTAGGAGATGCTGTAGTTGTCCATCCGGAACACGCCGCTGACCGGCAGCATGGTGTGCACCAGCGGATTCGGGTTGTCGGCCGCCTTCTCGGTCAAAAGGTCATGAGCGAGCGAGACCGGATAGCCCTCTTTCACCAGCGCCAGCGCCTGCTTGCGCTTCTCCGGAGTGATTAGATTGAGCGCGCCGCGCTGATCGTCTTTGCCCCAGCGGCCCCAGTTGGAAAGTTCGGTCCGCAAGCGATCCACGTCGGCCTTGGTCATCTTGTGATCGGACTGGGCGCTCAAGAGCGCCGCCACACAGAAAAACGAAAGAGCAGTGTTTCGAAACATGCGGCCATTCTAGACCAAGCCGCGCCGCGATGCTATTGCGCCGCCGAGGTGTCGCGCGCCGCCAGATTCCGCACCGCCGCGCGAGTGCCGCGCAGCGTGTTCAACATGGATTCCTTGGGAAACCGTTCCAGAAAACCTTTCAGCATCCAGCCCAGCCCCAGCGGCACATCGCGCGAGAGCGAGATGGCTTCGCATTCCGCGTAGACGCCGCCGTCGGCTTCTTCAAAACGCCAATAGGAATTCAAGCGCCACAGAAATCCGGTGTCGTCGCCCACCGGACGCTCCTCGGTGTAGGAGCGCTTCGCATCTCTGACTTCCGCGATGCGCGTGGAATGCGAAGTCACCAGCATGCGCCGCGCGTCCGGCAGGGCGTAATGCACGTGATAATTCGCGTTCAGCACCACCGTGAGAATGTGCTTCTCATACAGGCGGAGAAGAATATCGTAGTCGTCGCCCTGGTGCGCGATCTGCCGCGATTCGATTACCTCGGGCTTGTAGAAATTCTTGTAGCTCTCGTAATCCTGAAGAACGGTTTTGACTTGCTGCAGGGTGGCATTGGGAATGAACATCGAGCCCACCCAGTCCTGCAACAATCCGCCCGGGACCTTGATTTCATCCGAGCTGCCGGAGGCACGGCCGGATTCGATTCGCAGTTCCCCGCCCCGCAGTTTCGCCTTGAGATCCGGCTCCGCGTCCACGCGCAGAAACCGGGCGGGGGGAAGATCCGCGTTCATGCGGGATTCGGCGGCCTGGACGTACCGGTCAAACGCGGCGGCGGTCTCGCTGGACAGTTTCTCGAAAGGGAAACCCCGCTGCACGGTGCAGAAAAGCGCGCACACCGGCAACAGGAAACGAGAGGGGGTAGGCCGCCGAAACAGGCGCACTTTCACAACACGCGCAACACCTGCACCGTTATGTTATCAAACCCGCCCCGATCCTTCGCCAATCCGACCAATTCCCGGCAAGCCTCGGCCGCGGGCGCGCCAGCGGTCACCGCCCGCAGTTCATCGTCCGCCACCAAGCCGTGCAAACCGTCGGTGCACAGGATCAGGACGTCGCCCGACTGCAAAGGCACGGGCGCTTCGGAAAAGTCCGCCTCCCCTGCGCCCTCGACTCCCAGCGCCGCGGTGAGAATATTACGGTCCGGATGCACGGCCGCAGCTTCCGGCGTCAACAGGCCCTGGCGAACCAGGCGCTGCACGAAAGAATGATCTTCGGTGAGCAGCCGGATCGCGCCCTCCCGATTCAGGTACAGGCGGCTGTCGCCCACGTGGCCGAAATACAGTTGGTGGTCCTTTAGCGCGGCGCAGGTGCAGGTTGTGCCCATGCCCAGAAACTCAGGATGCTCCAGCGCGTACTCCTGGATCGCGCGGTGCGCTGCCTGGAATGCCGCCACCAAGGCCTGCCGCGGATCGGTGGAGGGATAGGTCAAATATGTATCCCGGACTCGCTCCACCGCGAGGCTGCTGGCGATCTGTCCGCCCTCATGCCCGCCCATGCCATCCGCGATCACAGCCAACCGGCCCTTGCGCTCGAACTCTTCGTCGCTTTCAGGCTCGGCGTAGCAGTAGTAGTCCTCGTTTTCGTCGCGATGATGCCCGGTATCGGTGAGATTCCCTAATTCGATACCGGAACGAATTAGCATGCGTATGGAAAAGACACTTCCGGAGCGCGGCCACAGGTTTGCCGATCCCCGCCGGCTTCAGCCGCAAGGCTCCACTGAGGATGCAACTGTGCTGGTTGCACTCGCATTTGTCTGGCTTTTCGGTGGAACCATTTTGACCTGCGACGTCTGACAAGTCAAGACGCGAGCGCGCTGGGCGGCGCGGATTGCGGGCGCGCTCGTCAATCACTCCAGCACCGGAAACGAAAACACCGGCTCGATGTCCACCGGCACCTCCCGCGCGGCTTGCAGCGCTTCGGCCAGCTCGCGTGGCATTTTGTCGTAGCGGTTGAACCAGGCCTCGGCGCGCGCCCGGTCTCCCGTGGCCTCGATTTCCAGAAGTTCTTTAGACACTCGCGCGATCGCCGCCGGCATCTTGGTGTAATCCACGGCGTACTTGCCGCCCGAGCGCGTGATGGCCTTCTGTTCGAACAGGAAGTTGAACTCCATCATCTCGGCGCGACCGTGCGCTTCGGCGATTCCATACCGGACCGTCCGAAAAATGCCCGCGACGTAGGAAGCGTAATATTCCTCGGCCCGATTGGCAGGCAGCGCGCCGTGATCCATCAGCCAGCGCAAGCCCAGCATCCCGACCACATCGGCTTTGGCTTCCTCCAGCGCCGAATACACCGGGCCGATCGCTTCGGTGATGGGAACCTGCTTCCCGCTTACGCGTGAATAGGCCGGTCCAAGCCCGTGCGAGATTTCGTGCAGGACCACCGCGGCCAGATATCCGTCCGCCGACGCGCGCGCGGCCTGTTGCGCCGGCATCAGATATTTCGCCAGCGGCAACACCACGTAGTTCACGCGCGCGTCCATGAAGTTCTTGAAGAAAATTTTCTTGGTCCCCTTGGCCTCGTGGATGCGGGGATCGTTGGGCAGATTGTCGGCGACGGCCTGATATCCGTGCAGCAGATCGCCGGTCCGGAAGGGCGCGTCCATCACTTCCATGGGCGTCAGATGCCCGCGCTTGGAGGGCCGGTCCGCCGGCGCGAGCGGCAGCGCGTCCTGAATGTCGGGAACATATTTCTGATACACCGCCAGCTTCTGGCTTTCCGGCTCATTACGAATCAGAATCGCAGATTCGTAATCGGTCTTCACGCCCAGCACGTCGTCCAGGTAGGTTTCGTACGGGCCGAAGATGACGTCGATCTTGGGATTGCGCAGGTCCATCCAGGCCAGGTCGCTCGGATAATAGTCGTCGCTGAGCAGGGCGTCGGCGCGCAGAGTCAGGAAGCGGGCGAAATCCTTGTCGACGCTCAAGACGGCGGCTTCGCGCAGCAGCCGGACGGCGGGCTCGAGCTGCGCCTTGTACTCGACGCGATAAGGAATCGCATCCAGTTTCTTGCCGCTCCAGCGCAGCACCGTGTACGGATTGTAGATGGCGCCCCTCTCCGACGGATGCGCCTGCGCGTAGGCTTCGATCTGCTGGCGCGTCAGTCCTTCCGGATAAATGTTGCGGCCAGCCGGGATCGGCTTGGTTCCGGCAAATGGTTTGTTGTCGTCGATTAAATCGAAGCGGCAGCCGTTGATGGCCAGCAGTCGTTTGAGCTGCGGGTCCTTGGTCGAGCGATAGAGCGCGAGCGCTTCCGGATCGCTCTGCTGCCAGTAGATGAGCTCTAGCTCGCGCGACGCCTGGACCAGCTTTTCCACCATCTGGCGCTGCCTGGCATCCAGCCCCGACGCATCGTAGCGCATGGGTACCTGCTTCCAGCGCGCCAGCCGCTGTGCGAGGTCTTGCGAAGAGGGCGGCGCGGCGTAGGCGGCGCCGGCGAGTAGCAGCAGGAGTATCCGCATCGCCTCTATTTTATCGGCATCGCGGCCGGGGACGTGGCGTACGCACTCCTGCGTGCCGCGTTCACACTATCCAGAAAGCGCGCACAACGGAACGCCGCGGCAGCGCTTTTTGTCCGCCACGAGGAGGCCGCGGCGGCCTGTGCGCTCGCGTGAACGCTCGTCGGCCCCATGCGCCGCGATGAGTCCCAACACGGCACGCATGGCAAGCGCTGCCCGACCCGGATCGTAACCGGATGGAGCGGCTACCCACCTGACCCGTGAATTATACCGGTCGCTTAGCTTAGAATGCTCCTAAATACCCAGATCGTGGGCTAGCGAGGTGTTGGGATGATCCGGATTCTTCAGACCACTTGTAAAACGATTGTGCTCGTCTTCGGCTTGGCTGCGATCGCAGCCGGCCAACCCACTACGCCTCCAGGGGCTTTCACCTGCGTCGCCAATGCGGGAACTCCGGTGATCGCGCGGGTCGAGGGAATCACCGAGCTGGTCGGCGATCTGCTCCTGCAATGCGTGGGAGGCGCGCCAACTCCGGTGGGGCAGCAGATTCCCGTGAGCAACGTGCAGCTCATGCTCAACACCAACATCACCAGCCGCTTGCTCGGCGGTGGCTTCACGGATGCGCTTTTGCTAATCGACGAGCCCTACCCAACCACGGCCAACCCGAGCGCCACCGTGCCTCCCAATTCGCCGCCGCAAATCGTGTGCTCTCCTAATCCAAATCCCGTCCCGGGTCAATGCAACTACTTACTCGGCACATATACCGACGGATCCAACACCAGCTCTGGCGGCCCAAACAATCCGTACCTTCAACCCGGCGCCTCAACCATTTTTCAGGGCATTCCAAACGGCTCCAACACTATCACTTGGCCCGGAGTGCCGATCGACCAGGGAACTCACACCATCCGCTTCACCAACGTGCGCGCCAACGCTGCTCAGCTTGGCCTGTCCTCCACGCTGATCCCCACCGAGATCACCGGGTTCGTGGCGATCACCGGCGGGCAGTTCTTCACCATCAGCAATCCCCAGCAGACGCTCGCCTACATCAACCAGGGCCTTATCGCGACCTCGCGGCCGGTCACTCTGCCCCAGGGCGCTAGCTTGAATGTCAGCGGCGGCAGCAGTGGAAACTTTTTCGGCGGCAGCGCCGGAGGCAGCGCGGTAACCAGCATCAACATCCGGGAGGGATTTGCTCAAAGCTTCAAACGGCAATCATTCACGCTAAACAATTCCATAGGGACCTACAATGCGTACCCGTTTTACAGCATCGTGCCTCAGAACGTCCCTGGCTACGCCTACAACTCGGAGTCCGCATTCACGCCCAGCCAGGATGGCGCGAACCCCGCTCCTGGCGGCGATCCAGGCATCGGAACAGCGGCGTTCGGGACCCGCATCCTGCTGCGCTTCAGCAATGTTGGCTCCGGCGTGCGCCTCGTGCTTCCGGGCGTGGTCCCGCTGACCACCGACAATGGCGCCACTCCCAGCGCGCCATCCCCGCCCAGTTCCGTCGGCGGTTGGACCGGCGGTTATCTGGTGCTGCTTGGAACGTCCGATCTGAACGGCAACGTCGCTTCCTTCGGCGCCAACCTCAGCTCCGCGGGCGTTTTCGCGAACGACCCTGCTTTCTTCAAAGGACCCGGCGCGGTGGCCCCGTTTAATTCAGCTTTCGATCTGACCGGCATCAACAGCGGCTCCGCCGCGGCAGTTTACGAAGTCGTCAACTCCGATCCGGCGGCGGTCGAAACCGCGAACATCCCGATCGGCGTTGCCTTCGTCTCGAACACCGCGCAAAATCTGCCCGCTCCAGGCCAAACCGCCGTCAACGTCTCCTTCGCACCGCTGCCCGGTAGCGCAGGCGGCCCCAGCTCGCTGATTCCCGGTTTCGCCGACAGGTCCACCGCTCTTTCCACCTTCATCATCGTGCCTGCCAGTCCAAACACGGGCACCGGCTTTCCGCCCGCCAGAAACACGCCCGTCTACAACATTCCGAAGTTTTCCCTGCGAAATAAACTCCTCGAGGCTCGCTATGGCATCAACTGTGCCCAGTACAGTGCGACCATTTCGGCGAACGTCTCCTTGAGCAGCGATCCCAACAACAACGCCTCATTCCTCAACGTCGTTTCGCCCATCATCTTTACGGTCTTCCAGCCTGGCTCTACGTCCTTTATCACCAGCCCGCAGTCCGCACTCGATGGGCTCACCGGAATCGGCACGCCGTTCTCCGGCGGAGTGAATTATGTTTTCAGCAGCAACAACCAGGTCTTAGCCGGTTACCCGAATTCCGAGGTCGACTTGAGCTTCACCTGGATGTGGATACCCGGACTGCCCGGGCGCATCGCCAATTTGAAGTTGGGCCTGCTCGCTGGACCCGATAAGGCCCTGGGGCAAGCCCCCACCGTCTACACCGGCTCCGGAAGTGATGAATCGCTCCCGCTTCCGAACAACTGCGGCGCGCCCAGGATTTTCCTCGACCCCCTGGCGCTGCACAGCGGCGAATTCTTCTCGGCGCCTCCTCCGGACTTGTCTCTGGGCGGGCCGCTGCCGCTGGTTTTCCGTAGACGCCAGGGCGCGGTGTTCAAAGCCAACGGAATCGGCGGCCGCCTGGGTGACAACTGGACGCACAACTTCGAGACCACCCTGGCGATCTCCAGTACGACAGTTATCGTGTATCTGTTCGATGGCGGCACGATCAAATTCAACAAGTCCGGCAGTAACTGGGTCCTCGATCGCCCGCAGCCCAGGCCTTATCAGCTCGCGCAGAGCGGCTCGAATTACCAATTCCTCGACGCGAGCGATAACCTCATTTACACTTACTCCAGCACCGGAGCGCTCACGCGAATCGAGGACCGCAATGGCAACGCGCTCACCATCACACAGCCGTCGCAGGTGTCAGACGGCCTGGGCCGCACCTTGACCCTGGCCTATGGCGCTGACACGCACCTCGCGACGGTGAAAGACCAGAGCGGCCGCACCGTCTCCTTCTCCTACACCGGCGCCGCGCTGCATTCGGTGACCGATGCAGCCGGCAAAACCACAACCTACTCCACCACCACCGCCGACGACCGCGACGGTTTGATCACCGCGATCAAGCGCCCGGCCGGAAACACGGTGGTCTCCCAGACCTTGGATTCATTCGGACGCGTGATTCGCCAGGCCGACGGCCTCAACAATGCCTCCACGATCGCGTACGGCAACCCGAGTCCCGGAACCGCCGCAGTAACCGATCCGCTCGGCGACAAGACACAAGCTTTCCACGCTGACCTCATGAACAACAATGAGATCATCGACGCCAACGGCAATGTCACGACTATTGTGTATGACGGCGCCAATCGCCCCACCCAAATCACCGATGCGCTGGGCAACAAAACCCTTATCGCTTACGATCCGGCCTCGGGTTTGGAAGCCTCCCGGACCGATGGGACCGGCGCAGTTACCACCTCCACTTACATCGCCCAACACCAGGGATCGTTCATTTTCTATGTGCTGGCCAAGCGAACTTATCCGGATGGAACCTCATCGTCCTACACTTATGACGCCACCGGCAATTTGCTCAATGTGACCGACCCGGGCGGTTACGTCACCAGCTTCACTTACAACAAACAAGGACTGGTGCTGACCGAGACAAACTCCGCCGGGGGAGTGACCACTCACACTTACAACCCCGATGGAACCGAGGCCTCCGTGCAATCGCCCGCCGGCGATGTCACCACCTACGGCTATGACGCCTTGAAACGCCGCAACAAGGTGACATTTACCAGCGGAATCGTCCAAACCCTGGTCGACGACCCGCTCGACCGCGTCGTCCAGCAGTCCTTCGGAAATGGCACACCGCAAACATTCACCTACGACGACAACGGCAACCTGGTCTCTCAGACCAACCCCGCTGGAGCCGCCGTCACCTATCGCTATGACGCCAACGATCGCTTGCTGTCTCAGACCGACACGAATGGTACCAGCTCCGCCGCCTATGATGCGGCGGGAAGGCTGAAGCAGGTCACCAACGCGGCCGGTGAAAACACCTCCATCGCCTATGATCCCGTAGGCCAGCCGCTTTCGATTCTGGATGGCGCCGGCAACGGCGACCACTTCGCCTGGAACGCCGGAGGTTTTCTGCGCTCGGCCACCGACGCTCTTTCTCAGACCACCACGTTCACTACCGACGCGCTCGGCCGGATTCTTTCCTCCACCACGCCGCTGGGCGAAAAGACCAGCAACACGTATGACCAGCTCGGCCGCCGCCTTTCCACCACGACGCCGCTGTCGCACGTGGTGAAGTTCACCTATGGACCCTCAGGCGCGCTGACTCGGGTCGACCAGCCCGCCAACATCAGCGCTTCCTTCGCCCGCAACGGCCTGAACCTGATTTCCTCCATCACCGATCCCAACGGCGGCGTGTGGACCCGCTCTTACGACAACCTCGGACGCCTCACCGCCGCTTCCGATCCGCTTTCGCAAACCACCTCCGTGCAGTACGGAGCCTTCGATCGCATCATCGGCGTTTCAAACGCCACCGGGAATGTCAGCGCCTCTTACGATGCGCAGGGCAATCTGTCCGGCGCGCAGTTCAGCGACGGCAGCAGCTTGAGCTATCAGTACAGTCCAAGCGGCGGCCTGAGCGGGGCGGATAATCTGTCGCTTTCCTATGGCAGCAGCGGCGACATCGTTTCGTCCAACGGAATCGCCACTACGCGCGACAGCCTGCACCGCATCACCTCGGTGACGTACGGGCCGGGCTTGACCGTGGTCTACAAGTACAACAACACCGGCGATCTGGTCGAAGTGGACGACTGGGTGGGCGGAGCGACGCTGTTCCAATATGACGCCGCCCACCGCCTCAAGTCCGTGCAACGCCCCAATGGAACCACCACCACCTTCGCCCGCGATGCCAACGGCCTGCTATCCGCCAAAACCGAAAACACCGTCAGCGGAGCCTATTCGTTCACCCTGAAGCGCGACGCCGAACACAAGGTAATTTCATCCGATCGCAACCTGCCGCAGTTGCCGCAACCAGCCGGAGGATTCGTCAGTTATTCCTTCGACGCCGCGCACCAGGTTATCGGTTCCACTTACGACGCGGCCGGCCGGCTGGTCGCCGACGCCTTGCGCACTTACACCTGGGACCTGGCCTCGCGCCTCCGGTCCTATTCCGGCAGCGACGGCGCCGCCCAATTCACTTATGACGGCCTGGGCCTGCGAGTTTCCCGCACCACCGCCGCCGGCGAACAGGACTACGTCTGGAACTACGCGCACGACCTCCCAGCCCTGGCCATCGTCCGCAGCGCCGGCGCCGACCTGCGCTACTACGTGTACCTGCCGAGCGGCACCTTGGTGCACAGCATCGAAGCGGCCGACAATTCACGCCACTTTTATCACTTCGACGAGCAAGGCTCGACCACTTTCTTGACTGACGACAGCGGCGTGGTGTCGGACAGCTACGGCATCACGCCCTTCGGCGAATCGGTGACGCACAACGGCTCAACCGATAACCCGTTTACCTTCCAGGGCGCGTTCGGCGTGATGCAGGAGGGCGCCACCAGCCTGTACTACATGCGCGCGCGTTACTACGACACAGCCACCGTCCGCTTCATCTCGCGCGATGCGCTGGTATCGCTCGATCCACAACGCATCAACCCTTACGCGTTCGCGCTCAACAACCCGGTCAGCTTCTCTGATCCGTCCGGAATGAGCCCCTTGCCGCAGTATGGGAAATACGGCTGCGGAAAAATCGGAAGCCGGCTGCTTAAGACCGCTTTCTCTTTCTACCAGCGGGAAGGCAAGGCCGGCCAAATCAAGTCAATCCTCGGGTCGGCATTCGCCGGCCAGGAAGCCGAAAGCGGCAGCTTTGGCAACTGGCGCAATACGATCGTGAAAGCGCCTCATCTGGCGCAGTTCTTCGGAATTCCGTCCATCGAAGGTGGCGGCGGAGAACGTGGCGGAAGCTTAGGCCGCGCCGGAAGGTCTGGAACAACCGGCTTCCGGATCCGCCAGGGCTTCGGCCGCTTTCTCTTGGAACGCAAGCCCATCGTGCTCGACTTAGTTAGATAAACAGGAGACGACAATGATAAAGACGATTCTCGCCAGCTTAGTCCTGTGCTTGGGTATAGCGGCCTGCGCAGATACGGTCAGCTACACCTACGACGACGCCGGACGGCTCACTTCCGCCACTTACTCCAACGGCGCCATGACCCAGTACAGCTACGACGCCGCTGGCAACATGACAGCCGTCACGGTAACGCCGGCGCCCACCGCGCAGCAGAAGAAGAAAAGCGCTCCAACTCCGGCCGCAAAACCCAAGCGAGCGCACTAGCTCCTCGTGGCGCACGCACCCTGCGTGCCGCGTTCACACTCGTGTGAACGCTTGGCCGAGTCCTTCACCACCGCGCGACACAACGCCTGCCCTCCACCAACTCAGATAAAATAACCTTCAGTCCCAAGCGACGGCCCCAGCCTCGCACCCGCGATTCCAGCCGTCCGTGGAACAAGGAGGCAGCTCATGCACAAAAACGTCGCGCGGCGTCACTTCCTCCAGCGCATCGCAGCCGGATCAGGCGCGCTCGCATTCGCTGGATCGGAAACGCCTGCCGCCGCCGAAGACAAATACCTCACGTCCGTCAGGCTGGACAATTTCAACCTCTACTACGAACTGCACGGCGACGGACCGCCCGTCGTATTCGCTCATGGCGCGGGTGGCACGCACATGAGCTGGTGGCAGCAGGTCCCGGCCGTCTCGCAAAAGTACAAATGCATCACCATCGACCACCGCACCTTCGGCTACTCCCGCGACCTCAAGGACGGCCCCGGCCGCCGCGCCTTCGTCCAGGATCTGCGCGGGCTGCTCGACCAGCTCGGCATTCAAAAAACCGCCCTGGTCGGACAGTCCATGGGCGGCTCCACGGTCCTGGGCTTTGCAGCCGCCCATCCGGACCGCGTCAGCGCGCTCATCATGTCCGACACCACCGGCGGCTACTCGAGCCCCCAGATCGCCGAGCTCCGCCGCACTCTCGCCCCCGCCCCCGCCAGCATCGACCGCGCCTTTGCTCCCGGCTTTGCCAAACGCGACCCGGCCCGCGCTTTTCTCTACCGCGAGATCAACGCCTTGACGCAAGCCGCCAACCAGCCGCCCGCCGCGCAGCAGAATACGCCCGCGGCCAGCACCGACATTCGCCCCGTGCTCGACAAGAAAATCCCGGTGCTCTTCATCGTCGGCGAGCAGGACCAACTGATCCCGCCACCGATCATCGAAGCCATGCATAAGCAGATGCCCGGTTCGCAACTGGTCAAAGTCCCCGGCGCCGGCCATTCCGTCTATTTCGAAAAACCGGACGACTACAACCGCATCCTGCTGGACTTCCTCAACCAGCACGCCGCGGCCTGACAACCTCTCGATCCCAGGCACCCGACCCAGGCGGGACCGCAAATGTACGGCCACGGCGTCATAAGTGTATAATTTCCACTAAATGAGGAACAACTGTGCCAAATAATTTCAGAATTGTTGCCATGGGTGACTCGATTATCTGGGGCCAGGGTTTGCTCCCGGCCGAAAAGCTCGATGTGCTGGTGCAGCAGGCGCTTTCGCCCAGGTATCCCGGCGGAGTTGCCCTTGAGAACCTGGCTCACTCCGGCGCGGTCATCGGCGCGATCGGCGCCAGCGGCGCCCCGCAGCCCGGCGAAGTGCCGGCCTCGCGCCTTTCCGTCATCGAACAATGCGACGGCTACGCCAATTCCCCCGGCACGGTGGATTTCGTGCTTTTGGACGGCGGCATCAACGACGTCGGCGTCGCATCCATCCTCAATCCCTTTGCGCTGATTCCATCGCTCGAATCCAGGGTCATCCATGCCTGCCACGACGGAATGCTGGCGTTACTCAAGAAAGTGACCGCGAAATTTACAAAACCGGC
Organism: Bryobacteraceae bacterium; assembly: GCA_035632015.1. Lineage (GTDB taxonomy): Bacteria > Acidobacteriota > Terriglobia > Bryobacterales > Bryobacteraceae > Palsa-89. The sequence continues at coordinate 12,313 of DASQHQ010000120.1, forward strand.
CTGCCGGATTCTGGTCACGGGTTATTATTCGATCCTCAGCGCGCAGAGCGACCCCCTCGGCGTCACGCGCCTGCTCAGTCTCTTCGGCATCGCCTTGCCTGGCTTTCTCGACCGGGATCTCGACTTTATCAACCCCGTGCTCAACCGTTGTAAGGCATTTTTCAAGGATTCCACCGAGCAGCTCCAGCGTGCCATCGACGACGCGGACGATCCCAGAATCACTTTCGTTCCATCCGGCTTCACCGACGCCAATTCCGTGTTCGTTCCGGGCACATCCCTGCTGTGGGGCCTGGATCTGGACGACGACATGAACGCGGAAGATCCGGTCGCAGCCGCTCGTCATCCGCTATGCGATGCCGCTCACCCCGACGTGACGGAAATTCCCCAGCGCGAGCTGTGCTACCGCGCTTCGGCCGGACATCCCAACGTCCAGGGAGCCATCCAGTACAGCAGCCGAATCCTGGCTGCGCTGAAGTAAGCTGACCCGACGGATAAATGTTATCCATGCGGGCGGGAATGCAAATAACTTTCCGAGCTCCAGTCCCCTGCTCGCCGAATCTCTGCGCTGCGAATCGTCCATAGAACCGAAGCCCTGATCAGAATCTCCGCATCGGCGCGCGGAGGAATCCGCTATGATAGTCGCCATAAGATTGCAATCAATTTCGAGCCAGATACATCCCGGTGCGTACGTTACGCAGAAAATCGGGCGGCTCTGACAGATGGAAGAACTTCAGGATCCTCGCCGTGAAAGTCCCGGGCCGTCGCGGTCTTTCCTGCTCCGCTACGGTTGTGCCGTAGCCAGCGTCGCGCTCGCAACCGGCGTGCGGCTGCTGCTCGACCCTTGGCTCGGCGACCGGACCCCCTTTTCAATCTTGCTCTTCGCCGTCCTGCTGACCGCTTGGTATGCCGGTCTCCGGCCCGCATTGATTTCGGCCATTCTGGGTTTTTTCTTAGCGGACTACTTCCTGATCCCTCCACGCGGCAGTTTGTTGATCAGAGGGTTGGATCATTGGGTGGAGGCGCTCTTGTACCTGACCTTGAGCCTTGGCGTTGCCCTGCTCGGCGGAAGAATGCAAGAGGCGCGCCTGGCCCTTGGTCGAAACCTACAGCAAACGCAGAAAGCGCTTTCGCAAACCGAGGCGCGCTTAAATCTCGCGCTGCGTTCCTCAGGGATCGGTGTTTGGAGTTGGGATATCGCGCCGAATATCGTCCAGGCAGATGAGAATTGCTCGGCCCTCTTCGGCCTTCCGATCGGCGAGTTCCCCCAAACGGTCGAGGGGTTTACATCCCTGCTTCACCTGGACGACCGCGAGCGTGTCCAGCGGGACATCGCCGCTTCGCTCGAACATGGCGCCGAATACAACACGGAATTCCGCGTGGTGTGGCGCGACGGAACGGTACGGTCCATGGCTGCGCGCGCAAAAATCGATTACGGCGAAGCCGGACGGCCAGCCCAGTTCATCGGCCTCTGCTGGGACGTGACCAGACAACACCAGGAGCAGGAAAGCCTGCGTCAGGCCAATGAAAAGCTCCGGCAGTCCGTCCAGGAACTGGAACGGCTCAAGGAACAAGCCACCACCCTCGGCAAAATGAACGATTTACTTCAGGCCTGCTCCGGCTCCAAAGAAGCCTACGACATCATCGCAGAATTCTGCGCACACCTCTTTCCAACTTACTCCGGGGTGCTCTACATCTATAGCGCGTCCCGCAACCTTGTCAACAGCGTAACCACCTGGCACGATCCTCGAGTCAACGAAGTCGAGTTCGAACCCGATGACTGCTGGGCCTTGCGCCGCGGACAACCTCACATCATCCACCCCGCACAGATCGGAACACGATGCCGCCACCTCAAAGACATCCCAGGCGGCCATGCCTGCTTCCCCCTGATGGCACAAGGAACCGGGCTGGGCATCCTGTACCTTCAGAAGCATGACGCAGCACCAGCCCGGGAGGAATTCCTCACTCCCGAAGACCGGATGCTCGCCGGCACCGTCGCCGAAAACATCGCCATATCCCTCTCCAACCTGTACCTCCAAGAAGCCCTCCGCAGCCAATCCATCCGGGATCCGCTGACCGGCCTCTTCAACCGCCGCTACCTGGAAGAAACCTTCGAACGAGAACTCCACCGCCTGGCGCGACGAGATCTTTCTGCCGGGTTCGCCATGCTGGATCTCGACCACTTCAAAGCCTTCAACGACACCTTCGGCCACGAAGGAGGAGACGCCCTCCTGCGCGCCTTTGGCCAATTCCTGCGAGAGCACCTCCGCAAGGAAGACGTCGCGTGCCGCTACGGCGGCGAAGAGTTTTGCATCCTTTTTTGCGAATCATCATTCGAGGACACCGTCCGCCGCGCCGAACAGCTCCGATCGGGAGTCAGCCGCCTCGCCGTCCAACACGGCGGACAACACCTCGGCGCCGTCACCGTGTCCATCGGCGTCGCCTCCTACCCCATCCACGGGCGCGCTTCAACCGACTTGATCGCCGCTGCTGACCGGGCCCTGTACCAGGCAAAACAGGACGGCCGTAACCGCGTCGTCGCCGCAACCACAAGCCCAAGACCGGAGATGCTGCCTCAAACTTAACCGGCTGCGCTGGCGCCGCCCGCGAGGCAACGGCCAACTGGGGCGTTTCGATCACGCCGAACGAAGATGGTGACCTGCTCCCCAAAACATGTACCACCGAAAATGTTAGTGTGATCGAAAGGAAGGGGAGCAGAAATGCGTGGTACCAGACATACGGAAGAGCAGATCATCGGGATCTTGAAGGAGGCAGAGAAGGGTTTGGCAACGGCCGAGCTTAGCCGGCAGCATGGCATCAGCGAGCAGACCTTGTATCGCTGGAAGGCTAAGTACGGCGGCCTGGAAGGAAGCGATGCCAAGAAGCTGAAAGCGCTGGAGGACGAGAACCGGAAGCTGAAGCACGTGGTAGCGGAGCTGACGCTGGACAACCGGGCTTTGAAGGACGTGCTTTCAAAAAACTGGTAGCGCCTGCGAGCCGAAGGGAGGCGGCGAGCTACGTGGCCAAGCAATACGCCACCAGCGAACGCCATGCTTGCAGGCTGATGGGGATAGCGCGGTCTACTAAGCGATACCGGAGTCGAAGAAGAGAGCGAGAGATGGCTTTACGGCAACGATTGAGAAGTCTGGCGCTGGAACGGCCGCGGTTCGGATACCGGAGGTTGTGTGCCCTACTAGCGCGCGAAGGACAGAAGGCGAATCACAAATGCATATACCGGCTGTATCGGGCTGAAGGCCTGGTGGTGCGTCGCCGACGACGCAAACGGCTGGCGCGAGGAACTGGTGTTCCGGCGGCTCTGCCACAACGAAGCAACCAACGATGGTCGATGGATTTTGTGAGTGACTGCGTGGCGGGCGGGCGGACGATCCGAGCCTTGACACTAGTGGGCTGTCTGTAAGTACTCTTTACTATCCCGAGCAACGTCATATGATTATGACGTTGCGTTCTCGCATTACCCTGACGCCCACTCAACGGGGCGAACTGCAATCGCATTTGCGGCGTCGCAATCTTCCAGCCAGCGTCGCGGTC
>DASQHQ010000121.1:0-18717 GCA_035632015.1 Bryobacteraceae bacterium
TCAGCAGCTCACAACTCAGGGCAACAACGAGAAACCCGTTTGGAGCAGAGCAACCCAGTAGGTTCGGCCCCCGCGGTGCACGCGCTCCGGCGTGCCACGCCGGCATTCGTGCTGCCGCCGGGCGGAGCTAGCGCCGGGTCATGTCGGACAAATCACGAGCGCCCAACCCGCGCCGCGCAGATAATAGAAGTAGGTTCGCGTGGCGCTGCTTTGTGCGCGACTCGAGGAGCGCGCAGCGCATGCTGCCGCGACAAGATCATAACTCGCACCACGCTGCGTTGTGCGCGATATAACAGAAGAGGAGACCGTTCAGGATGACCGAGAGTGACAGATCGCATCGTTTTGCACCACTGGATCACAGAATCGGCGCCGTCGTTTTAGCGCTCACCTTGTCGATGTTCGCTGCAAGCTGCAAGAAGAAGGTTCCCCCGCCTCCTCCGCCGCCTCCAGTCACAAATCCGCCCGCGCCCGCGCCGGCCGCGCAGCGGCCCGTGATCAACAGCTTCACCGCGGAGCCGTCCTCGATTGAACGCGGCCAGTCCTCCACCTTGAGTTGGTCCATCACGGGCGCGACGGACATGTCGATCAATCAGGGCATCGGCGCCGTCCAGAGCCAGGGCAACCGGCAGGTGTTCCCGAACAACAGCACCACCTATACGCTGACAGCCAGTGGGCCCGGCGGAACCGATTCGCGATCCGCAACCGTCACGGTCAGCTCGGCGCCACCGCCTCCTGCGCCTACCGCGACCGGACCCAGGCTCAGCAGCGCCGAAATCTTGCAGCAGCAGGCGCAGGACGCCTTCTTCGATTACGACAAGAGCGACATTCGCCCCGACGCTCGCGACGCGCTTACGCACGACGCCGCGCTTTTGAAGCAAATCTTCGCGCAGGACCCGAATTTTACCGTCGTGGTGGAGGGCCATTGCGACGAGCGCGGATCGGCTGAATACAACCTGGCGCTGGGCGACCGCCGCGCCACCTCCGCCAGGGACCTGCTGACTCAGTTGGGAGTTCCGGGCGATCGAATGAGGACCATCAGTTACGGCAAGGAAAGACCGCAGTGTACCGAAGCGAACGAGGCTTGCTGGCAAAGGAACCGCCGCGCACACCTCTCGCCCGGCCAGTAAGAGTAAGTGAAATGCAGCGGGCGCGGCCAGCCGCGGTACGCGCCCGCCCTTGAGTTACAGGAGTTACTATGAGCTTGTCTCGCATTGTTCTGGTGTTACTCGCCGCCGCCCCCTTTTCTTTCGGCGCGAGCAAAGAGATTCAGGAGCTGCAACGCGACGTGGCCATGTTGCAGGACCAGGTTCGCAGCATGCAGAAAGACTTCGGCGATCGTCTGGTCGCCACCCAGACCCTGGTGCAATCCATGGTCGAGAGCGTGAATCGCACTAATAATCTGGTCGACCGGATGGGGGACAGGTTCAACGACGCCATCAAGCAGCAACAGCAAAGCGTCGCCGGCCCGGTTCTGGGCGTGAGCCAGAAGCTGGAACAGATGTCGGAGGATTTCCGCGCCGTGCGCGAGTCCGTGCTCGACATGAACGCTCGCATGGGCAAGCTCGACGCCAAGATGGCCGATTTGCAGAACTTGGTCAGCACGCTTCGCACCGCTCCTCCCCCGCCCCCGCCGGGCGCGACGGGCAGCGACGTCACCACTACGCAGCCCCAGCAGGCTTCCGGTCCGCCGCCCGGGGTGTCTGCCGAGACGCTCTATTCGAACGCAGTCCGCGACTTGAACGGAGGGAAGATGGATCTCGCCATGCAGGAATTCAACGACTATCTCAAATACTTCCCCACCACCCAGTTCGCCGGGAACGCGCAGTTCTACATTGCCGACATCTACTATCGCAAGGCCGACTATCCCAACGCGCTGCAAGCTTTCGACAGCGTTCTCGAACGTTTCCCCGATGGCAACAAAACCCCCGATGCGCACTACATGAAGGGCCTGTCGCTGGTGAAGCTCGGCAAGAACGATGCCGCTGCGGTGGAATTTCGCGATGTCATCAAGCGCTACCCGGACGAGGATGTGGCGGCTCTGGCCAAGGCTCGCTTGAAAGAGATGGGCCTCAGCGCCGGTCCCGCCACCACCAGGCGCCGAAGCCGTTGAGCGACGCGGCCGGAAAATCCCCGGCTGGTCCCCAATACGAAGACCTCGCCGGGCTGATCGAATACGCTCTCGTTCGCACGGACCTGTCTGAGGAGGATGTCGCGCGCGGCTGCGAACTCGCCCAGAGTTACGGCGTGGCGTCCGTGGTGGTGCGCTCTTGCGATGTGGAACTGGCCGCACGTTGCATCGCAGCTTCGCCCATCCGCCTCGGCGCCGTTGTCGACCTTCCTCACGGATATTCCACTACCCCGGCCAAGCTCTACGCCGTTCGCGACGTGCTGCGGCGTGGCGCACGCGAGATCGATACCGTTCTCAACACCGGCAAGCTCGTTTCGCGCAAGTTTCAGTATCTCGAAACCGAACTCTTGCAGATGGCGGAGGCCTGCCGCGAGTCGGGCGCGTCGCTCGCCATCCATCTCGAAAGCGAATACTTGACCGAAGAGCTGAAGATGGTGGCCTGCCGCATCGCCCGTCGCGCGGGTGCCGAGTACCTCGCCACGACTCGCTTCGATGACGTCGCGTTACTGCAGACCCACTCCCGCGAGCGCCTCAAGATCAAGCACCTGGGACCGGTCGCATCTCTCGATGCCGCCTGGGCGCTTCGCGAAGCCGGGTGCTCGCGCCTCCAGCTAGCGGATCCCATTCCCCTTCTGGACGCCTGGAAGCGACAAGTCGCCGCCAACGCCGGCCAGCCTCCCGCCGCGATCAGCCACTAAACGACGCGACCACTGTGGTATCCTTTTTCCACCGCTCGCGGCCATGCCGAAGCCAACCTCTCTTCCGCGCATCTGCATCGCCCTAGGCTTCCCCGATCCGCAGACGCTACTCGAGCACGCGCGTCGCGAGGTGAATGGCGGCGAATCCTTCCTCGAATTCCGGCTCGACTATCTGGCTGCGCCTGAACAGGGCGTCACCCTCATCCGCAAGTTTGTGGCGTCCCACCCCGACTGCGCCATCCTGGCCACCTGCCGCCGCCACCAGAATCATGGCAGGTTCAACGGCAGCATCGAGGATCAGATTCGAATCCTGCATGCCGCCATCGAAGCCGGAGCCCGAGCCGTGGACGTGGAGATCGAGAGCGCCGAAAACGCCGGCCCGCGCCTCGAGAGCCTTCGCGGCGCGGCGCACCTGATCCTTTCCTATCACAACTACGATGGAACGCCGTCCACCGAAGCGGTGTTACGGCGTATGCTGCGCGTTCCTGCCGATGCTTACAAGATCGTCACCACCGCGCGCAAGCCATCGGACAACTGCCGCGTTCTCGGCTTGGCCCGCTCCCATCCGCGCACCCCGCTCATCGTGCTGGCCATGGGCGAATCCGGTTTTCCGACGCGCGTTCTCTCCACCGCCTGGGGCGGCCTGTTCACCTACGCCGCGCCCAACGCCTCCGAAGGCACGGCTACCGGACAGATCTGCTCGCGCCTGATGCGCAACCTCTATCGGGTCGAGAAATTCTCCCGCGCCGCCAAGATCTACGGCGTGATCGCCGATCCGGTGCGGCATTCCATTTCGCCCGCCGTCCACAATCGCGCCTTCCAGTCCCTCCGGCTCGATGCGATCTATCTCCCGTTTCTCGTGCATCCGCCTCAGTTGAAGGATTTCTTCACGCTCGCCGATGGACTTCCCGTGGCCGGATTCAGCGTCACCATTCCGCACAAACAAAAGGTGCTCCGGTATCTCGACGTCGTCGAGCCGCTGGCGCGCCGGATTGGCGCCGTCAACACCGTCTGGAAGAAGGCCGGCAAATGGCGCGGCGCCAACACCGATGCCGCCGCGGTCACCATCCCGCTCTCGCGCCGGCTGCGGCTTTCCAAGTCTTCTGTCCTGGTGGTCGGAAATGGCGGCGCGGCTCGCGGCGCGGCGTATGCCCTGGTCGACAGCGGGGCCAAGGTTTTCCTGGTGGGCCGTAATCCGGACCGCGTGCGATCGCTCGCCAAGGCCTGCGGAGCCGAGCCCTTGCTTCGCGAGCAACTGGACAAACGCAAGTTCGACGCGGTAGTTCACGCAACACCGCTGGGCATGTTCCCGCGCATCGAAGGGTGTTTTTTCCCGGGCGCCATTCCCGCCGATCTGGTTTTCGACATGGTCTACAACCCGGTTGAAACCACGCTGCTCCGCCGCGCCGCCCAGCAAGGCTCGACCGTGATCTCGGGTCTCCAGATGTTCCTGGAGCAGGCCGCGCGCCAGTTCGAAATCTGGACCGGCGCAACCGCCCCGCGCTCGGTGATGGAAAAGGCGGCCCGCGAAGCCCTGAGATAAGCTGTGGCGCACGCACTCCGCGCCTGCGCGCCGCGTTCGCACTCCCGCAAACGCATATAATGGTCCGGGATGCCAGCGAAACTCACGCGCCGCCAACTAGCCGCCGCGATTTCCGCTCCTGCGCTGCTCGCCCAGCAGCCGAGCGCTCCGCTCGCCGCGACCCCGGAAGCAGAACTCCAGGCGGTCCGCGATCAGAATCGCCAGAGCTCGGAACAATTGGCCCGGTTTCCCCTGCCGATGCTCATCGAACCGGCCACGCGCTTCAAGGCGTAGCTATGGCGTCTATCCCCGACGACGTTTTTTTCGCCGGCATTGCCGAAATCAACCAGCGGCTGAAAGCGAAAGAGTTTTCCGCCATCGAGCTCACGCGCGCCTTCACCGGCCGCCTGGAGCGTCTCGGCCCGCGCTACAACGCGCTCGCCCTTTCGCTCCCGCAGGAAGCGCGCCGCGCCGCCAAAGACGTCGACGACGACCTCAAAATAGGGCGCTTCCGTGGCCCTCTGCAGGGCGTCCCTTTCGGCGGCAAGGATCTGCTGGCCTATGCCAAACAGCCCACCACCTGGGGCGCGCGCCCTTATGCCGGCCAGGTCTTCGATTACACCGCGACCACCCTCAACAAGCTCGCAAAAACCGGCGGCATCCTGCTCGGCAAGCTCGCCATGGTGGAGCTCGCCGGAGGACCCAGCTATCGCTACGCCAGCGCGTCGCTGACCGGCCCGGGCTTGAATCCGTGGGACCGCACGCGCTGGTCCGGCGGATCTTCGAGCGGCTCCGCAATCGCCGTCGCCGCCGGCCTGGTGACGTACGCGCTGGGCTCGGAAACCTCCGGCTCTATCCTGACTCCCAGCGCGTTCTGCGGCATCACCGGGCTCCGTCCGACCTACGGGCTGGTCAGCCGCCACGGCGCCATGCCGCTTTCCTGGACCCTCGACAAGATCGGCCCCCTGTGCCGCTCGGCTGAAGACTGCGGCTTGGTTCTCCAGACCATCGCCGGCTCGGACTCGGAAGATCCCGGATCGGCCGGCAAAAGTTTCTACTACGCGCCCGCTTACGCCCGCGACCTCAAGTCGATCCGCGTCGGTTTCGCGACCGTCGACTTCGACGAATGGGCCGAACCGGCCGCGCGCCCCGATTTCGCCAAGGCGCTCGACACCATCCGCTCGTTGGGCGTGCAGCTCACCGCAGCCCAGCTTCCCGAGTTTCCCTATGGCCCGGTCATCAGCACCATCATTTCCTCGGAAGGCTCCTCGGTGTTCGAGCCGCTGATCCAAAGCGGCAAAGTGGCTGAGCTGGCCGACCAGAGGCAGATCGCCGGTTTGAAGGCCGGTCTCGAGATCTCGGCCAAGGATTACCTGAAGGCGATGCGCATCCGTAGCCTGATTCAGAGCGCGTTCCGGGAGCTTTTCTCGACCGTCGACGTGCTGCTTGCGCCCTCGCGTCTTACGCCCGCGACCAAGATCACGCAGCCGCTCGATCGCCCGTTGAGCGATCGCCCCGCGCCGAAAGCACCCGGCCTCACCGCCCTCATTCCGGCCGGAAACCTCGCCGGTCTGCCTGCCCTGTCATTGCCGTGCGGTTTCGCCGACGGACTGCCGATCGGAATTCAGCTCGTCGGCCAGCCCTTCTCAGAGAACACGCTCCTCACGCTCGGCAGAGAGTTTCAGAAAGTCACCGACTGGCACAAGCGCCACCCCCCGCTCGAGTAGCGCGACGCAAGGCCCGCCGCTCTAGATCCCCGGCACGAGCGACCGTAGCGCCGCCGCACCCACCACTCCGGTCAGCGCCGGCATCATCGAAGTCCCCACGCCGCGTTGCCGGTACACGCTGTCGACCGCATGGTAGCCCAGGTACACGAACGCGCCCGCCGCTACTGACAGAAACGCGATGCTCCAGTGCGCGCCCAGATACGGCGCGAGGGACGCAGCCAGCAATCCGCCCGCAAGCATCATCGCTTGTGCCGCCGCCGCACCCCACATCGCGCCCCACGCCGATCCGATCGCCGCCAGCAGCAGAGCGCCCAGCGCTAATCCTTCCGGCAGCTTGTGCACGCCGATGCCGGCCAGAAACGCGATCTTGAGGGTCTCGAATCCCCGCTGTTGCGAAACCACCAGGCTCCATCCGTCGAAGAAACTGTGCAGTCCGGCCGCGATCAGCAGCGGCGCGCCAAATCCGTGCAGGCTGTCGCGGCAGGCCGCGTGGTTGTGCGTATGCGAGCAGGTCGGACAAACCGGGTGCACATAGCGATCCACCGTCCACAGCAGCGCGAACCCGCCCAGCACGCCCGCGGATGCGGCCGTCCAACCCGTATGCTGCGCGATCTCCGGCAGAATCCAGAACAGCGCAATCCCCGCCAGCATCCCACCGCTGAACGGCAGCACGCGCTGCGCGAGCGAAGGCACTGCGGCCAGCCGGATTCCCGCCGCCGCCCCCGCCAGCGTAATCGCGATCAGGGCCAGCAATATCGGGTAGACTCCGATCTCCACTCTTCCACTCTACCCCGCCCGTGGCGCACGCATTCGTGCGTGCCGCGTTCACACTCTCCAGAAAGCGCGTACAACGGAACGCCGCCGCAGCGCGTTGTGTGCGACACCAGGAGGCCGCGGCGTCCTGTGCGCTCGTGTGAACGCAATTCCTGATAAACTCAAAAGTTTCATGCGCCAGCTCGCCCTGCTCTTTCTGTGCTCACTTCCTCTCCTCTGCCAGAACAACTACGAGATCCAGGTCTACCCTTACGAGACCGTCGAGACTGGCCACACCATGATCGAGCTGCACAGCAACTTCACTTTCGAAGGAGCCAAGACCAACGCAGACGGCCTGTACCCCACCGAACATCAGCTGCACGAGACCATCGAGATCACACACGGCTTCAACGACTGGTTCGAAACCGGCTTCTACATTTTCACCAGTGCGCAGAGTCAGACCGGATGGAGCTGGGTGGGCGATCACATCCGCCCGCGCTTCAAAGTGCCTGCTTCATGGAAGTGGCCGGTGGGCGTCAGCATCTCGAATGAAATCGGATACCAGCGCCGGCCGTTCTCAACCACGCTGTGGGACTGGGAAATCCGGCCGATCATCGACAAGCAGATCGGACCCTGGTATCTCTCTTTTAATCCCAGCTTCGATCGCGCCTTGCAAGGTCCGGACACGAAACTGGGCTTCGAATTCTCGCCCAACTTCAAGATCGGCTACGACATCACGAAAAAGGTAAATGCCGGCTTCGAATACTACGGCGCGCTTGGCCCCGTGACAGGCTTCGACCCGTTGCGTGACCAGCAACAGCAGCTCATTCCCTGCGTCGATCTGAATCTTTCGCCCAAATGGGAATTCAACGCGGGGATCGGCGTGGGCATGACCGGGGGCACGGATCATCTACTGGTCAAGATGATATTGGGCTACCGCTTCGACTTCTGACCTCGCGGCGGCGTTGCTCCGGCTCGCGCTCCAGCACGGCATGGCACAGGCTGTCAACTTGCGGCCAGCGCTCCGGCGTCATGGAGAGGTCCAACCCCCGTTCACTCAATAATACAGTTTATTTTTCCTTTGCTGGCCGAGCACTTACAACAGCGTCTCCATTCGTTCCAACTCAGCGGCGGAGTGTTCTGGGTTTGTCAGAGATAGCGCGGGCGGATCGCGTTTCTGCGGGTGCGCATGGCGCTCGCGGTCCCGCAAGCGGCGTCAAGGCTCGATCACCGGGTCGAGCCCTCTGCCCCGGGGGACGAAAATATTAAGAAAATGTGCACGCCGAACACAAGCGATGCCCTCTTGCGTCACCTGCGCGCCGATCAGGCCCGCCCTACAACGCGTAACGCGCTTCGCGCCGCTGCCACGCCCCGATACTGCGCCTCTTCGAAAATCGAAAACCCGCTCAAATCCGAATTGGCGAAGAACACCTGGCCGAGCGGCTTCAACCACCGCTGTCTTTCGCCGGAAAAAATGAATCCCGGCGCGGGCCGGACCATGGCGTGACCCAAGCGCATGACGTCGATGCGCGCCACACACTCGCGGATGTCCGGATGCGCGCGCGCCAGATCGCTCAGAATGGCTTCCTTCCAATAATTCCAATCCTTCGCCAGCAACAGCGCGCGCCCCTCCGGCGGCGCGTGCTCGGCAAGCGACCAATAGAAGGTCCACACCGTCCGCTCCCGGTGCGTCGCCAGACTCATATGCGTCGCATTGACGTAGCCGAGCGTGGGCGAATCATAAATCACGTTGTCCCACGCCAGGTCGATTCCCGGCTCGCGCGGCATCCGGTCCAGCGTGAGATTGGCCGTCAGCCACGGCGAATATTGGAATCGATCCGCGCGCGGCGCACCCTCCACGATGTACTGCGCCAAAAACGTCGGCGCGGCGAAGATCACCGCATCGGCCAGGTATTCCACCTGCTCGGTCAGAACGCGCAGCCGCGTGCCGTCGCGCTCCACGCGGTACACGACCGACCCGGTACGGACGTACCGCCCCAGCTTCTCGATCAGCCGCCGCGCGATCCAGCCGTTGCCCTCCGGCCAGGTGAGCGGTCCTTTCTCCTCCGGCTCGCGCGACGCAAAATAATGGACACCCGCCCAGGCAGAAGTGTCTTTGGCGAGCGCTCCGTAGTCGTCGCGGCAGGCGTAGTTGATGTACCAGCCGAGCGTGGATGAGTCAAAACCCTCGCGCTTGAGCCAGTCCGCCATCGACATCTGATCCAGCGGCGACGGTCTCGCGCCGCGCACCATCGGGATGGTGAATTCGCCGCTGGCGCGAAACTCATTCATCCGCTCCTCGAACCGCCGGTACTGGCTGGTATCGCGCGGCGTAGCGTTCTCCGGCTCGATGCCCTCCTGCCAGCGTCCAAAAATGAAGAGCCGCTCCTGCGGAGCGAAGCATAGTACGCGGTCGTCCCACTTGCCGTCGCGGAGAACGCCGAGTTCCTCCAACAACTCCCGCGCCAGCGACTCGCCCTTGGCAGGAACGGGAACGTAGTGCGCGGCCCAAGGAAAACGAGTGATGTCGTTTTCACCCCAACGCGAATTGCCCCCGGCCTGCGCTTCCATTTCGAGCAGTGCGAAATCGCGGAATCCGCGCCGATCGAGATGCCAGGCCGCGCAGAGCCCGGCCATCCCGCCGCCGACGATGACAATGGGAACACGCTCACGCCGCGCAGCTGTGCGGAAGGGCGCGCGATCCCGCAGCCGGTGCCCGATCACGAATGAGTCATTCACAAACCCACCCGCAACGGCCCTGTCAGCCTTACGAGCCAGCCCAACTAACGCCGGCGCCCCCAGCAACACAGAGCGCCGGGTCACATTTATCGTGCGATCTCTTTCCACTCTCGCTCGTAATACCGCACCAGGATCTGATCATTCAGCCGATTCGGTTCCGCCGGCACCGGCTGCATGTCGATCGGAAACACAAACATCTCGGCCACATTCTGCGCCGACAGGAATCGCAGCCCCGCGGGCACCTGCCGGGGCGGTTCAAACGGCTCCAAACTCCCGATGACGTAACCCCATTCCCCGAACGACGGCACGTACACATGGTAAGGATAAGCTCTCAGCCCGGCCTGCTTGACCGTTTCGACGATGCACCAATACGACTGCCGCGCGAACAGCGGCGAGGTGCTCTGCACCACCAGCAGCCCGCTGCTGGAGAGATGTTTCGCCGCCAGCCGGTAGAACGTAGTCGTAAACAGCTTGCCGAGCGAGTAATTGGTCGGGTCGGGAAAATCGGCCACGATGAAATCGAAGCGGTCGGAATTCTTATCCAGCCACAGAAACGCGTCGTCATTGATGACGTGCACGCGCGGCGCGGTGAGCGAATGCTGGTTCAGCGCCGAGAGCACCGGGTGCTTCGAGAAAAGCTGCGTCACCTCGGGATCGAGCTCGACCTGAGTGACGCTCTCGACCGTGGGGTACTTCAAAATCTCGCGGATGGCCAGCCCGTCGCCGCCGCCCAGCACCAGCACCCGCCGCGCTCCCGGAAGCGCCGAAAGACCGGGATGCACCAGCGCCTCGTGATAGCGGTACTCATCGCGCGAGCTGAACTGCAGATGCGAGTTGAGAAACAGCCGCAGATCGTCCTTCCACTTGGTGAGAACGATGCGCTGATAGCGCGTGTCGCGGCTGAAGATCACCTCGTCGGCGTACAGGCTGTTGTCCGCGGCCGAAGAGATTCGATCGGCGAACACCATCCCGCCCCCCAGCATGGCCAGCACGATCAGCGAGCCCGCCCGCAAGGTGTACTGGCGGCCGATCTGCTCGCGAAACAGGAACGTCGACCACAGCGCGACGACGGCATTCAAGATTCCGAACGCGAGCGCCGAGCGCACCAGCCCCAGCTTCGGCACCAGCAGAATCGGAAACAGAATCGAGGCGCCCAGCGCGCCCAGATAGTCGAAAGTGAGTACGTGCGAAATGAGCTCGCGAAATTGAAAGCGCTCTTTCAGGATACGCATCAGCAGCGGAATCTCGAGCCCTACCAGGGTCCCGACCAAGATGACCACCACATACAGCACCAGCCGGAACGCTTCGGTGTAAGCAAAAGCCAGGAAGAGCAGGGAAGAGGAAAAACCGCCGATCAATCCGACCATCAGTTCGATGGAGACGAATTGCGCCACCAGGCCGCGCCGCAGAAATCGCGACAAGTAGCTGCCGATCCCCATGGCGAACAGATAACAGCCGATGATGGTGGAAAACTGAAAAACGGAGTCGCCCAGCAGGTAGCTGGCCAGCGTGCCTGCGATCAGCTCATAGATCAGACCGCAGGCCGCGATCAGAAAAACCGAGAGGAAAAGCGCAGCGGACACGTGCTAGTGCACCGCGGCCGCGATGATGATGCACATGCCGATGGACATCGCGCCGATCAGCACGGCCAACGCGACGTTCTTTTCGTGGACGATCTCGTTCCACAGATGATAGGGCGTCATCTTGTCGACGATCACGAACGCCAGGACAAAGATCACGATGCCGAGCAGCGCGTACACAACCGCATTCACCACGTTGTTCATGCTACTTACCTCCGATATATCGGGAAAAGCCGCCATAGGTGGACCGATACGCGCCGGGATTATCGCGAATCGATTTGGGAAGGACCTTCTGCTGATTCACTCGCGAAAGGTTCCAGCCGCGATACTCGGCGTAGGTGCTTCCGCCGAGCAGCAGGATGCCATACAGCAGGAACATCGGATTGTTTCTCAATCGTCACCTCCATCGGAATCGGAAGATGCATGGGACCTGGAAATCGACGGCGCAAAGTCGCTTTCGCGCCAGCGCCGCGCCTCAAAGCCCGCCGCGCGGGCGCTGGTTACGATGGGTGGAATCAGCAGCAGCGCCGCCGCGATCCAGAAAAAAACCAAGGCCGGAACGTCGCGCCGCAGCGACAGCTCGTAGCTCACCAGCGGCGCATTCGGGGCCGTCTCCGGCTCCACCCGCAAGTAATATTTCCCGGACGGAACCGCCGGAACAAGCACCGAGTTGTTGCGGCTGCCCTCGGTTCCGTCGGAATCGCGATAGTAGCTCACTTCGCGTCCAAAATCGAATGCCTGCCCCGTCTCTTCGTTGATCAGGGCGAAGCTGAAGTACACCCAATTGTTGTCGAGGTCGGTGTGAATGTCCAGCTCGACATTCGACTCGTTCCCGGGCAATTCAAAGGTCGGCGTAACGAACGCCGAATCGGCTCCGCTCGCCTGGCGGTAGGTGTAGCTCTCGCGAAACACCTGGCGATTGGCCCGCGTGGCGGCGAAGAGAATCATGACGGCGAACAATATGACGTTCAGCCACAGCCAGGTGCGCCAGGACGAACCCACTTTGCCTTGATAGGGGGAGGGCTGGTTGGCGAAGATGCCGGTCGCGTACGGCGCCGAACCGGGCAGCTTGAAAGCCTGCCAGATGGCCGGTCCGGGCGAGTACTCGCCCAGCGACCACGTCACCTCGCCATCCGTCTCTTCGGAAGACAACATATAGGGCGGCGAAACGAAATCGGTGAAAGCCGTCGAGTCGCCCACTTGCACCTGCCACGGAAATTCGCCCAACACGAAAAATGTGCGGGCCTGCCCGGAATCAAATGCAGCGTAGTTGTGGTCCTGCCAGCGAACCCCGAGTCTCGCGCCCGCTCTGGCGCGTTGCGGCAGCGCGCTGATCACGCGCACGAAATTCCAGTGCCCCTGGTATTCAGTGAGATAGCGGAACCCTTTGTAGGGGTTGAACAGAAGATACTCGTCCCAAGCGAAGTAGTCGTCTTGCTCTCCGGCGACGCGCTGCTGAAAGCCGATCACTTCGTAGGTCGTCCCACCGAGTGCGCCGCGCGATCCCAGCGGAATTTTCGGTTCGACGCGCTGCTTGGCCTGGAAGGTGTGGAGTACCTGAAGCTCGGGGCTGGAGGCGTCCAGCACACTCAGGCAATTCGGACAAACGGCTGTCAGCGTATGCGCGAACCCCCGCAGCTCGACCGCGGCTCCGCAGTTCGGGCACGAGAGCGACCGGGCCTTGACCAAAGGCGGACTGACCAGCGAACTGCTCATGCGGACCAGCCCTCGAACAAGCGCAGATTCTTGAAGTGCAGATCGTCGAATTCAACTGCGCGGCCCAGGAACAACAGCGGCGGATCTTCGCTGTAGTCTATGGTGGCGAAATCGCCGTCGGCGGTGCGCAGATCGCCGAACATCAGGTCCGACTTGTCCCAATATTCGAATGGCAGCTCACCCTGCACGCCTTTGTAGTGCGCCTTGGTGAGCGACGTAACCCAGTAGGTCTTGCCATTCCACTGAAAGCCTTGGCCGCGCGTGAGCTCGCCGGCGGCCGGCAAAGCGGAGGGTGGTTTTGCTCCCCACGACACGTCGTATTCGAGCTGCGCGTCGGATAGCCAGCCGCTGGTGCCATCGTTGTAAACCACGTGCCATTCGTTCCAGCCGCCTTGTTCGTACTCATACAGAATGCGGCCGACGACCACGAAGCCTTTGTTCTGGTAAACGCCTTCGGTGCCGACCTGGATGGGCGAGGCATCGGCGGGCAGATCCGCGACCTCGCCGACTTTCTTCAAGTCCACGTCGGTGCGTACCAGGATGGAGTGACAGAATTCGCACGTGGTCTGCACCGCGCTCGACCAACGAAACGTTACCGGCGCTCCGCAGTTGGGGCAATTCGCGGCCGGAGCGCTCATGGCTGGTAGGGCCGCTCCACTTGGCGAACGCAGACCTTCGCTGCTCCGAATTCCCGCACCAGCAGGCTTTCAAAGTCGGTGGCTGGACGCGGCCGGCAGCAGAACAGGTTCAAACATAACGAGCCGTATTCGGGAAAGGTGTGGCACGCCAGGTGCGACTCGGAAAGCAGACTCACGCCCGTGATTCCGCCGGTGTTCGGAAACTGGTGCCAGTTGGATTTGCCGAGCGGGTGCAGCTCCAGCTCCTGGATCAGCTTGCGGAACAAGTCCTTCAGGCGGCCGAGGTCAGCGAGCGCCGCGCGGTCGCAGCCATGTGCCTCGACGATCCATTCCAGACCGCTCATCGCTATCCCACCTTGGTGCAGGCACTCGTGGCACGCACGCGTGCCGGAGCTGGGTTCGTGTCACGCGCCCGGCGTTCACACGAGTGTGAACGCGGCACGCAGGAGTGGGTGCGCCACATTATTGCTGCGCGCCGCCGCACTCCGGACAGAACCGCGCGTTTTTCGGAATCGGCTTGCCGCAATTGATGCAGAATTTTGTTTCCGTGGACGGCGCGGCGGGCGCCGCAGGACCACCGGCCGGAGCTGCGGGACCAGCCGAGGAAGCACCAGGCTCGCCGGGCTTCATCGCGTTCATCATGCTCTGCGCCATGGTCAGCCCTGCTCCCAGGCCCACGCCGATTCCGGCCGCGCCGCCGCCCTCGTTGGCCGCCGCGATGGGCATCGATTGCGCCACCTGGAACTGCGTGTACCGGCCCATCTCGCCGATCATGTTCATTCCGATGCGCTGATCGAGCAGCTTCTGGAGCTCGTCGGGCAGGGAGATGTTCTCCACTACGAACATCTCGAGCGACAGGCCCAGTTCGGTGAAGGCCGGCTTCATGTTGTCGGCGATCTTCTGGCCAAGCGCCTGCTGGTTCGCGGCCATGTCGAGAAACGGAACCGAGCTTTGAGCGAACGAGTCGGTCATGCGCGCGACGATGGTGTTGCGCAGTTGCCCTTCCAGATCGCCGACGCGGTAGATGTCGCGCGTGCCGCTGACCTTTTGGTAAAAGGTCTTCGGGTCGGCGATCTTATAGGCGTAGATGCCGTAGCCGCGCATGCGGATCGCACCGAATTCCTTGTCGCGGATGGTGATGGGTGTGGCCGTGCCCCAGCGCTGGTTGGTCTGTAAGCGCGTCGAGAAATAATAGACGTCCGACTTGAACGGCGACTTGAAGGCTTTGTCCCAGTTCATCAGGTAGGTCAGGATCGGCAGCGTCTCGGTGGTCAGTGTGTAAAGGCCGGGGGCGAAAACGTCGGCGATGCGGCCTTCGTTGACGAAAACCGCCATCTGCGAGTCGCGGACCGTGAGCTTGCCGCCGTTCTGGATCTCCATGTCTTCCATGGGATAACGGTAGGCCAGTATGCCGTCTTCCGGCTCGGTCCAGTGGATAACATCGATAAACTGCTTGGAAAGGAAACTCATGGTTTTGTCCAGCTCAATCAGAGTATACGCCAGGAAGCGGCTGGTTGTTCCCAGGGCAGGTTTTTCTTTGGGGGGGCCGACATGCCTATCGGCGACCATGCAGCGGTGCAAATGGCACGGCCGGATGGCGTTAGCGGCACGTTGTCGGTGGGTGCCGAAGTCAAGGCTCAGAAGGAGACTAAGAACCCAACGCGAGGGATAGCTGTCCGCACTTCAGGGTGCGGACAGACCCAAAGGGAGAACAGTACCACGATATTCCGGCGAAACTGGAGAACTCGAGCGATCGGCTCGGGCAATCCGCTCGCCTAGCTCTGACTGGCGGCAACCGCCAATACCGAGGCGATATCGCTGAAAATGGTGCTGATGCTGCCGGCGATCCCGGGCATAAAAGCGCCTGCGGCTACCGCGACGAACCCCGCCATCAAGGCGTATTCGATGAGATCCTGCCCTCGCTTGTTGCGCCAGATTTGCGCCAAAAGGTTCAAAAGTTGCATGTTGTTCACTCTCCTCCTCCTAAACAAAGCTGTCGGTAATCGATTCGCGCCGCGCCGAGTAACAACGGCGCTGTCTGCCACCATCTTCAGCGAATTAAGGATTCCGGACAATACCGACGATAGAGTAGGCGGTGCAAGGTTTCTAGCGGGGGTTTTCACCTAAGGTGAAACACGTAAAACAAAGCATCTGGCCCGTTTCCGTGTTCGGTCTGGGCTTCCTGCTGTTGACCATCGGCCTTTCCGGCGTGGCGAATATTCAGGAGACGCGCAGCATCCACGAGCAGATCCTGGCGGTTGAAGACAACTACCGGCACATCGAGAGTCTGGTGGAAGCGATCCGGTCGGACGTTTCGCGCGTCGCGGTGCTGCGGCGCGACCGGCTGCTCGCCGAAGACGCTTCCGGCACGGACTACTTGAAACTGTTCGCGCAACTGCGGGCGAACGCGGAAGGCAACCTGGACCAATTGCGTGTTTTGCCCGCGCGGCAGCGAGGCAAGGCGTTCGACCGTTTGGAAAAGGCGATCCACGTTTACATGGACGCGGTGGATATCGAATTCCGGAACAACCCGGCGCGCGGGCCGGGGTTTCAGTTCGTCGACGACGGCTTCGGATCGCAAAACATGACCATCGTCGCCGTGGCGGAGGAGCTGGCCAGGCTGAACGAAGAGAATTTCGAATCGCGGCGCAGAGCACTGAACCAATCGGTGGAGAATCTGCAGACCGACATTTGGGAAACCATCCTGACGGCGCTGATCCTGGGCGCGATCATCGCGGGGGCCAGCGTTTTTCGGATCTCTGCGCTGGAGCGAGAATCGGCCGAGCACCAGCAGGCCACCGAACAAGCCGAAGAGCGCCTGCGGCATCTTTCGCAGCAACTGGTCTCCTCGCAGGAGCAGGAACGGAAGGCGCTATCGCGCGAGCTGCACGATGAGATCGGACAACTGCTCACCGCGCTTCGCATGGAGCTGGGGCAACTGGAGCGGGCGCGGGGGCCGGGGGGCGCAGAATCCGATCCTCATCTGGACCAGGCCAAAAAGCTGGCCGAAAGCACGCTGCGAACCACGCGCGACATCGCCATGGGGCTGCGGCCCGCGATGCTGGACGTGCTGGGCCTGGGACCCGCGCTGGAGTGGCAGGCGCGCGAGTTCTCCCGGCACTATCACACGCCCATCCAACTGGAAGTGGACGGTGACCTCAAGCATTTGCCGGATCCGCATCGCACCTATCTCTATCGCATCGTCCAGGAAGGGCTCACCAACTGCGCGCGGCACGCCCAGGCCAAGAATATCCGGGTGCAACTCAAGGAGGCGGAGGGACAGCTCGCGGTGGCGATCCAAGATGACGGGGTCGGATTCCAGCAGGATGGCGTCCCTTATGGATTGGGTTTGCTGGGAATCACCGAACGCGTCCGGGAATTGTGCGGCGAAGTCAGCATAGAGTCGGCTCCCGGCCGGGGAACGCGGATTGCAGTGACGCTGCCGCTGGAGCGCGACGCGGCCGCTACTGGATGATGCGTTTCCGCACCGCGTAGAGCACGATATCGGCCGTGCTGTGCAGGTTCAGCTTCTGCATCAGCCGGCTGCGGTGGGTTTCCACGGTGTACAAACTCACGCTCAGCAGACTCGCGGCTTCCTTGTTGGACTTGCCTTCGGCCAGAAGTTGGAGAACTTCTTTTTCGCGCTCGGTGAGCAGGTCGTAGGAATCCTCGAGGCCTTCGCTCTGCATCTGCCGCATGTAGTCTTCGAGCAGGGTTTGCGTGATGGTAGGGCTGAAGAAGAGTCTCTTGCCGGCGACGGCGCGGACCGCCTGCAGCAGGTCGGCTTCGGCGCAATCTTTCAGCAGATAGCCTTGCGCTCCGGCGGCCAGCGCGCGCACCAGAAAGGTCTCGTCGCAGTGCATGCTGAGCATGATGATGCCGATTTCGGGCGTGCGCTTGACGATCTGGGAGGCGGCGTCGATGCCATTGAGCTGTGGCATCGTGATGTCCATGACGACGACGTCGGGCGCGAGTTCCTCGCTCAGGCGGACAGCTTCGCGTCCATCGGCGGCTTCGCCCACGACCTCGATGCCGGGGTCGGTTTGCAGCAAAAAGCGCAGGCCTTTTCGGACCACGCCATGATCGTCGGCCACGAGGACTCGGGTGGTTTCTGGCATATTGCCCTCTCATGGGGGCTATCGGCGTTTTCGGTGCATTTCTGTAAGACCGGAACCGGCATCATTAGCCGTTTATAATCAATGCAATGGAGGAAAGGGGCGGAGCGGGCCTAGGCCCTGGCAGCCGATCCAGCGCTCTCCTTTGTAGGGCAATTCACAATCCACGCGGGGGTCGGTGCTGAAGCCGGCTTATTCGCCCCTTGCCAAACGAGATCCATGCTGCTATTCTGGCGAGTAGCCGGAAACCGTGCATCGGTTCGTCGGCGTGCGCCGATCCGAAAACCTCCCCCCCTTGGAACTGGCGGGAAAGGTTCGGACGGGGCGAGCTTGCCAGTTCGTCCAGATTGTGTTAGATTGGTCGATGGCAATATTTTGACGGCAGGTAGTCGAAGCAGTAAGCGTCATCTCCTGTCAGGCTGTTCTTAAAGTTCCCAAGAATTTCTGGTGTGGGCGGTATTTTCGAATGTAAGTATCGCTTGCGCCAAAACGGCTTTCGAGGCCGGGTAGTTTAGGGAGTCTTCCTCGCCGCAAGGTGGGATCGCTTTCTGGCTGCGCAGATCTTTGACAATCTGGTTGGACGCAAAAGTAATGTTCGTCAGAACTTTGAGTCAAACCGGGACGATGCAGTCTGGCCTGTTGTTTTAGGTCCGGCTGATAAGTCTCAACAAGATCAAACGAGAGTTTGATCCCGGCTCAGAATCAACGCTGGCGGCGCGCTTAACACATGCAAGTCGCACGAGAAAGTGGAGCAATCCATGAGTACAGTGGCGTACGGGTGAGTAACACGTGGATGATCTGCCCTTTAGTGGGGAATAACCCTGGGAAACCGGGGCTAATACCGCATAAGCCTGCAAAGGGAAAGCAGCAATGCGCTGAAGGAGGAGTCCGCGGCCGATTAGCTAGTTGGTAGGGTAAAAGCCTACCAAGGCAATGATCGGTAGCCGGCCTGAGAGGGCACACGGCCACACTGGCACTGAAACACGGGCCAGACTCCTACGGGAGGCAGCAGTGGGGAATCTTGCACAATGGGGGAAACCCTGATGCAGCGACGCCGCGTGAGCGATGAAGCCCTTCGGGGTGTAAAGCTCTTTCGGCAGG
>DASQHQ010000122.1:0-15542 GCA_035632015.1 Bryobacteraceae bacterium
CCGCGAAAATGAGTCTGGTCGGTGAAATTCGTGGTCTCCACCACCAGCGTGTCGCCTTCCCAGTGCCCGATGGAATCGCCCGTCCACTGGCGAACGTTGGGCGGCTGATGCCGGGCGTTCATGTGGATGATGCGCACATCATGGATCTCTTCCACCAGGATCATAATCGCGTCGGGCGTCTGCACGATCTGATAGTTGTTGTTGTAAAGCGTCGGCAGCATAGGCGGGCCGGCCATGGAAGTAATGATGCAGCGCTCGGAGAGTCCCCGGTCCTTGACGTCGTCATAGCTATCCGCCCGTCTCCGCATGCGCTCCCGCACTTCCGGAGTCATGGGCGGTATTCTGCCGTCGGGCGGATCGATCACCATGGAGGTGCGCTTCACACCATCGATCCGCGCCAGGCCGTTGCCCATGTCGTAGAAGAGCACGTTGTAGGCGCCGGTGCCTTCCGATCCTTTCTGTTTGTGCAGAGGGCCTTCGGAGGTTCCATCCAGTTCCTGCCAGGCCTGGTGTTCCTTCTGTTCCCAGACCTTGGCTTCGGCATCGGTCAGCGTCGGCTTGCCGGCGAACTCGGCCGGGCGTTCCAGGGGCGTGCGCGTCGCATTGGACCAGATACCCTGCAGATCGGGGTGGCCGTCGGGGGTGTGGGGGACCTTCCAAGCCGATTTGTTCTGCGCGGCGAGGGCGGCTGCGGCCAACAGCGCGAGGGCGCCGATTCGGATCAGATCGCGGTGAGCCATAAGGAGACCTCTGATCGAGCATAGCGCGATTTTTGGCGGGAAGCTTGGCCGGGCCGGGCCGGGGCGCGGCGGGCTCGGTGCTCTGGCCGCGGGATGGCGCGGGCGGGGAGGCGGCGGGCACAAAGCTCTGGTCGTGGACGGCACGGGCGGCGAGTTGGCTATTGCACGGCCGGCCGCTGTCGGTGGCAGGCTTCGCCACGGCGGACGCTTCGCGGACCAGCGGCGACGCGGCGGTGCGAGTGAGGGCTTGGATTCGCTGCCAGCGAGCGGGCGCGTCCCGCGGATTCAACTGGTCGATTATCATTGTGAGCGAGGTGCACCGTGGCTCAGACTCTTCTCCGGCGCAAGTTGATAGGAGGCGCTGCCGCGTACGCAGCGGGTAGCGCAACGCAAGCGATGGCACAGAAGGCTGGAAATGTCCGAGGCTTCGATCATGTGGCCTTGCCGATGCAGGATACCGAAGCGATGCTGAGTTTTTATCGTCGGCTCGGATTCGACGTCGTGGAGAATCGCGCGGCCTGCTCGGTCTACTTCGGCGAGCAGATGATCAATTTCCATCGGCCGGCGACCTGGCAGAACGCGGCTTTCACGCTGCGCGCGCCGGGGGCGAAACCGCCGTGCGGCGATCTGTGCTTCGTGTGGGAGGGGACGGCGGAAGCGCTCAAGGCGATGCTGGATCGAGCGGGGGCCAAGGTCATTGAGGGGCCGGTCGGGCGGCAAGGCGGGAGGAGGAAGGGCGGATCGAGCGTGTATGTGCGAGATCCGGATGGGAATCTGCTGGAGTTCATCATTTATTCGTAGGTAAAGTGCTGCCGGGCACCAGGCGTTGGCATGCGTGCGCCACAATCTAGCGTGAGCGGGCGGCGTTCGCGGCGGCGGGCTTCGGAGGTTCGACGGGAGCAGCTACGGGCTCGGCTTCTTTGCGGGCCATGCCTAGGGCTTTGCGCAGTTCGGTGTCGAGCTGCTGGCGGACGTCGGGGTTGTCCTTCAGGAACTGGCGGGCGTTTTCGCGGCCCTGGCCGATGCGGTCGCCTTTGTAGCTGTACCAGGAGCCGCTCTTGTCGATCAGGTTTTGGGCGGCGCCTAAGTCGATCAGGTCGCCTTCTTTCGAGATGCCTTCCCCGTAGATGATGTCGAACTCGGCTTCGCGGAACGGCGGCGCCACCTTGTTCTTGACTAATTTGACCTTGGTGCGGTTGCCCACCACCACGTCGCCTTCCTTGATGGCGGCGATGCGGCGGATGTCGGCGCGGACCGAGGAATAAAATTTCAGCGCGCGGCCGCCGGTGGTGGTTTCCGGATTGCCGAACATGACGCCGATCTTCTCGCGGATCTGGTTGATGAAGATCAGGCAGGTATTGGATTTCGAGACGTTGCCGGTGAGCTTGCGCATGGCCTGCGACATGAGGCGCGCCTGCACGCCCATATGGCTGTCGCCCATCTCGCCGTCGAGCTCGGCTTTGGGGACCAGGGCGGCGACCGAGTCGACTACCAAAACGTCGATGGAGCCGGACGCGATGAGAGCGTTGGTGATTTCCAGCGCCTGCTCGGCGTAATCGGGCTGCGAGACCAGCAGATTGTCGACGTCCACGCCGAGCTTGCGGGCGTAGGCGGGATCGAGCGCGTGTTCAACATCGATGAAGGCGGCCATGCCGCCGGCGCGCTGGGCTTCGGCGACCACTTGCAGCGCGACGGTGGTTTTGCCGGACGACTCAGGGCCGAAGATTTCGATGATGCGGCCGCGCGGGAATCCACCGACTCCCAGCGCGTAGTCCAGCGAGATGGAGCCGGTGGAGATGGTGGCAACCGGCACCACGGCTTCCTTGGAGCCGAGCCGGACGATGGAGCCTTTGCCAAACTGCTTTTCAATCTGGCTGAGCGTGAGTCCCAAAGTGCGGCTGCGTTCTTTTTCGTCCATTGATACATCCTTGGGGGAACTTGTTCCGGGGGAAACTCTATTGTACTAGGTGCGGAGCGCCAGGAGAAGCGGGGGATTGTTGTCCCAGGAAGGCGTCGACCCGAGTGTCGACGCGGCACGCAAGAGTGCGTGCGCCACGGGGGGCGCTACAGGTCCAGCTTGCCGTTGAACAGCATGTCTTTCAGGCGGAACTTGTACTTCACTGCCAGTGCGCCGAGCCGGGTGGAGAACTCGACCTCTTTGTCGTCCAGGGTGTAGGCCGCGGTCTTCGGGAACACGAAGAGCAGCTCCACCTGCTTTTCCTGCGGATTGATCACAACGTCGGAAGGCTCGAGGGCGGGTTGGCCTTTCACGGCCAGGCTGGTTTGCCTCCTGACGGCGTCCTTGTTTCCGGCCAGGTTGGCTTTGGCGAGCGCGGGCGAGAGGCCGGACAGGGCGATCACGTAGGTCGAATTTTCTTCCACAAGTTTCCTGGCCTCCGGCGACGTGGCGGCCTCGGCTCCGTACCTGGCGCGGGCCAGCGCCTGCTTGATCGGCAGAGCGCTCTGCCAGCGGATGGTCAGCGTGATGGAGCGATTCTCGGCCATCTGATCGACGGTTGAGGAGGAGCGCGTGGCGCCGCCGTCAGGGGCGCCGCCGGGAGCCCCGCCGGGAGCCCCGATGACGCCGGGGCTGGCGGGAGCGTCCAGTGCGGGCGGGCGGTTTCCCAAGGCATCCCGGCCGCCCGCGCCCGAGTCCAGCGCAGACGGCGTGGCAGCGCCAAGCTCGACGCTCACCGCGCGCGCCCAGGGCGAGCTGGTCAGGATCTTGTGAACTTCCTTGTCGTTCCATTCGGTGAACGGCTTGGATTGCCAGAAGTCGGCCGCCATCAGGCAGCACGCGAACAGCAGTGGAGTGAATTTTTTCATGACGCCGGCTCAGAGTTTGGGCGCGTAGTAACCCTTGCGGCAGCGGACGATTAAATCTTTTCGGCCTTTCACGCGAATCTCGACCGCGTGATAGAGGCCATCGGTCTTGAGCGGTTCGGGGCGGTAGAAGACGTTGTACTGGTGGCGCAGCTCGTTGGCGATATTTTCGAAGGATTGGTTCAGATCGCTGGCCTTGAAGGGGAAGAACACTTCGCCGCCGGTTTCAGAGGCGAGGTAGCGCAGCACCTTGTCGCCGTCGGTTTCGATACGCGTGATGTTGGTGGAGATGGTGTAGATGGTGACGTCGGCCTTTTGGGCCATCTCGAGAGCCTGGTCGCGCGTGTAGTGGCTCTGGTTGTCTTCGCCGTCGCTGAGGATCACCATGGCG
The DNA here is from genome assembly GCA_035632015.1 of Bryobacteraceae bacterium. GTDB lineage: Bacteria > Acidobacteriota > Terriglobia > Bryobacterales > Bryobacteraceae > Palsa-89. The sequence continues at coordinate 3,955 of DASQHQ010000122.1, forward strand.
CGGCGGAATTTGTAGAGCGGCTGGTCCTGCATCAGCTTCTCGCGGCACGCGAAGAAGATGGCGTCGTAGAGCGAAGTGCCGCCGCCGGGGCGCAGGCTTTGGACGGCTTTTTCAAGTTCTGCGACATTGTCGGTCAGATCGCTGACCAGCTCGGCGGCGGTGTCGAAGCTGACCACCATGGCCTTGTCCTGGTGTGGCCGCACGGTGCCGTCGATGAAGGCGGTGGCGGCTTCCTGCTGGAAGTGGAAGCGGTCGCGGATGCTGTTGCTGGTGTCGATCAGGATGGCCAGGCGCAGCGGCAGTTCGGACTCGGCCGCGAATTCGATGATGTTTTGCGGCTTCTTGCTTTCCAGGACCTCGAAATCCTCCTTGGCGAGGTCGGTGACGAAGCGTCCCTTCTTGTCGGACACGGTGAAGAGCATGTTGACGCGCGAGACGTCCAGCGTGATGCGGGTGTCCTGCGGATTGGCGGGAGCGCTTGGGGCGGCTTGCTCGTTCTTGGCCTGGCCGCCGAGCAGGAGCGCGAAGACGAGCAGAGCAACGGCGGCGAGGAACGGCGATTTCATGGGTGGTTTGACTCCATTATAGGGAATCGCGGGAATTGCGGCACGGCGATCAGGGGGAGATCAATACGCGGCCATTTTCGGGCTCCTTAGCTTCGCAGCTTTCTGCGATGGATCTCGGGCCATGTGGCTGACGTAACGTGAGAAATTGGCTTCCGGACAGCGTTACAAGCCGCATGTTTGCTGAGTAAAACTACTCAATGGGCCGGTTTGCGCAGGGAGGCTGCGAGCTAGATGAAGTATTCGACGAGAAGAGGGGCAATGGCAAGGCGAGTGCAACATAGATTGCGGCGCTCTGCCACCTAAGCTTGGAGCGTAGTCTCAAGGCCTAATCCTAAAAACGTTGATTTGGTTCTTCCGTGAGGAGGTATATACCTATGGACTATTGTGCCCTACGTAGGGCTGGTTTCGTCGCATTTGCCACAATTCTTCTTGCCACCGCGTCGTGGGCGGATCGCCCGGCGAAGCAGAACCGGGACTATAACCCGCAGGCGGCGGCCGGTGTGTTTAATTCCTTTACCACCGGCGCCAACATCAAGATCATCAGTGCCAGCATCGCCAAGGACGGCACAATTACCACACGCTTCAAAATTACGGACGCCAACGGCAACGGGCTGGACGTGACCGGGGCGCAGACGGCGGGAGTGGAATCGATCCGTTTTGTAGCGGCCTACATTCCAAACGGCCAGTCGCAATACATTGCCTACACCACCACGACAGCCCGATCCACCACTAACTCGAACCCGCCGCAGATTCAGGCCGGCACGGATTCCGGCGGCACCTTCACGCTGGTGGACGCGGGCGCAGGCACCTATGACTACACATTCGGGACCAAGGCGCCGGTCAATTTCGACGCCACCGCCACGCATTCCATCGGTGCACAAATCGAACGGGATCTGTCGGCCTATGGCTTTTCGACCACCTACGCCGGAGACGACGTCTTCACGTTCGTGCCGAATGGCTCGGCGGTGAGCAAGGTCCGCGACGTGGTGAATGAGGCGAGTTGCAATAGCTGCCACAATCCGATCGGCGCGCATGGAAGTCCGGGCCCTCGCAAGAAGATGGCCTTTTGCGTTCTTTGCCACACGCCGCAGAGCACGAATCCGGATACGTACAACACCGTGGACATGAAGGTTTTCATTCACAAATTGCACAGGGGATCGAGCCTGCCCAGTGTGCAAGCGGGCGGAGACTATTTCGTGATCCATCGTGGGAACAAGCAAGACTATTCCAGCATCCAGTTCCCGCAAGATATCCGCAATTGCACCACTTGCCATGCGGCCGGGCCGGCGCAAGCGGACAACTGGAAGCTGAATCCCAGCCAGGAGGTATGCGGTTCCTGCCACGACGATGTGAACTTCGCGACCGGCGAAAATCACGTGAACCTGCCGCAGCCGGACAACCAGCAGTGCAAGGGCTGTCACATTTCGCAAGCTACTTATGATTTCGACGCGTCCATTCCGGGCGCGCACGTGGTTCCCAGCAACTCGGCAGAGCTGGGGGGGCTTGTCGGGACGATTTTGAAGATAGACAACGCCACTCCGGGTAGCGCGCCGACGGTGACTTTCCAGGTGACGGATAAAGCCGGCAACCCGATCGACATCAGCACGCTGGCCAGAATCCGGCTGGTGCTTGCGGGCCCCAATACCGACTACCAGACCGGGCCGGGCGGAATCCAGAAGTCTGAGGACGTCAGCAAGACGCCCGGGAGTAATGGCGTCTACGTGTACACCATGACCAACAAGATTCCGGCCGCGGCAATCGGGTCTTACACCATCTCGATCGAAGCAACCAACACGGCCACCTTGATGGCCAACACGATGTTGCAAACTACCGCGACCGATTTCGCAGTGCCGGTCGAGCAATACTTCTCGGTGGACAACAGCCCCACGGCGCCAAGGCGCCAGGTTGTCTCATCCGCCAAATGCGGTTCCTGCCACCAGAACCTGGCTTTCGTCCACGGCGGAAGCCGCGCCAACACACAGGAGTGCGTGATCTGTCATAATCCGACACTGGCGGACGGCACTTCCAAGCAAAGCGTCAATTTTGCCACCCAGATCCACAGCATTCATCGTGGCGAGAACCTGACCAACTCCTACATCCTGGGAACCACCAACTACCAGGAAGTTCGCTTCCCTGGCGATCTGCGTGATTGCAGCACCTGCCACGTCAACAACTCGTATCAGGTGGACAAAGTGGGGGCCAAGGCGGTGGTGGCCAGCCCGGGCGGCTTCACGCCCACGACGGGGCCCATCGCAGCCGCTTGCCAGGGCTGCCACGACGACGCGGCCACCGCGTCGCACGCGCTTTCCAACACCACACTGCTAGGCGAGGCCTGCCTGGCTTGCCACGGCAACAACGCTCTGTTCGCGGTGGATGTAGTGCACGCCCGAGTAGAATAGGCGGGTTTCTATTGGCAACCTTCAACGGGGCCGTCCGGCGCGATCCGGATTGGCCCCGCGATTTTTTTGCGCGAAGGGCGGGCAGCGCTCTAGCCGCTACGCGGAAGCGGCCATCTTCTTTTTGATCACGTCGACCAGCTCCTGCACCGCGGCGGCGCTTTTGGCGAGCGCGGCCTGCTCGTCGGCGCTCAAGCGGAGCTGGTAGATCTTTTCGATTCCGCGCGAGCCGAGCTTCACCGGGACGCCCACGAAGAGACCGTTCACTCCGTATTCGCCCTCCAGGTAGGCGGCGCACGGCAGCACCTTTTTCTTGTCCTTCAGAATGGACTCGACCATCTCCACCGCCGCCGATGATGGCGCGTAGTAGGCGCTTCCGGTCTTGAGATACTTCACGATTTCAGCGCCGCCGTTGCGCGCGCGATCGACCAGCCGGTCGATGGCCGCCTGATCGAGCAGCTCGGTGAGCGGAATGCCGGAGACGCTGGTCAGGCGCACCAGCGGCACCATGGTGTCGCCATGGCCGCCCAGAACCACGGCGGTGACGTTCTCCACCGCGACGTCCAGCTCCTGCGCGATGAAGGTCCGGAAACGCGCCGTGTCCAGCACGCCCGCCATGCCGATGACGCGGTTCTTCGAGAATTTCGAAATCTGATGCGCGGTCCAGCACATCGCGTCCAGCGGATTGCTGACGATGATCAGAATGCAGTTGGGCGAATGCTTGACGGCCTGCTCGGTGGCGGCCTTGACGATCTCGTAGTTGGCCAGCAGCAGGTCGTCGCGGCTCATGCCGGGTTTGCGCGGAAATCCGGCGGTGATGACGACGATGTCGGAATTGGCGGTGGGCGCGTAATCGTTCGAGCCGGCCACGTTGACGTCGTAGCCTTCCACTGGTCCGGACTGGAGAATGTCCAATGCCTTGCCTTGCGGCACGCCCTCAATAATGTCCACCAGGACCACGTCCGCAAGCTCTTTGCCGGCGATCCGGAGCGCGCAATTGGCGCCTACGTTGCCGGCTCCCACAACGGTGACTTTTTTTCGCATAGAATTTTCAAGGTAGGACAGGCGCTGCCGCCTGTCAAGGTCGAAGACAGGCGCATAGCCTGCCGAGAGATCCAGCTGGAGGGAGTCGAGTACTGGAAAGGCGCCGCCATTGAGCCTCTACTTTGAAGATTTTGCCGTCGACAGCGTGAGCACGTCGCGCAGCCGAACGATCACCGAATCCGACATCGTGAACTTCGCCGGACTCTCCGGCGATTTCGTCGAGCTGCACATGAGCGAGACGTACGCCGCGCAAGGGCCGTTCAAAAAACGCATCGCGCACGGGGCGCTGATCTTCAGCATCTCCACCGGTCTGAGCGTGCAGCTGGACCAGATCACCGACACCGTGATCGCGTTTTACGGCGTCGACAAGCTGCGCTTCACCCGCCCGGTGTTCATCGGCGATACGGTTCACCTGACCAAGAAGGTGGTGGCGAAAGAGCCGAAGGGCGCGGGGCGCGGCGTGGTGACGTTCGAAACCACGGTGCTCAACCAGCGCGGCGAGACAGTGATCGTTTACTACGACAAGGTGCTGCTGAAGGCGCGCACATGACGGCGCTTTCCGGTACGCTGGTGCTGGACCTGACGCGGCTGCTGCCGGGCGGAGTCGCGACCCAGCAACTGGCGGACTGGGGCGCCGAGGTTATCAAGATCGAGCAGCCGGGCGAAGGCGATTACGCGCGCCGCATGTCGCCGGCGGTCTTCGCGAGCACCAATCGCGGGAAGAAAAGCGTCGGCATCGATCTAAAAACGCCGCGTGGGCGCGAGTTGCTGATGTCGCTGGCGCGCCGCGCGGATGTGCTGGTGGAAGGCAACCGGCCCGGGGTGATGGCGCGCCTGGAACTGGGCTACGAATCGCTGCGGGCCGTCAACGAGCGGCTGATTTACGCCAGCCTGACCGGCTACGGCCAGCAGGGACGCTACTCGCAATTGGCCGGGCACGATATCAACTACATCGCGCTGGGCGGCCTGCTGGGTTTGAATCTGCCGGTGATTCCGGGCGTGCAGATCGCCGACCTGGTGGGCGGGTCCATGCAGACCGTGATGGGCATTCTGCTGGCGCTGGTGGAGCGGAATCGCACCGGCAAAGGCGCGCACGTGGATGTCTCGATGTACGCCGGCGTCACCAACCTGCTCACGGTTCCGCTGGCCCAGTGGCAGGAAACGAAGCAGGAACCGGCGCCGGGTAATGGCCGTCTGAGTGGCCGATATGCCTGCTACAACTTGTACCAGACCGCCGACGGCCGCTGGCTCGCGGTGGGGGCGCTGGAGCCGAAGTTTTGGGCGGAGTTGTGCCGGAAGCTGGGTTGCGAGGAGCTGATCGTGCGGCAATACGAAGAGCCGCAGGACGCGCTCAAGGCCCGTGTCGCGGAGATTTTCCGCTGCCGGACGGCCCGCGAATGGTTTGAAGCGACGCGTTCGAGCGACTGCTGCGTGACGCCGGTGCGAACGATCGGCGAAGTGGCCGAGGAATTACCGGAGTGCGACGGCCCGCCGCCGCCCCGACTCGGCGAGCATACGCGAGAGGTGCTGGGCGCGCGTTGCGGGCTCGCGGAAAAAGAGCTGGAAGATTTACGCGCCCAGGGAGTAATCGCGTGACCGTCAACTATTGTCTGCGGCGAGCCAGGGGCTTCTATGGCGAGAACATCGCCATCGAACACGAGGGCCGCCGGCTCACCTATCGCGAGTTGTACGCGCTGGTGGAATGCTCCGCACGCAAGCTGGTGGCCTTAGGCGTCTCGAAAGGCGATCGCGTGGCGGTGCTGATGCTCAATTCGCCCGAGTACCTGGAGCTGTACTTTTCGACCGCGATGGCCGGCGCGCTGATCGTGCCACTGAACACGCGCTGGCATTTGAACGAGATCGTCTACACGCTCTCGGATTCGGGTTCGAAGATTCTGTTCGTGGATGACAAATTCGCCGGGCTGGTTCCCGAGATTCGCGCCGCGCTGCCGTCGATCGAGCGATTCGTATATGCGGGGAGCGGAGAGTGTCCGGAAGGATTGCTGGATTGGAGAAGCGTGAGTCCCGCCAACCAGCCGGAGAGTTTCCCGGAGCCGGATGAGAACGATGTCGCCGGATTGTTTTACACCAGCGGCACCACCGGAGGGCCGAAGGGCGCGATGCTGACCCATCGCAACCTTTACTCCAACGCCATTCATTCGCTGCTTCCGCCCTCCAGCGTGTTCGTGGAGGGGAAATGGCTGCACGCCGCGCCCATGTTTCATTTGGCCGATGTGGGCGCCATCTTCGCGCTGACGCTGCGCGGCGTGACGCATTGTTTTCTCGCGAGCTTCGATCCGCTGGGCGTCATGCAAGCCATCGAGCGCCACCGCATCACGACGCTGGTGCTGGTTCCCACCATGATCAACATGGTGGTGAATCATCCCGAGTTCAGCCGCTACGACCTTTCGAGCCTGCGGCGCGTGGTGTACGGCGCGTCGCCGATGCCGCTGCCTCTGCTCCAGCAAGCCATGCAGCAATTGCGCTGCGAATTCGTGCAGGGTTACGGCATGACCGAGGTGAGCCCGCTGTTGACCCGGCTCAGCGCCGAGGACCACCGCTTCGACAACGCGGACCAGCAGTTCGCGCCGGTAAAATCGGCGGGCAAGGCCATCATGGGCGTGGAAGTTCGCGTCGTGGACCACAACGATCGCGACGTTCCACCGGGCCAGCCGGGCGAAATCATCGCACGCGGGCCTAACGTCATGAAGGGCTATTGGAACCGGCCGGAGATCAGCGCGGAGGTGCTGCGCGGCGGCTGGATGCACACGGGCGATCTCGGCGTGTTCGACGAAGAAGGCTTCCTGTACATCCTGGACCGCAAGAAAGACATGATCAAACCGGGAGGCGAGAACGTGTATTCGCCGGAAGTGGAATCGCTGCTGTGCGCGCATCCAGCGGTGCTCGAAGCGGCGGTCATTGGAGTTCCGCACGAGACCTGGGGGGAAACGATTCGCGCCGTGGTGGTGCTCCGGCCGGGCGCCTCGCTCTCCGAAGAAGAGTTGATCGCCTGGAGCCGGGAGCGGCTGACGCACTTCAAGTGCCCGACCTCGGTGGTGTTCACGGACGCGCTGCCCAAAGGAGGAACGGGCAAGATTCAGAAAAGCGTTCTGCGCGAGCGCTTCGGAGCGGCCGGCGGCGCTACTGCGCCTTGAGCGGCTGCACGCTGGTCTGAAGCCTTCGCATGCCGCGCAGCCAGCGGTCGTAGTCGTTGGCCTTGCGGCGGAAGTATTCGAGCACCTCGGGGTGCGGCAGGATCAGAAAATGTTCTTCGTCGAGTCCCTTGACCACCGCGTCGGCCACCTGCTCGGGGGTGAGCGCGCCCTCCAGCAGAAATGCGCCGCCGCCGAATTCCGCGTTCTCGAGCATGCGGGTCTTGACGCCTTGGGGGCAGAGCGCAGAAACCTTAATGCCCTGGTCGCCGTAGGTGACGGCGAGCCATTCGGCCAAAGAAAGCGCGGCGTGTTTCGTTACGGCGTAAGGCGCCGAGCCGATCTGGGTGAGTAAGCCTGCGGCGGAGACGGTTTGCAGCAAGTAGCCCTCGTGCCGCGCCAGCATGCCTGGCAAAACGGCGCGCGCCGCATAGATGTGGGCCATCACGTTGATCTCCCAGATGCGCTGCCATTCGCGATCCGAAACGCAGCAATCGCCTTCGACGCCGATGCCGGCGTTGGAGCAAAACAGGTCGATGCGGCCGTATTTCTTCAGGACCTGGTCCACGAGTTTTTGGACGTCCGCTTCGCTGGCGACGTTGACCTCGATGTTCAGGCCGCCGATTTCGGCCGCGACCTGGCGGCAAGGCTCGCACTCGATATCAGCCACGACGACGTTGGCGCCCTCGGCCGCGAAACGCCGGCATAAGGCGCGCCCGATGCCGTTCCCGCCCCCGGTCACGACCACGATTTTGCCCTGTAACTTCATTCCTCGATGATACAATGTGTGTCTTTGACCGTTCGCGACCTTCGCCAGACATCGGAGAGCATGCCTTTCAACCAACTGCTGGGCGTCCGAATTGTGCGCCGCCATTCCGATGGCGTGACGATCGAATGCCGGCTGCGCGAGGACCTGCTCAATGTGGCCGGATTCGTGCATGGCGGAGTGCTGGCCAGCATGGCGGACACAGCTATGGGGATCGGGCTGCACAATCACTTTGGCGGCCGCCGGCCGATCACTACCACGGAGCTCAAGATCAACTATCTGCGCCCCGTGAAGCACGGCAAAGTGACGGCGCGGTCGCACATTCTGCGCGTGGGAAAGCACCTGTGCGTCGGCAGGGTGGATCTGCTGGATACCGAGCGCAAACTGGCGGCGGTGGCGATCGTCACTTACATGCTTCTGGAGTAGGGTGTTCCTCGGACTCAGCGCTGCGGCGCGGGCGTTCGGCGTTAGAGCAGCAGCCGCTCGACGATGACAACGTCGCGCCACTGGCCGTCCAGGCGGCCGTGTTTTTCGTACACGCCGACCTCGCGGAATCCGAGTTCGCGGACCAAGGCGCGGCTGGCGGCGTTCTCGGGGAAAATCCGCGAGAGCAGCTTCCAGAATCCTGCTGCGCGGGCGGCCTGGATGAGCGCGCGCAACGCCACGCGGCCCGCTCCCCGGCAACGGAACGATCGCGACACGTAGACCGAGGTTTCGGCGATTCCGGCGTAACATTCACGCGTCCGGTAAGAAGACGTGGAGGCGAATGCGATCAGCTGGCCGTCTTCTTCGACCACCACGATGGGATGCGCGCCGTCGAACCAGCCCTCGACGTCTTGCGTCGAGCGCGGGCGGATCTCGAAAGTTGCCACGCGATCTTCAATACCCTGGTTGTAAATGCGCGCCATGGCCTCGGCATCGTGAAGCGCGGCGGGGCGGGTGGTCATGATTCGGCGGTAACGGACGGGGCTATGGTCTCCGGTATCGATGCAAGCGGCCGGTCACGCTGATTCGCTAGCGGCTGGCCGGCGGCACGATCCGGTTCATGCGGGCGTACACCACGGCTTGCCCGTAGTGGTCGAAAGTGTGCGAGGGGATCATCGACACCAGCGACACGCGCGGCGCCTTCTGGCCCCCGAAGGGCGACGGCATCAGGTCCATCATGTTGGCGTTGGTCATCGCACCGGCCGCCTTGTGCCCGTACGCGAAGGAATCCTTCAAGTACTTCACCACCGCATCTTTGCCTTGAATGGAGGGCGCGCCATTCTCGTTTTCCCCGATCTCGACTGGACATTTTTCGCCCAGCGCGCCGGACGATACCTGATAGATCACGGTGGCGATGTGGGTCATCTGCTGCGAAAAGGTGCGCACACCCTTGAATTCTCCGGAGGTGGGGGCGAAATTGAATTTGTCGGCCGGCATGGCTTCGGCGAGCGAAACCACTTCGCTCTCCACCTGGCGAATCTGCCCATCCAGGAGCTTGCCGATCGAGGGTGCCTGCGGCTCGGCGGCGAAGATGAGTGGGGACGCGGCGGCGGCGAGGAGTATAAGTGAAAAGACTGGCCTCATGAGGTTTATTATATTGCGCGGCGCGGGGGCGGCGCCGGGTTGTAGGGGATGTAGTGCCGTGAAGCGGAATTGGCCTGTCGGCCAAGGGGGCAGTGCGGTTTTGAGCCAGGCGTTCGCACGAGTGCGAACGCGGCACGCAAGAGTGCGTGCGCCACAGCTTGCGGTCACGGTTTTTCTTCGGGGAGGGCGGAGAGCGTGCACCAGATTTCTGCGGCGCGATAGGCTTCGAGCAAAGCGCCGGCGGCGGGACCGTACACCGGCGGCGCGAGCTGGTTGTCTGGTTCGGCTTCGATCAATTCGCGGAATTGCGTCATGAGAATGCGGCTGCGGAACACGCCGCCCAAGTAAGACATACGCGCGGGCTGGCTGGGCTCAAACAAGCGCTGGCGCACCGCGAACGCGAGTACAGCTAGTTGGCGAGCCGCGTGGCGCAGGATGTCGCGCGCGATGGCGTCTCCCTCTTCGGCCACTCGATCCACCAGCTTGGCGAAGGCGGCGACGCGCGGGCGGGGGAACTCCGTGCTATAGAAGCGATGCATCAGGTCATTTATGTCGCGCGCCGGCGCGGAGGAAAGCAGAGCTTCGCGCAGCGACGTCGCAGGTCCCCAACCCTCTTCGTAGCGCAAAGCCGCGCGCAGCGCCTGGCGGGCGATATCGAATCCGCCTCCTTCATCGCCGAACAGGTAGCCCCAGCCGCCGGCCCGCGCGGTCTGGCCGCTGGGATTGCGGCCGAACGCGATGGAGCCGGTTCCGGCGATGGTGACGAGGCCGGGCTCGCCGGCGGTCGCGCCGGAGAGAGCGATCGAGGCGTCGTGGGTGACTGCGAGCCGGTCGCTGCTGAGAATCTCTTTGAGGAGTTCCTCTTTGTCCTCGGGCCCGCCGCTGAATCCCAGGAAGGCCGATGCAAAGCGCGTCGCGGGGCTCAAGCCGGCCTGGGCGCACGCCGCTTCAAGGCTTTCGCGCAGGACACGGGTGAATTTTGCGTGGCCATCCGCGGCGCGTACATGATTGCATGGTCCGGCGCGGCCGGCTCCGAGAACGCGGCCGGTTGAGTCGCCGATCAAGGCCGTGGTGCTGGATTGGCCGCCGTCGACGCCGAGGAAGTATTGGGGCATGAGCACCTGTCAGGCGTTCACACGAGCGCACCGGACGCAGCGGCGTCCTTGCTGAAATGAGAAAACGCTGCCGCGGCGTTCCGTTGTGCGCGTTCTCCGGAAAGTGTGAACGCGGCACGCACGAGTGCGTAGGCCACCTCTGCTACCGGATATCTGAGAAGGGCAGAGGCCGCAAGATGGAATTGCTGATGTTGGAGACATTTTCCAGGTCGTTGTTGCCGGGTTGCGAGCGCAGCTTTTGCCACTCCGGGTCGGCGCCGAAGGCCTGCCACAGTTTTTCGCGCGCGGCCAGATTGTCGAAGGCCAGCATGTAGACCAGGTTGGGCATGCGCGCGCCGATGACGGTTTCGGCGAAGAACACCGGCTGCATGCCCAGCCGCTTGAAGATGCCGATCTCGCCCTCGTGGAACATTTTGATTTTGCGGGCGAGCGTCGCGCTGCTGTTGGATTCGTACATGCGCAGCTCGAAGACGCGGGGCGGCTGCTGCGCGCCGGTGGGCGGCGGGACGACGTTGGGCGCGCCTTCGAAGCAGCGCAGCAGCGAACTCTCCAGGCGCTGGTAGCTGAGGGTGGGAGCAGCGTTGTAGGCGTCGCGGGCCTGGATGTACTCCTTGTCTTCCGCCTCCCGGGCGCGCGCGGATTCCATGGCGGACATGCTGGGGAACGTGGCCATGGCAAGGATGAAAGGGCTCTCGTCGCCGATCACGCTGGCGAAGAAGCCGAGCGGGGAAATGCCGGAACGCTTGAGCGCGGGGACGGAGCGGCGCAGGAAGTCGGTGGTGCGCTGCATTTGATTGTCGGCCGTATTGCGCAGGCGCATGTAGCGCAACTCGATGATGCTTCGCGCGGCCGGTGCGGCCGTGAGCGGGGCGGCCAGCGCGCCAGACGCGGTGAGGAGAAAGTTTCGCCGGTTCATTCAGATCAAATGTACATCAAGTTTCGAGGGTGCGGAGGCCGGGAGGGCGGGCAGGGTGCGGAGG
>DASQHQ010000123.1:0-48722 GCA_035632015.1 Bryobacteraceae bacterium
CCATGGCGGCGGAGGCGGTGGCGGCGGTTTCCACGGCGGCGGCGGTGGACACGGCGGCGGGCGCCGCTAACTGTCGCGATCAAACTCCGGCCCGGCTCCCGAAAATATCGCGAGCCGGGCCGATCTTTATCTAGCGATACAATCCCGGATGAAACCAGTTTGGCTTCACGGCCAAACGCAGCCGAGGCTGCTAGCGCTGGCCGAGCTTGCCGTCGCGGAATCGGAAAATCCTGCGGCCTACACTGGGAACGTTGTGGTAGAGCCACTCTTCGAAGTGCTCGACGGAGTGGGTTTCGATTTCGTCGGGCGGGCCGTAGATGATGTAGATCATGCCGCGGTCGGTTTGCCAGCCGGCGGTGGGAGGCTCCGCGAAGCGCCGGTTCGCGTACCCGATACGGCGATAGTGTTCGTCTTTGACGGCGTTATGCGCCGGATCTTCGGGGTGCGGGTTGCGCACTTGCCAAAATTGCGCGATGAAGTGGTCGCGCTCCGGATCCGAGCGCAGTCGCTCGAAGGCGCGGTGTTCCACGGGGCTGATGATGTAAACCACGTCCTGGCTGAGCCACTGCGCGTACATGTCCGGCATCTCGGTGGACTGGGCGACTATTTTCTGGCCACCCCAGAGAAACAGCGCCGCCAGCAGCAACATCAGTGCGCCGGCGGGCCAGGCCGATCCCGGATTTTCGCGCGGATAGAGAATGCGGCGGATGCGGTTCTTGAGGGATGCTCCTCCGGCTGCGACGGCCATCTCCGGCAGGACGCCGCGCGTCTCTTCCAGCTTGAGCAGGGCATTCGCGTAGACCATCCGGCCGCCAGACACCGCAAGCGCGATGTCGTCGCAGCAATTCTCCCGTTCGGCGCGGATGCGGCGTGAAATCCACCACACGGCTGGATGATAGAAGAGCAGTGTTTCAATCGCGGTCTGAATGAGATTCACCAGATAGTCGTGGCGGCGGACATGCGCCAGCTCGTGCGCGATCAGCGCGGCGAGTTGATCCGGATCGAGACCGGTGAGAGCGCTGGCCGGAAGCAACAGGACCGGGCGGAGCCAGCCCGTCACGGCCGGTGAGGCCAGCCAGTCGGCTGATCGCAGGATCACGCGCCGCTGGACTCGCAGTTCGGCGTGGAGCGGCTCCATGATGGCCTGAAGCCGCGCGGTGAGGCTCGAACCGCTGGATCGAATCCGAAACTGGAGCCAGGCCCACGCCAGAATCCAGCGCGCACAGAGCACCGCCACGCCCAGCAGCCAGAGCGCGGTGATCCAAGCCAGCCAGCGATCGATGGGCGCATGTTCCGGGACGGCCAGGAGGCGGGCGGCTGCCGTCGCGGTGCTCACGCTGGAGAAAAAGCCAGCCGAGGGCGGAGCGGAAAGCTCGCGAAGGCGGACGAAAGTCGCGACCGGCGCTGCCAGCATCAGGGCCAAGGCCGTGCACGCCGCCACATACCGGGCTTGCGCCGTCGCGCGCCGCAGCAGCCATAAAGCCAGTGCTGCCGAAAGAGCGATGCCCAGGTCCTGCCACAGCGAGTGCACCAGACTCCACGCGATTGCGTCACTCATGACCGGCTCCTTTCGTAGTCATCCAGCATCTTCCGAATCTCGGCCAGATCTTCGGGTGTGGCTCGCCCGGCGGAGGCCAGCGCTTGTTGCGCCAGTTGCAGCGCCGATCCGCCGAACGCGCGATCCGCCAGGTGCGCGATGAGCTGGCGCTGCGTCTGCTCGCGCGTCACGCGAGCCTGGTAGACGTGCGCGCGCTGATCCTCCTGGCGTGTGACCAGGCCTTTGCCCGCCATGATCTGCATGAATTTCAGCACGCTGGTGTAGCCGGTGCGGCGTTCCGCCGGCAGAGCGGCGAACACTTCGCGCACCGTGGAGGGCCCGCGCTCCCAGAGGACGCTCAGGATCTCCAGCTCCGCTTCGGTGGGCCGGGGCAGGCGGCGCGGCTTCATGCCCGGCATGATATACGAAAGGATTCGTAGTTGTCAACGAAAATCTTCGTAGGATCGCCACCGGGCGGCGCTCGGGGTCCGCGCCCGGGGTCGGTCCTCCGGCCGCTCCCGACGGCTGCGCAAGTTGAGTTTCGCCCTGTTTTCAAAAGCTTGATCGACGATATCCAGGTGCGACCCGCGTCTGCCGATCATAGGAGAGACAGCGTGATGGTGGTAAACTGGGATTGAGCCTACTGAACAGAAATTAATGCTCCGTATCTCGCTGGTTTTGAAGTGAGCGGGCTCTTGGTTACGTCCAACACTTCGAGAACCACTCCCGCCCAGCGTTGTTTTTGAGGTACACTTCTTAGTCCATGGCGTTCCAGATTCATCCGGTTAAGGAGTTTCTCGTCCGGCCTGCGCTGCCGCCCGCTCTGTCCCGGATGAGCGACTTGGCTTATAACCTGTTGTGGAGCTGGGATCACACCATTCGGTCGCTGTTCCGGCGGCTGGATCCGGCGCTGTGGAAGAGCTGCGGTCACAATCCGGTGCTCATGCTGGGGCGGGTGCCGCAAACGACCTTGGAGCGGGCCGCGGCCGATCCCAGGTTCCTGGCCGCGTACCGGCGGGCCTGCGAGCGATACGTCACGTATCTGGAAAGATGGGAGGCGCCGCAAGGTACGTTGATCGCCTATTTTTCCATGGAATACGGGATGGTGGAGTGCATGCCTATCTATTCGGGCGGGCTGGGCGTGCTCTCCGGCGACCATCTGAAGGCAGCCAGCGATGGCGAGATTCCGCTGGTCGGAGTCGGGCTGCTATACCAGAAGGGTTTTTTGCAACAGGCTCTGAATCCGGATGGGTGGCAGCAGGAGCGCAACCCGGTGAACGACTTTTACACCTTGCCGGTCCGGCCAGTGCGCAACGAGCAGGGCGGCGACGTCATGGTCTCGGTCGACCTGCCCACGGGCAAAGTCTGGATCAAAATCTGGCGCATGGACGTCGGGCGCGTCAAGCTCTATCTGCTGGACACCAACGTTCCGGACAACGAGCAGATCGATCACCGGGAGATCACGGACCAGTTGTACGCGGGCGATACGGTCACGCGTATCCGCCAGGAGATCGTGCTGGGCATCGGCGGACTCCGGGCGCTGCACGCCCTCAATCTGAAGCCGACGGTCTGGCATATGAACGAGGGGCACTCGGCATTCCTGGCGGTCGAGCGCATGCGGTTGCTGATCGACAAGCAGGGATTGAATTTTGACGAAGCGTTCGAAGCCTGCCGGTCGAACAACGTGTTTACGACGCACACCTCGGTTCCGGCGGGGATCGATCTGTTCGATGCGGGCTTGCTGTATGAGTACTTCGGCGAGTATTGCCGGGCGGCGGGGATTCCGTTCGAGAAATTCCTGGCGCTGGGGCGGTTTCATGCGCAGAATCACCAGGAGCAGTTTTCGATGGCCATCGCGGCCATTCAGACCTCGGCGTTTCGCAACGCGGTGAGCTGCCTGCATCGCCAGGTCTCGCAAGAAATGTGGCAGGAGCTGTGGCCGCGGCTGCCGGTGTGGGAGGTGCCCATCACTTCGGTCACCAACGGCGTGCATCTGCCCACCTGGCTGAATGGCGACCTGGCGCAGCTCTACGATCAGTATCTGCAGCCGGACTGGCGCGAGCGCTATCCGGATCCGAAAATCTGGGACCTGGTGGAAGACATTCCCAACCAGGAATTGTGGGAAGCGCACCGCCG
This sequence comes from Bryobacteraceae bacterium, assembly GCA_035632015.1. Lineage (GTDB taxonomy): Bacteria > Acidobacteriota > Terriglobia > Bryobacterales > Bryobacteraceae > Palsa-89. The sequence continues at coordinate 3,674 of DASQHQ010000123.1, forward strand.
CCGGAAACGCTACCTGGTGACCTTTGTGCGCGAGCGAGTGCTGGCTTCAGCGGTGGGCAGGAAGGCTTCGGCGGCCGAGCAGCGGCGCCTGGCGGACGTGCTGGAGCCCGACATCTTCACCATCGGGTTTGCGCGGCGGTTTGCCACCTACAAACGAGCCACCCTGCTGTTTCGCGATGTCGAGCGGCTCAAGCGCCTGCTGACCAACAAAGACTGGCCGGTGCAGATCGTGATCGCCGGCAAGGCGCACCCGCGCGATCTGCCCGGCAAGACCCTCATTCGCGAGATCGTGCAACTGTCGCGCGCGCCCGAAATCGCCAAGCACATCGTGTTTGTCGAGGACTACAGCATCGGCGTAGCCCGGGAGTTGATTCAAGGCGTGGATCTGTGGCTGAACACGCCGCGCCGCGGAGAAGAGGCCTGCGGAACATCCGGCATGAAGGCCGGAATCAATGGCATCCTGAATCTGAGCATTCTGGACGGTTGGTTCGACGAGGGCTACGAGATTTCGGGCGGCTGGGCCATCGGGGACCGTGAGCCGTACTCCGACGACCAGGACGAGATTCACGCCCGCGCCATCTACTCCATGTTGGAGAACGAAATTGTGCCGATGTACTACCAGGATCGGGACGAGGGCGTCCCGGTGGATTGGATGCGGCGGGTGAAGCAGTCCTTGATGCACCTGAGTCCCCAGTTCAATTGCCAGCGCATGATTGGCGAGTACATGGCGCAACTCTACGAACCGGCTCATCAGGCTTTCCTGGGGGTGTCGAAGGACGGTTTCGAGCCGGCGCGCGAGCGGGCCCGCTGGAACGAGCAAGTGCAGAAAGTCTGGGACAACGTCGCGTTTGTGGAGATCGGCCCGGGTCCGGATCTGTCGGTGTTGACCGGCCGCCCGGTTCCGATGCGGGCCAAGGTCAATTTGGCGGGGTTGGCGCCCAAGGACGTGCGCGTGGAAGCTGTGATCGGGCGCGTGGGCGTCAACGGCAATCTGGAGGAGACCCAGGTAATGAGTCTGCCGCCGGTTGAAAACGAGGGCGAGACCTACCTGTTTCAGAAGGAGTTTGTGCCGCACCAGACGGGCCGGCTGGGGTATTCGCTTCGAATCAGCCCAAACCATTACGACGATCCGTTGACCCGGCCTTGTAATTCTCCTTTGAAGTGGAGCTTAGGTTAGTACGGGTGTCGCCTAGGAAAGCCAGTAGTACCAAATACTGGTGGCATTCCGAACTGTTTCGTGGTACATGTTAGGTAGGCAGAAGCGGGACTCGTCTTCCCAGCCTAGCGGGTTCCCGCTGCAATCCTCCGCTTGATCCTATCGCCTAAACAGCCATGAGACCTGTGCGGAACGCTACCTCACTTGGTTGTGCCCAGTGAGTGCATCAACTCCAGGAGTCGAACAGACGCATGGATGACGACCGTAAATACCGACAACGAGGATACATGGATTCCGAGCGCGAATCCAGAGACCGGCGGCCGGGCGACAGGCCGAGACCTGCCGGCCCGCGTCCTCCCATCGACGTAACCGGCCCACGCCTGCCCCGCCTATTACAGAACGTTGTGGCGGCACGCTGCTTCAACTGTTCCACGGCGCTACCGCAAGACGTGGATTGGAAGGGCAAATGCCCGAAGTGCGGCGCGGCATTACATTGTTGCAAGCAGTGCGCCCATTTCGAGCCTTCCACTCGCTTTCAATGTTTGAAGCCGATCCCAGTGCGCATCGCGGTGAAGGATCAGGCCAATGAGTGCGAGCTGTTCAGCCCTCGCGTCACTGTAGCTCGAGACGCGGCGCCGGGAAACAACACCGCGGCGCCGGCGCAGCGCGATGTCCCGCGCTCTCCCAATGATGCCCGGGCGGCGTTCGACAGTCTGTTCAAGAAGCCGCAATAGGCCGGCCCGGAGCAGCGCCCGACGCGCCGTAACCGTGTCGCCAGCGATCTGGAATCAATTCGAAAAGAAGTCGAGCGCCCTGACCAGGTAAGCCTTCAGGTCCGTGCGCTTCACCACCGCATCCAGAAAACCGTGCTGTAACAGGAACTCACTGGTTTGGAAGCCTTCCGGTAATTTCTGGCGAATGGTTTGTTCGATGACGCGCGGTCCGGCGAAGCCGATTTGCGCGCCGGGCTCGGCGATGTTCAGATCGCCCAGCATGGCGAAGCTGGCGGTGACGCCTCCGGTGGTCGGATCGGTGAGCACGCTGATGTAAGGGACACCGGCCTCGTCCAGGCGCATGAGAGCGGCTGAGATCTTGGCGAGCTGCATCAGGCTGACCGCCCCTTCCTGCATGCGCGCTCCACCCGAGGCCGACACCACGATCAGCGGCACGCGGCGTTCCAGGGACCGTTCGATGGCGCGGGTGATCACTTCCCCCACGACGGCGCCCATGCTGCCGCCGATGAATCGAAGCTCCATGGCGCAGATGTGGACGCGGCGTCCGTTCAGGTTGCCGCCGGCGGAGAGAATGGCGTCGCCGAGTTCGGTGGAGTGCCGGCCGGCTTCGAGGCGTTCGCCGTACGGTTTCGAGTCGACGAAACCGAGCGGGTCGGTCGACCGCAAGTGTTGGTCGAACTCTTCGAACCGGCCGTCGTCGAATAGGATGGCCAGCCGCGCGCGAGCGCCAATCCGCTCGTGATGCCCACATTTCGGGCATACCTGGAGGTTGTCCTCCAGCGCCTTACGCCAGATGATCTGGCCGCAATGGGCGCACTTCAGCCAGAGACCTTCGGTGCGGACGCGTTTCTCACCCTCCTCCGGCTTCAAAGCGGGCTTATCTCGAGTGAACCAAGCCATGCAAAATTCAGTGTTACATATTACGAAAAGAAACACCGGTAACCTGGGTGCGAGGGCCAGGCTAAGAGGCGTGCGGCGGATAGACGATTTGCTCTGGTACTACGAGGTCCAGTATCAGTACGCGCGATCCTGTGGGGCTGGCTCGCCCGATGTTAGTGTAATTAAGGGACATCGAACTGCATGAATGTATCGATTATAGGTACCGGCTATGTGGGTCTGACCACGGGGGCGTGTCTGGCGTTTCTAGGACACAAGGTTAGTTGCATCGATTCTGACGAGAGAAAAATCGCCTTGTTGAATGCCGGCAAAACGCCCATCTACGAGCCGTTCCTGACGGAGTTGCTGGCGGAGGCGCAGCCGAATCTGCGATTTTGCACCCAGTACGCCGGGGCGGTGAACGACGCTGACGTGATTTTCATCGCGGTTGGTACGCCGCCCTTGGCTGACGGCAGTCCAGATCTCCGGCAGTTGTCTGCCGCCGCCCGGGGGATCGGCCAGCACTATGCGGGCGATTTCACGGTCGTGGTGAACAAGTCCACCGTGCCGATCGGAAGTGGAAACTGGGTTGGCTCGCTGGTTCGAGAGGCCTACGAACAGCACCGAGGGCGCAAGGCGAGCGGTCAGTTTGCGGTGGCCTCGAATCCCGAGTTCCTGCGGGAAGGCACGGCGCTGTCCGACAGTCTGTACCCAGACCGCGTGGTGATCGGCTCGGACGACGAGCGAGCGCTGGAAGAGCTGTACAGCTTGTACCGGCCGATTCTCGATCAGACCTTCGCGCCGCCGCCGTATCTGCCGCGGCCTGAGGAAATGGGCGCGGCGCCACTGATTTCCACCGATCTGGCTTCGGCGGAGTTGATCAAGTACGCGGCCAACGCGTTTCTCGCGCTGAAGATCAGCTACATCAACGAAATCGGCCAGCTCGCCGAGAAAGTGGGCGCGGACATTACCCAGGTGGCCCGTGGCATCGGTCTGGATGCCCGCATCGGAACGCGATTCCTGCAAGCCGGCATCGGCTGGGGCGGATCGTGTTTCGGCAAGGATACCGCTGCGCTGGTGGCGACCGCGAGCGAATACAGTTTGACGATGCCGATTGTGGCCGCGGCCCGGGAGATCAATCGCCGGCAGCGCGAGCGCGTGGTGGAGAAGCTGCTCGGAGAGCTCAAGATTCTGAAAGGCCGGACAGTCGGTCTGCTGGGCCTGGCGTTCAAGCCCAACACCGACGATTTGCGCGAAGCGCCGGCCATCGATATCGCGCGCAAGCTGATCGAACGGGGATGCAAGGTGAAGGTGCACGATCCGGTGGCCATGGAGCGATTCCAGGAGGAATATGGCAGCCTGGGAGCCGTGTGTTGCGCTGAGCCGGAACAGGTGGCTGAGGAGGCCGACGCTCTGGTGTTAGTGACGGAATGGCACCACTACCTCGAGCTGGATTGGGAAGGGATAGGCGCGCGCATGCGATCGCGCATCGTACTGGACGGGCGAAACGCACTGGATCGAAGCAAGCTGGAACGGTTTGGGTTCCGCTGCCTCGGCGTGGCGGGCTAGGCCTGGGCGCACTGGCTTGAGGCCCCGGCGCACCGGCGCGCGGCAGGTACCCGCTCCTGTCTTCAAAAACAGGCGAGACTAGTAAGGATGGAGCGCAGAATCCTGGGCCGCAGCGGCCTGGAAGCCGGGCGTCTTGGCATGGGCGCCACCTACGGCGTGCCGGCGCAAGCCGTGGAGCGGGCCTTCGAGCGCGGCGTCAACTATCTCTATTGGGGCAGCTTTCGCAAAAGCGCGTTCGGCCAAGCGCTGCGCAATCTCAAGCCGCAGCGCAGTCGAATGGTTCTGGTCCTCCAGTCTTACTCGCGCGTGGGCGGCCTCATGAGAGGGAGCATCGAGGCGGCGCTGCGCAAGCTCAGCTTCGACTTTGCGGATGTGTTGCTGCTGGGGCTGTGGAATCACAAGCCGGCGCCGCGTATCCTGGATGCCGCGCGTAAGCTGCGCGAGCGGGGCCTCATTCGCCACATCGCCGTGTCGACGCATCACCGCCGGCTGGTCCAGCAGTTGGCCGCCGATCCGGACGTCGGCATCGTGCATGTGCGCTATAACGCCGCACATCCCGGCGCCGAGCGCGAAGTGTTTCCCATTCTGCGAGCGCACCCGAGGCCGCCCGGAGCGGTTGCGTTTACGGCCACCAGTTGGCGCCAGCTCATGAACCCGAGGCGCGCGCCCCGTGGAGAAAGAGTTCCGACCGCCACGGATTGCTATCGTTTCGTTCTTTCCAATCCGGCGGTGGATGTCTGCATGTCGGGGCCGGCGACAGAAGCGCAAGCCGAAGATGCGCTGCGAGCCATCGAGCTCGGCCCCATGCGGGACGAAGAGCTGGCCTGGATGCGTCGCGTCGGCGACCACATCCACGGCCGGTAGCCTGTGGACCGGCTAGGGCTTGATGGCGATGGTGATGCCGCTTTGGCTGCTCGCGTTGCCGGCGGTGATGAGCACCGGTGCCAACACACCGCGCGGCACACCCGCAGGGACGATCACGGTGACTCGAATGACGCCGGCGGGCGCTCCGGGGACGCCGCCGGCGTAAGTGACATGCGCGTTCAACCCGGCGATCTGCGCCGTGACTTGCGCGATCAGCGCAGGCGCGGGATCGCCGGTGACGGCTCCGTCCGCCTCGGGGGGCTGAGTTAGCCCCGCGCCGGTCGCGAGAATGGTCACCTCCGAATCCGGATCGGCGCCATTCTGAATCGAGTTGAAGCTGCCGTCCTGATTCAGGATGGCTCCCTGACCGGAAGCGTCCAGCGTGAGGATGCCGGGCGCCGTCGCGGCCACCGGAAGCGCAATCACGTTGGAGCGGACGCCCTGGTAAACCACGGATACGCTGGTTGCCGTTTTACCCGCGATCTCAAAAGGAACGATGGCGAAGACTTGTCCGGAGGAAGTGGAGACGAGCGGCGCGGCCAGGTTATCGAAGAACACCTGCGTGCCCGCCAGCGTCGTGTCCAGTTTTCCGGAGGTGATGTGCAGGGGCGTGACGCCCGGCGGACCGAGGAGCGAGCCCAGGAGTACCACAATCTCACCTGGCGCGAGAGGACCCGCCAGGAAGCTCGCGCCGTTCTCCACGTTTGAAAGGACCGGCGGCGGAGGCGTGACGTTCAGCGTGATAGTGACGGTCAGCGGCGGGCTCGGACCTGCCACCGGTGTGATGACGATCGTGCCTGTGTAGGTGCCGGGGGCCAGCCCGCCGGAGTTGATGGTGACCGTCAGAACCGTCGGGGCGGTGGTTCCTCCCGAACCGATGCCCAGCCAACTGCCGCCGGTTTGCGTGGCGACCAAGACGGTGAAGTTCAGAGGGTTGCCGTTGGTAGCCAGAACCAGGCTGGTGTTTGCGAGGCTGGGCCCGGTGGTGGCGACTTGATTGATCGTAACCGTGCTCGGACTCAGCAGCAGGAGCGTTGGGGCGGCCAGCACCGTCAAAGTCACCGGCACCAGAAGAGGTTGATTGGTCGCCGCCGAGCTGATGGTGATGGAACCGGTGTAAACTTGGGGCGCCAAACCGGAATAGTTTGCCACGCCGATGGTGACGCTTCCAGGCGAGGTCGCCGAGGTGGAGCCGCTGGCCGCGCTTTTCAGGATCAGCCAATTGCCGCCTGTGGCGGCCGACACTGTGACGCTGTAGTTGAGCGATCCGGTGTTGATGAGGATGTTGGTGCTCTCGTTGGTGGGAACGTTAGCCGATCCGAGCTGCACGGTGAAGGAGAGCGACGCGGGATTGGCGGTCAATTGCGACGCAGGCGGCGGGGGCGGCGGGGGTGGTGGAGGCGGGGGAGTCGTCGTCCCCACCTTGATGGTGAAGGTGGCGTTGGGAGTGATGTCTCCGCAAGCGTCTCTGCCGCTGAGCGTGAACGGGAATGATCCGCCTGGAGCGGTGGGGGTTCCGGTAATGGACTGGGTTCCATCCCCGTTGCTGGTGATGCTGAGGCCAGGCGGCAGCGCGCCACTGACGACGGTGAAGTTCTGGTTGTGCGAGAACGGCGTGGCGCAGGCGTTGGCCGTGGTCAGAAGCTGATTGTATGGCTGGCCGATCACGCCGTCCGGAAACGAGGAGTTGGTGATGGTGAACGACCCGGACGATGTCGTGTTGATGGTGATGCTGAAATTCTGCGGTCCTGCCGAAGCGCCGACGCTGTCCCGCACCGTAGCCGTGAATGGAAACGAGCCGGCCGCCGTCGGCATTCCGCTGATGAGTCCGGTGGTGGGGTTGGTCAAGGCAACGCCAGGTGGAAGCGAGCCGCTGACGGACCAGTTGTAGGGCGGCTGGCCCCCGGTGGCCGCGAGCGTCGCGGAATAGGAAACGTTCAAGGTTCCCTGCGGCAAACTTTGCGCCGGAATGGCCAGCCCGGAGGGTGTTCCCGCGCTTTGGTTCACCGTGTAAGTCTGACCGGCGATGGTGATGGTTCCGCTGCGTGCGGCGCCGGTGTTGGCTGAGACCTGGTACGACACGGTGCCATTGCCCGATCCGCTCGCGCCCGCCGTAATGGTGATCCAGTTGGCGTTGCTCGTCGCCGCCCACCCGCAGCTTGCAGCCGTTACCACGTTGACGCTGCCCGGGCCGCTGCTGGAGCCGAAGGACGCGCTGCTGGCGGAGAGCGAATAGTTGCAGGTCGCGCCAGCAGTGACCTGGGCATAGTACGGGGAGCTCTGTCGAAAGTCGCCCACCTCGGTATGCACCAGCGTTGTGCCCGGCGGGCCGCTGAAGGCGAGATCGCAGGTTGCGGTGCCGGTGGAGTCCGTCAGGACCATCCCGCCCGGAGCATTGCACGCGACAGGCGAGGGCAGGGTCGGATCCTGATCGTTCTGGATGCGAACGCCGACGTTCGGTATGGCGGCCCCGCTCTGGGCTCCCCCTTGGGCGGCGACGGCCACGACCACCGCGCCCCGAATCGTGCTGCCCGATGCGGCCGTGAGCGTCGAGCTGGGAGCAGGAGAGTTGAACCCAATGAATACAGCGTTGAACCTCACCGTGGTGATGACAAAGTTCACCGTTCCGAAAGGGCTGGTGGCAGTGATCGTGGAGCCAAGAAAGGATAATGCGGGTTGCAAGCTGGTGGCGAGGAAGCTGGCGCTGGCTTGGCCGTTAGCGTCGGTCACCGTGGTGGCATTGGAGATCGTACCGCTGAATTGAGGACTCAGCGTCCAATTCACCGCGATGCCGGCAACTGGGTGGCCCGACGCGTCTTTGGCCTGGACCAGCATGGGAAGAGCGGAGAGGAATTGCTCAACCACAATCTGGCCGTTTCCGGAAACCATCCCAAGACTTTGCGCGTCCAGATGCGCGGCGCAGAGCAAAAGAACGGGAAGCAATAGTGCGCGGACCTTATACAACCTAAATCGAGTATGACAGGACATGCTGAATTCTTAAACGGGATAAAAACACTTAGCGCAGACGCGGATTAGTCTAAGGATAGCATTGGCATCATCAAGAAGGCACTGGACTGATTAGGATTGATTGAGCCCCCTTCATACCGGGCACTTTGCGCCTGAGCTCTGCGCGCGTCGAGACTCGTCGCTATGCATGTTTCCCGCCAAACATTCGCCCGAGTGCGTGCGCCACTATGAGCCGGCTAGGGCGATGGCAGGCGTACTGCGATGTACACAGTGGCCGAGAGCGGCGTCCCTGCAATCGAGACTTTAATCTGGATCGGGGTCGGATCGTTGGCCGCGAAAGCGACCTTGGCTTGTCCGTTGGAATCGGTTGTCGCCGTTACCTGGTTGGGTGTCGAGGATCCGGTGAACGAGAGGTTCCCCTGCACGGCTTGGAATGTAATTTTGGCGCCGGGGAAGGCGTTCGATCCAGCGACGGCTAGCGCGGTGATGGTAGCTTGCTGGCCGACGTCGACGAAATCAGGCGCGCTCAGAACTCCAACTCCGGTGGGGGCGGAGGGGGGCGTTCCAGTGACCGTCAAATTGAGCGCACCGCCCAGCGGTCCCACGGTCAGGATAAGCTGTTCGGTTCCGGCGTTGACGCCTTGAAAATTGAACTGCGCCGAGCCGGAGGAGTCGGTCAGCAGTTCGGTTCCGAGCCCCCGCGCCCAGGAATTTCCGTTGAGGAACTTGACGTTGTCGAAGACGGACTCCAGGTGCACCGGCGCGCCGGTCACCGGCTGGCCGTGATTGGTGACCCGCACTCCGAGGCTTGCGGTGCCGTTCACGGCCACTTGCCCATTGGCGGGCGGGCTGACAGAGACATTGTCCGCCGTCACGGGCGGTCCCACGGTGAAGGAAATGGTCTGGGACGGACCGCCGGGCACCTTGACCGTGATGTGCGCCGGTCCGGGAGCAGTGGGCTTGAATTGAAGGAAAAAGGTTCCGGCAAGATCGGTGTAAATGGTGGCGCTGCCGCCCGGTTGGATGGTTGTTCCGCTGGCATTGATCACAGGCGAGCCAGCCGTGGTCGAAATCAGCAAAGGATAGTTGGGGACAGAAGGAGCTTGGCCCGCGGCGCGCGGGGACAAATTGCGTCGCTCGCTAGATACCGCGCTGATTGCTGCTTCTGTGGGACCGGGCTGACCCTTGACTTCGCCGGTCAGGATTTCCTCCTCCTGTTCAGACTCGTCCTCTTCGGGCTGATCGACTTCGAGCGTCACCGGCAGCGGCACGCACTTGATGATGGATTGATGGCTGTCGGTCTGCGGATGAACGTAGGTGGCGGCGGGCAAGGTGTTATGGACGGGCTGCAAGTGATCGTCGTCCCAGGGCATCAGAGTAGTGACGATCGTGCGCGGCGTGTCGCAGACCCTCATGACGGCTGGGCCGCCGGCGTCCTTTTCGTCCCAAGTGGTGTCGGCGATGTCGCGATCGGCATCCATGTTGTTATTCGCCGCCAAACCGGCATCGCTTCCGGGCGGCACCTGGAAGGGCGCGATACAATTCGAGGTGCAGCCGACGGCTGCGTCGAGATCCCAGAAATAGTAGGTCGGAAGTATAATCGGCACCGGCGGAAAGGGTGGCGCCCCCGGAATGGCCGGCGGCTGGAAGTCCGCTTGGTCGGCGTCCGAGGAACCTGCGCCCGACAGGAACACAGTGGAGCCAACCGGTACGGTGATTTCGTCCATGGGATTCCGGCACAGGCCACCTCCGACAGCCTGCGGCTGGATCACGTCGCCATTCGGCGCTACGCCTTTGAGGATGTGATTATCAGCCACCGGATGATAGAAGCGTTCCAGAAACCGCGACCAGCGCGTGTCCGCCACAAACTTGAGATTCGGCGAGGGCGGCTCGGGCCACTGGGAGCGCGGGTCCAGCGCTCCGCCGTCTTCCCGGTCGGCCGCCTGCAAGGGCAACTGGTCGTGGTTCGGCGCGTAGATGGCATAGCGCGAACTGCCGTCCGACTGGCGCGTGTGGGGAAGATCGTAGTCGGTGAAGAATTCCGGTGTGCGCTTGCGATTGGTGGGAAAGTAAATGTGCAGGCCGTGCGCGTTGGCTAAGTCCGGGCTGTTCTGATCGGCGACCACCACGCTGCCGCTGATCAGAGCCAGGATCTGTGGAATCGGAGCCTTGACGCAATCCGGGATGTTGGGATCCCGCTGGATGCGCTGTGCGAGATCGTACAGATCCACGTAGTTGGCGTCGCCAAAGACTTGGGACGCCCGCCGATCGAATTTGATCAGCACCTCGACGTTGTCGGTGGGGTCGTCGCGCTGCTGAAACACGGCTGCGCCCACTCGAAGCGCGCCGGACCAGGTGTCCACTTGCGCGACCAGCGCGCTCAATTGCTTTTCATCGGTGAGCGATAGCGACCAGCGATTTCTGGCCTGGTAACGGCTGGCGTAGAGCTGCACGATATTGGACCCGAGCTGCAATCCAGTCCAGCCCGGGTTGTTCTTCAGCGCGAGCGAGAAGGTATCGTACGGATAACCGGCACCAGGGATCAATTCCTCGGAGGCGACAAAATAGTCGGTATAATCCTGGACCTGGTCGGCGACTTCGATCCCTGCCATCAGGCAGGCATCAAATCCCAGCAGATCGAAATGCTGGCCAGCGAGAGCGGTACGCAGCTCGCCCATGTAAAGAAAGTCGCCCTTTTCGCGGGTGCCGGGAAAAGTCTCATCGGGGCCATAACCCTTCCAGCCGTCGCCGTGCGCCGACAGGATGATGGCATAGTGATTGGCGGGATAGTTGGTTTTGGCCCAATTGATGAATCCTTGCAGAACGGACGGGTCGCCCATATCCTGCACTCCGATGTTGATGTCTTCGCCGGGGGCGTGTTCGATCAGAAGGGACTGATTGGCATCGGCCGCCATCAGACGGCCGCGCAGGGCAGCGCCGCCCATTAGGCGCTTGCCTTTGTACATCACGACGAAGTTCACGTTGTCGTCGGATCCGCCGTTTTCACAGATCTCGAACATGTTGCGGAAAATGTAGGTTTGCAGCGAATTGGCGCCGTTCAGATAGAGCATAACGGTCCATTGCTTGGCGCCGAAGAGCGGGCGGGGACGAGCCGCGGCCGGCGACGGCGGGTCGACTTCCACGATGGGAAGCTGATCCAGGTTTTGGCGGTTGGGCGAGTTGTCCAGCGCATCCACGCCGCCGTGCGGCTCGAAGTCCGCCGTGCTGTCGGTGTCGGTGGAATCGGCGTCGCGCCCGATGGAACTGCCGGGGAGCACCGGACGCGTCTTCTCGGACGGATCCGCCTGGATGCCGTCGCTTTGGAGCGCGGCACTTGGCGTCCAGATGCCTGCGGCCACCGCGTCGTTGTGCGCGGTTCCGGGCGAATAGGGAACGGCGATGTCGGCCCAGGCGATGAAGTCCACAATCGCATTGGGCGAGTACAGCGCCACTTCGTCCATGTCGGCGCTCCAGACGGGACCCGCGTCCTGCGAATAGGTATCGCCGGTGTTGTCGCCAAAATCCAGACGGTCTGTGCCGGGCGCCAGGTGAAGCACCAGGTAGGCCTGAGGCGGAAGCGTGACCGAGGGAAGATTGCGCGCCGATGAACCGCTTGAGCCGTCGCGGCCGGAGACGATCCAGCCGGTCAGATCCACCGGGCCGCCGCTGTTGTTGAAGAGCTCGACCCATTGTTGAGATTTGAGCGGATCGCTGCTGGCCGGATCCACGCGATAGAGGACTTCGTTGATCACCACCTGAGCCGGCAGGAACGATGGCAGCGCCAGCGCGAGAAGCAGCCGCGTGTAACTAAGCACCCGCATGAACCCTCCCCACAGACCCGCACGCCGCCGGCGGACCGTCGAATGATTATACGTTAAGAGTATCGTCTTCGCAGTTTCAGCGAGTCTATTACGGTGCACTCGGGAGACCTGCTCGAGTGGTAAGAGGATGCTGAAAATTTAAGGACCGTTGCGGGTTTGCGCGGTGGCCGCAGATCGCTAGAAGCGGTACAAGGCCTCAAGATAGCCGAAGGCGCCGTCTTTGCCGAGCGGGTAGATCTGCTCCAGTGACGCAAGACCCTGGGTGTAGCCGGCGTAGCCGCTCAGTGTGAGATTTCGCGCGACGCGATAGTCGGCGCTGAGATCGTACAAATTGCCGAGCGAACGGCGGCCGGAGGTAGAACGACCGACGTAGCCAAAGGTCCAGGGCTGGAACACGCCACCACCGCTGTACCAAAGATCGTTGGGCGCGGCGAGGCGGAGCGAGTGAAACTCGCTCGAAATTGTCAGCTTGGGATGCGGGCGGAGGATGAGGATGCCGAAGGCATCCAGGTTGTTCATCATGTTGAAAAACGGGAAGCGCGCAAAGGGGCGCGGCGTCGGCAGAAGCTGGAAGAAAGTGCCGTGCGTATCGTCGCTGGGATTGTCGTCGCCCGAGCCCCAGTAATAGCCTCCGCGCAGCCAAGGCTTCAGCTTGGGAAGCAGCTTGGGCTGGAAGCCGGCTTCAACGTCGAAGGCGCCAGCGCGTTGCTGCTGGACACCCCAGCGGCCGGTTTGCGCGGCGCCCCACACCAGGAAATCGATGGTTCCGGCGCCGGTCTCCATGGCCTGGACGCTGTGGCCGCCGAACGTGTTGATGCGCATGTTGGCCAGCTCAGCGCGCCGTGCGGCCAGCGGGCGATTGTCGACCTTCAGGACAGGCCGCCAGTCATCATATTCGATTACAAAAAGGCGTGTGTCGCCAGTGAGTCGTCCGGCGGCCCAGTCATGCGTGTAGGCGGCGTATCCGAAGCCGACTTGGTTCCAGCCCCAGCCGTCCACCTGGAAGACGCCGCGCGTCGCCACGGCGGCGACGAATGTGATATTGTCGCTGGCCGTGGCGTAAGCATAGTGCAGGCCGTCAAAGCTTCGGCCGACATCGGAGAATCCAAACGGGCCGATGAGCCGCGCGCTGATGCGATCGCGCTTGAGCGCGGCGAGCGTGGTGTTTTTCGGCGCCGTCTCGCTGCCATCCTGAAACTCGAAGCGCCCGATTTGCAGCGAGTGCCGCTTGTCCCCACCCAGGCCATCGAAACGCACGTAAGCCTGCTTGGGGAAAATCATCGCCGTGTTGTTGCTGCCGCCGTTCGCCGCCAGGTAATTGGAGCCGAAGCCAAGTCCTCCCTGCTGGGGCCCCGTGCCGGTGGCGTTGCTGGGAAGCCCGAGCAGGAACGGAAGGGCGAGTTCGACGTTCCAGTCCCAGGTGTCGCGTCTTTGGGAGAAGGCGACGCGCAGGAGGTTGCCGGAGTACACATAGTTGTTGTTCCCAGAGGTTGGCTGGAACCAATCCCAGTCGTAGAGGCGCGATCGCAGACTGCCGGTTATGGTGACGCCCGCTACCTGGATGGCATCGGCCGACGGGACTGTCTGCGGCCAGGCGCACCTTGCAAACAGCGTCAGTAAGAGAATGGAGAGGCCGCTGCGCATCCGATCATCCAGCCTTCGCGACCGCCGCAACGGGAACTTCGGAAACTCTGGCGGCCCGCTCCGGTTTCGACTTGTGAGTGTACCAGAGAGCCAGGCCTGTCAGCAGAGCGCCCGCTAATATGTTGCCCAAAGTGAGCGGCAATTGATTCCAGAACCACGCCCGAGGCGCTCGAAGCCGCCTAGCTGTTCTTCCAAGCGGCGCGGCCGGAAAGAAAGTCCGCACGGCGGATTTGCTGATCACCGTCAAAGCCACGGTCGGCGAGTTGCGCGACATCCATCCCGGCGTCTTCAGAGATCAACTTGGACGCGCGTGGTCCGTGGAATTGAGAAAACCAGCTCTCGACGTATGACGGGAGACGCCTAAGCGTCTACAGGCCAGGAATATCAGATGGATTGCAGAGTGCAATTCGAATCTCTTATCGGCTGGATCCGTCTTTTTGATGTCTTGGCGGAAGCTTAAAGGAAGTGCGAGCAATCCCTGAGACAATGCGATCCCGCGCCGCACTAATCGGGCGTGAAAGATCAAGCCTCGCCAATCGACACCGCCGCGCGCCAGCGCGCCATTGACGCTGCTCTGAGCCAGATGGACAAACAGTTTGGAAAGGGGACGGTGCTGCGGCTCGGCTCGCGCAACGTATTGCCGGTAGCGGTGATCCCGAGCGGCTCCATTTCGCTCGACTCGGCGCTGGGCGTGGGCGGCTTTCCGCGCGGCCGGGTAGTGGAAATTTTCGGGCCGGAGTCGTCCGGTAAGACCACGCTGGCGCTGCAAGTCATCGCGCAGGCCCAGAAGGCCGGCGGCGCGGCTGCTTTCATCGACGCCGAGCACGCTTTGGACGCAGCCTATGCCAGAAAGCTGGGCGTCGACGTGGACAACCTGATCGTGTCGCAGCCCGACTACGGCGAGCAGGCACTCGAAATCACCGGCGCGCTGATAGGATCCGGCGGGATTGATGTCGCCGTCATCGATTCAGTCGCCGCGCTGGTGCCCAAGGCGGAGTTGGAAGGTGAAATGGGCGACAACCATATGGGCCTGCACGCCCGGCTCATGTCCCAGGCGCTGCGAAAGCTCACCGGTACTGTGGCGCGCAACAACACGCTGCTCATTTTCATCAACCAGATACGAGAGAAGATCGGCGTCATGTTCGGCAATCCGGAGACTACTACCGGGGGGCGCGCGCTGAAGTTCTATTCTTCAGTTCGAGTGGAGGTGCGCCGCTTGGGGGCTCTCAAGGACGGAGAGACCGTGATCGGCAACCGGACCAGGATCAAAGTGGTTAAGAACAAGGTAGCGGCGCCGTTTCGCGAGGCCGAGGTCGACATTCTGTACGGCCAGGGCATCTCGCGCGAGGGCGATCTGCTGGACTTGGGCGTGGCGCAGGGGTTAGTGGAAAAGAGCGGATCGTGGTTCAGCTTCGGTGGCGAGCGGATCGGGCAGGGGCGCGAGAATGCTCGCGCTTTTCTGGCCGCAAATCCGGAGTCCAGCGCGCGCCTGGATTTGGAACTGCGCCGCCAGCTCGGTCTGTTGATCCCCGCTGATTCCGAGTCTCCCGCCGGCGGCGCGGCGAGCAGTCTTCTGAAGACCGCCAAGACCGCGTAAATTCGAGGTCTTGGAGCGCGCCCACAGCACCGCGAGCCCGATCTATGGGCTTTCGGAACCCGTGGACCTCAAAAAACTGAGGAAAACCGCAATCGCGTGTTACTCTTCTCTTTACATCCGCGTCCCTGATCCCGTATGATTTGATTGGAAACAATTTGGTGCGGTTATGTTTTATCCAGCCGGACCGGAGAGTGGAAGAATCTTTACAAGGAGAAGTACATGGCAGCGAAGATGACGCAGTCTCAGATGATCAAGGAACTGGCCAACGCCACCGGTCAGCCGACCAAGGCGGCCAAGACGTTCGTGACGACGTTCGCGGAAATGGCCGTTCGCGAGACCAAGAAGAACGGCATGTTTGTGATTCCCGGCATCGGCCGCCTGGTCCGCGTGGACCGCAAAGCCCGGATGGGCCGCAACCCCGCCACCGGCGAAGCGATCAAGATCCCGGCTAAGAAGGTGGTGAAGTTCCGCGTCGCCAAGGCCGTCAAAGACGCGATCGTGCCCAAGAAGAAATAACCGGCCGCCTAAAAAACTGAAAACCCCCGCGCGTGTCTGGCGGGGGTTCTTTCTTTTGGAAAGTCGATTCAGATCCGCTCAAACTTGCGAGCTTATCCGGGAAGCCTCAGGCCTGCTTCTTTTCGTCGACCTTTTGTTCCTCGCTCTTCAGAGCGTTCTTGAAATTCTTAATGCCTTCGCCCAAACCTTTCGCCACCTCGGGAATCTTCTTTCCGCCAAATAGCAGAACGGCGACGACCAAAATGACTACCAGCTCAGGAAAGCCTATGGATCGGAACATGCGGCCTCCTTTGTGGACCCAACTCCATTGTAGGGAGCTTGGTTCCACGCCGTCAAGCGACGGACCGGGCGGGTGGTGGGCTACTTCAAATTACATGGGGGATGAAAAGGCCGGCCTCCCTCGGGGCGGGATGCGATGCGCTCCCAATAAGAAACGCGCTCAAGGTGCAATCGAAAGGAGACCGGCCAGGAGGAAGCATAACCCCGTAAGAAGTCTGCGGTGGTCAGCCGGAAGACCAACGGGAGTTGATTATGGGGATCGGAGCGGTCACTGACCCGAAGTGGCACGGGCCCATCGAGGCTCGCTGAAAGTGCGAATGGGAAGCGGGCGATGAGTCTAGGATCTGGGCAAATGCCTCAAGGCCACCCGTCAAAACTACCCTAGGCTCCCTCGGCTCGGCCTGACTGTCCTGGCCGTTATGCCGTTCGCGATTACAGTCGTCCCGCTCGAATTCCCGTCCATATCCGGCGCGTCGCCACGCAGACGAAGGCCAGTAATCCCAATGCGATAGCCAGAAACCTGACGGGCTATTCTCAATACGGAATGCCCGGAAACGCCAACAGCCGAATTCTTCGGTTTCGAATTATTCCTCAAACCAATCATTTGACAAATAGCCTGGTTTGATTCGATACTGAGAGAGTTATCCCCCGGAAGGATCGACCACAGCATGGATTCTCGTTCCCGGACAGTCGCGGCGCCGCTCGAACGGCAACTCCGGCAACTGATCGCCCACTTCGATGTCCTTTACCGGCGCCTGATGGTCACGCGGCCCGCCACAGCAGCCTCCGAAGTGGAAATCTCCCGGCAGGAGAGCCGGGTGCTGGTGGTGCTGGGAAGCAAGGGCACCACAATCATGAGCGATCTGGCGCGGGCTTCCAACCTGGCCCTCAGCACTGCCACCAACACGGTGGACAAGCTGGTCAGCAAGGAGCTGATCGAACGGACTCGCGTGGAGCAAGACCGGCGCATCGTCCAGGTGGCATTGAGCGGGAAGGGGCGGCGGTTGTACGAGGCGTTTGTGGAGTGCCAGCTCGCGATGGGCCGCACGATGCTCGAAGCCTTGAGTCCCGGGGAGCGCGAGATTTTTTTGGAACTGATGGCCAAGATGACCCAACCCAGGCAGAGTTCCACAGAACCCGAGCTGGAACGCGCGGTATCATCTTTTTGAAACTGGATAGCAAGCAGGATGCAGTTACGATTGCCGACTAAGGAGCGATTCATGACTCGCAGTAGATTGCAAGTTGCCAGCCTGTTCGCCGCCAGCGCGTTGCTGGTGGTTTCCGGCGCGCTGATGGCGGCAGAGCCGTCCAAGACATCGACCGGCGCACTCAAGCCGGTCACGTTCGCCAAAGACATCGCCCCGATATTCCAGGAGAAGTGCGAAGCCTGCCACCGCAAGGACTCCATGGCGCCGATGTCGCTGGTCACCTACGAAGAGGTTCGGCCCTGGGCCAGGTCCATCAAGGAACGCGTTGTGACGCACCAGATGCCGCCCTGGCATCTCGACAAGACGGTCGGCATCCAGCACTTCCAGAATGACCGCTCCTTGAGCGACGACCAGATCGCCCTGATCGTCCGCTGGGTTGACTCCGGCGCGCCGCTGGGCAATGCCAAGGATATGCCGCCGGCCAGGCAGTGGCCGAATGAGGATGAATGGCAGCTCGCCAAGCAGTTCGGCCAACCGGATCTGATCCTCAAGTCGGAACCCTATAGCATGCCCGCCGTGAGTCAGGATCAATGGTGGCGTCCGATGACCGAAGTGCCGCTCACCGAAGCGCGCTGGGTGCGGGCGGTTGAAATGCGTCCCGCAACGCGCGCCGGACGCCGGATCACGCATCACGCCATCGGCTACCTGCTGCAGAACGAACCGAAAGGCTCGCCGGGCGCCTCCGACGATCCGCTTAGCGCCATCGCGGGCGGAGGGATCCTGATGGAATGGGCGGTCGGCAAGCAGTACGACGTCTACCGTCCCAACACCGGCAAGCTGCTGCTGCCGGGCGGGAAAATCTGGTGGGACATCCACTATCACGCCGTAGGCGACCCGATCACCGATCACGTGGAACTGGCCGTCTATCTTTATCCCAAGGGTGAAACGCCGAAGTATCGAACCTATCTGACCATGTTCAACGCCGCCGCCTCGGGCCCCAGCCCGCTCGACATTCCACCCAACACAGTGGCGGAAACCGAGAATTTCCATGTGCTGAAGCAAGCCGCGCGGCTCGAGAATTACCAGCCGCACATGCATCTGCGCGGCAAGGCGATGCTGCTCGAGGCCATCCTGCCGGACGGCAAAGTCGAGACCGTCAGCTACGTCAATAATTTCAACTTCAACTGGATGAACAACTACATCTATACCGAGGACGCCGCGCCGGTGTTTCCCAAGGGCACTATCATCCATGTCAAAGCCTGGCACGACAACACCACCGCCAAGGCGTCCAATCCGGACCCGAGTCAATGGGTCGGATGGGGCGACCGCACGGTTGACGAAATGGCTCACGCCTGGGTGAACGTTACTTACATCAGCGACGACGACTACAAAGAATGGGCCGCCAAGCACAAGCCCAAGGCTCCGGCGAACCCGCTGGATTTCCTGAGCGGCAACAACTAGCGAGAACTGCAGCAAGCCACGGATGAACATGCAACACGGATCAAAAGCAATGAGTCTATCTGCGTCTAACGCTGTTTATCCGTGGCGAAACTTTTGGTTTCGCGCTGTGATGACCGCCGCTGTGCTCGCGCCGCTGGCACTGGCGCAGGGCATCACGAATGCATACAAGGAGCCGCCGCATGAATCCGGCCAAGGCATCACGGCCGCATTTGAGGGCTGGTATCCGAACGCCGAAGGCAGCAACACGATCCTGATCGGCTATTACAACCGGAACACGCAGCAAGTCCTGGACATTCCGGTCGGGGCCAACAATCACGTCGATCCCGGCGGGCCGGATCGCGGCCAGCCCACTCACTTCCTGACCGGGCGCCAGTGGGGCGTGTTCAGCATTACCGTTCCGAAGGATTTTGGGGCGGACAAGAAAATCACGTGGACCATCGTCGCCAACGGCAAAGCAACCTCGGTCCCGTTCAGCCTCAACCCTTTGTATGTGATCGCGCCCTTCAAGGACGCGACCTCGAATACGCCACCGTTCATCGGTTTTGAGGAGGCGGGTCCGTTCCTGCAAGGTCCCCCGCGCGGGATCGGCAACAGCCTGACCACTGCGCCGCAGGTAGCGCTTCCGCTCACGGTGTGGGTGGCGGACGACGCCAACATCCCGCCCTCGTTTGCGGCCTTCGCCAAGATGCTTCCGACCGTGACGGTAACGTGGTTGAAATTCCGCGGCCCGGGCGAGGTGACGTTCGCGAATGCCAAGCCGAAAGCGGAGAAGGCCGAGTTCAAACCTCCGCCGCCTGCGACCTACACCGGGAAGGCGGCCACCACCGCTACCTTCAGCGAACCGGGCGAGTACATTTTGGAAGTGACAGCCAACGATTTGTCGGGCACCGGCGGCGGCGGATTCCAATGTTGCTGGACCACCGCGCAGGTGAAAGTCACAGTGAAGCCGTAGTCCCCGGCGCGCAGGGTGGACTTAAGAGGAAGAATGCTAAAATGAAAGGCCTCAGCGTGAAAGGGTGCCGGGTTGAATGCGAATGACGTTTGAGAAACTGATGAAAATTGTTGCCGCGGGCGCAGTGCTCGCGATGGCGGCGCTGCCCGCGGCCGGCCAGGCGCCGGCGTATCGCGCCCCGCGAGCGGACGGAGGCAAGCCGGACCTCAACGGCATCTGGCAGACCATGAACGAAGCCAACTACGACCTGGAAGGCCACAGCGCGCGAGCGGCGATGGCGCTCCGGCCCGGTCCCTACGGTCCAGTGCCGGCCGCGCCCGTGCTCGCGTTAGGAGCCGTGGGCGCGGTGCCGCCCAGCATGGGCGTCGTGGAGGGCGGCGAGATTCCCTACAAGCCGGAGGCGCTGGCGAAAAAGAAGGAAAACCAGGAGCACTGGCTGGAGCGCGATCCGGAAATCAAATGCTACCTGCCGGGAGTCCCGCGCGCCACCTACATCCCTCAGCCGTTTCGGATTTTTCAAAACTCGAAGCAAATCTTCTTCATGTACCAGTTCGCAGGCGCGGTGCGCAACGTTTATCTCAAGGATCCGGGGCCCGCTCCGGTCGATTCCTGGATGGGACAATCCGTGGGGCACTGGGAGGGCGAGACCCTGGTGGTCGACGTGACCGGATTTAACGACTCAAGCTGGTTTGATCGGGCGGGGAATTATCATAGCGACGCGCTGCACGTCGTGGAGCGTTACACTCGCACCAGCCCGGACGTCATCTCCTACGAAGCGACGATTGAGGATCCCAACGTCTTCACGCGCCCCTGGAAGATCAGTATGCCGCTCTACCGGCGTCAGGAGAAGAACGAGCAACTGCTGGAATTCAAGTGCACGGAGTTCGTGGAAGAATTGATGTATGGCCAGTGGCGCAAGCATCCGCTGGGCCGCTGAAGATAAGGAGGTAGCTGATATGCGGAATCGATTGGTCGCATTGGGTGGCGTGCTGGCGCTGGCCGCCCTGCTGGTTTCGACAGTCATCCCGGCGGCTGCGCAGAGCGCGAAGCCGGCGTCTAAGGCTTACAACCCGCCTCGTCTGCCCGACGGTCACCCGGATCTGCAAGGCACCTACGATCTGGCCACCATCACGCCAGTGGAACGGGCCGCGGGGACGCCACTGGTGCTCACCAAAGAGCAAGCGCTGAAGCTGGAGACGGCGCGGGCCGCGCAGAGGGAACGCGGGGATCAACCCATCGATGGCAACCGCAGCGCCCCTCCCAAGGGCGGCGACGGATCGCCTGGCGCCGCAGGGAACGTCGGCGGCTACAATTCCGGCTGGCTCGATCCCGGTTCGGTGTTCACGGTGGTGAATGGCGAAAAGCGGGCCTCATTAATCGTCGATCCTCCGGACGGCCGCGTCCCTCCAGTTACGCCCGAAGGGAGGCAAAGGATGGCGGCGTTCGCCGCGAGGCCAACGTCGGATGCCCAGGAAAGCAACGATCCTGGACTGGAGAAGGCGCCGGGCGCCTATGACGATCCCGAGCGGCGGCCGCTCGGCGAGCGCTGCATGCTTGGTTTTGGTTCCACCTCGGGACCACCGGCGCTGCCGGATTACTTCTATAACAACCTGCATCAGATCGTACAGACACCGGACTCGGTCATGATCCTGACCGAGATGGTGCACGATGCACGCATCGTGCGCATGAACGCGCACCACCTGCCGAAGACGTATCGCCTGTGGCTGGGAGATTCGGTCGGCCACTGGGAGGGCGACACGCTGGTGGTCGACACCACCAATTTCACGGATAAGACCCGGTTCCGGGGATCGACCGAGAATCTGCACGTGGTCGAGCGCTTCACGCGTGTCGACGACAAAACGCTGCTGTATCGGTTCACCATCGACGATCCGTCCACTTGGACCAAGCCGTGGACCGGTGAGTACGCCTGGCCGGCCACCGACAAGCACATTTATGAGTACGCCTGTCACGAAGCCAACTACGCGCTAATGGATATTCTGAAGGGTGCGCGGCTGCGCGACCAGGAACAAGCGGCCAAGTCCACCAAGTGACGAAAATTTAGGAGCTGATTCATGCGAACGAGATTCTTGACTTTAGTTTTGGGCGCCGCGGCGACGCTGTTGACCGCATCCCTGCCGGCGGCGGCGCATCACGCTTTTGGAGCTGAGTTCGACGCCACCCGTCCGGTCCTGCTGAAAGGCAGGATCGTGAAGGTGGAGTGGGTCAATCCGCACACCTGGATTCACGTGGAGATCATGAAGCCCGACGGCAGTAAGGAAGTCTGGATGGTGGAGGGTGGCAGTCCGAACTCGCTGCTGCGTCGCGGGGCGACCAAGAACAGTTTTCCGGTGGGAACCGAGGTGGTGGTGGACGGCTATCAGGCGCGCGATCATTCCGAGCTGCGGGCCAACGCGCGCAATGTGACTTTCACCGACGGGCGCAAACTGTTCCTGGGTTCGACCGGGACCGGCGCTCCGCCCGAGGATTCCTTCCCGGCCGACAAGGCAGTTACGCCGTCCAAGTAAGCGGCGAGATGTGCGAGCGTTCACACGATGGTGAACGCTGCACGCCGGAGTGCGTGCGCCACGAGTCCTTAGGCTTTCTTCGGCACGAACGCGAGGAAGCGCCGCGGGTTGTCGTACAGGATGGTGTGTATGGTTTCCTCTTTGACACCCGCCTGGATGAGCTTTGGCGCAAAGACGGTCTTAGTTCTTCCGTACAGTGGCCCTTCCGCTGTCCTGCCCCCCGTGAAGTCGGATGACAGCAGGAGCTGGTTCACGTAGCCTGCATCCAGGAATTTCACCAGCATCTTCACCCGCTTTTCGTCCGGCACGAACTGCTCCACCGTGTTCATCCGGTCGAAGCCGACCCAGGCGCCGCGTTTGGCGATCTGCTTGATGATGTCCGCCTCCGGGTCGTCCAGACAGCAAGTGTGGCCGATGGTAATCCGCTGCGGCTTGACGCCCACCGACTCGAGCACGTCGAGTTGATGCAGGCCGGCTTCTTTCGGGACGTTGGGGCCCGTCCCGTAAGCGTTGTGAGTGAAGATCGGCAGGTTGGTGCGAAGGTGCGCCTTGCCCACCGCGCGAAAAACCTTCTGCTCGGTTTCGCTCATGGCCGCGTTCGGATTTTCCCCGATCTCGCCGAACGCGCCGTAGCGGTTCGCCTTGGCTTCCTGCGCCAGATCCTCAGCAATCTGATCCTCGGATTTCGAGGCAATCTCGGGCGGATAGTTGCGCTCCATGTAATAACCGCCGCTGGCGACGATATGCATGCCGGTCCGTTCCGCGATCTGTTTCAGGTTGTCGAGATTGCGGCCCATGTCCGGATGGCCGCCGTCCACGATGCAGACGATGCCGTCCCTTTGGGCCGCCTTGACTTCCTCGACGATCAAGTTGACGTCGGAAGTCGGCGGCGTTTGTTTGGGGGGCGGGCCGTTGCGCGGCCTCAAGTCAATCGACAGGTGCTCGTGAAAAAGGGTCGCGCCGGACGCCAAGGCTTCGGGCGGCAAATCCTTTTGGACTGTCCGGATGATGGCTCCTCTGGCGAAATGCGGGCCTTTCGCTGCGGACAGAATGCGCGGCATAGCGCTGATCGCCGCACCTCCTGCCAGCACGGCCAGCGTGTCGCGGCGGCTCAGATTGGTCATGACCGATTTCCTTCTTAGAACGAAAATCGCGCACCCACCTGTATCGCCCGAGGTCCGCTCGAAAGAAAGGACTGGCCCGCCCTTTGAGTTGGCTTTCCAAAGGCAAAGGCTTGGGCTCCACAGCTTGTGGTAACTGCGCCGGAGGCTAGCGGCCCACAGGCGGCTGCGTTGTAGGCGTCCAGAGCGAAAGAGTAACCGGTCAGGTTGGCGATATTGAAGGCGTTGAAAACTTCCCCGAACACCGAGAGCCGGTAGCGTTCCCTATAGCTGAAGGTCTTGGTCAGGCGGAAGTCCTGGGAAAGAGTCGGATCGCCAAACTGATAGTCGGGAGGTATCACGTAGGCCGGGATGGTTTTGCCGCTGGGCGCTTTGGTTCCGGCATAGGTGCCATTAAAGGCGGCGACATACTTGGCTAAATCATCTTTTCCGCAGACGGTCGGGAAGCAGCGGTACTCCTGGCCGGTGGGGTCGATGGGCGTGGTGTAGGTGGCGTTGGTTCCCGTGATATCGACGCCCGTGGCCCCGGGCTGGACCGGATTGCGGCTGACAATGGAGGAGTTCACGGTCAGCTCGAATCCCCACGGCAGATTGACTACGCCCGAGACGTTCAGATTGTGTTGCGGGATCAGCGGGCCAGTGGCGATGTTCCAATTGTTGAGGTTCCAAAGGGCACCGGTCAGCCCGTCCAGGTTCTGGTAGGCGTAGGAAACGGTGAACTGATAACGGTTGGACATGCGCTTCTGCCACTTGACCAGCAGCGCGTTGTAAACAGCGCGGCCGTAGTTCTCATTGAAGCCGAGCGAACCGGTGGAACAATTATCGTTGGGATTGAGGTCCGGCGCGGTCTTGCATGCGGGAATCACCGGCGTGCGGACTCCATTGACGAACTCGTTGTAGTGGTTCAGGTCGATAGGACCCAATTGAGTATTGATGTTCATGCGGCGCGCGTAGTCGATTTGCAGCACCATGTCATGGCCCAGGTCTCGCTGGACACCGATGGAGGCTTGATAGCTTCGGGTGACGGGCACGTAGGGCGGGTAGAGATAACTGCCTGCGGAGTTCTTGGCAATATCCAGGCCGGTCACTGAATACGGCCCGCTCTTAGGAGGAGTCCCACCAAGCACTGCGTTGAGGTTGCCACTTTGCTGGGCGTAAGTCTGGACCCAGTCGGCGATGGTGAAATTGGTGATGGTGCCGTAAGGTACCGGCGCGCCGATCGGCACCGGCACCGTTTGTCCACCCACGACTTGAACGATGTTCGGAAACGTGTTGGTGAACAACTGGGAGGTGATTCCGATCGGTCCATTTCCCAAAGGCCCGATGAGGCCGACGTTCTGCATCCTTTGATAGCCCGGCTCGACGTCCCAGTACAAGCCCGCTCCACCGCGAATGACCGTCTTGGCGCTCTTACCCGGACTCCAGGTAAAACCGAACGCGGGGCCGAAATCGAACCAGTTTACCGCGGTGGGGCTGAGATTTCCCGCCAGGATGGGCGACACCAGCTTGGGATTGGGGAGGTCGGAGTTATAGTTTCCGGTTTGCACCTGCCAGGCGAGGCCGTAGTTGACGGTCAGATTAGGGCGCATTTTCCAGGTGTCCTGGAAATAGATTTTGGGACGGAGGTCGCGCCGCTCGCTGCCCTGATGATACTGACCGGGGATAATCAAGTTGCCGAGATAACCAGCCGTAATGTTGAGGGGCAGGTTCTGGAGGTCAGCCGTAGAGCGTATGGAACTGGGAAGACTCGGCAAGTACGTTGCAACGAAGCCCGCCGGGAAAAGGGACTTCACGGCTTCCGGCGCATAGCCTGTAGCAAGAGTCTCGTGGTACAGTCCGTACAGCCACAGGTCGACGTACACATCCAGGTCGCCTCCCATTTTGAAGCGGTGCGTCCCTTTTTGCCACGACATGGTATCTTGCGGCTCATAGTGTCTGGCGATTCTGCGCTGAAGCGCCGTGGTCGTCACGCCGGCCGAGAAGACCGATGAACCCGCCAAAGTAATGAGCGGCCCCAGCGCATTGACGCAAGGAAACTGGCACTGGGCGCTGGTAGGCGGGTCCTCCCGGTTGTCCCAATATCTCCAGCCCAGGCGAAAATCATTGACCAGGTTCGGAGTGAGCGTGCTGGTGAGACCCATGGCCCACTGATCGGACCAGTTGTTGAGGTTCACCCAGGAGGACGGAACGCTGGGCGCGCCGGTTTCGGGACTGAACGCGAAGTTGCCGTCGTGCGTGTAGCGGAGGAAGGCGGTGTGCTTGTCGGAGAGGCGCCAGTCGAAGCGCACGTTGCGGTAGTGATATCGCGCGGGGCTGCCGTAGTTGGCGGCCAGCGGCTGGAGGGATATCAGGTCCGGCTGGAAGGTGATGGTATTCACCTGATTGATGTTTTCGAGGTTGAAGAAAAAAAACACTCGGTCTTTCTTGATGGGGCCGCTGACGTAAAAGCCGGGGTTCTTGCGCACGAAGTAAGGGTTCGGGGCCAGGGCGCTGCGCTTCAGCGCGGGATAGGCGGCCATGTTGTGATCGCGATAGAAAAAAAAGCCGCTGCCGTGGAAATCGTTTCCTCCCCCGCGCGACACGATGTTCACGGCGCCGAGTGAGGTGATGCCGGTAGCGATGTCGAAATTCAGCGAGCTGATCTGGAACTCCTGCACCATCTCCTGCGAAAAGTTGAGATCCGTGTTGCCTCCGTCCAGCAGATCCATGAGACTCAAGCCGTCGAGGGTGAGCAGAGTGGAGTTGGTGGTGAAGGAGACGTTGGTCGCGCCGCCGAGAATTGAGATTTGAATGGGGGCGTTGCGAGCGCCGGTGGCTCCTGCCAGGATCTGTACTCCGGGCTCGAGCTGGCCCAATTGCAGAAAGCTGCGGCCATTGAGCGGCATCTCTTGAATGACGTTGCGCTCAATGGAGCCGGCCACCGTGTTGCTGTCGTAATTGATCTGCGCGGTGGCGGCCTCGACGTTGACGACCTCCTGTGTCGCGCCCAACGACAATTGCATGTTCACGGTAGTGCTGCTGCCCGCGAGCACTTGGGCGGGCCGCAGCTCGGTGCGAAATCCCTGCATCTCGGCGCGCACTTCGTAGTCTCCGGCCACCAGCGCCGGAGCGCTAAACAGACCCTCGGCGTTGGCGGTGAGAGTGCGGGCGATGCCGGTAGCCTTGTTGGTGACCGTCACCGTGGCGTTGGGAACTACGGCGCCGCTCTCATCGGTGATCGTCCCCGAAATGGTGCCGGTGGCAGTCTGGGCGTGAAGAACACCCACACCCGAAACGACCGTCAGAACGAGTAACAACAAGCAAGACAATGCGCGATACATAGACTTACCCCTCAATCAGTGTTTAGAATTATACCCCAGCCGCGATAGTGTCAGGCAAATCTGAATCCGGGTAATGCGTCTTCGCACCCCTCATGACTTCCTCGGCACAAAAGCGAGAAACCGGCGCGGGTTGTCGTAAAGAATGGCGTGCACGGTATCCCCGCTCACGCCCGCCTGCACCAGCTTGGGCGCGAATACGGTTTTGGTCCGGCCGTACAACGGACCTTCCAGCGAGCGGCCTCCCGTGAAGTCGGAAGACAACAGAAGCTGCTTGGCGTAGCCGGCGTCCAAGAACTTCAGCAACATTTTGACGCGCTTTTCGTCCGACACCATCTGCTCGAGCGTATTGACGCGATCGAAGCCAACCCAGGCGCCGCGCTTGGCGATGCTCTTGATAATTTCCGCCTCCGGATCATCCAGGCAGCAGGTATGGCCGATCGCCACCCGCTGGGGCTTCACGCCGGCGGATTCGAGCACATCCAGTTGGCGCAAGCCGGCGTCCTTGGGAACGTTGGGGCCGGTACCGTAGGCGTTGTGCGTAAAGACCGGCAGGTTGGTGCGAAGGTGAGCCTTGCCCACGGCGCGGAACAGCTTGCGTTCCAGGTCGCTCATCGCGGCGTTCGGATTCTCGCCGATCTCGCCAAAGGCGCCGTAGCGGTTGGCATTGGCCTCGCGCACCAGGTCTTCGGCGATCTGGTCCTCGGCGTTGGCCGCGATCTCGGGCGGATAGTTTCGCTCCATGTAATAGCCGCCGCCGGCGACGATGTGCATGCCGGTCCGCTGCGCGATTTGCTTGAGCGCCTCCAGGTCGCGGCCCATATCCGCGTGGCCGCCGTCGACGATGCAAGTGATTCCGTCCTTCTGCGCCGCCTGCACCTCTTGGATCATCAGATCCACGCCAATGGGCGGCGGAAGGGGGCGCGCGTTCGGCGGCCGCGGTCCGATGAGACGCGCGATATCCATCGAGAGGTGTTCATGGAACAACGTCACACCTGTGCCCATCTCGGCCGGCGGCATATCCTTTAGCAGCGTCCGGATAATGGCGCGCCTGGGAAAATCCGGCGCTTTGGCTCCGGACGCGGCCTTGGCCAGCAGTACGGCTCCGCTGGCGCCCAGAAGGCTGATCACTTCTCTTCGATTGAATCGGCCGGTCATTGTACGCTCCGCATCAGAATGAAAATCGTGCACCCACTTGAATGGCCCGCGGGCCGTTGGATAGGATCAACGTGGATCGCGTTTTGTGCATTCGGGCCGCTCCTCGTTACGGGGGTGAAACTTTGGGCGATGCAAGCATGTTTTGCATAGACCCTGTATTGTGCAAGATCATATGACAGCCGACAGTTGGGGTTCAGCAGATATGTAATAAACCGGTCTTCGGTTGTTGCGAGCCGGTCCGATGACTGGGCGCACCGATGTTCCGGCAGGCGTGAGTTTACGGGTTCCGGGGAGTTCTTAGAACGAGAATCGCGCACCCAGTTGAACCGCCCGGGGGCCGTAGGACAGGAACGTCTGGCCGGCCCGCTGCGTAGGATGGCCGAAGGCAAAAGTCTGAGCCGCCGGATTGGCATTCTTGGTGTCCAGCGCAAACGAGTAACCCGTGAGATTGGCAATATTAAACGCGTTGAACATCTCGCCCATGATCATGAGCCGGTACCGTTCTTTGTAGCTGAAGGTTTTGGTCAGGCGGAAGTCCTGGGAAAACGTGGGATCGCCGAACTGGTAATTCGAAGGCAGGACATACTGCGGGATGACCCTGCCATTGGGTGTCTTGGTGCCGGCATAAGTAGAATTGAACGCGGCCACCGCTTTCGCCAAATCGTCCTTGCCGCAGGAGTAGGGGAAGCACCTGTACGGAAGTCCGGGTATCGGGCTGCCCGCAGCAGCGGCCCCGGTACCGGGCAAATCAATTCCAGTGACAGTCGGCATGATTGGATTGCGGCTGAGGATGGAGGAATTTACACTTAACTCGAAACCGAGCGGCAGGTTCACCACGCCCGAAATGTTCAGATTGTGGCGTGGAATGAGTGGGCCGTAGGACTGAAACCAGCTGTAGTAGTTCACGATGTTGGAGAGAGCGTTCAGGTTTTGGTATGCGTAGGAACCGGTGAACTGGTAACGGTGCGACAGCCGCTTCTGCACTTTCACCAGCAGGGCTTCATAAATCGCTCGTCCCTGGTTCTCCTGGAATCCGAGCGCTCCCGTGGAACACTCATCGTTCGGATTCAGGTCCGGCGTGGTGGTGCACGCGGGAATGACCGGTGTGCGCGCGCTGTTGACGAATTCGTTGAAATGGTTCAGGTCCACGCCCGCCAATTGTGTGTTCTCGTTTTGCCGGCGGGCCCAGTCGGCCTGCAGCACCATGTCATGTCCCAGGTCGCGCTGAACGCCGAAGGAAACCTGGTAACTCCGGGTAATGGATACGTTGGGCGGGTAGAGAGTGGAGACGGAGCTGCTGCTCTTGCTGATATTCAGCGGAGTCACGCTATACGGACCGTGGGTCGGAGGCGTGGGGCCGAGCACGGCGTTGATGGCAGGCGCCTGCTGCGCGTAGGTCTGGACCCAATCGCCGACGGTGAACGTTGTGAACACGCCGGCGGGAATGGCCGCGCCAACATTGAGCGGTATGAGCTGCCCGTTGACCAACTGCATGACTCCCGGGAAGGTGTTGGTGAAAACGTTGGAAGCGACGCCGATCGGCCCATTGCCCAACGGTCCGATTACGCCCACATTGTCCATCCGCAGATATCCGGGCATCGTATCCCAGTACAGGCCCCCGCCTCCCCGAAAGACGGTCTTGCCGCTCTTGCCGGGACTCCAGGCGAAACCGACCGCCGGTCCGAAGTTCCGCCAGTCGATAGGGGTCGGATGCAGATTGTTGGCGCCTAAGATCGGCGCCAGGAACTGCGGGTTCGACAAGTCCGAATTGAAAGCTCCGGTCTCAGCCTGCCATCCGACTCCATAGTTCACGGTCAGATTGGAACGCAATTTCCAGGTGTCCTGAGCAAAGAGACGGGGACGCAGATTGCGGCGTTCGCTGTCCTGATGGTACAAGCCAGGAAGAATGAGGTTGCCCAGATAGGCTTGACCGACGGACAGCGGAAGATTGAAAAGATCCGCGGTGGAAGTGATCCTGCTGGGAAGGTTGGGCAGGTACGTTGCCGCCGCCGCGCTTCCAATCGTAGCCAGCGTAATCTCGGGCGAATACGCGGAGGCGAACGATCTTGAGTAGAAGCCGTAAAACCACAAGTCCACGTACACGTCCAGGTCGCCGCCGATCTTCAGCCGGTGGGCGCCCTTTTCCCATGACAGAGTGTCCTGCGGCTCGTAATGCCGCGCGATTCTGCGTTGCAATGCATTGCCGGTGACGCCCGCCGTGAATACCGACGAGCCAACCAGGCTCATGCTCGGCCCGTTTTGATTTACGCAAGGAGCCAAACACTGACCCGCCGTCGGCGGATCTTCCTTGTTGTCCCACATCCTCCAGGCGAGCCGAAAATCGTTTACCAGATTGGGAGTCAAAGTGCTGGTCAAGCCCATCGCGAATTGGTCCGACCAGTTGTTGAGGTTAATCCAGGCGGATGGCTCGCTGGGCTGGCCGGTTTCCGGTCCGAAAACGGCGTTTCCATCGTGCGTGTACCTCAGGAACGCGGTGTGCTTATCCGAAATCCGGTAGTCGAAACGGATGTTGCGGTAGTGATAGCGGGCGGGGCTCGAGAAATTATTGGCGAGCGGCAGGATGGAGGCAATATCCGGCTGGAAGGTGACGGCCTGAACCTGGTTGGTATTCTCGAAATTGAAGAAGAAGAAGATCTTGTCTTTCTTGATCGGACCGCTGACGTAGAATCCGGGGTTCTTCCGCGAAAAGAACGGATTCGGATTCTGCGTGCTGCGCTTCAAGCCCGGGTACGCGGCCATGTTGTGATCGCGGTAGAAATAGAACCCGCTTCCGTGAAAGTCGTTGCCGCCCGAGCGCGACACAATGTTGACCGCTCCATTAGCGGTGAATCCGCTCCCCAAATCGTAATTGAGCGAATTGATCTGGAACTCTTGCACCATTTCCTGGGAGAAGTTCAGGCTGGTATTGCCGCCGTCCAGCATGTCCATGACGCTCAGGCCGTCGAGGGTGAGCAGAGTATTGTTCAGCGTGAAGAGTACGTTGGTGGCGCCGCCCAGGATGGAGATCTGGATGGGGGCGTTGCGGGCGCCCTGCGCCCCGGTGATCACCTGGACTCCCGGCTCGAGGCTGGCCAGTTGCAGAAAGCTGCGGCCGTTCAGCGGCATGCCCTGAATCGTGCTCCGTTCGATGGAGCCCGCCACCGTGTGGCTCTCGTAGTTGATCTGTGCGGTGGCGGCCTCGACGTTGACGACCTCTTGCGTCGCGCCCACCGACAGCGCCATGTTCACCGTCGTGCTGCTGCCGGCCAATACTTGTGCCGAGCGCACTTCAGTCCGAAAGCCCGCCAGCTCCGCCCGAACTTCGTAATCTCCGGCCAGCAGCGCCGGAGCGCTATACAAGCCCTCGGCATTGGCGGTAAGGGTTCGTGAGTTACTCGTTGCCTTGTTGGTGATGGTGATCGTCGCGTTCGGGACCACCGCGCCCGATTCATCGGTCACCGTTCCTGAAATTGTGCCGGTAGCGGTCTGCGCCTGGAGAGCGGCCACTGAACCTAACATCAAGACAGCTACGATCAACGTACAGAGTGCCTTATGCATCTAGTCTCCAAACTTAGGAATGGATTCAGAACGTTTTTCCAGCCAAGCCCACCGTTGGGAAAAATCATATGACAGTCTACCATTCGATTCAGCGGTTTTGTAACAGACCGGACTGGGCTGTTGCGAGCCGGTTCCCAGCACGACTTACACGGTTCTTGGACCGGCGGTTGACGAGCGCTTCGAGGCCTCAGAAGGTGGCGATGGGATTCAACGGCGATCCGGTGCCGCCTCCGATCACCATGGGCGAGGCGGTCAGCATGAACTCCCAGCGCTTGCGCTTGGCGGCTTCCTGGGACACCGGCTCCAGATCGCAATCGTCAAAAATATACAAGCCCATCGCGACCAAAACAAGCTGGTGAACCGGGAGCGCTACGCCTTGGACCTGCGACGGCATGACGTCCTGTGCGTCGTCGGAGCCTAGAATCGCCACTCCGCGGTCATGCAGCCATTTCGCGCAGGAGGCGTGCAAGCCGGCGAAGCCTCGCGAGGGCCCTTTCTCGTCGCGCCGCTTCCAACGGCCGGTGTGAATGAAGATGGCGTCTCCGGGCCCCACTTTGACGCCGGCCTTCTTTTCCCAAGCGTCCAGATCTTCGGGATAGATCGGCGTTCCCGGCTCCAGGTAAGGCACACCTTTGAGAGCGGCGATGTCCATCAGGATTCCGCGGGTCACAATCCCGTTCTTGGCGACGATGATGCTGTCTTTTTCGCAGCCCTTCTCGCTCACGTCGGATATGGGAAACCCGTTGTAGGTCTTGCCCTCGTAAGCGGCGTGGCACAGCGCATCCATGTGCGTGTGCGCGAAGCCGTGATAGTTCACGCTGTATTCATCCATGAAGAAGCCCGTGGTCTGATCCGGACGCAGCAGAATCATCTTGTGCTCCAGAGGGTTGGGGTTGTCTTGCGTTTTTTCGGTCAAGACGTCATGAGACAAAGAAATCGAAAAGCCTTCCTTTACCAGGGCCGCAGCCTGTTTGCGCTTCTGCGGCGTGATCAGGTTCAGCGTTCCGAGTTGATCGTCCTTGCCCCAGCGTCCCCAGTTGGAAAGCTCTTGCATCTGGCGATCTACGTCCGCCTTGGTCATCTTGTGCGGATCCGGCTGGGCCGGGACCAAGGGAGCAAGCACAAAAATAGCGAGAATTGCCTTCTTCATATGCGTATCGTCCTTTTCGCCCTTTGCTACTTCGAGGTGACGGTCACTTTTACGTTGTGCACGGCCTCGAGCAAGCCATCGCTGACGATGGCCTCCAGCCAATAGCTTCCCGGAGCGCTGAAAGTCACCTGCGTGGCGCTTTCGACCGGCTTGCCGTACACCGGGGGTGTCTCCGCCGGCTCGAAAGACACGGCGCCGGGACCGCGGTACAGGATCCACTTGACGCCGACACCGCCACGGCCAGCGCGCGGTTTCGGAATTCCGTCATCAGTCGCTGACACGGTAAGTTTGAGCGGCGTCGCGGCTGGCACGGTCTGATCCGGGCTTCCGCCCGTAATCTTAGGGGCCGTGTTGGGAGGGTCGGCGGGCGGGGCCAGTCCCGCGCCCGCGTTCATCTGCCGTACGCCGTCGTTGGTTTCCCACTCGGGCTGCATCCACCCGATAGCGGTGCAAGTCTCGCCGTTCGAGGTCACCTTCCACGTCAGCTTCCGGCCGGGGTCCCAGTCCTTGGGAAGGTCGACCTTGAAGACGTACTGGCGCCGCTTTGTATAAAAGTGCGTCGGCTGGCCGCGATCGGCTCCTCCTACATCAAAGGAGTTGTTCAACCCGACGGGAACATCCAGCTCTTCCTGCGAGTTGCGGTTGTAATAACCAAACCACATGCTGATGGTTCCGTCGGGATTGCGCTGCCAGCCATCGAACACCGGCTGGAGGCTGTCGCCCGAGTTCCTTTGAACACGGACATCCGGCGGCAGCACATCCTTGATGCCTTGCGCGTGAGCTGGAATCCACGCCACCGCCAGCAGCGCCCCCAGCGCGATGCTTGGGAAACGGGAGTTCTTCAACACGAGTTGTCTTCCTTGCTTCTTGCTTTGCTTGCTTACCTGATACTGGCCGTGGTCTTCTTCGCCTTGGCCTGCCGTTCCGCCATGGCCTGCTTGTATTCGTCGTCGGTCAGATAGTACCAGTTGATCCAGGCGAAGCCCATTTCGTCGATGGTTCTGTTGCCCCAGCCCACCCAGTTGGTCGGATCCGGGTTGAACGGGTTGGCGGTGCTGTTGTCGTGTATCGAGATTACGTGCAGGATCGTGCCCGCGGGCACGATAGGCGCGACGTCGTCGGCATACTCGTAGACCACGTGCCAATCGAATTTGAACCGGTCCACGCAGCTCACGGTCTCCGATCGAACACCCAACGGGCGGTCCCCAGTGCTGCTGCCCATGGGATAGATCAGCTCCAGGCATTGTGCCTGTCCGCGATTGTGCATGTGCGGCTGAAACGAGGTGATCACGGCCGGCTTGGGCAGGACCGTGTATCCGTCCGAGCGCACGTTCCGCATGCCCGGCCGGATGTCGAGATCGTTGGCGGACCCGAGCTGTTGCGCGTGCGCGATGTGCTTGGGCGTTACGCCTTCCGGATACAGCTTCAAGCCGATCGCGATGTTGGCCGGCGTGTCTTCACCGTCCGCGTGCAGGTGCAGGTTGGCGAGGACTCTGGCGCCAGGCTTGAGCAGCATGCCGGCTCCCTCCGGAAATATGTCGCCGTACTTGCCGACCGCGTATTCTTCCAGATGCTGCCGCGCCGCCAGGCTCTCGTCATCCGGATCGATCAGCGAGGACTCCACGTGATGCACCACCTTGGAGCCCTTGATCGGTTTGACTTCCAGCGCCTGGATGTAGCGATTGGTCTTCACCCCGGTGTCCTGAGCAAACACGTCCAGCCACTGATCGGGCTGCCGCGCCTTCACCAGGATGTCCTTGGGCAGCGTCACCACTACGTCCGGCGTGCCGATGTGCCAGCGGTCGCCATCGTCAAACTTGCGCGGCGGCGGCGCGGCGGCCGGATCTCCGAGCGGAGCGCCGGCGTCCACCCACTTGGAGATGGTGGCGATTTCCTGCTCGCTCAGCGAGATGTCGTTCTTGAATTTGTGGATGCCCACGCTGCGGTCGATGTACCAGGGCGGCATGTTTCGCAGCACCACTTGCGACTTGATGGCGCGTGCCCACGGTCTGGCCTGTTCATAGGTCAGCAGCGGCATGGGGCCGATCTGGCCCGGCCGGTGGCAGTTCTGGCAGGACCGCTGCAGGATCGGCAGCACGTCTTTGGCGAACGTCGCCTGGTCTGGATTTGTTTTGGACTGCGCCTGGCCGAAGCACGCAGCCGTCCCGAAAAACATCGTCAGCGCGGTAAGGCCTAAATTCCTTGTGGTTGACATGCTACGCTCCTTAGCTCCTCTAAGAATACCTTATTGCAAACGTCATGTGCATCTATGCCTGTCTCCTGCTCAAAATTGGAACCGGGCCCCCAGTTGGATCGCTCTGGGACCTCCCGAAAGAAAAGTTTGCGCAGCCCGCGCAGTCGGTTGACCGAAGGCAGGACCGATCACAGGACTGTACCCGATCAGGTTCGCATGGTTGATTGCATTAAAGATGTCTGCCAGCAGGAGAAGACGATAGTTTTCCTTATAGGTAAAGGTTTTGGTTAGCCGGACATCCTGGGTGATGCTGGATGTGCCGAAATCATAGCTCGAAGGCAGTCTCAGTTGCGGGATGGTCGCCCCGTTAGGAGCTTTCGTTCCGGCGAGTGTGGAGTTCCACTGCGCTACGGCCCCCGCCAATTGAGCTTGATCGCAGCCGGCATTGAAGCAATTATAACCAATACCGTTAATGCCGGTTAATGGACCGGACGATGTGGCTCCCGTGCCGGTCAAATCGATGCCGGCGACAATCGGATTAAAGGGAGATTTGGTGATGATCGATGAATTCAAGGAGAGCTCGAAGCCCCATTTCAACTGCACCAGGCCCGACACGTTTAGATTGTGCCGGGCGAGGACCGGGCCGTAGCTCTGCATGTAGTTATTTAAGTTATATACCCCGGTGTCTGAGTTGTCGTTCTGCAAAGCGTAAGAGACCAGGAACTGAAAATGATTCGAGAATCGTTTGCTCAATTTCAGTAGCATCGCTTCGTAAATCGTGCGCCCTTGGGGATCCAGGATAGTAAGCGCGCCGGTCGAACATTCCTGGCCCGGCTTGAACAGTTGTGACGCGGCGCAGAATGGAATCACCGGCGACACAACACCGTTGATATACTCATTGGCGTGATTGAGATCAATAGCTCCGGCTGTTGTGGGGGCGCTGAGGAGGGTATGCTCAAACTGCCTGCGCGCCCAATCCACCGTAAGGACCATGTCATGACCTAAATCCCGCTGAAAGCCCAACGAGGTCTGATAACTATGGACCATCGGGAAACTGTGGGGAATAAGCCTGCTGGCCACCTTGACATAATCCAGATCCGTTAGAGTATAGGGTCCGTGTGTAATGGGCGGATACGGGCTGAGCAGAGCGCTCAACGCGGGGAATTGTTGATTGTAAATCTGCTCGAATTGACCCAACGTCATGTTGGTAATCGTCTGTGTGGGTATCGCCGCTCCGACCGGTAGCGGCACAAAAGCGCCACCCGGGCCTTGCTGCATAATGTCTGGAAAAATATTCGTGAATAATCCGGAGGTAACGCTGAGGTGACCGTTGCCTACCGGCCCGATGAGGGAATTCTCGGTCTCTTTGGTGTAAGCCGAAGTCGTGTCGTAATACGCGCCAGCGCCGCCGCGGATCACCCACTTGCCGCTCTTTCCGGGACTCCAGGCGAAACCGACGCTCGGCTCGAACATGTCGTACTGGTTGACGGTCGGCGATAGGCCGCCCAAAACGCCAGCCAGCGGCTGAAGAAACGCCGGCTTGGACATGTCGCCGTCGAATTCTCCTGTCTGGAACTGGTATCCCAGACCGTAGTTCAACGTCAGATTAGGACGAATCTTCCAACTGTCGGAGACAAAAAAGTGAGGTTTGAAGTTGCGCGAATCTGGTCCGTAATTGTATGGGCCGGGCGTTTGGGAGGGGCCCACGCCGATACCCTGGAAGGTGGCAGGCTGGAGAGTAAAAACGGGCAGGTTTAGCAAGTCCTGATTCGTGCTAACTGTGGTGGGAATGGCCGCGAGAGAACTCGCGGGGAACCCTTTCGTGGCAGCCACGACTGAAGGAGCGACAACCGCAAGGGATCCGGGAACGTTGAAGGGCCAGTCGAACATGTACCACTGATAATCGTTTTCTGCCCCGAATCTCAACTGATGGGCCCCTTTTTGCCAGCTCAGCGCATCGACCGCGTGGAAGCCGTGAAGAAATCGCTCGTTAGGTCCGAGCGAGTTGTTCCCAACGTCGAAGGTTGCCGATCCCAGCATTGTGGCCTGAAAACTCCCTAGGCCTATGCATGGCGCCGGGCATTGGGACGTGGTTGGAAGGGTTTCCTTGCTGACCCAGCCTCGCAGACCTAGACGGGCGTCGTTCACCAAGGTGGGTGAAATCGCTGTCGTCACGCCCAGTGCATACTGGTCGGACCAATTGTTATTGTTTTCCCAGTTGGATAACCCAATGCCGGTGCCGCCGGACGGGTTCACTCCGAAGGAAATATTTCCATCATGAGTGTAGCGCACAAAAAATGAGGTCTTATCGGAGAGATGGTAATCCAGCCGGAC
Source organism: Bryobacteraceae bacterium (assembly GCA_035632015.1). GTDB lineage: Bacteria > Acidobacteriota > Terriglobia > Bryobacterales > Bryobacteraceae > Palsa-89. The sequence goes on from DASQHQ010000123.1 coordinate 40,615, forward strand.
ATTGAGCGAGTGGTACGTCTGCGGACTCGAAATAACAGCGTTGAGAGGCTGGAGCGCAGCCAGATCCTGCTGCGCGCTGATGGCCTGGACCTGATCCGTAATCTCGTAGTTGAAGAAGTAAAACAAACGATCCTTGATCAGAGGACCGCTCACCCATCCTCCGGGATTCTTTCTCTGGAAATAGGGATTCGGATTGAATGCGCTTCGTTTCAGCGCCGGATACGCGGCCATGTTGTGATCGCGATAGAAATAGAAGCCGCTGCCGTGTAAATCATTGCTGCCTGAGCGAGAGACAATATTGACGGATCCAACCCCGGTGAAACTGTTGGATATATCGTAGTTCAGGGTCGCGATTTGAAACTCCTGCACCATTTCCTGCGAGAAGTTGATCACGGTTCCGGTTCCATCATAAACGTCCATGATACTCAGGCCATCCAGCGTAAACATTCCCTGAGCGCCGGAGGCGCCGCCGAGCATTATGACGCCAACCTGAGTGTTTCGCGCGCTAGTTGAGCCGCCGTACACCGTCACGCCGGGCTCCAGCGTCGCCAGTTGCATAAAGAATCGGCCGTTCAGCGGCAGATCCTGGATGCTCTGACGTTCCACCGAACCAGCAAAGGCGGCGTTGTCGTAATTGATTTGCGAGCTGGCCGCTTCAACCTCGACCACTTGCGTACTCTGGCCGACCGTCATCTGAATATTCACGGTCGTGTCACTTCCGGCATTCACCTGCGCGTCGCGCTGCACGGTTTGAAAACCGGAAACCTCCGTCTTGACCTGATAGGTTCCTGCGACAAGAGCCGGAACGCTGAACAAGCCCTGCGCATTTGATGTCACCGTCCGCGACGCCGCCGTGGCTGGGTTTGTAATCGTTAATGTTGCGTTTGGAATGACGGCTCCCGACGGATCCGTGACCGTCCCTGTAATGGTCCCCGTTGCGACCTGGGCCCACACGGACCCCGCTGCCAAACAAAATAGCCCCAACCACAAGAAACTCTTCTTCAACCGCGTTCGCAAACGTTGCGTGTTATGAGTCGACATAGCTCCCCTTCTTTACGTTGGCTTCCCAGTGCCGTTGCGAAAGATCATAGGACACCCGACACTTGGATTCAGCAAATTTGTAACAACCCGGTTCTGGCGTGTAGCGAGCCGGTTGCGGCAAGGAATTGCCCGCCTTCGATAAAGATAAAAAGGAGGCTGCCGGAGATAGGGGTTGGCTTGAGTTGATCTTGTCAACTCAGCCGTCAGCGGAGGAATGCTGTCCGGCAGCCTCGAAGCCAGTGAACGCGTTACTCAGAGTGGAGTGGCATGAACTTTCCAATCATTGCAGCGGCCTCTGCAGCAATTCCACCCGCACGCCATTGGGATCTTCGGCGAACGCGTACCACAGAGCTCCCAATTGACGCGGCTGGACGGGAAACTGGACGCCTCGCTGCCCGAGCGATGCGGCTGCTTCAGCAATATTCGGCACTTGCAGCCCGAAGCTCATGATGGCCCGCTCGGAACTGGGCGCGGGCGTTTCCGCTCCGCTGCTGGCCGCAAACAACCAGATGGAACCGTACCGCAACCCCTCGACGCGGCCCCTCAGCTTGTCGCGCCGGCCGCCAAACATCTGCTGATACCAAGCCAGGCTCGCCTCGGGATCCTTTACTCTCAGGTGGACGTGATGAAAGCCGAGCAGTTCCGCATCCTGCACCAGCTCAATCTTCACGCCCCACGGGTCTTCGATGTAGGCAAACTTGAACACGCCCGGAGCCTCGCGCGGCGGCGAGATGATCTTCGCACCTCCGGCCTCGACCTCTTTCACCTTGGCGTCGATGTCGGCATACGACAGACCGAAATGATCGATCACGCTTCCTGCGCTGGGCTGCGGATTGTTGGTCTTCACCACGGCGATGAGCGCCTTGCCGAAATAGACTTGTCCGGCGGTGGGGGTGGTCGCGCCGAGATACTTCACGTACCACTCCACAGTTTTGGCCGGATCGGGCACGCGGATGTGGATGTTGTCGTAACCGATTACCTGCGTTGCAGAGTCGCCGGCGACACCCAGCGCCACCGTAACGACGCAGCCTGCCGCCACGCGCAACACTCGCTTCATTTCCGAGGCCTCCGCAGCCTCGGTTTAGAGTACGACAAGCCGCAAATTGATTCACCAGGTTTGTAACAGGTTGGCTTGGGATTGTTGCGAGCCGGTTCCGGCGCGGACTTGAGGGGCGTTCCTGCTCAGAGAGGCTGCTTCAGCCAGCCCTCGAGCTGATTGCGATATCCGCGGCTCAAGGTCAGCTCGGTGCCGTTCTTAAGAATGACGACGTAGTCCCCATGCGTCCGCGGCTGCAGCTCCATGATGCGGTCGGTGTTGACCATCGCGGATCGGTGTATGCGAACGAACAGCTTGGGATCCAGCCGTTCCTGGAGCTGACCCAGCGTGGCCCGGTACAAATAGGACTTCGAGCCGACGTGCAGATGCACGTACACACCAGCCGCCTCGATCCAATCGATGTCCGCGGCATCCAGGAACATCACCCGCCCGCTGGACTTAATGACGACACGCTCGAAGCGCGTGAACCCGCCGTTGGTCGCGACCTGATCCTCCAGCAATCGAGCGAAACGGCGCCCGAGCTCGCCCACGGTTTGCGTCCGAATGTGATTCCGAGCGCGTTGCAGCGCCGCCTCGAAGCGCTCGTCGCTGAAGGGCTTCAGCAGGTAGTCCAGCGCATGCGCCTCGAAGGCCGGAATGGCGTACTTGTCGTAGCCGGTGACAAAAATCGTTAGCGGCCTTTGCTCGGGCGCAATCTCACGGAGTACTTCGAAGCCGTCCATTCCGGGCATCTGGATGTCGAGAAAGAGCAGATCCGGGGTAAGCGAGCGAATCAGTTGGATGGCCTCCTTGCCATGCCGTCCCACTCCGGCGAGATCGACGTCGGGCTGCTTTTCGAGCAGCTCCACGATGCGGGTTAGCGCCGGCTTCTCGTCATCAACGACCAAGGCTCGAATGATGTCCATAAGGTAGCTAGAGAGCGAGAGGGGAAGTGTTGGAGTCGCGAAACGGGAAACTGAGATCGACGCGGACTCCCTTGCCGGCATCGCTGGAAATCTCAAAATTCTGATGCCGATCGCCATACAAGTGCCGGAGCCGCTCGCGGGTGTTTGAAATGCCGATACCGGCGCTTTCCTCCGGATCCCAGCCGGGCGGCAAGCCCGGGCCATCGTCCTGGACCGTCAGATGGAGCTGCCCATTTGTCCGCCAGGCTCGCACCTGCACCAAGCCTTGCTCAAAGCGCGGGGCTGCACCGTGGCGAATCGCGTTCTCAACCAGCGGCTGGAGAATGAAGGTCGGAACCAGCGCGTCCAACACATCCGGGTCGACGTCCAAGGTCGCTTCGAGCCGGTCATCCAGCCGCGCCTTTTGAAGCTCCAGGTAGCGTTCGATGAAGGCGATCTCCTGCGCCAGCGGAATTTCCTGGTCTTCGGAGTGGGCCAGCGATAGCCGAAGGAGTTCGCCTAGCTGTTCCAGCAAACGGCGAGCGGTTCGAGGCTCGCGTTCCACATGTGCCGAAATCGTGTTTAAAGTATTGAACAAAAAATGGGGATGAAGCTTAGCGCGCAACACGTCCAGGCGGGCTTCCGACACCAGGTTCTCCAGCTCCGCGGTTCGAATCTCGCGCTCCTTGAGGTGGTCGGCATAGTCCATGGTGATGTAAGCGAAGAGGACCACCCAATACACCACGAATCTCGCTTGAAACATCCCTCCCATGGAGTCACTGATGACGTCGTAAGGCAGCGGAAACGGTTTCAGTTGGGAGTTCAGCAGGGAGGTAATGAGGGCGTCGGAGTACAGATTCAATCCGGTGAAGAAAAGACTGAACGGAATGTGCACCAAAAACCGCTTGAAGATGGCGTCTCTGGAGAGCGGCAGCCAGCGGTCGATGCCGACGATCAAGGGCGCGAGCAGCGCCCAGACGCCCCAGGCCAGGAGGGATTTTTCGATCGACTCCTGGCGCGTGAATTGGTGGCCCGGCGGGCCGCTCGCGGTGGAAGTCAGCGCCACCTGGAAAAGCCAGAAGAACAGCACCGGAAGCCATCGGGCCAACTTTCCGCGCTGCCGGCGGTTACTGGACAGTGCCATACCTGTGGCGATTGAATTCATAATAATAATACCGCTTTGCTAAGTGTAACCAGATTCAATGCCAATCTGTAGCAGGAGGCTCCTCCCGTGTAATGAACCGGTACTTGGACGGAGTGAAACGCCAAGCTGCCAGATTCCTTTAAGTGATTGTAAGCACTGAAGTTGACAACCAGGCTCAGTCAGGATAGAATCGCGATAGTCTGGTGATTCCGCGTTGTGAGCGAAAGGAGCAGCCGATGATTCGGGCTAGAGTGTATAGGAGCGTGGGGATGGCCGCCGTGGCCAGCCTTATTTCTTTGGGCGCCGGGGTTGCCGCAAGCATCAGCGACAACCGGCCAGTGACCTTTTCCAAGGACGTGGCGCCGATCCTGCAGCAGAAGTGCCAGGATTGTCATCGGGCCGGCTCGATGGCGCCCATGTCTTTGATCACTTATGAAGAGACCCGCCCCTGGGCCAAAGCGATCCGCGAGCGAGTCGTCACGCGACAGATGCCGCCCTGGCACATCGAGCAGAACGTCGGAGTTCAGAAGTTCAAGAACGATATGTCGCTCAGCGACGCGCAAATCGCCACTATCGTCCGCTGGGTGGATTCGGGAGCACCCATGGGCGACCCCAAGGACATGCCTGCTGCCAAGCAGTGGCCGACCGGCAACGAATGGCAAGCGACCAAGGAATTAGGGCAGCCCGACATTATCATCGAGGCGACGCCCTACACCATGCCCGCTCATCACCAGGACGTCTGGTGGCGGCCCGTGTCCAAGATTCCGATCACCGAGCCGCGCTGGGTTCGAGCCGTCGAGATGCGGCCAACCAAAGAAGAGGGGCGCCGGATCATCCATCACGCAGTTGCTTATCTCGATCAGAACGAACCGAACAACCCCGATTCTCCTGATCGCGCGGTGGCCTTCGGCGGCCGCGGCATGTTGATGGAATGGGCGATTGGAAAACAGTACGATCTGTACCGGCCTAACACCGGGAAACTGCTCTTGCCCGGCTCCCAGATTTCATGGGACGTCCATATTCACGCCGTGGGAGAGGAAATCCAATCCGGCGTGCAGTTGGGTGTTTGGTTCTATCCCAAGGGCGAGGAGCCGAAGTATCGCACCTATCTGACCGGATTCCAGGCTCTGCCGCGCGGACGGCTGGACATTCCACCCAACACCATTACCCAGAACGAAGGCTTCACCGTGCTCAGGCAGCCGGCCATCCTGGAGAACATTCAGCCGCACATGCACCTGCGCGGCAAGGCCATGATGCTGGAAGCGATTCTGCCCGACGGCACCACACAGGTGGTCAGCTACGTCAACCACTTCAACTTCAATTGGATGACGAACTACATTTATGCTGACGATGCCGCGCCGTGGTTCCCGAAGGGCACGGTCATCCATGTGATAGCCTGGCATGACAACACCACGGCCAACAAGAACAACCCCGATCCGGATCAGTGGGTCGGATACGGAGACCGCACGGTCGACGAAATGGCGCATGCCTGGGTGAATGTGACTTACGTAAGCGAAGAAGACTACAAGGAGTGGGCGGCCAAACACAAGCCCGCACAAAGCGCCAGGTTTGGTCAGTAAAACAGCGTTCGTCAATCTGCGCTGGGAGCATCGCCGAGACGCTCCCGGTGCATTTGTAGTATTCCTATGAAACTAGTTGCATCAAACACCAACTTGTCCTGGCTGGCCGGTCTGGGCTGCTGCGCAGTCCTCGCTGCCGGCACATTGCTGGGGCAGTCCTTACCTTTTGAACCTGCAATGGAAGCCGGACAGAGCGTCACCGGCGCCTTTGAGGGATGGTTCCAAAATCCCGATGGAACCTACAGCTTGCTGGTAGGCTACTACAACCGGAACACAAAACAGGAGCTGGATGTTCCCATCGGCCCGGACAATCGGATCGATCCGGGCGGACCGGACCAGGGTCAGCCGACCCACTTTCTTCCGGGGCGGGGCTGGGGAATTTTCACCATCAAAGTCCCGAAGGATTTTGGTGAAAAGAAACTGACCTGGACGCTGGTCGCCAACGGCAAGCCGACCAGCATCAAGCTGTGGCTGAATACCGTCTATGAAGTTTCTCCCTTTATTGCCTCTGCCGACGTCGGACCGGATGCGGATACGCCACCTACTTTACGGTTCCAGGATTTCAAAGAACAAGGTCCCATGATCCAAGGGCCGCAGGGGCTGTCGACCAAGCGAAGTGCGACCGTGAACACGCCCCTCCCGCTGACAGTGTGGGTTTCCGACGATGCCAAGTGGTCTTCAAATTCGGGCGCGAAGCCGCGCAACCTGAGCCCGATTCCGGTGACGGTCACCTGGACCAAGTATCGCGGGCCCGGCACAGTGACATTCTCAAAAGCGAAACCCGTGGTTGAGAAGTTGGATTCCGGGGATGCGAAGTTCGTATTCAACGGGAAGGCCACCACGGAGGCTCAATTCAGCGAACCGGGAGAATATATTCTCCACGTTACGATCAACGATTATTCGGGCGAGGGTGGCGGCGGCGGTTTTCAGTGTTGCTGGAGCAACGGTACGGTAGCAGTCTCCGTTAAGCCCTGAACACTGCAACGCCGGCTTCGACTCGCAGCGCCATCGCCCCCAGCAAGGGAGGAGAAGCATGAAGAGAAACATATGCATTGGTGCGGCGCTGATCGTTGTGCTGGTCGCGCTGGGCATCAGTTCCAGCCTGCTGTCCAAGCGAGCCGTGGTGCACGCGGCCGGCGCTTCGGCGCCTCGCTTTGAAGTGGACCCGCTGTGGCCGAAGCCGCTGCCCAATCATTGGGTACAGGGAATGAGCATCGGCGTATCCGTGGATGCGCAGGATCACATCTGGATCGTGCACCGCTCCGGATCCAACGATCCCGGCGAACAACATTCGGCTACCAATCCGCCCATGGCGGAATGCTGCACGCCGGCGCCGCCCGTTCTCGAGTTCGATCAGGCCGGCAACCTGCTGCGTCATTGGGGCGGGCCGGGACAAGGCTACGACTGGCCGGACTCCAACCATGGAATCACCATCGACTACAAGGGCAACGTGTGGATCGCGGGCAATGGACGGGGACGTCCCCCGGGCGCTCCCGCCGGTCGCGGCGCCGGCCGTGGCCAGGCGCCAGAGGAAGGGCAGACCGACCTGGTCGGCTACTGGAACGACAACATGGTCTTGAAATTTACTCAGGAAGGCAAATTCCTGATGCAAATCGGCAAGCCCGCGCACACCAAAGGCAGCAATGACGTGGAGAATCTGAGGCTGCCGGCCAAGACCTTTGTGGATCCCAAGACCAACGAATTGTACGTCGCCGACGGATACGGGAACCACCGCGTGATCGTTTACGACGCCGACACGGGCAAGTATAAGCGGCATTGGGGCGCCTACGGCCACAAGCCCGAAGACACCAACCTGGGCCGGTACAATCCGGACGCGCCGCCCGCCCAGCAGTTCCGCAATCCCGTGCACTGCGCGGAGCTCTCGCGCGACAACCTGCTGTACGTTTGCGACCGCGTGAACGACCGCATCCAGGTTTTCCATCCGGACGGGACGTTCGTGAAAGAGACGTTCATTGCCAAGCGAACCCTGGGCGCCGGCTCGGTCTGGGACATCGCGTTTTCGAAGGACGCGCAGCAGAAGTATCTCTATCTGTGCGACGGCGAAAACGAGAAGGTGTACATTCTGGATCGCGAATCGCTCCAGCTCCTGACCAGTTTCGGCGATGGCGGGCGCCAGCCGGGCCAGTTCTATGGCGTGCACAGCATAGCCGTTGATTCTCACGGCAACATCTACACCACGGAAACCTACCAGGGCCATCGCGTACAGAAGTTCGTATACAAGGGCATCGGGCCGGTCACGAAACAGGACCAAGGCGTGGTGTGGCCGAAGAAAGCCACGTAAGGGCCGGATTCGGACGCCCGCGCTCCAAGCAGCGGGCGTCTGCGAAGCAACGCGAAGCAACCAGTCCAATAGTCAGCAGAGCGCGTACAACATCCAGCCG
>DASQHQ010000124.1:0-4050 GCA_035632015.1 Bryobacteraceae bacterium
GAAGACTTCGTACTCGGCGCGCGCGTCCAGGCTGGCGGTGGGCTCGTCGAGGATGAGCACCTGCGCGTCGCGCATGTAGGCGCGCGCCAGCGCGATCTTCTGCCACTGGCCGGCCGAGAGGTCCACGCCATCCTCGAAGCGCCGCCCCAGCATCTGCTGATAGCCGCGCGAAAATTGCGCGATCAGCGGCTCGGCCATGCTCTTGCGCGCCGCGCCCTCGATGCGCGCCTGGTTTTCCAGCTCTTCGATCCGGCCGAGCCCGATGTTCTCACGCACCAGCATGTCGTAGCGCATGTAGTCCTGAAAAATCACGCCGATTTCGCCGCGCAGCCGATCTACGTCGTATTCGCGCAGATCGACACCGTCCAACAGGATGGCGCCCTGGGTGGGATCGTACAGGCGAGCGAGCAGTTTCACGAGCGTGGTCTTCCCCGCCCCGTTTTCGCCGATGAGCGCGATGCGTTCGCCGGCGTCAAAGCGAAACTTCACGTCGCGCAGCACCTGCCGGTCCGAACCCGGATAGGCGAACGACACGCCGCGAAACTCGAAGCCCGAACGAATCGGCCGCGGCGCCGGCAGCGCATCCGGCGGCGATACGATGGCCGGCCGCGTCTCGAAGAAATCGAACAGGTCCTTGATGTACAAGGCCTGCTCGGCGATGTTATTGAGGCTGGAGAACAGGCTCTCGATCAGGCTGCGCGATCGCGCGAACGCGCCGACCAGAAACGTGAGAGAACCCACCGTCAGCGCACCCGCCATGGTGCGCAGCAGGATCAGAACATAAGCGGCGTAGTATCCAGCGGTGGGCAGCAGATTCAGCAGCGATCCCGTGACGGCGCGTTTGATGGCCAGCGCCTTATTCTCGCGATAGAAGCGATCGAACAGGGTGCGCGAACGTTCGGCGAGATAGTGGCCCAGGCCGAAAATCTTGACTTCTTTCGCGCTTTGGCTGCTCGCGCCCAGCATGCGAAGGTAGTCGAGCTCGCGACGCTCGGGCGTCCAGCGGTACAGAATCGAATAGGCCAGCATCGCAAAACGCGTCTCACCCAGGAAGGCGGGAATCACGGCGGCGAACAGGAGCACCAGGAACCAGGGCGAGAAAGAGACTACCGCCGCCGATAGCGAAAGCAGGGTGAGCAACTGTTGACCCATGCCGGCCAGCACCGCCAGCATGCCGAGCCGGGCCGTGGTCTGGCGCCGCGCCCGTTCCAGCTTGTCGTAAAAGACCGGATCCTCGAAGGAGACCAGATCCAGGTCGGCGGCATGCTCCATCAACCGCAGGCTGACGTGATTGGTGAACTTGTCGCCCAGCAGGCTGTCGCAGAGGTTGGTCGCGCGCGAAAGCAGGTCGCTCAGCACCGCCAGGCCGATCTCATAGGCCAGCAGAACCCAGATCCGGCCTGGGCCGGCAGAACGCCCGGTAATGGTCCGGATGACCTGATCAATGATCAGCTTCCCGACCCAGAGCTGGCCGACGGGGATCAGGGCCGAGATCAGCCGCAGAACGACGGTGGCGCTGGTGATAGGCGGGCTGGTCTCCCAGACCATCCGGAGCAGCGGCGGTACGTTGCGAAGCGACCGGATGCGATCCCGCCAGGTGGCTGGCGCGGTCTTCGGCAAATGGGGGTTCAAACTAAAGTGTAATGCACCCCAAAATTGGAATGCTCACCCCTAGGGGTGAGCATTCGCCACCATCTGCCTGAATTCACAGGCCCCCTGTTCTACCAGGGTGATGTATGGGAGAATCAGATTCGACGGAACTGCAACCGTCAAAACCTGTTTGTGATCAGATCATAGGCCCACGAAAGGCTTGAGTCAAGCGAAAAACTCCCCGACCCGGAATTGGCCGCACGCATCTGATTCTAAAACATTTATCTTAAAACTTGCTTTGCGAAATTCTGTGGAAAAGGCTGTGGAATTCACTCGCGGCCCGAGGCGCTCGGCTTCTAAGCTGGAGAAATCCAGGGAGTTATTTGTCGCTCAGATCAAGCGTCGTGAGGGCGATACCAGCATCTGAATAGCCAAACTTCCGAGCCACCACGCGAACGGCGCCAAACAGCAGGCCGGAGGCCAGGCAGAAGCCCAGCACGATGCCGGCCAGGGCCAGGATTCCTAGGACCATCTGAGCAGCCGTCTCGGGCTTGACCACCAGGGGAAGCGGCTCATTCCAGGAGATGGAACCCTGGTAGTTAACCTGTGAGAGGAGTTTTTCGGCCTCCGCACGGTCGGGATTAGCTTGGCCGGCCGCAGGCAGCGCTACTGCCACCAGCGGCCCGGTTCGCTTGGCGACAGCCCCGGGAATGGCTTCGAAGGCGGGCGTCTGCTGCCGCGCCATTTCGAGCGTCGGATACGAAAAAATGGCCAACGTTTCTTCGCCTTTGGCCGTGCGATAGCGGGCCAGCTCGCCTTCGGTTCCGAACTGGAGCGCGACAGCCGATTCCACGATCTGGGGCAGGTTCTCGTGGAGGCCGACGGGACCCATGATGTACCGCTCCGAAGCGGCAACTTTGCCTTTCGAAGGCAGGTAAACGCCAAGCGTTGGGACCGGCGTGTGCGAGACTCCCGGCAGGCTCGAATCGGCCAGCGCGACGAAATCCTTGGGGCAATTGCCGGAACAAGAAACCAAGTAATTGCCGACCCGAGACATGATCCGGCCGCCGGGCTCGAGCGATGCCGCGTAAGCGCCGGTGGTGTCCTTGAAGCGGAACGCGAGCGCGGTGAAAGAGCCGTAGTCCGCCTTCTCGAGCGCGTCTTCGCCATATTCATCCCATTGCGGGCGAAGGTCCTCAAACTTTTCCGTCCCGGTAGCGGACTTGCGTTGATACCGGCCGAGCTGCTCCGGCCAGATGGCCGCGCCGGCGAAGGAAGCGAAGGCTAAGGCGAGAATCAGGCTCCGCAGCATTTCTTGTACTTCTTGCCGCTACCGCACGGGCAGGGATCGTTGCGGCCGGCCTTCTTGGCGGAGATGGCCTGCTTTTTCTCGGTGGCGGTTCCGCTGCCGCCGACGAATTGCAGCTCGGCCATTTCCTTGTCCTTTTTGCGCTGGATGTTGCGCGTGAAGTCTTCCACGGCGGTTTGGGCGGCGCGCCGCTGGTCGTTGCTGGCGGCCACCAGGGCTTCTTCCTGATCCTCTTCTTCCTCTTCTTCGTCGCCGTCGGGGGAGAACGGCAGCACCGGGCGTGCACTTCCGGGCGCGACAGTCCCGCCTCCGGGACCGCCTGGCCCGCCCGGTTCGCCGCTGGTGACCTGCAGGAAGAACAAGTAGCGGATGGTCTCGTCTTCGATCCGGTCCATCATGTCCTGGAACATGGTGAACGATTCTTTCTTGTATTCGATCAACGGATCTTTTTGGCCGTAGCCGCGCAGCCCGATGCCTTCCTTCAGGTGATCCATCGACAGCAGGTGATCTTTCCACTGGTTGTCGATGACATTGAGCATCACGATGCACTCGGCTTCGCGCATGTTTTCGGGGCCGATCAAGTCTTCCTTTTCCTGATAGCGCTTGGCGAGCAGCGCATTGACGTGCTCTTCGATCTCGGGCCGGTTCATGCCCGCCAGCTCGTCCGGCTCGATCTTGACGCCGAAGGCCGACAGCACATCGGACTGCAACCCGGTGAAATCGAACTGGCTGGGATGGGTGCGCTCCGGGCAGCGGACATCGATGAAGGAGCCCACGATGCCCTCGATGATCTCGGTGATCCGCTGCTTCTGGTCCTTGCCTTCGAGCAGCGCGCGCCGCATGCCGTAGACGGCCTGGCGCTGCTTGTTCATGACGTCGTCGTACTCGAGCACGTGTTTGCGGGCGGCGAAGTTTTGCGCCTCGACCGCTTTTTGCGCGGCCTCGATACGGCGCGTGATGAGCTTGGATTCGATGGGCACTCCCTCTTCCATGCCGAGCCGTTGAAGAAGCGAGGAAACCCATTCGCGCGCAAAGATGCGCATCAGGTCGTCTTCGAGCGAGAGATAAAACCGCGAAGACCCCGGGTCGCCTTGGCGTCCAGCGCGTCCGCGAAGCTGATTATCGATTCGACGGGCTTCGTGACGTTCCGT
>DASQHQ010000125.1:0-1902 GCA_035632015.1 Bryobacteraceae bacterium
AGTACCACGCTCTCGGTGAGCAGTTGGCGGATGATGCGGCCCCGGCCGGCGCCCACTGCGGCGCGAATTGCGATTTCGCGCTTGCGCGTCGTCGCTCGAACCAGCAGCAGGTTTGCCACATTCGCGCAGGCGATCAGCAGAACAAAACCAACGGCCGCGCCCAGCACCGAAAGCGACGAACGCGCGTCGCCGATGAGCGTCTCGCGGATGGGCTGCACGCTGAAGCCATCCTTCGGCCCCAGCGCGAGACTACCCGGGAATCTCCGGCGAAACTCGGCCGCGGCCAATTGCAGTTGCGCTTTGGCCCGGTCGAGCGTGACCCCGGGTCGGAGCCGGCCCACCGCCGTGAAGTAGTGCGCCTGGTCCGTGCTGTTAGGGTCGATCTGAAACGGCGTATAGATTTGAGTCGGCGGGTCCACTTCGGTTTTGTAGCCGGGCGCCACCACTCCCACCACTTCGTACGGCAGCCCGCTGAGCGAAAGCGTTTTTCCGATGATGCGCGGATCCGCGCCGAAGTGTTGCTGCCACAGTTCGCCGCTGAGCACGGCGACGCGGTTGCCCCGGGGAAGTACCTCGTCGGCGGTGAAGCCGCGGCCCAGCGCGATCGGCAAACCAAAGACCCGGAAATAGCCGTCCGTGACTTGCGCCCAGCGAAGCTGCTCGGGGGAATCGACGCCGGTCAGGTTCACTACGCCGAAGCGATAGGCGCTGACGTCCTGAAATACGCTGGCCTGCTCCCGCCAGACATTGAATTTCGTCGCCGAGGCGCCGGTGCCGCTTCCGCCAGGCGATGTCAGCAGGAACGAGACGACTCGGTCCGAATCGGGATACGGCAGCGGCCGCAGCAGGACTGCATTGACGACCGAGAAAATCGCGGTGTTCGCCCCGATGCCCAGCGCCAAAGCGGCCACCGCGGTGATGGTGAATCCGGGGCTCTGCAGGAACATCCGAAGCGAGTGCTTCAGGTCCTTCAGGAAAGTGTCCATTGATCAGCCGAGCTGCCGCTCGCTCCTCGGAGCCTTAGACGACGAACTCCGAAGAAGGTTCCGAGTTTTGCGCACACGAACTCAGGCCCCGCGCACCAGCTCCAGAAACGCTTTCGCGGCGTGGCTCAAACTCCGCTTGGCCGGGCACACCAGGCGGATCTTGCGGTCCACCTTCAGCTCGGTCACCTTGATCTCGCACAGCACTTCCTGCTCGACGTCCTGCTCCACCGTCATGTGCGGCAGGAACGCCACACCCTCGTTGCGCTGCACCATCTTGCGGATGGTCTCTACGGTCGGCATCTCGACGTCCATGTTCAGCGGCACTTTGTGGCGCTGGAACTCTTTCAACACCACGGCGCGATAAGGCGAGAGCACATAGTGCGCGATGAACGTCTCCATGCCCAGTTCCTTGATGCTCACTTCCTTGCGGCTGGCGAAGCGATGCTGCGGCGAGACGACGAACGCCAGATGGTCGGTGTAGATCACCATGCTTTGCAAACGGTCGTCCTCCGGGTCGTAACTGATGACCCCCAGTTCCAGATCGCCGTCGATTAACTGCGAGGGAATCTTGCTCGACAGCGAGCGCCGCACCTGCACCTTGACCTTCGGATACAAGCGCCGGTAGCGCTCGATGTGTCCCAACAAGTAGAGCGAAGTGGATTCGTTCGCGCCCACCACCAGGCGGCCGGCGGAATTGTCGCGCAGCTCCGCCAGCGCGTTCTCAAGCTCCGCTTCCAGATTCTCGAAGCGCCGCGCGTACTCGTAGACGATCTGCCCGGCGTCGGTCAGCAGCAGATCCTTGCCGGAGCGGTCGATGAGCTTCTCCTGCAAGTCTGATTCGAGCTTCTGAATTGCCAGCGAGATCGCCGGCTGGGTTCGCAGCAGTTTCTCGGCGGCGCGCGAGAAGCTTTTTTCG
>DASQHQ010000126.1:0-33934 GCA_035632015.1 Bryobacteraceae bacterium
AGCACGGCGCGATGATCCAGTACCTGCGCGTAAATGGGGTGTTGGTCGCCGAGCGTCTTCCGGATGCGATCCACCGCTTCGGCGAAATATTTTTCCGAAGCGACGTAATTTCCCAGATCCATTTCCAGGTAGGCGGGACCCATCAGGCTGGTGGCGTAGATCGGATGGTTCACGCCGGGATCCTTGCCCAGCACCTGCAGCGCGGTTGTGAAGTCCGCTTCGGCTTTTCGATACTTCCCGAGCCGCTGATCGTTGCCGGCGATGTTTACCAGCAGCGTCCCGTATTCCGGCGGCGGGTTCTTGGGGTCCAACTGGGACTCGTAGATCGCGCGCGCCTTGTCGAAGGTGGACGCCGACAGCTCATACTCGCCTTGCGCGCTATAGATGGAGCCGAGCGTCTCCATGGTTTCGGCCAGCAACGGATCCTTGGCGCCGAGCACGCGCGAGCGCACCGCCACGGCTTCCTCGGCCAGCGAGCGCGCTTCCGGCAAACGGCGCGTATCCCGGCAAAACAGCGCAAGATCGTTGAGGCTTTCGGCGTAGTCCGCCGTGTCAGGACCGATCTTGGTGCGGCGCAGCTCGAGCCCTTGCCGCAGGAATGCCTCTCCGTCCTTCAGGTTGCCGGAGACGTAATAGAGGTAGCCCAGGCGGTCCAGACTGCGGCCGGACTGCGCCGGAGTGGTAGCCTCGTCCACCGCGAGCTTGGCGAGGCGAAGCGCTTCCGGGAAATTGCCTTGAAGATAAACGTCCTCGATCTGTTTATTGAGCGCGTCCCAGTCTTTGGCCGGAGCGGGCTGCGAGCGGGTCGGAGCGGTCTGCGCTGGAGCAGGCGGGGAAGCATCCGGAGCGGGCTGTGAGAGACCAAGAGGAGCGAGCGCTACCAGGAGAAGCGGAATTGCCAGGCGGACTTCAGTGTTTCTCATCAACTCTGGTCGCGAGGCGCGCCAGGTTGGTCTCCGCGGCTTGACGGTCCCGAGAGGAGATACCTGAGGTGGTCTGGAAAGCGCGTAACGCGTCGCTATAAAGAGTTTGCGCTCTTCCGATATCGCCGCGCAACTCCGCCAGCACCCCGAGATTGTTGAGGATATGGCCCTGGACCTCGCCCGGCTCCGATTTTTCGCGGGCCTCGCTGAGCCGCGCTTCCGCCTGCGTATCGTCGCCGCGCAGAAGATACACTACTCCCAGCGCGTTCAGGATCGCGGCTTGCTCGGAGGCAGATGCGGCCTGGGGCGCGCTGAAGGTTGCGACAGCGGATCGATAGTGCTCCTCGGCTGCCACGGCATCGCCGGCTTGATAATCCAGCGCGCCGAGCCGCTCCAGGATTTTTCTCTCCGGTCCACCCGCAGCGCCGTTCGAATCAGCCCACGCAATCGCGTTCCGGGCGGCTTCGCGGGCCTCGGCGAAGTCTCCGCTGTCCGCGAAGGCATTCACTTGTTGGAGGACCGCCCCAAGATAAACCGTTGCCCCAGCGCTCACGCGATCGTTCTCTCGAATCGACTCACCCGGCACGATTCGCGCTCGCGCGCGCTCCCGAAACACTGTAGTAACCACCATTCGCCCGATCGATGGTCCTTTACCATCGCCACGAAAGACATCCAGCTCGACGCCCTTCGCCAACCCGTCCAGCGAACCCAAATTGACGATGGCTTCAAAATTGTCGATGGCGACGATCGAACCGCTCGCGCGCGGTGTGCGGCTATCGGGCGTCGAGCTGCGGAAGACCGGGGCTGCATCACTTCGCGCCGTCAGATCCCGGGCCAGTAGAACAGGCCGTCCCGATGTCAGGTCCAGGCCAGGAATCAGGGTGCGCACTGCCGGAGCCACGGGAGCAGTGGGATGGGTCGATGCAACCGGCTTGTTTTCCGGCCAGACCCGGGTCCTCACCGCATACACGGCAATTAACGCCAGCGCGGCGGCGATGGAACCAATCGCGATCGCCCGACTGCGGCGAGGAAACTGCAAAAGTGTCGCGCGGGGCCCGCCGGCAGCCGAAAGCGCGGAACGAACCTCGGGATTGTTGAGGCTCTGCTCCACCGCTCCGTGGGCCGCCAGCTGGTCGAAAAGTTCATCGTTCTCGAGCGCCGCCTGAGCCAGCGCCCGCCCGGCTGGCGCGGAGAGCTTCCCACTGAGATACAGCTTGAGCGCATCGTCGTCCGCCGCCGGCAAGTTCGCCAACTCCTGCTGAACCGCCGGATCGGCCAGCGCCGCCTTGACCACGGCGTGAAACGTAAGCTCGTCGAACAGCTCGCCTCGATCGAGAAGCGACTGCGCCAACTCCCGCGACTCCGCGGGGCTCAGTTGTCCCTCAAGGCAACGATCGATTTGTCGTTCCCGCGAATCAGACATGCTTCAGCTCACGGCCGGCCTGAAGTTCTTGGCGCCCGGAGGCCGGGTTGCGTGCGTCTTCGAACGCACTGCGACAAGGTTTTGATCCCGCGGCTCACCCAGGTCGCCACCGTGTTCTCATTGGTGCCCAGCCGGATGGCTATCTCCTCGTATTTGAGCCCTTGGGCTCGCATCCGCAACACCGCGCGGTACTCAGGATCCAACGCCGGCAAACATTCCACGACGATCTGTTGCATCTCCTTTTGGATTAAAGCGTCGAGCTGGTCCGGCGCCGGATCAGCCGGATCGAAAGCGCCGGCGGCAGCGGGTCGTTCGTCCGATGCCCCGCCAAACCGCACTTCGCGTCGATGGCTGGCGCGGTTCTGCTCCTCCCGCACCACGAAATTCAGGACACCGTGCAGCCAGGCCAGTAGCTGATCGAGAGGCCACGCGGGGGGAACGGCATCAGCCGGCAAGTCCTCAGCAAAGTAGTATTCAACCGCAGCTTGTGAGTTGGTGTTTTCAAGCGAACGCTTCAGTGTTTCCTGGGCGGCGCTCTCGGCGTCTCGCGAGCCGAGCCAATGCGCGCGGGATGCCAGCACGGCCAGCAGGCGGCGATAGTCGTTGCGAACATCTCGGGATGCTGCCATGCCCTGCCAACATTCCAAGCCTCATTGTCACCGATTGGCCCCTCTGTTTGCAAAAGCTGAGCACCCGATTCGCTGGTGCCGGACCCGCATTTAGCCGCCTGCGGATGGGTCGAAGCCCTGAGCGTTCGCACACCTATTAAGTGGGCCGGAAGCGCCAAAGATTGCAGAAATCTGTCATCACGCCAAGATTTCTGAAAGGAATTCGGTTGCTTCCCCATTTCTGTCTCAGCGAGCTGATTTGGAGCGGCCCAGCGCTCGGAGCGGCGGAAGTCTGGACACACCGAACGGATAACTAAAGAAACAGGGTTCAACTAAGGTGGCATGAAGAAATTGCTGGGATCAATCCGCGTCACACTGCTCGCGTTGGCCGAGACCGAGGCTGCACAGCCCATCATCACCGACGTTGTGAACCCGGCCCGGCGCATTCCTTCCGGCTATCCGAACTGCGGAATCGTGCAAGGGGCGCTGTGCGCGATCGTCGTTTCCCCTAACGAGGTGGCAGCGATTCTGCCGTCCGGCACCCCACTGGAACGGGCACGGTGACGGTGAACAACAACGGAACGACTGCGCTGGCACGGCCGCGCGGCGGGAACCCGCCATCTCGGGTCCGCTCCTGGGGGAATCACGCGGAGCGGCGGAACATTGCAAAAATCCCTAACCTGGCCAGGATTTCTGAAAGGAAGTCCGCTGCCAGTCCACTAGAGTTCTTGAGGGCCATCGGCGTTCATGCGATAACCTGTATGCGAGGTATTAATCCCCATGTCAAAACGTCTTACTAGACTTGTCTCCATTCTGCTTACACTCGCGGGCATTGCGGCGGCGCAGCCGGTCATCACCGACGTGGTCAACGCCGCCAGCAGGATTCCCAGCGGCTATCCAAGTTATGGCATCGCACAAGGCGCACTGTTCTCGATCATGGGCTCGGGCCTGGGGCCGGACCAATTCCAGCAGGCGTCCTTTCCGCTCCCGACTACCGCCGGCATCAACGGTGTCACCGTGCAGGTGAAGATCGGAGGAACCACCGTAGACGCGATCCTGGTGTACGAGGGCGCCGCCGAAGTAGCCGCGATCCTGCCCTCCAGCACTCCGACCGGAACCGGAACCGTGACAATTAACAACAACGGCGCTTCCACCACGGCGCCTATCACGGTCGTGGCCAGCGCTTTCGGAATTTTTAGCCAAGCGTACCAAGCCAGCTTCACGCAGTACGCGAGTTCTGGCGGGGGAGCGGCTGCCTTTAATGTGAACGCCGACGGCAGCACAACGCTCAACAACCCCATCTTTCCGGCGCAGCCTGGCCAGACCATGATGCTCAACGGCACCGGCCTGGGAGCCATTCAAAGCGACGAAACGCAGCCCGGCGCGGCCGATGTTCCCAACGCCCAAATCACGGTCTACGTCGGAAATCAGCAGGCGACGGTTTTGTCGGCGGGCCGCGGCACTTGCTGCTCAGGGTTGCCGCCTGCGTTTCCGGTTCCGCAAGGGATCGCCGCGTGGGACGTGATTCAATTCACCGTGCCGGACGCTAATTTCGGATGCCTGGTTTCAGTGGTGGTCCAGAGCGGCAACTACATCAGTAACCCGCTCACCATCTCCATTTCGCCGGACGGAAGCCCATGCGTGGATCCGACCGCGAACGATCCCGGCGACACGGTCACGTTCAACACCACCGCCAGGGCCGGCAATATTCTTCTGATGCGAATCGACACCAAGACTGCTGCCTCAGGTATGACCATTGAGAACGTCATCGACTCCGGCACCGCGCAGTTCATCCAGTATTCGGTTCCCAGCCCGGGGACGGTTCCGGTGTCCAGATTCCCTTTGGCGCAAAATCTGGACCCCGGGACCTGCTCAGTATCGCTCGATCGATTGCCAAACCCGTTGACCGGCACGCCGCCTCCGACCGGCACCGGAACACAACAGATCACGTTTCTAGATGCCGGTCCGGTCCTTAATATCGCGAATTCCAGCGGTACGATGCAGCTGCGGGAGGCTGGAACCGGCTCTTACTCGAGATCTCTGGGAAGCTACACCATCATTCCCGGGGTGCCTCCTATCGGGTCCGTGTTCCTGGATCCGGACGCATACACCGCCGACAATGGCGGCGGCGGAGCAGACGTGCCGTCGTTTACCGGTAATCTCAACGTGCCCAGCCCTGGACTCAAGTTCGTCAACATCGATGCCATCAACAATGTGACTCGCTCCCAAGGTGTGACCGTCCAGTGGAGCGGCGGCGATCCGAACGGCTACGTCACTGTGGTTGGAAGTGTCACCAACGTCGGGACCACGCCGGGAAGCGTGACGCTGACCGCTAACTTTGGCTGCAGCGCTGCCGTCAGCGATGGGCAACTCACCGTTCCGTCCTGGGTGACGATGTCCCTGGTTGCGAACACCGGTCCGGCTGTGACCGCGACGTCCTTGGGAACCTTGTCGATCACTACCTACTCAACCAATCGACTTCAGATTCCAACCCTCGACCTGGCCGTGATAACGTACCAGATCATCCTTGGGAAGGGGCTGACGTATCAGTAGAGCGCGAGGGGAACGAGGTTCAACGACCGCGCGCTCAGTGCCGGAATCTGATGTGAGGAGAAATCTGAGTTTATGAGAACTTGTACCTTGAGTTCGTACCGCCTGCTGGCGATGCTGGCGGCCGCGACGCTGCTGCACAGCCAGATGGCGTTCGCCCAAACATGCGACCTGCCCATGTTCGCCGGTGCGCGCTTGTTCGCCGCGGGCAACGACTCGCAGCAGTTGCTGACCGCGGACTTTAACAAAGACGGGTTCACCGACCTCGCGGTGCTGAACGCAGCCGCCAGCAGTGTTTCCATCCTGCTGGGCAATGGCGACGGTACCTTTCAGCCCGCCAAGGCCGTCTTCACTGGCCGGCCCACGGGCATTGCGGTAGCGGATTTCGACGGAGATGGCAACCTCGACCTGGCAGTCTCCGACCAGAGCAGTTTCACAATCCAGGTGCTGTTAGGCAATGGCGACGGCACCCTCCGTCCGGGGATTCGCGCCTCTTCGCAAACGGGCACGATGGCGGTCGGGGATTTCAACGGGGATGGAAAACCCGATTTGGCCCTCACCGGTACACCCGCTTACATCCTGATTGGTAAAGGCGATGGCACCTTTCAGCCACCGGTGGGACCGCCTACGGCATTCGTTGCCGGATTCAATGTCGCCATCGGAGACGCTAACGGCGATGGCAAGCTAGACGTCATCGCCGGAACACAGGGCGGAGTTTCCGTGCTGCTGGGCGACGGCAAGGGCCACATCGCGGATCCGGTCAGTGTCGATGCCGGCATTTCCTTCGCTCCCGATACCGTGGTGGTGGGCGATCTCAACGGCGATCACCGCCTGGACATCGTAACCGTGAGTTCGCTCGCCAACAGCGTGTCCGTGCTATTGGGTAACGGCAACGGAACGTTTCAAGCTCCGGCGATGTACGGAATCGGAACGATAGCGAGCGGGGCCGTGCTTGCGGATCTCAACGGCGACGGCATTCCCGATCTCGCCGTGCTCAATCATGCCGACTTCACCACACCAGGTACCATCTCGGTATTTGTCGGCATCGGCGACGGCACCTTCCAGCCGACGGTTCAATATAACCCCACCGCGCAGGCCAACTGGGGGATAGCAGCCGCCGATTTCAATTCCGATGGCGTACCTGACCTGGTCTTCAGCAGCATCGTAATGAACTCTCCGACTCAGGTGGGGCTCATGCTCGGCAACGGCGACGGTACGTTTCAGTCCCCGCCAAGTTATGCCGCGGGATCCCTGCCGCGATCACCCGTGCTGGCGGATTTCAACGGTGATGGAGTGCTCGATGTCGCCGTGGCCGACGCGGGCATCAGTGGTGGAAACGTCGCCGTACTTCTGGGCAATCCGAACGGCACCTTCCAGCCGGCCGTCTTCTATCCCACGGCGTTCGGTGCAAAGTCGGTAGCGGCGGGCGATCTGAATGGCGACGGCAAGCCGGACCTGGTGGTGGCGAATCTAACTGCCAGCAATTTGCTGGTGTTCCTGGGGAACGGCGATGGGACATTTCAGAACCCCGTGACGTCCGGTGTTTCGTTTGGAGCGCTGTACGTCGCGCTAGGCGACTTCAACAACGACGGCAAGCTCGACGCGGCCGTGACTGGCCCGGTTGGAGGGCAGGTTCTGCTGGGCAACGGTGACGGTACTTTCCGGGGAGGCGCCTCCTTAGGCTCATGTTTAGGCTGTGGACAAGGCCCGGTCACAATAGCGGACTTGAACGGCGACGGCAACCTGGACCTGGTGATGGCCAACTCCAACTTCGACACGCCGACGGGTTTTGGCCGGGCGGGCACGGTCACGGTGTACTTGGGCAACGGCAATGGCTCGTTTCAAAATGGCGTCGATTACAACATCTTCCCGGCTGTACCGCCCGGCCCGGCTGCTTCGTCCGGCGCCAATGCAACGTGGGTCGCGATCGGCGATATAAATGGCGACGGCGCGCTAGATCTCGCAGTGGCCGATCCCGGAGGTAATCAGGTCAGCCAGCCCGACGGGGGCGCTTTGGCGGTGCTGCTCGGCAACGGCGACGGCACGTTTCAATCCGCCGTCCGATATGCGGTTCGATCGGTGCCTGTGGTCGTTGCCATGGCAGATGTCAATGGCGACGGCTTGGCAGACGTCGCGGTCGCCAGCGAGGGGGCCGGTACAGCAACCGGTAGTGTGACTGTGTATCTGAGCAATGGCGATGGCACGCTCCGCAACGCCATCACCTATGGCGCCGGCGGCAGGCCGCTGGGCATGACCGTGGGAGATCTGAATGGCGACGGCAAGCCGGATCTGGTGACGATCGACGATCAGGCGAACAATGTCCTGGTAATGTTGAACACGTACATTCCCGGAAGCAGCGGCTCGGCGTGCACGGCCGCTCCACTGGCCCATTGAAGTGCTTAGCGTTCGACACGCACAGGCCGCCAGGTATAACAAGAAGGACATCTGCAATGAGAACCACGTACCAGAACTTAGTTCGTAACCCGCTGCTGACTGCGGTTCGGACAGCCTTCAGCACCCGGCTTCGATCTGCGATGGCCTGCGTGCTGATCGCCAGCGTCTTCTACAGCCAGAGCGCGATGGCCGCACAATGCAGCACGCCCATGTTCGCGGCGGCGCGCTCGTTTGCGGCCGGCGATAGCCCTTGGGCTGTGGTTTCCGCGGACGTCAACGGAGACGGCAACGCCGACGTGATTGTAGCCAACTTGAGCTCCAGCACCATCTCTGTGCTGCTCGGCAACGGAGACGGGACCATGCAACCTCCGGTCAACTACCCAGTGGGTTTTGACCCACACATGATTGTGGTGGCCGACTTCAATGGCGACGGCTACCCTGATCTGGCCGTCGCCAGCCAAGGCTGCTCTCCCTGCGCGGCGGGAGCTCTACCCGGTGGAGCCTGGGTGTTGCTTGGCAACGGCGACGGCACGTTTGGCGCCGCATTCAACGTGGATAATGGCGGCTCCGCAGCGACGATCGCAACCGGAGATGTGAACGGAGATGGCCAACTCGACTTGGCGATAGCCAACTTCGGGGGGAGTGGCTTCTCGTTCGTCATACTTGGCAATGGTGACGGTACATTCCAAAAGCCGAGCCCCATCGGATCAGCGAACTCCGGCGGCGGGGCCGTTGCCTTGGCGGACTTCAACCTGGACGGCAAGCTCGACGTTGTCTCCTGCGGCTCCGGCAGCGGCAACATCACCATTTCGCTCGGAAACGGCAACGGCACTTTCAAAACCCCCATCGTCTCCGGCAAACAAGACGACTTGACGGGGTCCTTTTTGTTCCTCGCCGTGGGCGATTTCAATGGCGACGGCCTACCTGACGTGGTGACCTTGAACGGAAACCAGGGTTCAACCCCGGACTATGCTCAAGTCTGGTTGGGCAACGGCGACGGCACTTTCAAGGCGCCCGTGAACTACACCTTGGGCGGTTTTCCAACCAGCGCGACCATTGGCGACTTCAATGGCGACGGCATTCCCGATATCGGCATCAGCAACGACGCCGTCAACACCAGCATCCAGGTATTGATCGGAAATGGTGACGGCACTTTTCAGCCGGCCGTCAACTACAAGGGCTCTGGAAGCCCGCTGCACTGGATCACTGGGGCCGACTTCAACAACGACGGAGTCCTGGATTTCGCATTAGTCTCGCCGGATGTCGGCCTGCCGGCCGGAGTTTGGATCGTGCTGGGGAACGGGAATGGCACTTTCCAAAGCGCTTTGCCTTATCCGGTGGGAACCGGCCCGCAGGCCGCCGTCGCGGGAGATTTCAATGCCGACGGAATCCCGGATCTCGCAGTCAGCAGCAATGGCTCAAACACGGTCTCCGTGCTTCTCGGCAACGGAGACGGAACCTTTAAGCCTGCCTCGAGTTATCCGGCCGGCGGCGGACCTGACTTTATTGCCGCCGGTGATTTCAACGCCGATGGGAAGCTGGACGTCGTAACCGGTAACATCGCCGGGCTCTCGATCTCGGTGCTGCTGGGCAACGGCGACGGGACCTTGCAGTCAAAAGTGGATCTGCCACTGACGTTCGGCGCAGGGGCGGTCGCCGTGGGCGATTTCAACAAAGACGGAAAGGCCGACATCATTGTCGGCAGCCTCCTCGGGTTCGTCGTTCTACTCGGCAACGGCGACGGAACATTCCGGAATATTGGAACCTTCGGCAACAGCCCCGGCCTGTTTCTCGGCAACATTGTCGTGGCCGATTTCAATCGAGATGGCAATCTGGATTTGGCAGCGCCCGATTTCCTAGCGCTCGGTAACGTGCAGGTCTTGCTGGGCAATGGCGACGGAACTTTCCATGCGAACGTCGACTTTTTGGCAGACCTTCAGAACACAGTTCAAACTCTGGCGGCGGGAGATTTCAACGGCGATGGCATCCCGGACCTGGCCGTGGCCGACTACGAGTGCAACAACTGCAATCAGATCAATGTCCCGGGCAGCGTCGCGATTTTGTTGGGCAACGGCGACGGAACTTTTCAGAGCCCGGCGTACTACCCCGCCCTGAACCTTCCGCAGTCGATCGCCGTAGCCGACTTCAATGGCGACGGCTTGTCCGATGTCGCGGTCACGAACTTTCTGACCAACACCGTGGCGGTTCTGTTAAATCGAGGCGATGGCACGCTCCAGGCGCCGCTGGGATTTGGCGCCGACAACGGCCTCAACTTCGCCTTGACAGCGGACTTCAATGCTGACGGAAGCCCCGATCTGGCCATTCTCAACGGCGGCTCTAACGACGCTTCCATTCTCCTGAACACCTGCTCGTGTCCCCGCGGTGTGTGCGCGGGCGCCAACTTCATTCCCCATGGCGCGAGCCGGACGCAAGCCTTCGGGACCGGGCGATAGCCACGAGCTAGCGCGACTTGCCGACCACCGTGGCCGGATCCGACATGTCCGCCAGCGGCAGCACTTCGTAGTGCGCGTAGTTGTACACCGGCGCCATGGCCAGCAGCAGGTCCAGCTCTTCGTTGGACTTCACTTTGTAGATCCACGCGCCGCCGTGCTTGCCGATCAAGTGGTAGCGGCACTCCAGCTTTCCGTCGGCTTCGAGCTTTTTGGCGTAATTGGGTTGCTCAGCCACAGCCTTGACGACCTCCGGGCCAGGCCGGCCCGTGTCCAGATGCCAAAGCACGAGAAATTTCATGTGTCCTCCTACGCAACACGCTTGTGGCGTATGCCGAAATGATACACCAAGGCGCCGGCCCCAACCGTGAGCGCCGCAACACCAGTAACGCCGGGGCGGATTCTGATTGCAAGAATCGTGATCCAAATGCCCATCGCCACAAAGAACGCCGGCACCAGCGGGTAAGCGAAATTCACCACCGGCAGCTTCTGCCAGCCGGGGCGCCGGCGGAAGACGAAAATCGAAGCCACCGACAGTACCGCAAAGAAGTTGAGCGACAGACCGATGTAGGTAAGGAGATCCACAAAAGGACTCAAGGTCATCAGCATAGTGCAGATACCTTGAGCGACAATCGCGACCACGGGCGTATGCCAGCGCGGGTCAACCTTGGCAGCCGCGGAAAAAAAGGCGCCGTTCTTGGCCATCGCATAGTAGACGCGCGGTCCAATGGTGGACATGGCGTTCACCGTCGCCAGCAGCGACAGCATCATCGCGGCGTCAAAAAAACCCGCCACCGCCGGGCCGAAAAGGTGATTGGCGGCGAGTGAGCCGACGGCTACCACTCCCTTCATGGACTCCAGCGGAACGGCATAAACGAACAGCACGTTCAACAGAATATATAGGATCGCCACCAACAAAGAGCCGACCGCCAGAGAGAGCGGTAATGCTCGAGCCGGATGCTTCAGCTCCTCGGCCACGTAGGTCGCGGCGTTCCATCCGCTGTAAGCGAAATAAATGAACAACAGGCTGACGAAGAACTGGAGATAAATCGGGGTGCCAGAAGTGCGCGCAGCCGGCTGTGAAAAATTGGCCAGGCTCCCCTCTCCGAAGGCAAAGCCGGCGACGATGAAAACTGTGATCACCACCACCTTGATGGAGGTGAGGACGTTTTGCACGCCGGCGGCGCGGCGTACGCCCAGGCAGTTGAGGATGGTAAAAACCGCGATCACCCCGCAGGCTAAGAGCTGTGGCCACCCAAACCTGAACTCCCACGCGCCGGAACCGGCCAGGTGTCTGGCGCTCGCCAGCTTGAAGGTGGGATAGAAGTGCCCGAAATAATCGGAGAAAGCCAGGGCCGCCGCGGCGATGGGCGCCGAAAAGCCCGCGAAGAAGGAGGCCCATCCGGTCATGAAACCCCAGGTGGGACCGTAGGCCTGGGTGAGATAAACGTATTCACCGCCCGAACTTGGGAAATTGACGCCCAGCTCGGAATAGCAGAAGGCGCCGGCCAGCGCGCAGACGGCGCCGACGGCCCAAATGAGCAGCACCAACTTAACCGAACCGAGATCGCCGGCCAGAAAGCCGGTGGTGGTTAGAATGCCCGATCCGATCATGTTGGAAACCACCAGCGCGGTCGCGCTGACGATTCCGAGCTGCCGGAGCAGAGTGGTGGGTCGAGGCGTCAATGAGGCTCTGCCAGTCGCAGGCTGGAGCGCACCAGCGATTGCCCGCCATCGCAGACGTACACGGCGCCGGTAATGTAAGCGGCGGCGTCCGAGCACAGGAATAACGCCAGATCCGCCAGCTCGTCTTTGGTTCCGAAACGCCGCAGCGGAACATTGTTTTCAACTTGACGGCGGACCTCCGGCGTGGGAGCCAGGCGGCGCATGCCCTCGGTGTCGTCGGTGGGGCCGGGCGTGATGCAGTTGGCGCGAATCCCGTCCGGTCCCCATTCGATCGCCAGAGTGCGCGTCAGCAGATCGACGCCGGCTTTGGCCGCGCACACATGCGCCTGCCAGGCCACCGGCGTGCTGGCGTGGCTGGCGGAGATGCACAGGATGCTGGCGCCGGGCTTGCGCAGATATTGGTGCGCGGCGCGGCAGGTGTTGAAGGTTCCGAGCAGATCGATATCGATGACCGCTTTGAAGCCGTTGGCCGACATGCCCAGCACGGGCGCGGGGAAATTTCCGGCGGCTCCGCAGACCAGGATATCGATCTCGCCGAACTGGTCGCGCGTGTTTTTGAGCGCCGCATCGACGCCGGGATAGTCGCGCACATCCAATGCGGACGTGGACGCCGTGCCGCCGGCATTCCGAATCGCGGCCGCGGCCGCATCCAGCTTCTCCCGCCTGCGGCCCGCCAACATCACCTTGGCGCCGTGTTCGGCGAAACGCTCGGCCATGCGCTGTCCGATCCCGCTGCCGCCTCCGGTCACGAAAGCGGTTTTGCCCGCCAGCAGACCATCTCGAAAGATACTGGCCATCGATGGCACTGTATCATACGCCTTTGTTGAGACGCTCAGCGATTGAGCCACGGCCGAGCGATGCGATATTCGGGAACCGCGGTGGCAGACGCGCGCTGCACGCTCACCAGCCGGCGCCGCACCAGATTGCGCATGCCGGTTTGCACCGCGCTCTTCGACAATCCGGTTGCGTCCGCGATCGTCTGGTGACTCAGCCGCGCCGATTTGACGTGGCGGCCCAGGGTCTTACTCCACAAGTGCAGATAAACCAGGAAGGCGGCGGTCGACCGGTCGTGGGCCACCAGATCGCGCATCAACACGTCGCACACGTAGCTGTCGAGTTTTATCGCTATAGTATTGACGACTATAGCACGAACTATCGGATTGCAAGAGTTCCGGATGTCGCTTACTCTAATCGCATGATCAAATCAGTCAAGTTCGTAAGCATCCCGGTACGAGACCAGAACAAGGCAATAGAATTCTACACCAAGAAGCTGGGGTTCGAGATTATGACCGATCAACCCTTCGGTGGCGGGCAGCGCTGGATCGAACTGCGCATCCCCGGCGCCGAGACCGAGGTCGTGCTTTTCACGCCGCCCGGCCAGGAAGACAGGATCGGCAGCTTCACGGCCGTGTCGTTCCTGACTGACAATGTGCAAAAGACATACCAGGAGCTGAGCGCACGCGGGGTAGAGTTCATGCAGCCGCCCAAGAAGGAATCCTGGGGCACATCGGCGATCTTCAAGGACGGGGATGGCAACACCTTCGTTTTGTCTTCGCGTTAAGGCTGGCCTATTGCTGGAAGGCCTGGAGAAACGACCGCCGGAATACCGCCGGGTCGCCGGCTAGAGCCACCCGCGCATTCGGGCTGCCAGGTGTCTCAATGGTTCGTCCCTCCTCCGGCGCAGTCTGCTTGACATCGATGTGCATCGGATGGACATCCACGGCGTCGGGAAATAGCAGCGCCACGGCGGCCAGCGGGTCCCAGGCATAAAAGATGCCCTGGTCGATCGTCTCGCGGTCCGCGTTCAGCACTTGCGCTACAAATCGCGCCAGCGGCGAATGCGCCTGCGACTGAAACTCGCGCAAAAAGTCCGCGCCGATCGGCACGGTGTTGGTGGCATCCAGGGGAATGAGGCGGATCTTGACGCCGGAGCGAAAAACGATGCGGGCGGCCAGCGGGTCGACAAACATGTTCCATTCGGCGGTCTTGTTATCGGTGTGGAACACTCCGCCATCAGCGAGATTACCTGGAACCCTCACCGCGCCTCCCATGATCACGACCTCCTTGATCGTGTCCGTGCTGGAGGGAGCGCGCCGGATCGTTTCGCCGAGATTGGTCAGCGGTCCGAGCGCGAGAATTGTGACGGGATGATTCCGGTCCCGCAGCCGCTCGATCAGGTACTCGGCGGCTGGCCGCGGCGCCGGTTGCCGCGATGCGGGGGGGAGCGCAACGCCGGGAAGCTCGTCGGAAATCTTGCGCCATTCGCGCGGAAACTCGGCGGTTCCTCTTAGTGGCGCGGCCCGGCCGGCGAAGACCGGCACGTGTTTTCGGTCCGCCAGTTCCAGCAGGCGCAACAGATTGCGCGCGCCCGCGTCGACGTGCGCCATTCCGTTGGCGACCGTCATGGCTTCAATCCGGATGCTGGGGTGCGCCAGCAGGAACGCGAGGGCCATCAGATCGTCGGAACCGGCGTCGGTGTCGACGATAACCGAAGCAGGCTGCGCGGCGACGGCCAGCGAAATCGCCATCGAGATGCCGGCCAGGCGCACGAATCGCATCACCAAGACCGGCCTCAACCCAATTGCGGCAGTGCCGACTCCAGCGCTTCGACAAAGAAGTATTCGCCCCACATGACCGATTCATCCACGCCCAGTTCCTTGGGAAGGTGATAGACACCCCCCTTGAGAATGCCCTCCCACTTTTTGTCTTTCTTGGCGAGATGCTTCTCGCACAAGGTGCGAAGTATGAGAATGGCGGTGGAGTAATAGAAGTGTCCTTTGATGGGATCGCCCAGCAGACGGCACAGCCGCAGCAGGCCGGAAGCGGCAATGGCGGAGGCGGAGGTGTCCAGCAGTCTACGCGTTTCAGGCGGCGCGTTGAAGTCCCACGGCGGCGTGCCGTCGGCGTTGGAATGCGTGATGAAATAATCGGCGCAGGCCTCCGCGGTCTCCAGAAAGCGTGGATCCCGGCTGTATTCGTGCGAGGCGGTGAAGCCGTAGACCGCCCACGCCAGGCCGCGCGACCAGCAGGAATCGCCGCGGTAGCCCTGCTGGCTGGTCTGCCTCAGAAATTCTCCGGTCACCGGATCGAACATGCCTTCGTGCGCCGTCGAGCCGTCTCCCCGCACCAGGAAACGACGTGTGGTCAAGCAATGCCGCACCGCGAGGTCGCGCAACCGGCGGTCTCCGGTCTCGCGGGCGGCATAGAAGATGAGGCCGACGTTCATCATGAGGTCGATGGAGATGGAGTTCTCGCCGGCCGAGGATTTCAGGTATTGCCCGTTCTCCTGGAAGCGCAGCGCCTCGGTCCGGCCCGCCTCGATCAGCACCTCTTTGAGCTTGGGATCGCGAGTGAGCTGGTACCAGCGGTAATAAGTCGAGAAGAACAGAAAGCCGAGATCGGGAGCTTCGCGGTCTTGCTTGCGAGGCTCGATCGGCTTGGTGTACTGGATGGCCTGCTCCATCCAATAGCCATCTTTGGCATGATTGCCGCCGGCGCGCTTCTGGAAGATCCACAACATCCCGGGCAGAAAACCGTCACTCCAGTTCGACCATACCGGGCCCTCGTGCTTCCAACGCCCGTTGATGGTGTACATCGGGTAAAACCCGGGATGGGTCTCGATCAGACGGCGAACCTGATGCTGGGCGAACCGTAGCGCGTCTTCGAAAAGTTCGCGGTCCGGCTCCTGAACGAATTGGATCATGGGCTGGTTTATCCGTCTTCGCCTGCTAGAGCAGCGTCTTGGGCGGCGGCAGCTCGCGCGCCGGGCAAACGGACTCGAAACCGCTGGTCTTGTGGTGGCCGTCGCAGAAGGGTTTGTTTTCGGAATGGCCGCAGCGGCACAGCGAAATCACTTTGCGGCCTGCCAGCCCGAACTCCCGGCCTTCCGCGTCGTGAATGCTGAAGTCTCCCTCAATGCGAATCGAGCCGTTGGGGTTGATGGTGATTTTGGCGGACGCCATGCCAGCGATGGTAACAGAAACGCTATGCAGAATCGAGTTTGAGACGCGTTGAGATCGGGTCGACGCGGAAGCTGTGGCGCGCGCACTCGTGCGTGCCGCGTTCACACTCGTGTGAACGCTAGGGCCGTGGCTTGCGCGTAGAATAAGCGTCGGCATCAGTGCGCGCACGAGCGCGTCCGACACGAGAGCGAGGGGTTGAAAACCCGAATTACTACGCCTCGCTCAGCACGCAAATATCCCGCAAATTGCGATAGTCTTCGGCGAAATCCAGCCCGTAGCCCACCACGAACTCGTCCGGAATCTGGAAGCCCACATACGACACTTCCACCGGGCGCAGCCGGCGGTCCGGCTTATCGAGCAGGGTCGCGATATGCAACGACTTGGGCCGGCGCTGCTTCAGGACGTTCATCAGGTAGGTCAGCGTGACGCCGCTGTCCACGATGTCTTCCACCACCAGAACATCATGGCCTTCGATGGACACATCCAGGTCCTTGGTCACTTTCACCTGTCCGGAGGTCGTCTTGCCGCGGCCGTAGCTGGAGATGCCGATGAACTCGATGCGGGAAGGTGTTTCGATGGCGCGCGACAGGTCGGCTAGAAACATGAAAGCGCCTTTTAGGATGGCGATCAGGTAAATGGGGCCGTGTGGAAAATCGGCCGTAATCTGCCCGCCCATTTCACGCACGCGATTTTGGATCTGATCCGAACTGAGAAAAACACGCGGAACCAGAGCCATCAGCTAGTCGGCGTTGGTGAGACGAGTGCTGCCGGGCCCGATGTGGATATGAGCGGCCGTGGCCTTGCCAGGCATGGCGCGGGTAAAGGCGTAGTAGGGAATGCCGCGCGACTTCAGATAACCGCGCAGCCAGATTCCTTCGGGCGCGTTGGGGGCCACTGCGACGTCCACACGGCCGCGGTGATCAAATCCTAGCGCGCGATGCAGGCTGGTTTCGCCTTCCGCGCTGATCGGCAGCGGGCGGTCGAATTTTTGGGCAAAGGCCGTTTCGATCAGCTTCAGGTCGCGCGATTCCTGGAAGTTTCCGCTGCCCTCGAAGTGCTCCATGCCTTCTGTGAACCCGTCCGCGCTGTCGCCCCGCGAGGCCTCCTGGCTGGCGGCAATGGACTGCTCCAGTTCCGCCAGCGACTCTGAATCTTTCATCAAGCGAGCTTGCGAACGGGCCAGATCGAGGCTGGTCTGGCGCAAGCTCAGTTCGGCCTCGAGCGGCGTTACAGTGGAGATCGCGGCCAGGCCCTCGTCGACCAGCTTCCTGGCCTGCTCGACCCGCGCCTGCTGGCGCTCGACCTGACGCTCGGCCGCGGCCACCATTTCGCCGGCTAGCTGAGCATTGAAGTCCTTGGGCTGCAAGTTGCCGTAAAGCGCGCGCGCCAGAATCGCATCATCCTGGGCGTCGTCCAAATTCTGCTGGGCTTGCTGGACCCGGAGACGCGGGAGCGCGCCCATCTCGACCAGGGCATTCACCCGCTCCAGCTCCTTGCGGGCGAGCTCAATGCGTTTGTTTGCATTCGCTTCAGGAGAAGCGGCCGGGCTCTGCCCGAACAACGCCAGTGCGCCGAGACACAATAACACAACCGGCAATTGTCGCATTGATGAATTCAGTGTACCATACGTGTAGGAGAGTTACCCAGTTATCCGAGAGCAACGAATTACCGCAGTCCAACCTGTCGCACCGCCGATCGAGACCCCGCCTTGGCTTACCGCAGTCCGCGCCGCTGAATCGAAGAAAGCGATTGACATTCGCGTGCTCGATTTGCGCGAGGTCACTTCGTTTGCGGATTTCTTCGTGGTCTGCACGGGCGCGAATCCCAAACAGATCCAGGCCATCAGTGAAGAGATCGGGTGCCAACTCGAGCAGCGCGGCGAACATCCGGTGAGCGTGGAAGGGTTCGAAAACGCCGAATGGGTGCTGGCCGATTACGGCGACTACCTGATCCACGTCTTCTCGGCGAAAGCCCGGGCCTACTACGACCTGGAACGCCTGTGGCGGCACGCCAAGCCGGTCGCGATTCCCGCAGTGTCGTAAAGCGGTGTTCATCCGCGCGCCACGACGCTTCATCGCGCTCCGATTGACTTGAGAGCCTCGCAAGGCATAGGCTGCCTTCATGACCCGAAGAATGCGTTCCCGATTGGCCGCGCTGCTGCTGGCCGGATGTCTGCCCGCGGCGACGGCGAAAAATATGGAGAAGCCGATGTTCAAAGACAAGTACGTCAAGGTCAACGGCGTGCGCCTGCACTGCGTGACTGCCGGGAAAGGCCCGTTGATTCTCTTCCTGCATGGTTTCCCCGAGTTCTGGTACGAGTGGAAGGATCAACTCGCGGAATTCGGCAAGGATCACCTGGCGGTGGCGCCCGATATGCGCGGCTACAACCTTTCCGACAAGCCCGCCGAGCTCGACCAGTATCGCGTCAATCTGCTGGTGGAAGACATCCGGCAGCTCGGGGATCATTTTTCGCACCAGAAAAAATTCGTGCTGGTGGCTCACGACTGGGGCGGGGCCGTGGCCTGGGCGTTCGGCATCGCGCATCCGGAGATGCTGGAGAAACTGGTGATCATCAACGCGCCCCATCCCGGCGTGTTCGGGCGTCTGCTGAGCTCGGACCCGGCCCAGCAGCAAGCCAGCCAGTACATGCTGATGTTCCGCAGCCCGCAAGCCGAGCAGAATCTTTCGGGCAATAACTACGCAAACCTGGCGAACATCGTGCTCGGCGCCGGTTTGAAGAACGGCGTTTTCACCGAGGACGACAAACAGGCTTACATCAAGGCTTGGTCGCAGCCGGGCGCGCTCACCGGAGGGCTGAATTACTATCGAGCCAACCAGGTGGGCCCGCCGGCGCCGGGACAAGCCGCGAATGCCAGCTCATCCACCGGAAATTTCGCAATCGATCCCAACGCGCTTACGGTCAAAGTGCCGACCCTGGTGATCTGGGGTGAAAAAGACACCGCGCTGCTCACGCAGAATCTCGACGGTCTCGACAAGTTTGTTCCGCAATTGACTATCAAGCGCATCCCGGACGGCTCGCACTGGGTGATCCATGAAAAGCGCGACGAAGTAAACGCCGACATCCGCGAGTTCATTCGCTAGCTAGCCCCTCAGCGGCGGGTATAATCTGATCATCGCGGGCAATGCCATTGACATCAACTGGTCCGGATCGTCCACCGCTTTGGCCCGCTACGAGGTGGTAGTGACCGGCGCGTCGCAGGACGATGCCGGGAATCTTGGCAGCTTCCGTTGCGCCAAATCAGCCGATGCCCTGACGTTGACGATTCCAGCGGCCATCACCTCCACCATGCCGCCGAGTTCGCAGGACCCGACCACGGGCCTCTATAACGGCTTTGTGAGTATCAACGTGTTGCCGAAGCAGCCTTTGACCGTGTCCGTGCCGAACTTGGCTTGGATGCCGGTTTCAAGCGTGCCAGGAATTACGGTCTACAAGCTGCAATACTGCGCGCAAGCGGCCACTTCCGCTGCCGGCAATGCGCCAGAGAAGTCTCGCGCGCAGCGCACGCGATAGTTAAACGCTAGGCCGCCGCGCAGTCGAACTCTCGCTCGCCGCCTGGCCGCCGGACGCCCGCGCATCCGAACGCCTCGGACCGGCCCCGTTCATCGAAACCAACTTCTCCAGGATGCCCGTGATTTCCTCGAAAATGTAGCCCGGCGACCGGTCACCCCGAATCTGATAATAATTGCTGTCCTGGTAGTGCGCCAGCACCGGCCGGCTGACCGCGTCATAGGTCCGGATGCGCTCCTTGACCACATCTTCCTGGTCGTCCTTGCGCGTGATCAGCGACGCGCCCTCCACATCGCAAACGCCGGCCGTCTTGGGTGGCTGATGCAGCAGGTTGTAAATCCGCCCGCAGGTCGGGCACTGGCGCCGCGAGGTCAACCGGCCTACCAGCGCGTCCATCGGCACGTCCAGATGCAGGATGATCGGCTTGGGAAGCTGCCGCTCCTCGAGCAGACGATCCAGAAACTGCGCCTGCTCCACCGTGCGCGGATAGCCATCCAGCAGGAATCCGTTGCGGCAGTCCGGTTGCGACACACGATTGGCGAGCATCTTGTTGACCAGATCATCCCCGACCAACCCGCCGCTCGCCATGATCGATCGAGCAGCCAGCCCCAACTCGGTGCCGGCTTGAATTTCGGCGCGCAGCATGTCGCCGGTAGAAATCGCCGGGATCTTCAGCCAGTCTGTAATCAGCCGCGACTGCGTCCCTTTGCCGCTACCAGGCGGTCCAAAGAGGAGAAGAATCACGTTACCTCCGTTGTTAGCCTACTGGAACATAACTGTCGGGTCAAGCTGTTATTATCGGCAATACCGATGAAGAAACTTCTACTATTCTGCCTTATCAGCCCTGCGCCGTGGGGCTTAGCGGAGAACTTCGAGCTCAAAGCTGGTCCCAGCACGGTGGTCTGGGGGTACTATGCAGCCTCCGCCAAGCCGGTCCTGCGCATCCACTCCGGCGATACGGTGCGGATCGAAACCGTCTCCACCGGCAGCCCGTCGCGCTTCGAGGCCGCAGGAGTTCCGGCCAGCCAGATTCCCGATTCCTTTCGCACCATCTATAAAGAGGTCAAGGACAAGGGCCCGGGGGGGCATATTCTGACCGGGCCGCTCTTTGTGGAAGAAGCCGAGCCGGGCGACACGCTGGAGGTTCGCATCCAGAAGATCGAGGTGACTATGCCGTTCGCTTACAACGGCTTCGGCCCAAGCTCGGGATTCCTGCCCGAGGATTTTCCGTATCCCCGCACCAAGATCATTCCGCTGGACCGCACGCGCATGCTGGCGCATTTCGCCGACGGAATCGAGATTCCCATGCATCCGTTCTTCGGTAGCATGGGCGTGGCGCCGCCCGAGGGAAGCGGCCGCATCAGCAGCGCGCCGCCGTGGATTCATGCCGGCAACCTCGATAACAAAGATCTGGTAGAAGGGACCACGCTTTACATTCCTGTGCACGCCAAAGGAGCGCTGTTCGAAGTGGGCGACGGCCACGCCGGCCAGGGCAACGGCGAAGTGGACATCACGGCGCTCGAGACCGCTCTCACCGGAACGTTTCAATTCGTGGTGCGGAAAGACATGCATTTGAAGTGGCCGCGGGCCGAGACGCCGACGCACTACATCACCATGGGCCTGCACGCCGACTTGACCGAAGCTACCAAGCTCGCCATTCGCGAGGCGATCGATTTCCTGGTGACCGAGAAGCACCTCAGTCGCGACGATGCCTACATGCTGGCGAGCGTGGCGGTGGATTTCGACATCACGCAATTGGTGGATGGCAACAAGGGCGTGCACGCCATGATTCCGAAAAGCATCTTCACCGGACGGCGCTAAGCGCCCGGCGCCCTAACGCGACGTTTCCAGCACCTTGTCCGCCGTTTCCGCGCCGCGCACCGGCAACGCGGGATCGGTGAGCAGTCCGATCTGTTTCAATACCGAGGCCTGGTCCCAATAAATGTGCTCATGCGCGAGTTTGCCGTCGCGGAAATGGACGATCGCCACCAGCGGAACCCGCACGGGTTTGTTGGTCGGTGCGATCCCCGGGAGCATCCAGGGCATTTCGATGCTGTGGGTGAAGGAGAATATCATCTCGTCCACGAGCTGGTCCTGGCCGACGGTCCGTGAAACCGGCGTCAGCGTGGTATCGGCCGGCATCCTGGGTATGAAGTCGGTGGAATAGAAGCGGCGCAGGTCCGCTTTGCCACGGCCGCCGGTCAAGACCGGAATGTGGTTGACGTAAGCGTTGTCGACCATGGTGGCCAGCGTGGCCTCGGTGTCGCGCGTGGCAAATTCGTGCGCGGTGTGTTCTTCCCAAAGGGTGCTGAGATCGGGCTGCATGCCGGCTATGGTACCCGAGCCGCCGCTACGGTTTCTTGACCGCCAGCGTCAAGCCATCCCGCATGGGAAGCATGGACAGCCAGATGCGTTGATCTGCCTTCAGCTTTTCATTGAACGCCCGAATGGCGCGGGTGTCCCGGTCATTCGATTTGCGATCGATCACCCGGCCCGACCACAAAACATTGTCGACCGCGATCAAGCCGCGCGGGCGAAGCAGGACCAGGACGCGCTCGTAGTAATTGGCATAGTTCTCTTTATCGGCATCGATGAATGCGAAATCGAAACGGCCGGCCTGGCCGAGCGCGATCAAATCGTCCAGCGTCTGAAGCGCCGGCCGCAAGCGCAGATCGATCCTGCCTTGCACGCTTGCCTCGCGCCAGTAACGGCGCGCCACCGAGGTCCATTCCTCGCTGATGTCACAGGCGATGACATGGCCGTCCTCCGGCAAAGCCAGCGCCACAACTAGCGAACTGTAGCCGGTGAAAACGCCCACTTCGAGCGTGCGACGCGCGCCGATGAGTTGAACCAGCAGAGCCATGAACTGGCCCTGCTCGGCGGAAATCTGCATCTGCGCGTCCGGCAGAGACGCGGTTTCCTCACGCAGCCGGCGCAAGACATCCGGCTCGCGCAAAGTAACTTTACGAATATATTCGGCTAGCTGGGCGGTGATGATCAGGTCGTCGGGGGGCATAACCTCCCATTGGACCACTACGCGGCAGGAGGCTACGCCGGGAGGCTGTCAGCTCCGGTTCTTGGTGAGCTGGTTGGCGGAACTTCTTACAAACAGAAGCACTACGGAAATTGCGATGGACAACGACAACGGCGGTCCGAAACTGGTGAGCAAAGAAAGACCCGTGAAGCCCAGCGACGCGAAGAAGGCAATCGTCACCACGGTAGAAAAGCCCTTGCCCTGGCCCTTGGTTTTCTGTTTGAGGTGCTCTGGCGAGGCTTCCCCGCAGGTATAACACATCGTTTCGTTCTTGGCCAGGATCCCGTTGCACGATAAACACCGGAGCATGATTGATTGAACCGCGAAAACGCGCGGCTGTCCATCGCCCGTGCGTACCAGTGTGAGGTCAGGTGTTCGCCGGAGAGGGGTTTGCCGGAGCCCTAGAAGGACTCCGGCGGGGCCGCGCCTTAGAAAATCAGCTTCATGGCAAGCTGGATCTGACGGGAAGTGCCGAAATCTCCGGCCGGGAATCGGGTCCCTCCCGTGATCAGGCCGAAGGTGGAGCTGGCCGGAATCACCGCTCCCAGCGTCTGGCTGGACGGAACCGTCGGAACCGGATTGTTGAAATTGGCATGATTCAGCAAATCGAACGAATCCGCCCGGATCTGCCAGGTCACCCGCTCAGTGATCTTGGTGTCCTTCCACAGGGCTAAGTCCACGTTTGTAAATCCGGGGCCGATCACCACATTTCGTCCCAGATTGCCGAAGGCAGCGCCCTGATCATAGAACGCGGAAGGATTCTGGACATAAGTCACCGCCGTGGCGATGCCATTCGTGGCAGGCGTAAAGCCGGTTTGAACGCCCCCGACGACGCTCGGCCGGAGTGTGGTCAAGCCGGTGAATGCCGAGTTCGTCGTATGGAAGTTGAGCGGATTACCGGTCTGCAACTGTACGATGGTCGAGAGCGACCAGCCTTCCACCAGCCGGTTGCCCTTGAACGGCAGGGTGTAGATGCCGTTCACCGCGAAGCGGTGGCGGGCGTCAAAATCGGACAAGCCGCGATCGCCGCGAATGTTGTAGCTATCTTGTGGCAGGAACGTTGCTGCTGGATTATTGTTCCGCGAGTTGTCGTCGATAGACTTCGACCACGTATAGGTACCGGAGAGCTGCAGTCCCTTCGAAAACCTCTTGTTGGCCGTGAGCCAAAGGGCATTGTAGTTGGAGTTTGCGACGCTCTGCTGAACCAGGATGTTGCCCAACGCCCGGCCTGGGTCGATCGGGCTGCTAGCCGAAAGCGCCGGGAAGGGCTTCACTCCGTGGATGGGCTGGTTGTAGTTGCCAATGATGTTCAGATTCGTCCCCTTGCTTCCGAAATAACCGAGCATCACGCCCACGTCGCCGGGCAGTTCTTGCTGAACGTTGAAGTTGTACGACTGCACGTACGCATCTTTGTAGCTCTGTGTTATGGAGCGCGGCGCCAGGCTGCTCGCCCCGGCCACCGTGAATGCATTCCCGAATGAAACGAAGGGAACGGCCGGAGTGGGAGCGAAGGACACCGGGAGTGCAAAAGGCGGGTTGAGCGCAAGCGCGGTGGTGATTCCGGTGATCGGCTGATCGGTCATGATCGCGTAGGCGCTGCGAATCACGGTCTTACCGTTTTCAAACGGGTCCCAGGCGAAGCCCACCCGCGGCTGGAAATTCAGAGCGCTCTGATTGTACGGTTGGCTGGTTTGAACCAGACTGGACGTGGTGGGATCGAACACCACGAAGCGGTTGCCCGCCTCCGTGGGCGTTCCGTACCAGTCGTAGCGAATCCCCAGATCCAGCATCAGACTTCGCGACACCTTCCACTGATCCAGGACGAATCCGCCGAGCGAGCTCACGTAGATCCGGCTCGCGCCGTTGGATGGATTGGCGCTGAAACTGGTGGCCTGGTCGTTGATAAACGCCATAACGCTGGCGAAGGTAAACAGGCCGGGTGTAAGACCGAAATTGTTGTTATCGATGCGCCGGTATTCCCCGCCGAATTTGAAGCTATTCCTCCCATGCGTCCAACTCAATGTGTCCGAGAGCACCGCCGAGTAGTCGCCCCTTCCCTGCGGCTCGCCGTTGATGCCGCCGAATTCCAACTGACCGCCTTGGACGTTGATCTGCGGCAGACCGATCGCTGAGTTCACGCCGTTGCTGATGCCCAGCGCCGATGCATTCGCTGCGTTGTTCGCTACGAACGTGATGTGAATGCGGTTGTAGCCGAGCCGCGCCTCATTTACCAGGTTCGTGCTGAGCACGTCAGTGTCGTTCAGAGTCAGAATCTGCCGGCGGCCTTCACGGGTGTCGCCGAACCCGGGCAGAGTATTGTTTGAAAGCGGAGGCGGCTCGCCGCGCAGGTCCTTTTGGAAAGCGTAGTACGCATTCAGACGATTGGAATCGCTGAAATTGTGACTGACGTTGGCGGTTCCCTGGTGAATATCCACGTTCGCCGTAGCCCCAGCGACGAATTGATTGGTCCCTGCGTTGGCCGTCGGTATGAGGGGTAGCAAGCTCTTCACAATGGAATCACTGGTGCCCAGGACCTGGGCGCGCTGGTCCGCCGTCAGCACCAGGCTCTGGAGCGGAACCGATTGCCGCTGCACCAGACCTTCGTAGCTCAGGAAGAAGAATGTCTTGTCCTTCTTGATGGGGCCGCCGCCATCGGCGCCGAACTGATTGCGCTTGAACGGCGCCTGTAGATTGGGAGCGAGCGCGCCCGAAGAAAGCACCTGCGTGGGATTGGTGAAATTTCTCGCATCGAAGTAATTGTTGCGAAGGAATTCGTACACCTCGCCGTGCCAGTTGTTGGTTCCACTGCGGGTCGCGATGTTCACGATCACGCCGGAATTGCGGCCGTATTCGGCGCTGTAGGTGGAATTGTCAACTTTGAACTCCTGCACAGTGTTGATGGTGGGCTGGAACGTGATCTGGTTCTGAACCGGATCGCTGAGATTGACGCCGTTGATCATATAGTTGACGGCATCCTCGCGAGCCCCGCCGCTGTTGATCCCAAACGAACCCTGGCCGCGCAATGGGGCTGTTAAGAAGCCGTTGGCCGGTGGCGTAACCGTACCTGCCGTCAGCAGTGCCAGGTCGACAAAGTGGCGGCCGTTGAGCGGAATCTCCTGCACCGTTTGCTGATTGACCACCGAACCAACCGAGACGTTGGCAGCCTGGACTAAAGGAGCCGCTCCCGTGATCTCAACCGTGGTCGCGGTGGAAGCCACCTGGAGATTGAAGTCCTGCCGCACCGTACTGCCTACCGGAAGCACCAGATCGCTCACCGCCGTGGTCTGCATGCCTTGCGATTTCACCTCCACGCGGTAAGTGCCGACCGGAAGCGAAGGCACGGTGTAAATGCCGGCCGCGTCGGTCTGAGTCGCGCGCTCTTCTCCAGTGCTTTGGTTGCGAACCGTGACGGCAGCATTGGGAACTACAGCCCCCGTCGCGTCGGTCACGGTGCCGGTAACGGTGGAGGTGGACTGTGCGTATGCGCCCGGCGCCAAAAACAGACAGAAGGCCACAACCAAACCAGTTATGACCAAGGTTGTTCTTCTAGCGTTCATCGAACGAGCTCCTTCCATGACAGAACATTGGTAACAAAGAATGCCGACGGGGCAAGGAACCACCCCTAAGACTCGAGACTAATTAGAAACAGTTTACCACGTGCGGGTGGGGGGCAAAGCAGCCAGTTTGTATTATCTTTGTGAAGAAGCCGCCGCTGGGCGGGGAAACTTGCAGTCGTAAAGATGCAGGAGCGACTCTCTAGCCTGCGCTGCCGCGTTGCTCGCCGGCGCCTACTGCATATCAGCCACTTCGTCGGTTTTGATTTCCTTGGTCGAACCCATGGCCGCCCACCGCAAGAACCCGATCAAGTCCACCAGCTCTTGAGAAGTGTAGGCCACTGAAGCGGGCGGATGCTTCCAGCTCTGATCCCGGTCGACCGAGAGAATATCTTTAGCCGGCAGCGTGCGCACCACTGGCGGCATCTGGCTCAAGTCCCAAATATCGGACTCATCCGCGCGCTTCTCCTTGAGCATGCCCGGGAACACGCCGTCTTTGGTCTTGAACGACTGGACGTAGTTCGTCATCGTCATTCGCATGGTCATCACAATCACGTGCGGCGTCCCCATCGATCCCATGGTGGTCAGGTCCGGACCCACCGCAGTTCCCTCCCCGGCCATCCGATGACAGGTGGCGCAGGCGGTCCCTTTGGCCGATTTCAGGAAGAGGTCGTGGCCGCGCTGGATCTGGGGCGTGGGCGGGCGCTTGTCCTCACCGGCCAACATCGGCAGCGCCAGCAGGACAGCAAACCCGAAAGAGAAAGCTGTTCGCATATTCTTCCCCCTCAACCCCAACGGGTTGCAATCCAAGGCCCAGGCGGAAAACCCGCCCCGCCAAGTGCCCGGCCGGGGAACGCACCCGGATCTTGCGGAGCCAGGCGCAGCGCTGCGTGTTTTCGCTCAGGAGGCTGGTGGCGCTTTTCTCAGTTGCGGCGGATTCGGCCCATTTTGCCGTCGCGGAAGTCCTCGAAAGCCTGCACCAGCTCCTCGCGCGTATTCATGACGAAGGGGCCATGGCGCGCCACCGGTTCGCCGATCGGAAGGCCCGCGATCAGCAGCAGATCCAGTGGCTGGGCGGACGGATTGGCAACCCGGATTTCGTCGCCGTCGTGCGAGAAGAGGATGAGCCGCTTCTCGCCCTGCGCCTCCGGCGCTCCTTCGAATTGCGCCTGGCCTCGAATGACATAGGACAACGCGTTAAAGTGGCGCGGCACGGCCTGCGCGAACTTCGCGCCAGGAGCCAGCGTGAGGTGCAGGTAGAGAATCGGCGTGCGGCTCTCGATAGCGCCGCGCACGCCCAGCGATTCGCCGGCGATCACCTTCACCAGCACCTCGCCGTTCGGGCTGGCGGCAACCGGGATCTCCGCCGCTTTCAACTCCTGGTAGCGCGGCGCCGTCATCTTGTCGCGGCGCGGAAGATTCACCCAGAGTTGGAATCCTTCCAGGCGTCCGCCCTGGCGCACCAGGTCGCGGCCCGGCATTTCCGAATGCACCAGGCCTGAGCCGGCGGTCATCCATTGCACATCGCCGGCATTCAGAAATCCGCGATTGCCGAACGAGTCCTGGTGCTCCATTTGTCCTTCCAGCAGGTAGGTCACGGTCTCGAAGCCGCGATGCGGATGGTCGGGAAAACCAGTGTCCTCGCCCGGCCGATAGTCGATCGGGCCCATGTGATCGAGCAGCAGGAACGGATCGATGGCATCGAGTTGAGGAATCGGGAAGGCGCGGTGGATTTCGACTCCGCCGCCCTCTAGCGTGTCAAGGCTGCGAATCGCGCGCGACACGCTGCGATGTTGCGCCGCGGCGCTGGTGGAAGTTCCTGAAGTAGACATCAATACATTGGATGCCGGATGGGTTGAAACGATTCAGGCGCCCCGGTCAGTCCCGCAACACGCGGATCCTGTGGTTCTCGCTGTCGGCGATGTAGATCACACCGTCGCGATCCACGAAGATCCCGTGCGGGCGTGCCAGCCGGCAGGAGCGAGGCGCGCCGTCCGGTCCATCGCCGCGAGTCCCGGCGCCCGCCACGGTATCGATAATGCCTGTCTTGGGATCGATGCGCCGGATGGTGTGGCTCTCAGTGTCGGCAATGAAGACGCCGCCATCCGGAGCGATGGAGATTCCCTTCGGACCGGAGAGCCGCGCTTCGAGCGCCGGACCGCCGTCGCCGCTGTAGCCGTTCGCCCCAGTGCCCGCGATGTGATGAATGGTCCGGGTGCGCATGTCGATCCGATATACGGCGTTGCCTTCGCGCAGCACCAGGTACATGTCGCCGCGCTGGTCGAAAGCCATCGCGCGCGGGCCGTTCAAAGGAGTGCCGTCCAGCGACGCGCCATCGGCGGCCGGCTTACCTTCGCCAGTGCCTGCGAAAGTCTCAATTTGATTCGTCTTCAGGTCCACCCGGCGAATACGGTGATTGCCGATATCAGCGATGTAAAGCGACGCGCCGCTGGGATCGATCGCGATGCTGTGCGGCTGGCGCAACTGCGCCTTCGCAGCCGGACCGCCGTCGCCCGAGAAACCGGGAACGCCCGTGCCGGCCAGCGTCGAGATGATTCCGGTCTTCGCATCCACGCGCCGCACGATGTGATTCTGCATCTCGGCGAAGAACATGTTGCCCGCGCGGTCGAAGCGAATCTCGTAAGGCTGATTCAAGGAAGCCGAAAGCGCCGGGCCGCCGTCGCCCGAGTAACCTTTCTGTCCGCTGCCGGCGACCGTCGAGAGCCGCCCGGTCTTGAGATCCATGCGGCGGATGTCGTTGTTGTCGACTTCGCAGAAGTACAGCGCGCCGTCAGGACCGATGGTCAGGCCATAGGGATTGTTCAGCTCGCCCGCACTGGCGGGCCCGCCATCGCCGGAATGTCCCGGTTTGCCGGTGCCGGCGATGGTCTGGATGCCGGCCGCGCGAGCCAAAGCCGGAACAACCAGCAAGACGGCGGTGGCCGAAAGCAAAGTAGCGGCTTTGATTTTCATGGGGCACATGGATTTGGACCTGGCTTCAGTTTCTGGCACAGGCCAGTTTAACCGTGCAGCTTCCGCCGGCGCAACCAGCGCCCGGCGCTACCTGATCTCCAGAATTTCCTTTTCTTTGCCCTTCGCCGCCTGGTCCAGTTTCTGGATGTATCCGTCGGTGAGCTTTTGCACTTCATCGTGCGCCCGCCGGTCCTCGTCCTCACTGATCAGCTTGTCCTTGAGCAGCTTCTTGATGTTCTCATTGGCGTCGCGCCGGATGTTGCGCAGCGCCACGCGGTGATCCTCGGCGATATGGTGCAGCTTCTTGACCAGCTCCTTGCGGCGTTCCTCGGTCAAAGGAGGAATCGGGACGCGGATGAGCTTGCCGTCGTTGGACGGGTTCAGCCCCAGGTCGGCCGCCCGGATGGCTTTGTCGATGACCGCGATCTGCGAGGCGTCCCAGGGCTGCACGGTGATCAGCGTGGGCTCAGGCACGTGCAGCGTCGCTAGCTGATTGAGCGGCGTCGGCGTTCCGTAGTAGTCCGCGCGCACGTTGTCGAGCAGGCTCACCGAAGCGCGACCAGTGCGCACCCCGGCCATCTCGTGCCCCAAGTCCGATAGCACCTTGTCCATGCGCGTCTTCGCGTTGGCCTCGACGTCCTTGAAGCTCTGAAAGGCGTGGGCCGGTGGGGTTGCGTGAGGTTCGTTTTTCATATCGTCCGGCTAGTGAATGAGAGTTCCGATGGGCTCGCCCATCGACATACGCATTATATTTCCGAAAACGGTCAAAT
This sequence comes from Bryobacteraceae bacterium, assembly GCA_035632015.1. GTDB lineage: Bacteria > Acidobacteriota > Terriglobia > Bryobacterales > Bryobacteraceae > Palsa-89. The sequence continues at coordinate 29,857 of DASQHQ010000126.1, forward strand.
TGAAAACTCGAATCGGAAGCTGGTTGTCGCGGCACATCGCGACCGCGGAGGCGTCCAGGATCCGCAGCGCCTTGGCGAGCACCTCGTCGTAAGTTATTTCAGGATAGAGCACGGCGTCGGGATGACGCAGCGGATCCTTGTTGTACACGCCCTCCACGCGCGTCCCTTTGGCGATGGCGTCGGCGTGGATTTCGAGCGCGCGCAGCGTGGCGGCCGTGTCGGTGGAGAAGAAAGGATTCGAGGTGCCGGCCGCAAAGATCACCATGCGGCCTTTTTCCAGATGCCGGATCGCGCGCCGCCGGATGTACGGTTCGGCCACCTGGTGCATCTGGATGGCGGTCATGACGCGGGTGGGCACGCCCGCCTTCTCCAGCGCATCCTGCAGCGCCAGCGCGTTGATCACCGTGGCCAGCATCCCCATATGGTCGGCGGCCACCCGGTCCATGTCCATCGCCGCGGCGGCCGCCCCGCGGAAAAAGTTGCCGCCTCCCACCACCAGTCCCATTTGCACGCCTTGCTTGGCCACCTCGGCGATCTCGCCGGCCAGGCTGCGCACTCGTTCCGGATCGATGCCGAACTTGGTGCTTCCGGCGAGCACTTCACCGCTCACCTTGAGAACGATGCGCTGATATTGCGACATGCGGGCCCGGCGCCGCTTATTCCTGCGGCGGCGATTTCTCGGCCGTTTCCTCGATCAGCGCCGCCTCGCCCACTTTGAAGCGCACGAAGCGCGAGACCGAAATGTTCTCGCCCACCTTGGCGATCATGGCTTTGATCAGATCGCCCACGGTCGTCGAGTTCTCGCGGATGAAAGGCTGCTCGTACAGACAGACCTCTTCGTAGAATTTGTTCATCCGTCCCTCGATGATCTTGTCGATCATCTTTTCCGGCTTGCCTTCCTGCAGCGCGCGCCCGCGTTGGATATCGCGCTCCTTGTTCAGGGCGGCCGGCGTTACGTCTTCCTTGCGGATGAACTGCGGATCGGCGGCGGCCACCTGCATCGCCAGGTCCTTCACCAGTTGCTGGAACTCGTCGGTGCGCGCCACGAAGTCCGACTCGCAGTTCACTTCCACCAGCACACCCAGTTGCGAGCCGGGGTGAATGTAACTTCCGATCACGCCTTGCCGCGTGCTTCGCGCGGATTTCTTGGAAGCGGCCGCAATCCCGCGCTTGCGCAAGATGATCTCCGCCTCGGCCAGATTGCCCTTGGCCTCCACCAGAGCGCTCTTGCACTCCATCATGCCCGCGCCCGTGCGGTCGCGGAGTTCCTTCACCAGCTTTGCACTGATCTCCATAGCCTCAGTTTCTTTGGTTCCTTAGTTTGGCGGTTCCTGAGTTTCGGGAACCGAATCGAGAGCGCGCCTACTCCGCCGCGCCCGACGAGCTGGCCCCTCCCCCCGGCTCTTCCGAACCAGGGCTCTTGCGCGGCAGCGACATGGACGGCAGATCTTCGTCCGCCAGGCCTTCCGACATGAGCTGGTCCAACTGCTGCGGGTCGAACTGCGTGTACTCGGGGATCTCTTCGGCCGGGGTTTCGTCGGTCACGACCTTCTCGGCCGCGAAGTCCTGCTCGGTGGCGAGCGCCCGGCCTTCGATCACGGCATCGGCCACCTTGGTGGTGAACAAGCGGATGGCTCGCAATGCGTCGTCGTTGCCGGGAATCACGTAGTCCACTTCGTCCGGATCGCAGTTGGTGTCCACCACGGCCACCACCGGGATCCCCAGCTTGCGCGCTTCTTTCACCGCGATGGCTTCCTTGTTGGAGTCCACCACGAACAGCACGTCCGGCAGCCCGGACATTTCCTTGATGCCCGCCAGGTTTTGCTGCAGGTGCTTGCGTTCGCGATCCAGCCGGCTGGCTTCTTTCTTCGCGCGGCCGGCATAGGCGCCGTCGGCCGCCATGACGTCCAGATCCTTGAGGCGCTTGATGGAGCGCTGCACGGTCATCATGTTCGTCAGCAGCCCGCCCAGCCAGCGCTGATTCACATAAAACTGGCTGCAGCGCCCGGCCTCCTCCGCGATGGCTTCCTGCGCCTGCCGCTTGGTTCCGACAAACAGGACCGTCTTGCCTTGCGCGGCCGCTTCAGCCACGTAGCGCATGGCGTCCTTGAACAGTTTCAGGGTCTTTTGGAGATCGATGATGTAGATTCCGTTGCGTTCGCCAAAAATGTATTCCTTCATCTTTGGATTCCAGCGCTTGGTCTGGTGCCCGAAATGAACGCCCGCTTCGAGCAATTCCTTCATGGAAATTGACGGCAAAATGCCTCCTTTGTTTCCGGTTTTTCTGGTTCGCCCGGCCTAGTCCGTAGCACGCGGCCCAAGTCGGAATTTGCGCGCTGCGTTACTAAACCGGCCGTTACACTACGTGGCGCACGCACTCTTGCGTGCCGCGTTCACACTCCTGTGAACGCCAATCGAAAAAGGATCCGCGTCCTTATCTCTTCGAGAACTGGAAGCGTTTGCGCGCGCCCTTCTGCCCATACTTCTTGCGTTCGTGCGCGCGCGGATCGCGCGTCAGCAATCCAAGCTGCTTGAGCTTAGGCCGCAGCTCGGAGTTGAATTCGATCAGCGCGCGTGCAATCCCAAGCCGAGCCGCGCCCGCCTGTCCCGCTGGACCGCCGCCGTCGGTAAGAATCAGAATGTCGAACTTGTCGGCCATCTCGGTGGCGAGCAACGCCTGCCGCACGATGGCCCGCGAAGACTCGCTGACGAAATACTGGTCGAAGGGCCGCCCGTTCACTGTGATCTGGCCCTTGCCCGACCGCAGAAAAATCCGCGCCACCGCAGTTTTCCGGCGGCCTGTTCCGAGATATTGAACCAATCCTGCCACTCAAAACCCTTTCTTCATCATCCGAGCGACAGCGCCGCCGGTTTCTGCGCCTGGTGCGGATGCTTGTCGCCCGCGTACACTTTCAACTTCCGGTACATCTGCTTGCCCAGTTTCGTTTTCGGAAGCATGCCCGCGATGGCGTCTTCCACAATGCGCGCCGGCCGCGTGGCCCGCACCTTTTGTATCCCGACTTCCGAGAGCCCGCCCGGGTAGCCGCTGTGCCGCCGGTAAACTTTCTGTTCTTCCTTGCGGCCGGTCAGCCGTATCTTGGCCGCGTTGATGACGATCACGTGATCGCCGGTGTCCAGGAAGGTCGTGTAGGTGGGCTTGTGCTTGCCCATCAGGATCATCGCAGCCTTGCTCGCCACGCGTCCGAGCACCTGGTCAGCGGCATCCACGACGTGCCATTGACGCACGATCTCACCCTTGGACGGAATCTGGGTTTTCATAAAGACAGACCTTCTCCGTTGGAGACTAAGTGTCAATTCAGCTTATCGAATCGGAAGAGAACGTGTCAAACCACAACAACGCCGCCGGAACCGGAATCTGTGCCGCCGGGCTTGTTGAGGAGGTGAAGGTTTGGGACGATGATCTCAAACTGAAGGAGAAGATCCTTTCGCAGCCAGAGTTCGATGACATGTGGATACATCTGGCCGAGGCGGGCCGAAGCCTATCGTTGGCTATCCGGTTCTGCTAGGTGTGAGCGATACTTACCGCGTTACGCGCGAGAGAAAGCGAAATGCATCAGAACTAGGTCTTGCGTAGCTGTGCAGGCGTACGGGCCTCACGTTTGCTCCGCTACCAAACGGCGCTCCCGAAAGTCTGGAGCGGCGCGCGCCATGGAGCTACTGACAACATGGATGGCGCAAGCCTTGACTCCCGGCGAGCCTGCGCTGGAGGACTCTATGCAAATCTTGGGCCAGAAGTTCGTCAAACGCTTGTTGATGACTGAACTGGCGGCTGCCTTTATGAGGCAGGGCCGAGGATTATTGAACCGGACTGGGAACTGATCGGAAGACGCGAGCGATCCCGCGCGCCGCCGGTCACAGGATAAACTGAAATCGTGGTCCCAAACTGAGGATTGCATTGTGCCGCACAGTAACCTAGCAGCCCGTGGTAAAAACGTTCGGCAACATGTGACCTCGATTGTGTTTTGAACGTCATTCTTGCATGGGCATGGGACGCAAGAAGGACCGGGAGAAGCAGCAGGATTTGTGGGTGGCGGCGAGCGAGATCGTGACCACGCCG
>DASQHQ010000127.1:0-38497 GCA_035632015.1 Bryobacteraceae bacterium
TCCGGCGGTCCGCGCGCGATCCAGGTCGGAGCGCGGTTCATATTCTGAGCTCTGTTCGCGAGCGCAAATCCTCGCGATCGTCTTATCTCGGTCTCAGGGGCGGGACCACAGCCCGTCCCCGACTCGAAGCGGACGTACATCCTCATCGGCGTGGCCATGGGCTAGAGACCCAGGTGGCCAATTGTCCTCCTCACACTTAATCGCACCGCACATGCTGGGCGCGCTGATGGCCGTAGATTCCGCTTGCCGTTTCTCCGAAGTCGAACGATCTTTTAAGGTCAGACGAGGTCAGGCCGAGCGCGACAAAGGTTCTTGCACGCGTCGACTGCAGGCGTCCAAAACCGGGTCCGGAGCCTGCTTCGCAGCACAAGATTCGCGACACAAAGATTCGCGACAAAAGATTCGCGACACCCTTGACACCCATCGCATTCCGCGATATGTTCAGCCAGATCATTCCAGTTAGCCTCGTTAACAGGCAGAGGAGCTTGCTATGGCGCTAGCCAAGAACGTGTTGGGCGTCGTGTTGCTTCTGGCCGGATCGATTGGAGCGTTTGCTCAAAGCGAATCCGCCTCGGTTGTCGGAACCGTAACGGATTCTTCGGGCGCCAGCGTACCGGGCGCGCTGGTCAGCATTCGCGATACCCAAACCAACGCCACCTTCACCGCGCAGACCGCGCAGGACGGCAATTACACCTCTCCGCCCCTGCGGCCTGGCTCCTACGCGGTGAGCGTGGAAGCCCCGGGTTTCACCAAGATGGTCCAGAACGTGAATCTGGACGTCGACCAGCACGGCCGGCTGGATTTCGCGCTGAAACCCGGCCAGTTGAGCGAAACGGTGACGGTGGAAGCCAACGCGGTCCTGCTGGACACCCAAAGCGCCGCGCTCGGCAACGTGCGAACCACGCAGGCCATCAACGATCTGCCTCTCAACGGCCGCGACTTCGTGGTCCTCACTTACCTCTCGCCCGGCACCAGTTCGAGCGGCACCGGCTATACCATGGCCCGAGGCGCCAGCAATCAGCTAGGGCTGCAGGGTGTCTCCGTCAACGGCATTCGGAACGGCGACAACACCTACTACTTCGACGGCGTCCACTCTCAGGACAACGAATACGCCGTCATGATCCTGCTTCCGCCGCAGGACGCGATCCAGGAGTTCAAGATGCAAAGCAGCGGCCGGGACGCCACCACGGGCCGGACCGGAGGCGCGCTGGTGAACCTGGTCACCAAGTCAGGCGGGAATGATTTTCACGGCACAGCCTTCGAGTTCTTCCGCAACTCGGACCTGGACGCCCGCAATTATTTTGACCCGCCCAAGATTCCGGCGTTCCATCAGAATCAGTTCGGCGCCAGCCTGGGCGGACGGATCAAGCGCGACCGAACTTTCTTCTTCGTTGACATTCAGAAGTCCTACACCATCCAAGGCCAGTCCTTTCTTCAGACGGTTCCGACGGACCAGGAGCGGAACGGCGACTTCACGCAGTTGAAGACCACACTTTACGACCCCCGTACAACGCAGACCTCGAACGGCGTCACCACGCGGCAGCCCTTCCAGCCCAACAACGTCATTCCGTCGAGCGTGTTCCAGGGCACGATCGGCCAGACGATCATGAATCTGTATCCGCACCCCAATCTTCCCGGCCTGGCAAACAACTTCGCCTACAACCCGCCGCGCATACTTTACCCGATCTCCGGCGACATCCGCATCGACCATCGCTTCTCGGACAACGACCAGTTGTTTGCGCGCTACAGCAATTCCACGTCCGGCAACATTGTCAACCCGGGATACTTTCCCCAGTACGCTGGCGGTCCGATCTTCCCGGGGAATTATTCCAGCACGGGCAACCAGGCCGTGGTTGGGTACACGCACGTGTTCTCTCCGACCTTGATCGCCGAATTCCGCACCGGATATTCGCGCCTGGATAACAGAGGCGCCCCTTTCAACTTAGGCACGCATTTCATGGATCAGATCGGCATCCCAGGCATCGACGGCTACGGATACAACTCCCTCGGCGTAGGAATTTTCTCCATCACCGGCGTCGCTCTCGTGGGTGGTTCCGGCGGAATCCCGTTCATCAAGGCCACCAACAACTACCAGTACAGTTACCACTTCAGTTGGATTCACGACAAACATTCGATCAAGTGGGGCTACGATATGTTCCGCCGGGGCATGAACACCGTGCAGTCGTCCCCCTCGGGCAGCTTCACCTTCACGGGACAATTTACCCAGAACCCCGCCAAACCCAGCGGCACCGGGAGTGGCTTGGCGGATGCATTGCTGAGTCTGGACTCGGTGGCGAGCCTTTCCATTTGGCAGTTAGTGGGCACGCGCCGCTGGGAGCATGCCTTATACGTGCAGGATGACTATCGCCTCTCCAACAAACTGACCGTGAACGCGGGACTGCGCTGGGAAGTCGCCACGCCCTGGACCGAAATTCACAACCGCATGTCGAATTTGTCGCTGGCGGATGGAAATGTTTACACCGTCGGCTCGACGCAGATTCCCGGAAACAGCCTTTACACGGCCAATTGGCACAATTTCGGGCCACGCCTCGGCCTCTCCTACGAACTGACTCCTAAAACCGTTGTCCGTGCCAGCTTCGGTTATTTCTACGATTTCACCAGCGAGAGCGTGAACTCGTTGGGCACGGAGTGTCCGCCGTTCTCCGGAACGCTTCTGATCGCCAACAATACCTCCGCCACGGACCTGGTGAATGGGATCACGCCCCTGTCGCGTGGATTCCTTCCGTACCAGACCATCGGACAGTTCTCCGCGCTCGGAAATAGTTTCGCCTACTGGGCATCCCACGACCCCGACATGACCATTCAGCAGCGCAACGTGTCCATCCAGCAGCAATTGTCCTCGGACACGGTGCTGACGGTGGCCTATGTCGGCACGCGCGGCGAGCATCTGACCATCTATCCGAATATCAATCAGCCCGTGCCTGGTCCGGGCGGAGCCAACGCGCGCCGGCTTTTCCCACAATATGGCACCATCACCGGGGTGTTCCACGGTTCGGATTCCTACTACAACGCGCTGCAAGTAACCGCTGAGAGGCGCTTCTCGCACGGCCTGGCTTTCCTTGTCTCCTATGCCTATGGCCATTCCGTCGACATCATCAGCACCACGGCCGGCGGCGGCGTGCAAAATCCGCTTTGTTGGGTATGCGACCGTGGCGCGTCGGATTACGATATCCGCCACAACCTGACCGTGAGCTGGAGCTATGAACTCCCCGTTGGCGCCGGCAAGCCCTTCGGAAGGAACTTTGCGGGCGTGAAACAAGCTGTGTTGGGCGGATGGAAACTGAACAGCATCGACTCGTTCTACTCCGGGTCGCCGTTCTCGATCAACTCCGGCACCAATACCTTGGGAGCGGGTGCGAGCGCGCAACGTGCCGATCTGCTGGGCGACTGGCACGTGCCCAACCCCGGCCCGAGCCTGTGGTTCAACCCAGCCGCCTTCGCGGCGCCAGCTCCCTATCACTACGGCAATTCAGGACGCAATATCGTGGTCGGGCCGGGAACCAACCAGATAGACCTTTCGCTCTTCAAGAACATCCCGTTGCCGCGCGAAGGCATGCGGCTGGAGTTCCGCACGGAGGTTTTCAACCTGTTTAACAAGCCGCAATTCGACAATCCCGACGAGAATGGAGCCACTTCGACCGCGGCCACCATTGGCATCCCGACAGCGGGAACGTTGAATTACGCCGGCAGTCCGGCCTTCTACCAGCGGACTTCGCGCGAGATCCAGCTCGCCCTGAAGATGTACTTCTGACGGCCCCCGGCCCGCGATCAGGCGATGCGGGCCTCACCTCGACGCCTGCGCGGCTGCAGCTTGCGGCTCCTCGTGGTGCTCCATCTCGGTGTTGAGCGACCAGAGGTTCTCGCGAGACGTAATGCCGGCCACGAGGTTGTCGACGGCCGTCATCGCCGCCAGCATGGAGTGGTCCTGGTTGTTGTAGCGGTGCATTCCATTGCGGCCGATCAGAAACAGGTTCTCGAACCGGTCGGCCCATTCGATGATGCGGGGAAACTGATCGTAAGACCCGAAATACGCCGGGTACGCTTTCGGCATCCGGATCACGGTCGCATCCAGGCAATCGTTCGGATCGGCAATGTTCATGACGGCCAGTTCGCGCCTCGCCAGCGCAATCATTTCTTCATCCGGCCTCCGCCACAGCGGATCGCGCTCGCCACAGAAATATTCCAGACCGATCCAGGTCTTGGAGGAATCCGAGACCATGTACGGGCTCCAGTTGTTGAAAATCTGAAGGCGGCCGGCGAGCACGTCGGGCTCGTGGATGTAAATCCAGTTGTCCTGGATGGGCCGCCCGGAGCCATCCGCCGCCTTAAGTCGGCTGCACAGCACGCCCACGATGATGAAGTCGCGATAAACCAGGCCAGCCGCCACCGCTCGTATCTCGGGCGGCGCTTCCGGCGTCATGGCGCCCACCAGTTCCTTCACCGGCATGGTCGAGAAGAAAAAGTCTCCAGGAAACCGGCGCAGCTCGCCGCTGGGGGAATGACGAGCCCAGATCGCCGTGATTCGCCGGTTGCCAGCCTGTTCCACTCTTTCGGCCGACCATCCCGCCAGAATCTCACCGCCGTCGCGGGTCACCCGGCCGGCGACTTCCTCCCACATCTGGCCGGGTCCGTATTTCGGATACAGGAACTTCTGGATCAACGAGGTTTCAGTCTGTTTCTGCGCCAGGACATCGCCGGACGCGGCCGGCCGGCGCCACATTCGCCTGACGGCGCTCCGCAGCGCCCTGGATATCGAAAGCCCCTTGACCCGCTGCGCGCCCCATTCCGCGCTCATCTGATCGCAAGGTACGCCCCAGACCTTCTCGGTATAGGATTTGAAGAACGTCCGGTATAACTCGCCGCCGAAGCGGTTGATGAAGAAATCTTCCAGCGAGCGCTCGCGGCGCGGAAACAGAACCGCGCGGAGATAACTTGCTCCGATTCGCGCCACGCGCAGCATCCCCAAATTCCGCAGCGCGTCGAAGCTCGGCGTGATGGGGTACTGGAAAAATCTCCGCCGGAAGTAGATTCGCGACAATCGCCGGCGGATCAACATAACCCGGTCTTCCACATCCGGGTCCAGGCCATTCAGCCGCGTGTAGATCGATCGCGTCCGATTCTGATATGTAAGCAGCTCAGCATCGTTTCCGGTCGCCTGGAGCGGGAGAATCCGCAGCCACCAGTCCACCACCCGGTCTGACTTGGAAAAGAACCGGTGGCCTCCGATGTCGATGCGGTTGCCCTTGTAGTTCACCGTGCGGGCCAGCCCACCCACAGCCTGGCTCTTCTCCAACACCACGGGATGAATATCGGTGCGAGTGCACAACTCGAAAGCCGCTGTGAGGCCGGCCGGGCCCGCTCCAATAATGACGGCGGTCTTCTGATCCAACCTATGAAAGTAACAGAGGCGGGGGCCTGGGTGAAAGACCGCAGAAAGGCACCGGAAGCAGCGTGGCAAAAGACGCCCGGTCCGTACGATTTCCGGCCGGTATGGCTATTGGAGCGGGCCCCGATCGCGCCGGTCGCGGCGCATTTCTCGAATGGCCTCTCTTTGCGCGCGGACCTGTTCGCGAATCACGTCCCGGCGCTCGCGCACCCACTCGGCACGGGGTCGCACAAATTCTCTCCTGGCTTCGTGGCGGGCACGCAGCACCTCACGCTGCAGGTCGCGCAGCTCCCGTGTCTGCCTGCGTGCCTCCTGTGCCAGATCTCTGGCCTGGGCGCGAAGCTGCCCATGCCAGTCCGAGTCCTGAACCGCTCCAAAAGCCCCGCCCGCCATGAGTGTGGCAAGCATTACAGATACGCAGACGATCGCCTTCATCCGCCCTCCTTGCTTTCGATACAGACGAAGCTGGCCGGAATTCGTTCGGAAAAAACCCAGGCTACGGCGCCGAGCTTCGCTCCGCCGCGCCCGTAGCTGGTTAAGAATCTCCAAGCCCAACCGGTAGCCCCTCGAATTACAATGAGTCACTGCTTCAGCAAGAGTGTTTATAGGCTATGATCGAGCGTGCGCCGCACCGGAGCCTTTTGGCGCGCGGCGCCCATACGGCAGAATGTATCAGACTAGGTAAGTAAAGTTTAGGAGACTTTAACGATGTATCCATGGAAGAAATCCATCTATCGCGCAGGCATCGCTGCGGCGCTTTTGGCCGCACCCATGTTTGCCGCGACGAATTTTTTGGTGACCAATCTGGTCAGCGATCAAGATGGGGTAGCGGCCATCACTGATCCCAACCTGAAGGGAACCTGGGGCATTTCAGAATCCGCCACCAGTCCGTTCTGGGTATCGAATGTCGCGGGCGGTACCTCGACACTGTATGCAGTTACCGAGGCCGCTCCCGCAGTGCCGACGATTCCTAATCTTGTGGTCACCATCCCACCCGGATCCAAACCGCTCTTTCCCATCGGTTTGCCAACGGGTCAGGTCAACAACAGTTATGGCGCCGGGAATTTCGAGGTGGTTGCCGGTCACCCGGGGTCATTTATATTTGCCTCCCTCGATGGCACGATCACAGCCTGGTACGGCGGAATCTCCAACAACACGGCGGCTATCATGGTGGACAATGGCGGCAACGCGTTCTACACGGGCCTGGGCATCGGCGTCAGCGTCAGCACCAACACTCCCGTACTTTATGCCGCCAATTTCAAGGGCGCGGTCGACGTGTTCGATAACAATTTCAGTCCGATCTCTGCGCCGGGCGGATTCGTCGATCCGAATCTGCCGGCAGGCTACTATGCGTTCAACGTGCAGCGCTTCGGCCGCAGAGTGTATGTCACTTTCGCCCCGTCGGATGGCGTCGGCGCCATCGCCACTAGTTTTGGAATGGGCGGCCCGGGCGCGGGCGTGATCGATGTGTTCGACACGGACGGCAACCTGCTTCAGACCTTGGTTGCGGGCGATTCGCACCTGAATCTGCCCTGGGGCATGGCGGTGACCGGAGCGAACTTCGGCGCGTTCAGCTACGCTCTCATCGTTGGCAACTTTGGCGACGGCACCATCAGCGCCTACGATCTGAACTCGGGCGCCTACCTGGGAACGATGCAGGACGGCCAAGGCAACAATATACAAATCCGTGGACTGTGGGGCCTGCAATGGGGCAACGGCGGCAATGGCGGCGATCCGGGCACGCTGTATTTCGCCGCATCTCAACCCACGGCGGCCGGCGTGTTCCACGGCTTGTTCGGCTCGATCAAGCCGATGTCTGATTCCCTTCTCCAGTAGGCTGGACCGAATCGGGGGCGGGTTTATTCCCGCCCCATCCAGGCAGAAAGTTTCTAAGTTCGATCTTCCGTTCCGGCTGCCACCAAGATCGTCGCCGACGACGGCGAAGCAAACTCGGCTGCTGGAGGCATCAGTGAGAGCGTCGCCGGCGACGCCACGGGGGGCCCGGCGAACCGGCGCTTACTTGCCATCCACGGAAAATGCCAGCAGCACGTTGCCCGGGAGGCCTTGCCACTGGCCGTAGCCGGAGTTGGTGAACACCATTCCATTCGCGATGGTGGGCCCGGCGGAATCGATCGAACCGCCTTTGCCTGGCACTCGGTTCACGGTCTCGAAATCCTGCACGGTATTGAAGTCCCAAATGATCTCGCCGGTCTTGGTCGAGTAGGCGCGGAAATGGCCGTCGACGGAGCCGGAGAAAACGACCCCAGGCATGCTGGAAATGGCCGCCGATTGCGCGCCGGTGCAGCCCCTGCTTCCTGGAGCGCAGTGCAGCTCCGGCGCCGGCGTGCTCCAGATTTTTTCGCCGGTATCGAGCTTCACCGCATGGATCCCGCCGGGCTTGAGGCCGGGCAGCCCGCCCAGCAGGTCGGAAATGGCGGCGTAGGCGTTCTGTTCGTCGGCGCTGTGGCCCCATTCGATTCCGCCCAGCGCGCTGCCTTTGCCGAGCCGCGTTTGCCACAGCACCTTGCCGCGCTGATCGGGATCGAGTCCCCACAGGATTCCGGCTTTCTGCCCTGCCACCAGCACGCGTTTGCCGCCGGGAAGCTCGCGCAGGATGGGCGAACTTCCAAAGTCGAGATCCGGCCCGGGCTCTGAGGGGCAATTGGCTCCGCGGCCGCAACCCATGGTGAAGTTGTCCTTCGGCAGCACCTGGCTGGCCCACAGCAAACTGCCGGTCTCCAGATCGAAGGCCAGAATTGCATTGCTGGTGTTGACAGACACATCGGTGTAGGAGTTTCCGGTGGCGGCGTACAGCACCTTTTTCTTGACGTCGATGGTGGGCGAAGACCAGATGGCCGCGCCGGCCGGTCCCCACTGCTGGGCTCCTTTGGCGCTTTTATACGGCTTGGGCGGGTCGGTCACGCTGAAACTTTTCCAGATCTGCTTGCCGGTAGCTCCGTCGAGAGCGACCACGCTGCCGCGGAATTTGCAGCATTCGTAGCTCGGCATCATCGAGGTAGCTTCTTCGATGGAGGAGACCGGGACGTAGAGCCGGCCGTTGTAGAAAGCCGGCGCGCCGGTGATTCGCGACGACGGGTGATCCTCCACCTGGACCTTCCACAGCGCCTTTCCGGAAGCGGCATCGACGGCATGAACGTACGAGCGCGTATCGCCAAAATAGGCGACCAGGCCGCTGCGCCCGGCCACCTTGCCGACACTGATGGCGGTTCGCACAGTGGCGCCTGCATCATAGCGCCAATAAACGCAGCCGCGCGCGGCGTCCAAAGAGTAGATCTCGCCGCTGGAGCTTCCGACGAAAACGCGATCGCCGATAACGGTGGGCTGCGCGGAGCGAACGATCTCGCCGGCAAATCCGAAAGCCCACTTGAGCTTCAGTTTCGGCACGTCGGCCGCTGTGAGACCGGGCTTGGGCTGGTAGCGGGTATTGGCCGGATCGTTGCCCCATCCGTTCCAGCCCGAATCGGTGATCCGGACCGGCCCTGGCGCGCCGGGACACTTCCCGCCAATCTCCGCGACAGCAGTGCTGAACTCCTTTCCCGTGAGGAAGCGCGCGATGGCGCGCCCTTCTTCGCCACTGATGCCCGCCGATTGCACCATCATGGGGCCTTCAAACATGGCTCGGTAGACGAACTCCGGGGTGCGCTGGCTGATTTCCTCGCGGGTGGGCATGCGCGCCTGTCCCTTAGTGTCGTGACAAATGCCGCAGCGTTGCTTGTAAAGCGCTTCGCCATCCGGGGTGGCGGCGCCGGCGGTGAGCATCGTTGCGGCGATCAGAAAAATAGCGGATGAGTCTTTCATCGAGTCCTTGCGGCCTTTCGATTCAAAGTAGTTCTGCCAGCCAGCGCCGCGGCAGTGGTCTTTCTCAAGACTGAGTTCAGCGCGATCTCCAGAAAATCCTTGACAACGTCTTCCTGTTTCAGCTTACCGTCGCGGCGATACCAGCGGGAGGTCCACAAGATCATCCCGAACAGTCCGAAGGTGGCGACGGTCGGCTCCACGGCCCGGAGCTTGCCTTGGGACGAGAGTTGCTGGAGCGTGCTGCGGACTAAGTCGAAGTAGGCCCGCTTGCGGCTACGGATGATGCGCTGATGCGCGGGGCTGAGCGCCGGCATCTCGTCCAGAAGAATGGTGACAGCGCCACCCACCTCCAGAATCCTTTTGACATGCCGCTCCAGCATGACGCGCAGCCGTTGTTCGGGATCCGCAACTTTTCGCGCCGGACCCATCACGTCTTCGTCCACCATGTCCATGGCGAAGCTCATGATCTTGAACAGCAGGTCCTCTTTGCCGCGGATATAGTGGTAGAGTCCCGCTTTGGTCAGTCCGACGGCGTCGGCGATCTCATTCATGGAAGTCGCCGTATAGCCGCGGCGCCACATGATCTCGGCGGCTACACGATAGATGTGGCCGGCGCGATCCTCCAAGCGCCAGATCGGTACTGCTTTTTTCCCCCTCCCTGATTTAGGCAGAAGACACCTCGCTCTCTGGAGCTAAGTGGCAAGGTATGACAGGACGGCGGTCTCTGTCAACCCGGGTGCAGCAATACTCTTGGCAGAGCAACTGCGCGACCTTTAGCGGATGCGCCCGGACAGCCAGCTCTGAGCCGCCGTCGTTACCGTCCGCGGCCCGCCGTCGACGGGGGAACGATGTTCTTCAGGCGCAGATACACCGACATGTACCCGTATTCTTCGTTCGAGTGCACCGTGTTGAACTCGAGCACTGACAGTTTCGATCCCTTGACCGGGCCGAAGCTCACTTGATCTCCCGCGCCCTCGCCGAGCCCATCCCACGCCGCGTCGCAAATGTCGAAAGAAGCCTTCAGCGCCGCGACCAGATCGGCCTTGGTGGTCTTGGAGGCCGCACCCACGCGCTTTTGGGTGCCGCTGGCAACTGAGCAGGCGGCGGCCTGCACATCGGCCACGTGCGCGACAAGCTGGCCGAAGGTGCGGATGTCGGCTGTTACCTTGAAGCCGTAGTCTTCTTCGGGCATCTTGTCGGCCATGGCCGTGAGATTGTTCTTGATCCCGGTGTAGAGCAGTTTGGCTTCCGCGACGTGGGAGGCTGGGATTTGAGCTTGGAGGCCGAGCGCCGACGCGAGCGCCCAGGCGATCATCGTGGAACAACTTTTCATCTGTGGTCCTCTCCTTGATATTGAAGTGCCGGAGCAGACCGCGAGAGTCCGCTCCATTAGACTCTAATGTCCATCAGTATGACAGACTGGAGCGGTCCGGCGGGTGCTGCGCCAGGTCTAGCGGACCTGCCCGCGCGGCGGAGGTCAGCGCGCGGAACGAGGCAGGTCTCGAGCGACCAACTCCAAGTCCTCATCGGGCTGGCTGATGAATACGCGGCTGAAGCCGCGCGCAAGAATCATGCACCCCGCGCCGAACTGCTCGACGTACCAGCCGGTCTCGGAGTCTCCGGGCGTTGCAATGAACTCGATCTGCCCGGACTCGCCATGGTAAAGGATGCGGTCGCCAGGCTGGATTTCCTCTCCCGATGAGTACGCCAGCGGCATCGAGCGAAATAGTAGCACGCTCGGCGCCGCTGCCCCGTTCGCGGCGCGGTTCCCGATGCGGACGCGAAGTGCGCCGGCGGGCCTGATCCGGCTAAGGACGATCCGGATCCAGGTCGAAGACCTTGACTTGATATTCGTAGTAGCGGCCTTCCGAGAGGAATGCGAGAAATATCTCGTGCACCAGGTGTATCAGCTTTCTGGTCCCGTATTCGTAATCGTTGCCCTGGAGCGTGAGGGCGAGGCTCAGGTTGCCGGCTCGGCGCGAGCAGCGCACAGCGGCTTTCTTCGGATCGATGCGGCGATGCTCGGGGAGATCCTTGGCCTGGCGCGACCGCACGAACGCGCTCAGCTCGCGCGTCATCTCGACATCGAATTGGGGCAGCAAGGCGGGGAAGGTCAGCCTGCGGCGGCGCGTGTCGACCACCAGCTCAAACAATCGATCGCGATGCCACCGGATTTTGAAAGTCGCTCTGCCGTTCTTAACCTCGCCGGGGCTGAAGCCGCGGAATACGGCGCGCGCGGCGTAATGTTCGAGGATGCCCGCGACGGCGTCAATGGGAGCCGGCGGCTTGGCGGTTTGGACCGGTTTCTTCAGTGCGCGATGGCTCCCGTGCCGGGTTCGGCATTCATGTAGTTGCCGGGCGGATAATCCTTGGCGGACGTGAATTCCTTGAGCGCCTGGCAGTTTATGAGCGTCGAGATCTGCTGCTTGGCTGCGGCGTCGTAGGAACGCCTGAGCGCGGCCCGAAATTCCTCGGGAGTGTGGACGTACTCGCCCCGCGCACCCAGGCCTTCGGCCATCTTGTCATATCGCAGGTTTTCCTGGAACAGGTACATGTGGATGGAACGCGCCGAGCCGACCGCGTTCGGCCACATGCCCCAGGAATTGTTGTTATACACGATGGCCACGACCGGGATCTTGTACTTGGCGGCCGTGTCGAGCTCGAACATGCTGTAGGCGATGCCGGCGTCGCTGGTGATGCAGAAGACCGGCGCGCCCCGGTAGGCGGCTTGCGGTCCCAGGCCGCGCTGCACCGCCGCTCCGGCCCCGATGGTCATGGCGAGATCGGGACCGATGGCGCCGTATTGGTAGGCGCAGTTCACCACCTGGCCCGGGCGATAGGCGCGCAGCCAGCGGCCGGTGAAATTTCCGATGGTCCAGCCGCCCCAGCCCAGCACGCTCTGCTTGGGATCGATGTCGCCCTTGTAGAGAAAATCGTGCGTTTCTTTGGCGATCACCGCCGGATGGATGTGATCGCTGTCCTTGCTGTACTTCAGGCCCAGCTCATATTGATCCAGGATGCTCTTTTCGTATTTCTGGCGCGCAGCGGCGAGTTCGTCCACCCAGGCGTCGCGCTTGCGGCGCGGAAGCTTTTCGTTCAGTGCCTCCAGGAAAACTTTTTCCTCCGAGACGATTCCCAGATCAAGCGGCCAGTTGCGGCCCAGATCTTCCTGTACCGGATGCACGCGAATCGCCCTGGCGTCGGGATGGAAGCGATACTCGCCGGGGCTTGGCATCGAATATTGGCCGACGAAGATCACCAGGTCGGCGCTCATCAGCGCGTCAGGCGACAGACTGGCGGATAGGCGATGATCGTCGGGGAAGTGCCCGCGCATGGGGCCGGAGGTGACGACGGCGATGTCATTCCTCTCGGCGATCTCCTTCAGCACGTCCCAGGCCTTGCGCTGGAACACGCCTTGTCCGGCCACCAGCAGCGGGCGTTCGGACTTGGCGATCAGGTCGGCGGCCTCCTGGACCTCCTTCGAGGAGGCGTGCGGGCGCGATTCGGTGCGGTACTTGTTCCTGCTGTAGAAATCCTTGAGCGCGGACGGATCGGTGAAACGGGCGCGCGCTACTTCGCCGGGAAAATCGAGATGCACGCAGCCCGGCACGCCGGATTTCAAATTGCGGAAGGCGTAGCCGCCATATTCCCAGACGCGGTCCGGCGCGATCAGGCGCTTGCCGTATTTTTTCATGCCGGTGGTGGTGGGCTGTTGGTAGCCGGTCTGGATGAAAGCTTCGCGGTCGTCGCCGGCGATCTGCATGTTGCTGGCGAGCACCAGCAGAGGGGTGCGCGCGGCGTGTGCGGCGGCGATATTCATGATCATGTTGGTGAAGCCCGGGCCTTCGGTGCCGGAGCACGCGGTCACTTCGCCGGTGACGCGCGAGAATCCGTCGGCGGCCGCGCACATGGAGCCTTCCGAGCGCCCGCCATAGGCCGGGACGCCCGCCGCGGCGATGGCGTTGATCACGGTGTAATTGCCGGGGCAACAGAACAGAGCCGCGAGATCCTCGTCCTTGCAGAGCTTGGCGAACACCTCTGCGCCGGTCATGCCTTTGCCCTGGAAGGAGCCGGCCTTCGGGGCTTCGCTCAACGTGGATGGGATTTCCTTCGGAATGGCTATGGAGGGGATGCCGGCGTCGGCAAACAACTCAGCCGGGGCCAGCAGGGCGGCCGCGGCGGCGCTGGCTCCCAAGGGAGTGGCCAGGAAATTTCTGCGCGTCGACGCCGCGGCGCTCTTACCGTGGTCGGCCGCGTTGGGTTTCTTTTCTTCGCTCATATGTCAGTCCTCCGAATTCCGCCGGTTGGCGGATTCGTCTACTGATCCTTTAACGGTGGCCGGGTCGATTCCGGCCACAAGCTGCGGATGAAGTTCACCAGATTCCACAGGTCAGTTTCTTCCGCGATCTGGGTTTTGAAAGGCGGCATGCTCTCGCCGGCGCCGTCGCGAATGCTGCGGAAGATTTCGCCGTCCGTGGTTCCGCTCTTGAAATCGGCGGGCGAAGTGAGATCGGTGGCGTTGGCCACTACATCCACCTGCGCTTTTCCGTCGGGGCCGTGGCAATTCGTGCAGTAGCGCTGGAACATGGTGCGTCCCTGCCCGATGGACTTCCTGCTGTAAGGCACGGGATTCTGGAGTTTTTTGGCGTCGTCCCGGCTCAGGCGCGCGCCTTGCGCCACGAGCGCACCGGAACGTTTGTCCTGCGCGCTGCCCGGATTGGCGGCGAGGATGCAACAGACCGCTAGGATGGAAACAACCGGAATGGCGTCGCGCCCATGCAATCGTGGCATGATTCAACTCCGATCAGTGCGGATTGAGATCGGGGCTTCAGGCGCCACCGCTCGGGCCGTACTTGTCGCCTTCTGTCTGGAGATTACAACAGGCGAACGCGGCTGTCAAATATTTGCGCGAGAAGGCAGCGCAGCATCGCGAGCGCGGGAGCCGGTGTTTTGGTGATGGGTGCAAAAATCCGAGCACCGGTGCGCAGTTACAATCCCATGCCCCGGTACGCCGGCCTGGATTAGAAGAACACCCGCGTCTGTATCACGATGATGCGAGGGACGGCTAGCGGCGTCCCAGTCACACTGCCGATTTGGGTCGAAATAATCCGGCCGAAAGTCAGGTCATTGATGTTCATATCGGGGTTTCCAAACGTCTCGGTGTTGGTGAGATTCTGGGCGGTGGCTTCCAAACGAAACGTGACGCGCTCGGTGATCTTGATGTCCTTGATCAGGTTCATATCGATCCGAATGAGCCCGGGACCCCGCAGGTCGCCTAAACCGAGGTTGCCGAGGTGACCCGGGAGGGGGTTGACCAACAGCGGTGTTCCGTTGGAGGTAGCGATGGCGCGCAGCGTAGAGAGCGCCTGCAAATTGCCGGAGGTGGTGAGATTCGCCACGGCAGGATCGATAATCTGCGTGAGATTCGGGAAATAAGTCACGCCGTTGCCGACCCTGGTTACACCGCCGCCCGGGAGAACTCCGAGGATGTTGGGTGTGAACGTGGCCAGCGCCCCAGTTGCGGGCTGCAGAATGCTATTGAACGTGTTCTGGGCTATGAAGCTCAGCGGGTGGCCGGACAACCTGTTGAACAGGAATCCAATCTGCCAGCCGCCGATTAGCTTTCCCAGCACACCGCGGGAGTTGCCGCCAATCAGCTTGCCGGGGCCGAAGGGCAGTTCATACAGGCCGTTGGCGCGAAGGATGTGGGTGCGGTCAAACGACAAGGGCGTCTTATCCAGGCTTGCATTGCGGAGCGTGCGGAAGTCGGCGATGAAGGTGCTGCTATCGGCTTCATTTCCATCCCCCAGAGCCTTGCTAAGGACGTAGCTTCCTTGCAGAGCAAGGCCATGAGAAAACGACTTGTTGTACTCCACCTGAAAGGAATTGTATGTGGAATTGCCGAAGTTGCCAGTGAGGTAGGCATTCAGGAACTGGGGATTGGCGACGAAGAAATTCGGCGGCAGCCCGGCGCCGGCCAGCAGCTTGCCGCCAACCCCGCCTGTCAACGTGGATCCTTCAATCAAGGCTGCGAGCCCGCCGGGATTGCTATTGGCGAAGAAGGTGCGGTAGGTGGCATTGGTGCGCATCAGGTTGGACCCCACACCGTTGGCGCCGAACATCGAATCAAATAACGGAGAATCCCCTCCCGCCTGAATGGTTTGGAACGCCTGAACGAAGCCATTATTGAGAATGTCCACCTCGTTGGTCTCGACGCTCCGAAGGAGCTGATGGCCATTGCTGCCAACATAGGCGAAGCTGACCGAGCTGGTCGCCGAGAGAGCGCGCTGAATAGTGAAATTGAAATTCTGATAATAGGGCGTTCGCATGTTGGTCTGATACGCGTACACGCTCTGATTGCGCGCGCCATTGAGTGGTACCGTGGACAGCGGCACCGCGCTGGTCGGTATGGGAAGCGAAAGGTTGCCAACGTTCAGCAAGGACGGAGAATTGAGAACCGCCAGGGATGAGAGGCCGGCTTGTCCACTCGAGTCCGTTGTTTCAAGGGCGAGAGGATTGCGCTCGTAGCCCATGCCAAAACCGGCTCGAATGACGGTCTTGTTCTTGCCGAACCAAGGCAGCGACCAGGCAAAACCGACGCCGGGCGAGAAATTCTTGTTGTTGTTGTTATAAAACATCGTCCCCGGATGGGGCGTGTGCGGACCGATGAGCTGGATTTGAGTGAGCGACCCGTTCATCAGGCCAGGCTGGAACAGGCTGGAGAAGTCGGTTCCGGAAATGCCGAACAGTCCTGCTTGGCCGCCCACCGGAGCAAGCCCTCGACCCTCGCGCTCGTAAGGCACGCCGTACCAGTCGTAGCGGACGCCAACGTTGAGCGTGAAGGAGGGCGTGACCTTGAAATCGTCCTTGAAGAACCCTCCGTATTCGTTCTGAATATAGTCGTAAAAGTTTGTTTCGCCTGGTATGAATGTGGGATTGGTCCCCCCAGGCGACACATAGGCCTGATTCGCGGCTCCAAAAGTAGGACTGCCCAGAGAGCCCGTCAGGTCGAGTAGCATGTTCTGCGCCAGCACGGCGTTCGATCCGATGTTAGGTATGGTCGCGATATTCTGCACCGGAACGGCGCCCGCTCCGATATAGGCGCGTGGCATTTGGTTGGTGGAGGTGTAGCCTTCGTTGGAAATGTAGCGTAGCTCGACGCCGCCCTTGAACGAGTGCCGGCCCTTGATCCAGGAAAGGGTGTCGCCGTATTGATACACGGGCGTGGCGCGATTGCTGCCGTCCAAAGGAAGGAGCACTGGGTTGATGCCTCCTCCAGTCACGACGACGCCGCCGCCCCCGGCGAACTGGAGATTGTACGGCTGCCCTCCGGCGGTCTTCGCCAGAACGCCCGCGCCGCCAGGCGAACCCGTGCTCTCGTAGGCGTTCGCGGCCGTATCGTAAGCCGGCACCACCAAGGTGCGAATTCGATATACGCCGACCCGCAGTTCATTGAGCAGGTTAGGACGAAGAATGCTGGTCAGCGCCAGGCTGGCTTGCATGGTCTCGGTGGGGTCGTCGTTTCCGGGCGACTGCGGGTACGCCGGCGGATCCGCTACGTTGAAGCTGTCGTAGTTCTGGTGATTCAGCACCAGCGACACCCGCTCGTTCTCGTTGAAGAGATGATCCACTCGGCCTTCATAAATCTGGAAGTTGACGGGGACCGGATAATTCCAGGTAAAACCGGCGGTGTTGAGACCATCGCCGACGCGGAAATTGTTCGGCAGCGGCATGAAGCCCAGTTGTTTGGCGATGATACCGGAAGGATCCGCTACCAGACGGTTGGGATCGAGGCCAAGAACGCTAACTCTTTGCAGTGGACCGGTAGCGCGAGCCGGTTGGACGGGATTGCCGTTCAGATCGACCGTGGGGACCCCCGCCGTGGCGTTGCCGTTCAACACGCCGGGGTAATAGCGGAAGAATCCATTCCGCGCATCCTGGGTATAAACGGTCTCCGTGTGATTCACGGTCTGGCGCGAAAAACTCTTTTCCCAAAGACCGTTAAAGAACGTGCGATTACGCTTGACTGGGCCTCCCAACCGGACTCCGGCCTGATTCCGGATCAGCGCGGTGCGTGGAATTCCATTCAGGTTGTTGAAAAAATCATTCGCGTTCAAGTCCGTGTTGCGCAGTTCCTCATAGACGGCCCCGTGGAAGGCGTTGCTTCCTCCGCGCGTGATCATCTGGACCTGGCCCGTGCCGTGGCCATACTCGACGTCTGAGGGTGAGGTCACCACGCGCACTTCCTCCGCCCGGTCCGTGCTTTCGACATTGTTGTAGCCGGTTGTAAACATGCCGTTGACGCCGTTGTCTTGCGAGTTGATCCCGTCCTGGGTGAAGTTGATGGCGCCGGTACGATTCCCGTTGAAGTTATAGCCATAGCTACCAAGGACCGTGCCGACTTGCGTGTCGATGAAATCGTATGAGCTCCGCCCCACCAGCGGGAGATCGATGAGCTTCCGCCCGTTGATCACGTCCGCGACCGTGGCGCTGGCGCTGGTGACTTCGCTGGTGGTGGCCTGGACTTCGACGGTTTCCGATGTCTGGCCAATCTGGAGTGACAGATTCACCGTGAGCTGTGCGCCAACCTCTAGAATCACGTCGCTGATCACCGCCCTTCGAAAGCCCGCCCGCTCGGCGGTGAAGGTGTATTGGCCAGGAGCCAGAGAGGGGAACACGTACACTCCTGCTTCGTTTGTAGTTGAAGTGGTCGTCACTCCGGTGGCGACGCTCAGGGCAGTAACAGACGCCCCTACCACGCGGGCGTCGGTGGAATCGGTAACGGTGCCGGAAACCGTGGCCGTTGTGGTCTGCGCGGAAGCTACAGAGGCGAGCAACAGTGCGCTCAGGACGGTAACCGCACAACGGGGGCTAGTCATCGAAGACCTCCTGCAATTGAGAGCAGTCTACTCGCGCTGGCGGGCTGCTGTCAATGCGCCAACCGGGGCCCATCAGCTTGTGCCGACGTCTCCCCAACCAGCCTCCAGCGCCGCAATGCATTGCGAGCGAGCCGCGGAGAGTTACCTAAAGCGAAGCCGTCAATCCCCACGAGCCGCGGACGGCGATTCCAAGAGCGCTGGAACGATGCCGCTCGGGCCGCGGCCGGACATCGCAAGCCGGAACATGCCTCTCTCAATCGGTGGCTTCGCATGGTACTGGCGTGTGCCTTTCTCGAGCTGCGCGGGCTTGCTCGACGCTTCGCCGGAGCAGAACCGTGAATTGTGGTAGGCTCCTGGAATGACGAGATCAGTGGCCGCGTTCGCCGTGGCGGTGCTGATCGCGATTCCGCTCGCCGGCCAGAATGCCGTGGAGGAAGTCCGGAAAAGGGCTGCCGACCTGGAGCAGGCGCTGACTCACAAGGACATGGCGACGCTGAATCAGATGGTGACGGACGATTTTCTGCGGACGCCGCCCGGCGGCAGAGACACCAACAAGGCCGAATGGCTCGGGCTCATCGAATCCGGCCGGCTGAATTATGTCGCGTTCGAGGACAGTGAACAGAAGTATCGGGTCTACGGCGACACGGTGCTGGTGAATATCACGTCCAACATTCACACCCGGACGAACGGGCGGGAGAACGAGGTCAAGCTTAGGTTGATCTGGGTCTGGGTGAAGCAGAACGGGCAGTGGCGGCTGGCGGCAGTGCAAGGCAATCAGATTACGGCGCGGTGAGGCTTGGCGGAACGGCGGCGCCTCTGGAGGAGCTTCGAATAGCGGCTCGCGTTGAGCCGCAGAAAAATGTACACGCGGGCCAGGCTGCCGGATTAGAAGAGCCAGTAGGCCGGCTTGTACGGCAACAGCGTGAGCGGCTTCACAAGGAACCCGTAGAACGCCAGGCGTCCGAAGAAATCGTTCTTGGCCGGCAGCATGCGGGACCTCGGCATGAGCGAGAGAAACGCAGCGCCCATCAGAGTCGCAGCCGGCAGGTCGAACTTCTTGCGCATGGTCCCTGCTCCGGTAATCCACCGGCCGGGAGGGACGCTGTAGTTCAGGAACGGCCCGAAAATCCCGACCAGACGTAGGCGGCGAAGTTGCGCGCTTTGCGGAATCCCATGCGCTCGTAAACCGCAATCGCTTCCTGGTTGTCGGAGGTGACCGTGAGGCTGGCCTTGCGGCAACCGTGCCGCGCCAGCGATTCGAGGGAACGCCGGATCAGTTGGTAGCCCACCCCGCGGCCTCGCACGGCTTTCGAGACGCACACTTGCGTGATGTGTCCCACCTCGGAGTGCACCAGGCTGCTCAGGCAGATCCCGCACAGCTTTGCGGTGGACTGATCCAGCGCCACAAACGAACCGGGCTGGAAGAAGCTGCCGCATCCGGGGTACTGAATGATGTTGGTAAGGAATCGCCGCGCACCGGCCGGCGAGCGGTACTGATCATTGATCTCGGCATCGATGTGGCCCTGATACGCCGCGGCGATGAGGGTAGCCGCCTCGTCCTGCTTGCGCTCGGTCCAGTTATCGATCAAGACCGGATGAGTCGCGCGCGTGTCGGGCAGGCTCGAAATCCGGGCCAGGTCGATCTCCATGAAAGTCCGGCTGTAGACGCGCAGGTGAGCGCGCTGCGGCAGCGCCATGCGGGGCCCGTTGCGGAGCATCATGAGCTGCGATTCGATGCGCTGCACGTAAGGAGTCTTCACCAGGCAATCAATCACGGCGCCCAGCAAACGCTCTTCGCTTTCCACGCTGACGAAATCCTTCATCAAGTAGAGATCGCCGATGAGTCCTTTTCTTTCCTCCGACACGTAGTAGCAGTATCCGACCGGGTGGCCGTTCATCAGGAGCGCGTAGCCATTAAGCGCCTGCATGTCGAGGAAGCGGCGAACCAGGCTGGCGGAGGCACGGAAGTCCCACTCCAGCGTCTCCTGCCAGACCTGCGTTTCCTCGTCGAGCAGGGGATCCAGGTCGCCGGAGCGCAAGTATCGCAGATCGACGATGCGCGCCAAAGCCGAATCCGACAGAGCGGCCATACGCTCAGCCTACACGAAAATCGGGGCCGGCAACCAGCCGGGCATGCGGTTCAGCCGCGCTGGGTGTAACTTGGCGCGGGTGGCAGGCGCGAGCCCAGACACGGGCCGGCCCATTTTCCCCGCTGCCGGGCAAGCCGGGCACTTGGCGCAGCCACGGATCGCCACGATTGGCGTTCACACCGGCGCACAGGACGCCGCGGCCTCTTCGTGTCGCACAAAAAGCTCTGCCGCAGCGTTCCGTTGTGCGCGCTTTCTATAGAGTGTGAACGCAGCCTCTCAAGCGTGCGCCACTACTTACTTTACGCGGTTGCATGCGCCCCGGACGGCAGACCGTTGGGGGCCATCGGCAGCGAGCGGAGCCGCCGGCCGGTGGCGTGGAAAATGGCGTTGCCGACGGCTGGGGCCAGAGCAACGATCGGGGTTTCGCCGGCGCCGGCGGACGGGAGATCCTTCCGGTCCAGCAGGATCGTTTCGAGCACCGGAAGATCGCTGAAGCGCGGCACGCGATATTGCGAGAGCTGGCCGTTCAGGATGCGGCCGTCGGCGAATTCAATAGCTTCGAACAACGCGCCGCCGATGCCCATCACCACCGCGCCTTCCACCTGGTTTTTCAGATGCTCGGGATTTACGATGGCGCCGCATTCGAAGGCCGTGACTACGCGCTCGATCTTCACCTTCCCGCCGGGTGGCGCGATGGAGAGCTCCGCGCAACTGGCGACGTAGCCGCCCTTCTCGACGCCGCAGGCCAGGCCAAAGCCGCGCGCGGGTGTACTCTTCGCGTTCCGCCAGCCGAATTTTTCCGCGGCTGCTTCGAGGACAGCGCGCAGACGCGCGTTCTTGAGATTCTTCAGGCGGAAGTCGAGCGGGTCCAGGCCGGCCGCGGCGGCCAGATCGTCCATGTGCGATTCGCGCGCGAAGTGGTTAGCGGTGGCGGCGAGGCCGCGATAGGAGCCCTGCCGTAGCGGCGAGGCGGTGGGATGAAATTCGATCTTGCGATGGGCAATGTCGTAGGGCGCTTCGATGCCCGAGGGGCCGGAATTGTAGTTGTGAAACTCCCAGGCCGTGATCACGCCGTCGCTGCTGGCGCCGCTGCGGATGTCGATCACGCCCGCCGGCCGGAAATAGGCCCAGGTGAACTCCTCTTCGCGCGTCCAGATCAGCTTGACGGGCTTGCCGGCGGACTTCGCCAGGCGGGCGGCTTCGATCGCGACTTCGCCGGTATGCTTGCCGCCATATCCGGACCCGGTGTCGGGCACGATCACGCGAATCTTGTTTTCCGGCAGCGCAAATGCCTCGGACAGCTCACTTCGAACGCCGAAGGGACGTTGCGTTCCGGTCCAAACCGTCAGGTTGTCTTCGTTCCATTCGGCCACGGCGGCGCGTGGTTCTAGCGGTATATGAGCGATGTAGGCGACCGTGTAGGTGGCGTCGAGCTTGTGATCGGCCGAGGCGAGGCTGTCCTCGATGGAACGCTCGGGAGTGGATCGAGGGGCGCCCGGCTGGGCCGGCGTCGTATGCGCCTTCAGGTAGGTGAACAGATCTTTGTTGGATGGCTGTTGGGCCGATTGCCAGAGCGCTTGTATGGCAGCGATGGCCTTGGCAGCGGTGGACTCATCTTCCGCTACAGCCCCTATGAAATCAACGCCGCGAACGATGCTGGCGCCTGGAATCGCCTCGGCGGCCTTGGTATCCACCGAAGTCAGCTTGGCCTGGAACACGCCGGGGCGAAGTATCCGGCCGTGCAGCATGCCAGGGCGCGTGATGTCGCTGGCGTAGCGGTGCGCACCGGTGACGATGTCGCGCGCGTTGACTTTAGCGGCCGAGGAACCTGCGACGGTCCACTTCTCGGCGGGCGTAAGGACCGCGCCGTTCACGCTGTTCATGATCTGGCGGCCCTTGGTAAGCTCGCCGAATCCGATGCTTTCGCCGCTGGCGGCGTTCTTCACCTTGCCGTCCACGACGCTGATGGAGGAGCGGCCGACTTTCCACTTTTCGGCTGCAAGATCAATCAGGGCTTCGCGGGCGGCCGCGCCCACCTTGCGTAGCTGCGGCGCCATGGTGGGCGTGGTCCGGCTTCCGAAGGTGCCCATGTCGTAGGGAGTCATGGCTGTGTCCGCCATGACAAGCCGGATGGAAGAGACCGGAGCATGCAGCTCTTCGGCGATCGCTTGCGTGAGCGAGGTGCGGATGTTTTGGCCCATTTCGGCTTTGCCGGTGTAGACAGAGATCGATCCGTCTTCGGCGATGTGCAGCCAGGCGGCGATCTCCGGCGGACGCGCGTCCCCGCGCATGGCCTGCGCCCGTCCGGACTCCTGCGCCTCGCCGGGACGGTCGAAAACGAGCAGCAGGATGAGACCGCCGCCGAGCAGCTTGAAGAACTCGCGGCGCTCCAGCTCGAAGCGGTAGGCCGGGCCTTCGCGAAGCTCGTAGCGTTCGAACTCAATCATGGCGGCCTCCGGTCTGCGCGGACATTTGGCGTTCGGCCATTTGCACCGCGGCCACGATGCGGGGGTAGGCGCCGCAGCGGCAGACGTTGCCTTCCAGGGCCTGCCGGATCTCGGCTTCCCCTGGATGCGGATTTTTCTTCAACAAGCCGGCGCCGGACATGATCATACCGGGCGTGCAGTAGCCGCATTGCATGGCGTCGGCTTCGATGAATGCTTCCTGCAGCGGGTGCAGCTTTCCGTTTTGCACCAGGCCTTCGATGGTGGTGATCTGTTTTCCGGCCGCGGTGGAGACTCGCGCCAGACAGGAGCGGACGGGCGCTCCCTCCACCAGCACGGTGCACGCGCCGCACTGGCCTTCGCCGCACCCGTACTTGGCTCCGGTGAGGTCGAGTTCATTGCGCAGGACCCAAAGCAGCGGGCGGTCCGGATCGAGCTCGATGCGGTACCGCTTCTGGTTCACGATCAGTTCCATGGTTTGATTTTACGCCCGCGAGGAACGAGTCGGGTGCGGCAAAATGGACCGGGGGAACGCCGAGGGGGCGCGCGCCGGCGACGCCGAACGGCGCACGGTATGCGGCTCCAAGTTCTGCCCACGCAACAGAACCTGGGCCGGCATACCGTGTGCCGGCCACCAACTAAGACCAGCTTAAGGGCACCAGGCCGGCGCGCCGCGAATGCGGTTTCGTAAGTGCGGGAGACGGAACGGTAAAATCGCGAAAAAAATCTGTGACTGGCAGAGCAGAAGTGAGCGCACACCTCGGCCAGGCAGCGGCTGCAACCCAGTGCGCGCGGTCTGGTATGCTCAGTGACAAAGTATTGGGCAGATGTGGGATGCACGCGGTGGAAGCGCTGCGATGCCTGAAAGAAATCCCGGCGAGCCTGCTGAGGTCCGTACATTGCGCCGCACCGATCGACTGCTGTTTCTGGGGGGCGCCGCCCTGGTCGCCGCATACTTCCTCGCGCTAGTCCATCCTACCTTGGATTCCTTCTTTACACCGGACGACATGCTGGGGCTGCACCGCGCCTGGATTTCCCCCTTGGACCAGTTGATCCGGGCCAATATTCTGTTCTTCAAGAGCTCGCCGTTTATTCGACCCATGGCCTGCGCGCTGCTTCGGTCGATCTTCTATTTCGCCGGTTACGACGCGAAACCGTTTCACGTGGCCCTGATGATCATTCTCGGGGCGAACCTTGGGCTGACGTATTTTGTTTCGCGGCGCTTGAGCGGTTCGCGCGAGGCCGCCGGCGTGACTGTCCTGCTGTTCAGCTACCACAATCGCTTCAAGATCATCTATTTCGATACGGGATTCATTTACGATCCCTTGTGCTATTGCTTTTACTTCGCGGCGCTGCTGGTGTACATTCGCGCGCGGCAACTGAACCGGGCGCTACGTATTTGGGAAATGGCGGCGTGCTGCGTTCTCTACATCTGCGCCTTGAACTCGAAGGAGATGGCGGTCACGCTGCCGGTGACTCTGCTGGCCTACGAGCTGATCTATCATCCTCTCGAGTCGTGGCGACCGGCCGGCATCTTGAGATGGCCCATCGGAGACGGGCGCGGGGTTCTGGTGATCGGAATCGCCACGCTGGCGTACGTGCTCGGCAGAACAACCGGGCCGGACTCGCTGGTGGGCAATCCCATGTATCAGCCGGTGCTGACCTGGACGCAGTTCATGCTCACCAGCAGGCACTTCCTCGGCGACGTATTCAGCCCGAACCACGACTGGAGCATGGCCGCGGTGATTCTGCTTTGGAGCGTCCTGCTGGCCGCAGCCTGGATCAGCCGGCAGAAGGCGCTGCTGTTCGCCTGGTTTTTCCTCATGCTGAGCGTGCTGCCGATTGCGTTCGTCGCCGCGCGGGGCGCCCCTCAATACTATATTCCCTGGTTTGGCTGGGTCCTTTATGCCGCCGTCGCAGTGGTGCAATCGCTCGCCTGGGTCACGCGCCGGCTGGCCGGTGAACGGCCCGTGGTGGCGCGCGTTCGCAGCGCCGCGGTGTTGCTGAGTCTGGTGTTGGCGCTTTACCCCTACTACCAGCGCAAAGGCTTTGCGGATGTCAGCAGCGTAATGCAAGAGGCCCCCGTCAATCGTGAAGTGGCGGCGCAGCTTCACGCTCTGCATCCCCGGCTTCGCCCGCTCAGCCGCCTGCTGTTTCTGAACGATCCGATCCGAGCGGACTGGCCGAACATGACCTTCATCGTCCAATTGAGCTATAACGACCGAACGCTGGAAATCGCGCGGGCCAAGGAAATGCCTCGCCCGCCGGATGAAAGACAGCGGTCCGGGTACGAATACGTGTTCGACTACCGGGATGGGCATTTCCTCGACGTCACGCCACCTCCGCCCTGGCGCCCGGCTGGGCCACCGGCCATTGCAGTTACAGATTCCGCGGCGCCGGAGATTTATCATTCGGATTTTTCCCCCGTCTCGGCCTACTCCCCGGCCCGGCCCGGCGAGCGGCTGATCGCAGGGGCCACGGATCTCGGGCCGACCCGGCCTGCGCTGCCGCCGGACCAGGCGTTTCCAGACGATCCTTTTCTGGCGGTCGCGTCTGAAATCGTGGTCCGCGTCAACGGCCGTCCAGCGGACGTTTCTTTGAAAATCGGATGGCCGAGTATGGTCAACCACTATCGGGTCGACTTCACGGTGCCGAAACAGACCGGCTCCGGCACGGCGGTCGTCTTCTTGATGGCGGATGGCCGAGCCGGGCCAGCAGCGGAGATCCCCGTCCGATAATTCCGGCAATCAGGTCACAAGGCGCGGCTGAAGACGGCGTACTGGCCGCCCAGCGGCAGCTTCGCGAGCGCCGACTCGAGCAGCCCGATCCGCCGGTACAGCGACTGCGGCAGGTACAGGAAATAAGACTGGGACTCAACGGAAAAGCCGTTTTCGGCCAGCAGCGCGCGGCTTTCGGCGGGCTTTAGCAGAATGGCACCGGAGTCCACCGGAGTGCGGTTGACGATCCGTCGCGTGACCGGGTTGTACGGATTGTGCTCAATGATCGCGAACACACCGTTCGGCTTCAAGACGCGGCGCACTTCGGCAGTTAGGGCGGTGCGGGCGACGGGGGGCACGTGGTGGAACACGCAAACGGCGGTCACCAGATCGAAGCACGCATCTTCGAAGGGGATCCTGGCTGGATCGGTTTGCAGCCGGACATCCATTCCCTGCCTCCCGAGGCCGCCCGCTTCAATCATTCCCGCGGACAGATCGCAACCCGCGACGCGGGAGAAATCGCCGCGCAAGGCCGTCGCGAGCTCACCTTTCCCGCAGCCGAGGTCGAGGTAGGCGAGCGCCCGGGTGTCGATCCGGCGCCGGCGAAAGAACTCGCGGATGAGGTCGCGCTTGCGCGTGTGAAAGAAGGCCACGCCGCCGCCCGAGAACCGCTCGCGGATGGGATCGCAAAGCAGGTCCTCATAGGATCCGGAGTGCGCGTCGAATTCAGGGCGGGTGGGCTGCATTGGCTTCACCGGGCGTTCGCCGCTGGCGGATCGGCTACGTTATAGGTGCGGGCCACCAGATAAAGAGGACGTTCTTTCGACTGCTCATAAATCTTCCCTACGTATTGTCCCAGTATCCCGATGCTGATCAGCAGCGAGCCGCCGATCAAGCTGGTCACAACCATCAAGGACGTCCAGCCCGGAACCGTGTACCAGCCGAACCAGAATGCCAGTACAGCGCGAATGGCTTCCTCCAGGCCGAACAGGCCGCACACTATCCCGAGCATTACGCTGATCTTCAACGGCAGCGTGGAGAAAGAAGTGGCCGCGGTCCAGGCGAAGGCGAGCATTTTTCCCAAGGGATACTTGGTGCGGCCGGCGGCGCGGGGAGCGCGCTCATAGGGGACGCCCACCTGCGGATACCCGGCCCAGGCCACCATGCCGCGCAGGAACCTGTGGGTCTCGCGCATCCGCTTCAGGCCGTCCAGGCAGGGCCGGGAGATCAGGCGAAAATCGCCCGCATCAACGGGCAGGCGATCCCAAACGAGGCTTCGCATCAGCCGATAAAAGAGCCAGGCCGTGAAGCGTTTGAACGGAGATTCGCCCGCGCGCAGCTCACGCCGGCCGTAGGCCACGTCGTAGCCTTCCGAGTAACGCTCGATCATCGGGTGCACCACCGCCAGCGGGTCCTGCAAATCGGCATCGATCAGAACCACGGCGTCGCCGGAGGCGTAGTCGAGGCCGGCGGTCGCCGCGATCTGATGGCCGAAGTTTCGGGAGAGGTGGATCACCTTGATCCGCGCGTCTTCGGCCGCCCAGGCGGTGATTCGCGCCAGGGTGGCGTCGGAGCTTCCGTCATTCACCAGCACCACTTCCGTTTCGCATTTCACCTGCGCCATGAATTTGTCGAGTTCCACCCGAAGGGCTCCGACCACCGGCTCCTCGTTGAACATCGGGAACACGAGCGACAGCATGCGGGGATAAGGGCGCGGCTGAAGGAGGTGGTAGGTGTCTCCTTGTAACCCAGATGCCACTCAGTTATTGTTCCACAGTCCCAAAATCCGCAAAGCCGATACTAGGGAATCGACGTTATTTTACGGTAGTACTGCTCGTACTGCGGGATAATTTTCGAGCTGGCGAAGCGTTCCACCGCCGTGCGGCGCGCCGCGGCCGCCATGTCTTGATACCGGCTGGGGTTGGTGAGCAGCTCGACTACTCGGGACGCCTGGGCGGCGATGTCGCCGACCGGCTCCAGGAATCCGTCGACGCCGTGTGTAATCAGCTCGGGCACGCCGCCCACTCGCGTGGCCACCGGTGGAACGCCGCACGCCATGGCCTCCAGCGCCGCCAGGCCGAAGGATTCCATCTCGCTTGGCATGAGCAGCACGTGCATTTGCGGAAAAATGCGCTCCACGCGATCCTGTTTGCCCATGAAGGTGACGTGGCGGTCGACTCCCAGCTCGCGCGCCAGGCGGTGCGCTTCCGGCCGGTCCGGGCCGTCGCCCACCATATAGAGATGCGCCGGGGTTTGCTTTAAGACGTCGGCCAGAATACGGACGCAATCCAGCACGCGCTTCACCGGCCGGAAGTTCGAGATGTGCATCAGGCGCTTTTCGGTTTCAGAGCGGTCAGCCAGCGGCCGGTAGACCTCGATGTTCACGAAATTGTGAATCACGCGGATTTCGTTCTCGACGCCGAAGACTTCGTAGGTGTGACGGCGCAAATCTTCGCTGATGCTCGTAATGCCGTTGGATTTCTCGATCGAGAACTTGGTAATCGGGAAATAGGAGCGGTCCACGCCCACCAGCGTGATGTCGGTGCCGTGCAGCGTGGTGATGAATGGCAGGCGTTTTCGCGCGGCTACCATCTGCTGGGCCAGCAGCGCCGCGATGGAATGCGGGATGGCGTAGTGCACGTGCAGCAGGTCCAACTCGTAGTCTTCGGCGACTTCGGCCATGCGTGAGGCCAGCGCCAGACAGTAAGGCGGGTATTGAAACAGCGGATAGGTGGATACTTCGACCTCGTGGTACTCGATGCGCGGCGTGCCGGGGTCCAGGCGGATGGGATTGGCGTAGGAGATGAAATGAACTTCGTGGCCGCGGTTGGCCAGTTCCAGGCCAAGCTCGGTGGCGACGATGCCGCTGCCGCCGTAGGTGGGATAGCAGGTGATGCCGATTTTCATTGATTCCTAGCATCCCCACGAGTGGGGACGCGGCACGCTGAGAGCGTGTGCCACGACTCGGTCATCAACCAGGATACCTGGTGGGTTATTTCGTGGCTTGAGCAGTCAACATGGCTGAGCCGATTTGGCCGTTCAGGTTTTGGTCGGGTGACGGGACGTCGCCGCCGCCGAACCAGACGCGCACGCGGCCGTTTTCCACCAGCACGGTAGGGTCGCAGAGAACTTTCGAGTCCCAGGGTTGATCGCCCGCGATCACCAGCGGATGTTTTTCCCAATCCACACCATCGCGCGAGCGCGCCAGGCCCAGCTTGCGCATTTTCCCGCGATCCTGGCCGGTGTACAGCATCCAATAGTAGCCATTGGAGACCCACACGGCCGGCTCTCCCAGGCCGTTTTCGTCGAACGCGCCGTACGCGCCGAGTTCGAGGATGGGATTACGGCGCAGCTTGTACCAGGTGACGCCGTCGTCCGAGGTGGCGACACCCAGCCGCTGCCGCCGCGCGCGGTCCATGCCTTCATAAAACATGTAGTAGCTGCGGCCGATGTGGATCACGTAGGGATCGGCGACGCCGCGTTCATCCCAGCTGCCGCGCGGTCCCGTGGGCAGCACGGGCGGACCTTGGCGGCGCCATTGATGACCGTTCGCGGAACGCGCCAGCCCGATCTCCGGCGGCTGCCCGGCCTGGTAGTAATACAGAATGGCGCCGCTCTCGTCGGCCACCGCAGAACCGTTGGCGGCGATCGCGTCTCCTTCCCAGGTGCGCGGATCGGGCGAGAGCATCGTGCCTTCCTTGCGCCAGGTGAGGCCATCGGCCGAGACGGCCAGGCCAGTGTGCCAGGTTCGGCCGTCGTAGCCCGAGTAGAGATTGTAGTAGGCGTCGCCTTGCCGCAGGACGGAAGGATTCAGAACGTCGACCGAGTCCCATTCACCCGCGCCGCCTCGCGTCAGCACCGGATCCGGCCGCGCCTCCCAATGCCACGCGACCGCCGGACCCCCGGGCTGAAGAGGCAGCCTGAAATCCTGGTAGCGCCCGCAGGCGCACAACATCAGGCCAGCGGCACAAATAGCAGCGTGCCGGGGGCTCACGTAGCGAGCCGGATCTTGAGGCCCGCGCCCTGGCCTGGCTTGGAATCGAGCGTCATTTCGCCGCCCAGCGTGCGGACGCGGCGCTTGATGCTCATGGGGCCCAGCCGCAGCACCTCCAGCTCATCCAGCGTGTATTTCCCGCTGAAGGGGAATCCGCCGCCGTTGTCCTCGATGCCGATTTCCAGCGCGCTTTCGGACTTGGCGATGGTCACCGCCACGCGCGTGGCCTTGGAATGTTTCTGCACGTTGTAGAGCGCCTCTCGGACGATCTGGAGCAATTCGAGGGAAACTTCCGGCTCAGCGGGTTCCAGGAATTCGGCGCATACGAAGGTGGTGGGGATGCCGCTGTCTTTCTGGAATTGCTCGACGATGCGGCGCAGCGTGGCGGTCAAGCTGCCTTCCACGTCCACCGGGCGCATGCTGCGCACGAAGGAACGCAGCTCGTTGACCTGCGTCTTGCACAGCTCTTGTAACTGCACCAGTTCCTCAGTGGCGGCGGCCTGGTCGCGGCTGAGCAGCTTGCGGATGATTTCGAGACGCATTTGGAAGCTGATGAAGCTCTGCAGGGGGCCGTCGTGAAAATCGGCCGCGATGCGCTGCCGTTCGGCTTCGCGCGCGCGTTCGGCGTCGTAGCGGTACAGCACGGTCTGGCGCGATGCATTGGAGAGCCGCTCCTCCAGATATTCGCGCTGGATGGCCAGCACGCCGCCCAGAATCCCCGCCGCGATCAGCGCCGGACGCAGCAGCTCGGCGGTGTGCAGAGCCGGCACGGTGTACAGCACTGCGATGGCCGCCACCGCCACCACCAGCGTCTTCCACCATCTGTGCAGCATCACGGCCACCAGCAGCACGTAAGCATAGAAGACCGAACTGACCCAATAGCTGTAGGCCGCGCCGCTGGAAGCCGACAGGAAGAAGAACACGAAATCGACGGTGAGCGCGAAGGTCGGATAGCCGGAGTCTTCCAGGCTGCGCCAGAACAGCGCGACGCAAGCGTAGATGATGTAAACGGCGAACAGGATGACCCGATCCGTCCAGATGAACCCGGAGGCGATGAGCTCGACGGTCAGGCAGCTCATGCCGAGCAGGATGCGAATCAGGCTGAGAAGCCGTCGCCAGGAGTTGGGAAGCATCGCTATTCAGCGCTCATGAGCCGCGCCAGTGAGCCCGCGCTAGGGCTGAATATACAGGCGCACGCGGTTGCTTTGCTGGCCCTCCGCTTCCAGAAACAGCTCGACCGAACCCGCATTGACAACGCGGGGGAGCTGAATCTCGACCAGATAAAAGCCGACGTAGCCTGGGGCCAGCGACGCCTGCGTGATTTCGACCGGTGTGCGATCTAGGAATGCCCGCACCGCAGCTTGGACGCGGGGCGGGTCGGAGAGCGGAGCGGCGAGGCCAGTGGGCCAATCTGGCGTCACGCGCCCCAGGCCGGTGGCCAGAACCTGGATACGTGAATTCGGGCGCGCGGGTTTGCTGGCATCCAGCATGACGCCGCTCGCAGCGTCGAGGATCAGAGGCGTGCCTTCGGGATCGACGAAGATGGCCGGGGAGACGTCCTGGAGCGGGAGCCCCACGGTGAATCGTCCGGCCGGGGCGTCGAGCGAAAGCGAAACGCTGTTGCCTTTGGCCTCGAAGGGAACCTGGATCTGGGAAGCGGCGTCGGTGGCGTCGAGAATCGGCACCGCGGTGTCGGCGCTGCTGGCGGATTGCACCCGCGCTCCCAGCACGCTAAGCAATGCGCCGGGCGCAGCCGGGCGCGAGCTGTAATCGGCCGCGCTGACCACCCGGGCGTCACGCAGACGGTGCGGCGCGATGGCGACGTACACGCCGTAACCATCCAACGCCACGTAGAGCTGGTTTGCGCCGGCATCCAGCTTTACATCCGTGGCGGCCGCTGGCGGGAGGTTTTGAACCAGCGCGGTCCAGGGCGTCGCGCCGCCAGCCTCCGCCAGGTTTGTCATGGTGAAGAAAACGCCGGCGTCGGTGGCGACGTAAACCGCGCCGGAAGCTCGATCGGCGGCCACGCCGTGTGCGACCGCGGCCTCTGGAAGATTGTCCGTGATGTCATCCCAGAAGATGCCGCCATTCATGGTGCGCACGACGTACGCCGGCCTGGACTGATTCGGCGCGGTGCTGGTCCGTGCGCCCAGCGCGGCGACGGCCACGCGCGGATCGTTCGAGTCCACCCAGATCGACTCCACCGGTCCCAGATCGCGGGCGGCCCGGTATGCCGTTCCCCAGGAAACGCCCCCATCGGAGGAAACTTGCAGCCGCCCCTCGGAGTCGCCCGCGTAGATGTAATCCTGGACGGTTGCCAGGGCGGTGATGGAGCGATTCAAGACGTCCGACAGTGCGGCTCTGATTTCGCGTTCGCGTTGTGAGTCGGCGGGATCGAGCGGTCTCCAGGCGGTCTTCTCACCCGGAGCCCATTCGATTTCGGCCGCACCGCCGGCAATCGCCAGGCGCACGCCGCGAGTTCCGTTCGGGACCCTCACCAGTCGCCCGCCGGGAAGATTCGGCAGGAAGCTGTTGAGGCCGCTCCAGGTAAGCCCGCCGTCCATGGATCGCCACACGCCGTTGCGGGAGGCGACCGTCACTTCGTCCGGATCGCGCGGGGAAGCTGCGGCGTCCGCAAGGCCATCGCCCAGAATGGATGCTCCTCGATACCCGGTGAGATTGGACCAGCTCACTCCGCCGTCGTCCGAGCGATACACATTGGTCCCCGCCGCATAGATCCGGCCTGTGGACTTGGATTCCGCCTGGGCGCTCAGCTTTATTCCGCTCTCGGGAAGAGCCGCTGGCCTTGAGGCAACCTCGGCCGGAGGCGCGATCCGGGGATCGCCAACCGGCTGCCACTGTTCAAAATCAGTGGTTTGGTAGGTTCGGCCCGAGGCAGCGCGGGCGTACAGGATCGACCCATCCGCCGAATACCATACGCGATCCACCGCCCCAGTGGCTACCGCGGGCAGCCCTAATTCCATGGCTGAGTTGCCGATGTGCCGCCAATCTATGCCAGCGTTCTGCGCCCGGGCAGCTAAGCCGGCCAGCAGTACCGCGGCTGCGACCGCTGGTACCCGAATTGTGGCCCTCTGACACATAGACCGAGTCTATTGTAACCCGTTTGGCCTTTCTTCCCCCCGAAAAAGCCTGAATCTAAGCGAGTTTTCCACAGGCAATTGGAAAGGGCATCTTCTTGCTACGCACTTTTGATGGTAGACTGTTTTGGTAACAGGTGACCACAGGGATATGTCTTTAGTAAAGCGTTGTGGCATAGTACTGTAGATTGGCATCGGCCAGACCGATGTATTTCTTTATGAGCTTGGGCAGGATAGCCGGGTTAGCCAGTGCGTGGTTCATCGCCTCTACCGGCATAGTGTGCGTAGCCCAGCAATTCTCACTCCCTCCTGAAGCCGCTGCCCAGGTTATTTCGTTGACGGGGCAAGTTTCCGTGCTCCGCGACAACGAGCCCTGGGCCCTGAACGTTGGCGATCGGGTTCAGATCCAGCAGGTTATCGTCACCGGTTCGGACGGCTTCGCGAAATTCCAGGTTTCGGATGGAAGCTTTTTTGAGGTCTATCCGAACTCCAATGTGATCTTCCGGAAGAACCCGGGCAACTGGCGCGACCTTCTGGACCTGCTCGTTGGCCGGGTAAAAATACACATCCAGAAGTGGGGCGGCCAACCTAACCCGAACCGGATTCTGACCCCCACCGCGGTCATTTCCGTTCGCGGGACCACTTTTGATGTGAGCGTGGACGACGACGATCAGACCACGCTGGTCTCGGTGGAAGAAGGCGTGGTGGATGTGATGCACGCGCTGAAGCCGGGCAAGACCAGGACCTTGAATGCGGGCGAATCGCTCGAGGTTCGCAAGTACGAGCCGATTTCGCAAAGCATCGTCGACAAGGGCGCGATAATGCAGCGCGTGCTGCACAGCTTGAGTCAGGCGTTGGACGTCGCCATTATAAATGCCCGCACGCCGGGCGCTGGAACAGTGGGTGGTGGAGGGGTGTCGGGCCAGACGCCGCCGCCACCGAAGCCGACTGTTCCGCCGCCGCCACCCACGGGCCCTCCGCCCCCGCCGCATTAAGCGGCCGCTTCTAACACGATCCTTCGCCGGCTTCCGCTTCTCAAATAACGCAGCGTCTCCCTGTTAGTGATCCGGTTAGCGGTGGATTGTGTCCGCAAACACGATCCGCGCAGCGCGGGAATATCGCACGCCAGAGCTAAGTCCTCCACGGTGATGATTTGCAAAATCCGATGGTTGGAGGAGACCCTCGCATGAAATCTGTTCTTCCCATCTTCTGATGGAGCGGTGCAATCTGGACTGGGTTTCGCGCAATCCAACCCCGCGTCATGCCGCCGATCGTGAACGGCTCGGCCTCGGATTCGGATGTGGACGCGCTGAAGACATCGATCCTGACGTTCATCGAGGACAATTGGAGCCTGGGACGGATCGGCGGTGACTGTTCCTGTATCCCGCGACCGGCCTTGCGCAGTGAGGTCTTGGCCAGTCAGCCGCGCCTCCTCGCCGAGCCACTGCGGACATGTCACGGGCGGGGCCCTGCGCGAAGTGTGCCACACTAGTCGAGTAGGGAAGGTTTACGATGAAGTTCGCTACTTGGACGTGCCTGCTTCTCTTCTCCGCCGCTGCCGCGAGGGCCCAGAGCGCCGCCGCATCGGGCGTTTCCGCAGAATGGGACGTCAGAAAGCTGCTGGACGCGCTCGATCTGCAGGCCCAGCACTTGAAACCCGTCATCGACCAGGTGAAGCCGGAAACCTGGCTTTCCAGGGGCGCGCCGGACACGTACGTCGCGCAATGGAAGAGCGCCCAAGCGGAACTTCGCTACCTGCTTTCCTCCAGCGCCGCGCTGTCGAGAGATCCGGAAAAACTGACGCTGGCTTTGGATGTGTACCTCCGCATGGAGGCGATGGATTCAACGCTGGGCTCGCTGATCGAGGGCATTCGGAAGTATCAGAACCCGGCGCTGGCGGACCTTACGCAATCCGTGCTGGCCGAGAACAGCAACAATCGCGATCGGCTGCGCCAGTACTTGCAGGATCTGGCCGCGCAGAAGGAAAAGGAATTTCAGATCGCCGACCGTGAAGCGCAGCGCTGCCGCAGCGTCTTGCTCAATCAGCCCGCGCCCAAGGAGAGGAAAGCCGCGCGGCCATGACCGTCGAAGCAGCTATCTTCCGTTGCAGCATCTGTGGCGAACCATCCAGCGAAATCTGCATCTTTTGCACCAAGGACGCGTGCGGCAATCATCGCTGCGAGCGATGCAAGCGTTGCAGCGACTGCTGCGAATGCGAGGTGCCGTTGTCGGCTGAGGAGATCCACGAAATTCCGGCTGGGGCGACGGAAGCCGCGGCGCCCGAGGGCGTCGAACCACAGGCGGCGGCTGCCGAACAACCTCCCGAGGAAAGCGCGCCACCCCAGCCCGCAACGGAAGCCGAAGATCGCCTATCCAACGATCCTTTACTCTGAAACCATGGCCACTCTCCTAAGCCGGCGTTGTTTCCGCTTCCTGCGCACGGCCTCCTGGATTCTTTTCACGCTCATGAATCTCCATGCTGCTCCCCGCATCCTGGTGCACGGACACCGCGGCGCGCGCGCCATGTATCCGGAGAACACCATCCCCGCCTTCACCTACGCCATCGAAGCCGGCGCGGACGTGCTCGAGATGGACGTCGCTGTGACCAAGGACAACGCGCTGGTGATCTCGCACGACCCCCACATTAACCCGCAGATCTGCACCGGGCCACATCCCGGGATCGCGATTCACGAGCTCACGCTGGCCGAGCTGCGCCAGTACGATTGCGGCGCTCTCAAGAATCCCAATTTCCCCAAGCAGCATCCGGTGCCCGGCACGCGCATTCCGACGCTGGACGAAGTGCTCAGCCTGTCGAGCCGCGGCAACGTGCAATTCAACATCGAGACCAAGAGCTTTCCAGACCATCCCGAGCTCACGCCGCCGCCCGACGTTTTCGCGCGCATGATGCTGGACGTGATTCGCAAGCACAAGCTGGAGTCGCGCTCCATCGTGCAGTCCTTCGATTTCCGGACTCTGCATGCCATGAAGCGCCTGGCGCCCGGAATCCGCCTGTCGGCGCTATGGGAGGGCGAAGCGCGCCCATTCGTCGATATCGCGCGCGAGGCTGAGGCAACCATCATCTCGCCGGCTTTTAAGCTG
Organism: Bryobacteraceae bacterium; assembly: GCA_035632015.1. Lineage (GTDB taxonomy): Bacteria > Acidobacteriota > Terriglobia > Bryobacterales > Bryobacteraceae > Palsa-89. The sequence continues at coordinate 35,548 of DASQHQ010000127.1, forward strand.
GTCACGCCCGAGCAGGTGAAGGCCTCGCACGCCGCGAAATTGGAAGTGGTGCCGTGGACGGCCGATACTCCGCAAGACTGGCAGCGGCTGATCGACGCCGGCGTGGACGCGATCATCACCGACGACCCCGCCGCTTTGATCGCCTATCTCAAAGAAAAAGGTTTGCGATAGAACCCATCAATCCATAAGCCTGCCACGCTTGAGAATTTATCGAAAACGGGCGGACCTTCGGAACTGCGGATTCTGATTTAAAAGACGGCTCTATAGGGCTACCAAGCCGAGACTGATCTTAATGGCTTCATCAACCCGCCGCCGGACGGGAGGTTCAAGCGCGCCGAGCCGTTTCACCAACCGCTCGCGGTCCAGAGAACGGATCTGGTTGAGCCTTACGGCCGACTCAACGGACAGGCCGTTCGCTTTCGAAGGGTGAACAGTGACCTCGATCGGGTATGGCACTGGAGTAAACTGCGACGTGATCGCGGCGACGATCGTCACCGGGCTGTGCCGGTTACCGACATCGTTCTGAATGACCAGGGCCGGCTGCGTCTTTCGGATCTCATGTCCGCGCGCAGGATCGAACTGTACGATATAGATGTCCCCTCTGCGCGGGATCATGAGTGCTTGGCCCTGGCCCGTGTCCCCGCCGGTTTATGAGTCCTTTTCTCGAATCTCTCCCAAGCTTCTTCCTCGATCGGAAACCAAGCCGCGGCTGTCTCAAGGTCCTGCTCAGCGCTCGCGCGATAGCCAGCTCTGAGCTGCTCGCGAAGGCGATGTCTGCCACCCGTTTCGACGTAATGCAAGACCGCCCGGTCAATGAACCGGCTCCGGTTGCCCTTCTTGGTCACTCGGTCGAGGACGCTCACGGTCTTATCCGGAAGGATGATGTTGATACGTTTGGCCACGCTCTTAGCCTCCCAGACTCATCTTACACACTGTTCGTGTGTATCTCAAACTTTTAGTTCACTGGGTAAATTGAGGGAGTAAATAGAGCCGGCTCGAAGCTATGCTGCCCCGGCCTGCTTCTCCGCCATCGGTCCGATCACCGGCAGCGCGATCTTCTCGCCGTTGTACGTCTTGATCATCATGTACAGCCACACGATAAGGGCGGCGATCCAGAGCGCGAAGTTCAGCGCAACCAGGAGAATGGCCCCTAATATGGGAATCACGTGTAGCGCGACACCCAGGACCGCGAGCACGATCCACGCCACGAACCAGGCGATGCAGAGGAAGATCGACTGGAAGGCGTGAAACCTCACGTTGCGGTTCTGATTGTACGGAGCCAGCACCAGGAACAGGATTCCGGTGACGAAGCCAAACAGATAGCAAAGGGCTCCGGCCACGTTGTCAGTCATGCCGACGGCGGCGGCCGGCGTCACTGCTGCTGGCGGAGGGGCGGGCGCGCCGGCGGCTGCGGCAGGAAGCGCTGCTCCACATTTCTGGCAGAACCGGCCGTCGGCCGGGGAACCACAGGTTGGACAGAATGCCATGTTGACGCCTCCGTTGTCACTCTATCCGAAGTTCCTTAATCGTGCAAGCGGTTTACATGCCTTTACCGGGCTTTACTACGCTACATAAACCCGTCCGGACGGGCTTCGTCTAAATAGATAGGAGAACTAACCATGAAACCTTTTTTCAACAAGCTTGCAGCCGGTACCGCCATCGCCGCCCTTTGCGCGGCGGGCCTGTTCGCGCAGGCTACACACGCCAACATGCGCCGCGAGCGCTTCCAGCGCCAGGGGCGATTCCTCCGCGTCATGGAGACCGCGTTAAACATGAGTGACGCGCAAAAGACCCAGGCGAAAGCTGCTTTCCAGGAAGCTCGCAAATCGGAGCAGCCGATCCAGCAGCAGCTCATGGAAATCCATAAGTCGCTTCGAGCCGCTGTCCAGGCCGGAAACACGGAGCAGATCCAGCAACTCTCCGCCACCGAGGGGAATCAGATCGGCCAGTTGACGGCCATCCGCAGCGAGGCTTTCGCGAAAGTCTACAAGACCTTGACTCCGGCGCAGAGAGAGAAGTTGACTGCGCTGCAGCAGGCCATGCATCCAGCGCGCCGCGGGGCGGGTACACACAGCGGACGCGCAGCGTCGTAAATTGAGAGTGACACGGCAACGTGTGTGACGAGCGGGTTGCGGGGTCAGATCTGCAGCAGCCCCGCGATCCGCGTTAGAATCGTTGGCTCCTGCCTTTGCCAATCCTCCTCTACGCCACCCTGGTCCTGGGAATTCTGATGTTGTGCGGATGCATCTTCCAGACCATCGGCGCGGAGCGCGACCGGCGCCGGTTTCCGCCTCCGGGCCGCTGGTTCGAGATCGGCGGCGCGCGCTTGCACCTGGTCGAGAGCGGGCATGGCGAGCCCGCGGTAGTGTTCGAGTCTGGAATCTCCGCGACATGTCTGAACTGGACTTCAGTACGCCTCGCGGTAGCTCGCTACACTCGCGCGTGCGCCTACGACCGGGCATCGCTCGGCTGGAGCGATCCAGCCGGCACGCGGCGGCTTCCATCCAACCTGGTCGCGGAGCTCGATGCGTTGCTTGCGGCGGCGCAGGTTCCGGCGCCCTGTATCCTGGTCGGACATTCGTTCGGCGGCTTGCTGGCACGGGTCTACGCGGCCACGCATCCGGAGCAAGTCGCTGCGCTGGTCTTGATCGATCCGATGCCCGAGTCGGACTGGTTGAATCTCACGGAGGCGCAAACACGCATGCTCGACCGCGGCGTTGCGCTGGCCCGGCGAGGGGCCTGGCTTGCGCGGTTCGGCCTGGTCCGTTTCGCGCTGGCGCTGCTCGCCGGCGGGGCGCGGCGTTTGCCGCAAGCGATCGCGAAACTGTCGAGCGGCGCGGCTGAGTCCGTCATTTCGCGTCTGGTCGGCGAAGTGCAGAAGATGCCGCCCCAGGTCTGGCCGATGGTACAGGCGCATTGGTGCCTGCCCAAGAGTTTCGAAGGCTTGGCT
>DASQHQ010000128.1:0-2524 GCA_035632015.1 Bryobacteraceae bacterium
GGGTGCACGACACACAGGGAAGGATCTAGCAGTTTGCTTTTTTTGTCGCTATAATCCTAACGTATATATACGTTAGGATAGGAGGCGCCCCCTTGCCCGATTCCGTTGCCGCCCTCGAACAGCAGCGCTCCGGCATTCTGACCCAGATCTTGGAGCTGGGTGATTTTCGCAGCGGCTCCATCACAGCCATCCATGGCCGTTGCGGAAAGCCAAACTGCCATTGTCATCGGCTCAACCAGCCCGGCCACGGCCCGAACTTCCGTTTAACCCGCAAGATCAATGGAAAGACCGTCAGCGAGAGCTTTTCTTCTCCCGCAGAGCTGCGCAAGACGGAGCGTGAAGTGGAGGCATTTCATCGCTTTCGTCAACTCAGCCAGGCATTACTGGAGGTGAACGAAAGGATCTGTCGGGCACGCCCGGTCGAGGACACTCGGTCCCCAGAGGAAAAAAAACGGCCGAAGCCATCCGCCAAGAGATCACGCGCGAAGTAGAGCAGCTATTGCGCGCCATCTTCACCGGCCGCCGCAAGGCGGGGCGTCTCGACCTGGAAGCCATCGAAATGGCTGTGCGCTCGGCCATGCATCAGGCCGGAGCAGCAGCCCTAACCGAACTGCTGCATTTCCCGGCTCCGGCTGCCGACCAACGCACGGTAGTTTGTGCTTGCGGCCACCCCGCTCACTACCGGGAGTTACGTTCCAAGCCGGTTCTCACTGCGGTGGGCAGGGTGCAAGTATGGCGGCCCTATTACCTGTGTTCGCATTGCCACACCGGCCAGTTCCCGGCCGATGTCGAGCTGGACATTGAGAACACGGAATTCTCTCCTGGAGTGCGCCGTATGAATGCGATGGTGGGCCAGCAAGCCCCCTTCGATCACGGGCGGGAGCAGATGAAGCTGCTGGCCGGTCTGGAGGTGACCACCAAGACGGTGGAGCGCACGGCGGAAGCCATCGGAAGCGACATCGCTCGGGGTGAGCAAGGGGAGATCCAGCGCGCCGTTCAGTTGGACCTGCCCGTGGTGGTTGGTGAACCGATTCCGATTCTGTATGTACAAATGGATGGTACCGGCGTGCCGGTGGTGAAGAAAGAGACGGTGGGCCGGAAAAGCAAGACAGACGGCCAGCCGGCACATACGCGAGAAGCCAAGTTGGGATGTGTGTTCACCCAGACCGGGTGGGACCAGGAAGGCTACGCGATCCGCGACGCGGATTCCACCACCTACACCGGCGCCATCGAGACCGCCGAAGAGTTTGGGAAACGAATCTATCTGGCGGCCTGGAATCGCGGTTGGAACCGCGCGAAAAAGAAAGTCGTCGTGGGAGATGGGGCGGAATGGATCTGGAATCTGGCCGAACAACACTTTCCCGGCGCAATACAGATCGTCGATCTGTATCATGCGCGCCAGCATCTGTGGGAGTTGGCGCGCCAGCTATATCCCAACGACCCGGTGAGCCAGAAAGCTTGGATGAAAGTCCACCAAAAGCGTCTGCTCGACAAGGGAAGAATCGAAAAGCTGGTATCGGCGCTTCGTTCCATCTTTTCCACCCATCCCGAAGTCGTCGAGAAGATTCGCACCGAGGCAGACTACTTGGAGAGAAACGCAGACCGCATGCGCTACCCAAAATTCCGCCGTCAGCACTTGTTTGTCGGCTCGGGTGTGATCGAAGCGGGCTGCAAGACCGTCATCGGTTCGCGTCTCAAGCAATCGGGGATGTTCTGGACCCTGCGCGGCGCCAACGCTATCCTGGCCCTGCCCTGCTGCCACCTCAACGGCCGCTTTGAGGACTACTGGGAGGCCCGCCGTGCCGCCTGAGTTCCACTTCTATGTCGCGCACCCCATCCAGCCTTGTCATTCCGAAACGGAGCGAAGCGAAGTGAGGGATCTGCTTTTTGGGCGACCAACAAAAGGCAGATCCTTCGCGGAGCCTGCCCTGAGCAGAAGCCGAAGGGCCTCAGGATGACAGCCGCTCAACTGTGCGGAACTGACTACCAAATCAACACCGACCAGTCGGCGTTTCCAAGACGTGCCATAATTGAATTTGGGGGTGGTCAGTGCCCCGCTGCAATAAACCGTCTCAATCGCGTCCCGCCCTTTTTGGCGCCGACTAGATCCTCCGGCCGCCGGGGATTTCCTCTGATTTCACAAGCAGGAGGCGCACCATGCAAGGTGTAACAACCAGCGCCGATGGCCGGTTTCCGCAGCTGGTGACAACTCTTCCAGGCCCCGAAGCGCGGCGTATTGTCGCGCTGGATGCGGAATACGTCTCGCCATCTTATACGCGCAGCTATCCTCTGGTCGCCAGGCGGGGGCGCGGCGCGATCGTTGAGGATGTGGATGGCAACCGCTTTCTCGATTTCAGCGCCGGGATCGCCGTCGTTGCCACCGGCCATTGCCATCCGCGTGTGGTCCAGGCGATCCAGGAGCAGGCCGCCGAGCTGATCCACATGTCCGGCACGGACTTCTATTACGAGGGGCTCGCGAAATTGGCGGCCAAGCTCTCCCAGCTCGCTCCCGGCGCGGGCGGCA
>DASQHQ010000129.1:0-48526 GCA_035632015.1 Bryobacteraceae bacterium
CGGACTTTTCGCCACGTGCGCTTTGAGCCCAGCGGCTGGACCGGCAACCCGCAGGAGCCCTACGCGAAGTCCATCATGGATTAGATACTCCGCTGGATGGGTACGAAGTTCCTGTGCCCGGAATACGCGGTGACGGAGGCGGGCAATGCGCTGGTGCTGCGGCCCACCGAGCCCGAGCCGCCGCAGGCGCTACCGTTCAGCCCGGCGGTCAGCGATGCGCCATTGAGCTCCGAATGCGGCGGCCTGATGACGCGCAACGGAAGCTGTTATGGCTGTAAATCGTCCAGGTTCTTGCGGAACACCGGTTGTGCCGGATCGAGGCGGCCATCGGCGACAGACGCAAGCAGGGATTGGTAAGCACTCGACGCCTCTCGGAGCGACGCGTGGCCACGTTCCCATTGCAGCCCTCCGCTGGCCGAGTAGATGAGCGTGAAATACCGGCCGGATGCGTATTGCAGTTTGAGCAGCTCGCCGGGCATCTCGGGATCGCCTTCCTGTCCCAGCACGTCCATCAGCGCCACGGACCATTGCCTGCCTTGAGGGTCAGTGACGATGTGGCGCTCGAGGTATTGCCAGTCGTCCATGCTCCACAGCGGCATATCTATCCCAGCAGCTCAGCCAAAGCTCTTGCCACCTGCGCCCCGGTGAAAGGCTTCGGGATCAGCAAGACTTTTTGCGCTTGCCGCGAACGCAGGCTCTCGTCTGCGGCCTCCGGCGTATCACTGATGATGACGATGGGAAGCTGGGCGTAATCCGGGTGGTCGCGCACGGTATCGAAGAGCGACCCGCTCATTTCGAATACGGAACAGTCCAGCACCAGCGCATCGGCGGATTGCTCGCGAAGCAGATCGCTGAGGTTCTCGGTATAGCCTGTCGCGAAGACCTCGTAACCGTGGTCTTGCAAAGCAAAGGTCAGCAGCTCAGCGATTTCAGGCGTATCGTCGATCAGCAGGATACGACTCAACAGTCACTACTTCTTGGCTTCGGCCGGCTCCAGGTCCAGCACCCACACCCGGCCGCCCGCCGTGTAGTAAGCACGGTAGTCGTTTTCGATCATGGCGCCCCAGGCCTCCAGCGTGCGCAGCGCGAATGTATTTCCCTCGAAGTTCTTGCGCGCGTGATCGAGCACTTCCTTGGTATGCCAGTTGTCCGTGAGGTTAGCGTCGCCGGCGTGCACGCGCCGGACTACGCAGTAACGGTCGTAGGCCGCCTCCGGCCGCACTTCGCGCGTCGCTCCGCGCTTCTTGCCTTCCGCGACGATATAGCTTTCCTGCGCCTCCGCCGGAGCGCCGTTGTTTTTCGCAGCGTCGGTACTCACACCGTTAGTCCTACGACTTCGGCTTCGTCCGCGGCCGACATCTTGGTCGCGTTCTTGGGATCGGCTGCGTGGATCAGCGGCGCGGGCAGCTCGACGCCCATCATGCGCCATTGCTGATTGGCGAACTGCTGCAGCTTGGCGACGTGCTCGGCTTGGAGATGCCCGAAGCGTCCTTGCAGCTTCAGATACTCCGAGACGGGCCGCATGTTCTGGGGGTGGAAGCTGTAATCATACGCGCGCAGCTCAGGGTTCCATTCCCAGATCGGGTAGAGCCCGCACTCGACCACCAGCCGGCCGAGATCGATGGAGCGCGGCGTCTCGTACACGAAGCCCTTCTGGCATGGGGTGTAGATCATCATGAACGCCGCGCCTTTGTGGTTAAGAGCCTTGCGCACCTTGTTCATGAGATCGATGGGATAGCCGACGCTCGCGGTGGCCACATAGCAGTGCGGATGGCCGGCCGCCATCAGGCGGGCCAGGTCCTTGGGGAACAGGGTCTTGGCCTCCGGAACCTTTGGACCGGGAGGCGAGAAGGTCGTCATGCCGCCGTAGGGCGTGCGCGACGAGGCCTGTATACCGGTGTTGGCGTACTGTTCGTTGTCGTAGCAGATGATCAGACAATCATGATTGCGATAGAGCGCGCCGGAAATCGAGCCCAGGGCGATGTCGGATGAACTGCCATCCCCGGCCTCGCAGATGATGTTCGGAAAGGCGCCTTTCCATTTACCCTTTCGGATCATGGCTTCATAAGCGGCCGCGACGCCGGCAGTGAAGCTGCCCGAACTGCCGATCTGCGTATGGGCCCAGGGCACGTTGTAGGGCGTGCACAAATACGAGCTGTTGGCGACATACATGCAACCGGTCGGTCCAACCAGGATGGTGTTATCGCCGGCGGCCTTGCTGGTCATCCGGTACTGGATGGCGGGTCCGCAACCGGCACAGGTGCGGTGGCCGGGGACGAGCGGCTCCGATGAGGGTAAATCGGGATTGTAAAAGCGCGCTCCTTGGTTGGGGCTGTCAAACAGGGGTTGCTGCTGCCGTTCAATCTCAATCAGTGCCATCGTCGTTCTCCTGAGGGCCCGCACAGAGACCCAATCATTCTGTTAGAGCATTGTATCATTCTTCGAATCCCACCCAATGCGCGCGCTTCTCGATTTTCCCGCGTTTCTGCGCTTCCAGCATCTTCTGTGTCATCCAATAGAACTCTTTCAGCACTATCGCTTCGCCTCCCATTCCCGCCATGAACGAAACGATCAGCGGTCGCTCCAGGCTTTCGTAGAGCGCGGCGCAGGCCTCGGCGTAGAGCGAGCCGCCGCTGCTCACGCTGCCCAGTCCCATGTTGGTCTCTATGACGCCGACCACTTTGAACTTGCTGAGGACTTCCTGCACGCGATCGGTCGGGTAGGGGCGGAAGGTTCGTAATCTCACCATGCCGACTTTGGCGCCCCGGTCGCGCATGTGCCGGATGGCATGACGCGCCGTGACTGCGTGACCACCCTGCATGAAGAAGACCACGTCGGCGCCATCGGTCATGAACTCTTCGACCCAGGGGTCGTAGCGCCGTCCAAAGATCCCCGCGAATTCGTCATGAACCTGCTCAATGACTTCCATGGACCCTTCCATGGCGCGGGCGCGTTCCAGTTGAAGTGGAGGCCCTTGCTCGGGCATGATTTGCGGCCCGTGCGACACCGGGTGCCGCGGATCGAGCGGGTAGGGATGCTTGTAGGGCGGCAGGAATTCCTTCATCTGGCCCGAGTCGGGCAGTTCGACGTCGCATGTGATGTGCGAGACGAAGAACCCATCCTGGCAGACCATCTGCGGCAGGAGCACGCGCGGGTCCTCGCCGATGCGATAGGCCATCAGATGATTGTCGAAGGCCTCCTGGGCGTCGCAGGCCCAGCCCATAAGCCAGCCCATGTCGCGCGTCGACAGCGCGTCGGTATGCTCCGAGCCAAAATCGCCCGGCGGATCGAGCGTGCGATCGGCAATCATCATCTGCACCGGCATGCGGCTGCCGGAGATCGGCGAATACAGCTCATAAGCAAACTGAACCCCGACACCGGAGCTGCCGGTAAACACGCGCGCGCCGCTCGAGGACGCGCCATGCGCCATGCTCAATTGGGAATGCTCGCTGTCGGCCACGATGTACTCGGCGTCCAGTTCGCCGTTGGCCACCATCTGCGCCAGCGCCATCATGGTCGCGGTGTAGGGCCGGATCGGATAGGCCGTAATCACATCCACGTCGGCGTACTTGGCGGCCTGCGCCGATGCGACGCAGCCATTGATCCGGACTTTCTTTTTTTTCTCGACTAAAGCCATGCCTCGCTCCGTGTGGTCCGCTTGAAAGGCGGGACCTAAGCCCACTCTAAATTTCTTTCGCCGGACGGTCCGTCAGGTTCTTCAGCTCTTCGGCTTGCCGCCCGTGCATGCCCGGCGTAATGGCAAATGCCGTGTCCATGCGCACAACGCCGGTGTCAAAATCGAGTTCGGGCACGCCTTCCAGGCAGCCCGTGGGACACTCCTCGATGCACACCCTGCAGCCCTTACAGTAGTTCACCAGAATCTTATAGAGGCCATTGGAACGCGCCGGACGGACGATGCACGGTTCCGGACAAACCAGGTAACAGTTGTCGCAGGCGTTGCAGGTACCGCAACTGAAACAGCGGTTGGCCTCTTCGACAGCCTGCGCCTGCGAAAGCGCCTGAATGACCTCGTCCTGCGTGCGGCGCCGGCTCACCGAAGGCAGCATGGCCTGCTGGACGCGCGCGAAGTGCGGGAAATAGGTCATGTTCATCCGGTTCAAGTCGGTGATGACGTCCAGCGGAATGGTGCGAGGCTGCAACGGCTCCGCGCGCAGCACCTTGTCCAGATTGAAGGCCACGCGCTTACCGTCGCCAACTGCATTTACGACCATCAGCGGCTGGCCTGAGCTGACTTGCACGACATCGCCCGCCGCGAAAAATTTCGTGTCACCAAGACGCCCGAATCGATCCAGCTTGAGCAGGCCGCGCTCGTTCTTGAACTCGGCCGGCAACCAAGCGAGCGACGCTTGCTGTCCCACCGCGACGATCACATGGTCGGCGGGGAAGCGCTCGGCGGGAGCCTGTCGATCGATGCTGATCGGCGAGGCGTTGATGGCGCCTGAAAAACGAGCCGGATGCAACTGCAATCCCTCGATGCGCCCGTTACCCAGCACGGCCGTCATCGCCCGCGCGTGCAGCAGTTGCACGCCTTCCTCGAGCATGTCGTGCAGATCTTCCGGCATGCAGGGCATCTCGTCGGTGTTGCGCTCCACCGTGATCATGGTCACTTCTTCAGCGCCCTGCCGGAGCGCTTCGCGGGCGCAATCGATCGCGGTGTTTCCGCCGCCGATGACGGCGACTCGCCGCCCCAGCTTCACCTTGGAGGTGCCCATGCCGATATCGCGCAGGAACGGAAGTCCATACAGCACGCCAGTTTTGTTCTCGCCGTCGGCTCCCACGCTTCTGGAATCGATGAGGCCTACGGCCAGGACGCAGGCGTCGTAATTTCTTTTCAAGTCCTCCCAGGTGACGTCCTTGCCGACTTCTGTGTTGGTCTTGATCGTCACACCGAGCTCGACCAGGCGCTCGACTTCACGATCCAGCACGCGTTGCGGCAGCACCCAGTCGGGAATGCCGCCGCGATTCAACCCGCCGGCCTTCGGCGATTTCTCGAGGATGGTCACTGCGTAGCCGAGGCGGGCAAGCTGATAGGCGGCGCTATGACCTGCCGGGCCCGACCCTACCACCGCCACTTTCTTGCCGTTGGGCTTCCCGGCCTTCACCACGTCTTGCGGCAACGCCTGTCCGAGGTCGCCGAGAAACCGCTCTACCGCGCGAATGGAGATGGCCTCGTCGTATTGTCCGCGATTGCAGGCCTGCTCGCAGGGGTGATAGCATACGCGGCCGGTTACCGAGGGGAACGGCATGTCTTCTTTGATCAGCGCGTAGGCGTCCAGATACTTGCCGCGCTTCACCAGGTCGAGATAGCCCTGGATCTTCTCATTGGTCCCGCAGGCGTTGTTGCAGGGCGGCATCTTGTCCCGGTACACCGGCCTGATCGCTCGCCAATTGCCGGTGGGGAACAGATCCTGACCTTTTTCCTGCGTGGGAGCCGGCGTGATGCCCGCGAAGGGTACCCTGAGCCAGTCCGGAATGTGCGTGCCTTTTGTCGACATGTGATCCTTCTCTAAACAGCCACCGGGTTCAGCGGCAGAATGTGCAGCTCGTCCAGCGCCGCACGGAACGCTCGCTGGTTCGCAATCATGGGCTCAATCGTCTCTATTTTGACGATGCCCGTCGTCTTGACTACTGCCGCGATAAGCGGAGCGGCGATATCGGGTGCGATGGCTTTGCTGCGCTCCGCGGCGCCCTCCGTCGAAAGGCGGTCGAGGCCGAGCTCGCCCAGCCGGTAATAAAGCCATTTGTGGTCGGCCAGCTTGGCGGCATCGATGCAGACCAACTGGGACAGCCGCTCCGGACCCGGCACGAAGCGAATCATGTATTCGGGTGTGTAGTGCGTGTTGATCACCAGCGTTCCGCCCGGAGGCATCCCACGTATGTAATCCCAACCCTTCACCATGGTCTCCTCGACCAAGACGACGATATTGGGCTTCTCGTTCTCGTAAGTGAGCGCGTTTTCGATCTCGTGTTCGCTAATGCGGCAGTACTTGCGTGTCGGAGCGTTGGTCCGATCGGGATTGTCGACATAGTTTTCCATGGCCTGCGCGAACTTGCCCTCGAGCCGGGCGGAAGCGGCGACGGAATTTACGATGTCCCGGCCCTCCTTGTCCATGATGATGCCGCGCGTCCACACCGTCAGTTCCGTATAACTCATAATCAGACCTCGTCGTTAATCAAAAATACACCGGGACACAATTTCCGCCGGCCTTACCCGGCTGCAGGACCTTATGACGGCTCCGCCGGCTTTTGAGAGTGGAAGCGACCCTCATGACGCGACTTGGAACCTGCTCTGGATCTGGTGGGCGAATCCGTCGAATAGCGCAACCAGCTTGTGCTTCTCCACCTGATCTGGTTCATGCGCCGCGATCGCCACACGCGTCAACTTGTTTCCCAGGTCGGTCAATCGGATCGTTCCCAGATTGGTATGTTCGATGTCCCATCCCTGGCCTTTGGCAGAGGTGACAGCCATGCTTAGGGTAACGCGATCGCTTTCCCACGGCACGACGATCGCATTGAGGCTCGCTTGCGTGGCGGCGTATTGCTCGATCGCGTGCGAGAGGGAATGCGGGGAGCCGGAAGCCGTGAACTCAAGGATCTCTTCGCGCATTGGCAAACCGTGATATCCTGGCGCAGTTGTTGAATTTATCACCCAGGTCCCAATCTGTCAAGCATTTGGCTCACAGCGCGGAGGCGAGACTTGTCTCATCGAGCCGGCTACCGAGGATGCGAATTACCGAGCCTGGTGCGCGCGCGATGGCGTGATGGACCGGAGTCTGCAAGCGCAGGTGGACTCTTATTTGCCCTATTTGCAGGGCTTGATCCACCGCGGCCGCGCGATTCGTGACCGTCTGGCGGCCGATCCTTCTAGCGAATCGGCCCTGGCGTCCAATCGCCTCTGGCAGCAGGATTGCGCGATGGCGGTCAGTCAATTGTCCGGAGGCAGCAAGGTCCATTGGCTCGCCCGGGCCTACGGCGAAGCTTTTCTAATGCGCTCGACGGCCGGCCGCGCCGTGGAGACCGTTGCGCCAGCCGACATCGCCAGCCGAATTATCGAGGTCATCGAGCAGGCCGTCGAGTCGCTTTCTCAAATGCGCGACGGCCAAGTCACATCCCAAGGAACCCCGCCAGCTGGACACCGGTTCGACTTCGTTCACAACCCGGAACTCCGGCCGATAGTCGAACAGGCATACTCCGACGGCCGCAGTTCCCTTGAGCAAGGCCGCTTTGGTCCTGCGCTGTTTGCTTTCTGCGGAGTCCTGGAGGCTATCGTGACGGACGCGCTGGAACACAAGGGGCTCAGCGCGCTGGCTGCCGAGGCCGAAGTGCCCGCGGACAAAATCGCCGGTTGGTCGTTCGACACGCGTCTCGAAGTCGCGGAAAAGGTGGGGCTCATTCGCGGCGGGTGCGCCCGGCTGCCGCCGATTGCGCGCCGCTATCGAGATCTCTCCGAGGCCGGCCGTGAGGACGGATCGCACGTGACGGTTTCCGAACAGGAGGCACGACAAGCCGGACAGGTGCTCCGTGTCGTGATGAGAGACCTGGATCCGGGCCGCTAGGGCGACAGAGATCGGCAGCGCGTTATGTGCCTACCAGATTTGCACGCAGTGCCAGTTCCGGCAGTTCACGCGCGCCCTGGCGTATACGCTGAACTCCCGATGCGCGTCCATTCGCGTATAGGACGAAGATCTCGGTGAATTCGCCGCAGCCGTCGCAGGATTCCCTGACGCGGTCCAATGTCTCGGTCGCCAGCGAGAATATGGATCTCAGGTCGAGTGCGTCCATGGACCGCATGGCCTCGTAACGCTCGCGAATCAAATAGTGACCAAGATATGCCGCGGCGCCCTGGCAGTCGTACCCGGCCAACTCCTTAAGCGCAGCACCACTGGTGTGGAATAGGGAGTATTGACGATCCAGGGCTGAGTAGAGAGTAACCAGCATCGCCGCCTCGGGCTGCCTTCGATAAATCTCAGACAATGAGTTTTCAATCGTGGCCCGCATTTGGTCGATCGTGTACTCTGCCGGTGAAAGGATATCGAGTGCAGACTCGCTGTACTGAACAGCAGCGACGCGACAGCCGGACGGTTCACTGACTAGGAAGATTGAGCGCGCGTAACCCGGCTCCGAGCGGTACTGCTTAGAGAAAGTATTTGATAATTCAGGATGCGCCCGAGCGGGAACACCATACTTCGTGTCGGCGCAGAGCAGGATCCCGGAGTCGAACGATAATGCGATAGCAATCATCGTGGCACCTGTAGTCACTTCTCATCGCTCAGGCTGATGAGGATTGGAACATTTAACGGCAACTGGCTCCCCGGTAGCAGGGCGAGCGTTCTAAACGCGATAAGCGGAGTTTATGCTCGTCAGCGAACCATGTCAAGGGTTGCCTTGACAGGGTTGCCTTGACAGGGTCGACGCGAACAACAGGGTCGACGCGAAGGGTATCGCCGCCAGGTGAGAATGTTGGCGTAGAGCCTGTTCTTAGATCAGTCTGGGATCGGGGTTTGCCCCCCGTTATTGGCGTAGAGCCACGAGCCAGGGCGGATCAATTGAACCCGTTTCTGCGCTGGCGGAGAGAGAGGGATTCGAACCCTCGATAGAGTTTCCCCTATACACGCTTTCCAAGCGTGCGCCTTCAACCACTCGGCCATCTCTCCGGGGTCAAAACAGAAGCCATCCGGCGGTCGCCGGAGCGCTCGCGCCACTCAGTTTAGCACGCGCGGACCAGCCGACTTCGGAGCGGTTGCGCTTGCGCGCGCTTGCCCGAGTGCCGCTTGCGACGGCGAGCTTATTTCGCGGGTAAATCCTTCTTCTTGGCGTCTTGGCGCTCATCCTTCGAGTGAGCCGGTTGGGGCTTGGCGTCCGCGGACTGCGAAGCCGGCGCCTGCGCAGTGACGGTCCGGCTCAGCAGGTTGCCGGCTTGGTCGTAGGTGTAGGCGATGGTGGCGCCATTGCCGTAATCGACCAGGGCGAGGCGGCCAGCGTCGTCGTAGGTATAAGTGGCCGCCGCGAGCGGCAGCAGAAATAGTCCGTAGAGAAATACAAGTCGTCGTGGGATCGTCATCGCAGATTCCTCACTCGTGCCTCTTATCTCACCGTGAAGGGGATGCCACCTTCGGCGCTACGAAGATCAAACCATCCTACTGGCCCGCTCCCAAAGTCTACGCCAGTGCGAAGGCTGATGTTGCTCACTTTACCGTTTACGGTGACAGTTATCTGTACTACAGCAGGATGCAGCTCCGAACAACACCCGCTCGTCCCTCCAGCAGCGGGCAAGTTAACCGTGAAGGTATCGTGATCCGGATTGCCCATCTCCCACTGGATCGTTGCCGTAGCACTCCCGAATTTCACGACGTCGTTGCGGATGTTCGGGTCAAAACCGTGGCCGCGGATGTCGATGACATCCTGCGGGATCCCCTCATCCGGCGTCGCCTGATAAATCGAAGGGAGCGGGAGCCTCGGCAAAGAAGAAAGCTCTTCTTGCACACGGCTTAGTGACACGCCCTGATAAGCCGGCAGATTCGGCGGCATGTTTGATAGCGCGTCGACGTTAGATGTCTTCAACCCCATCGGGTCCACGTTTGTAACTGGATTTCCCGCCGCGTACTGATACGGATCGATCTCGCGCGGGGCGGGCGAAAACAGCGGATCGCGCGACAGAAACCGCGCGGTCTCGCTGTCGTAATAACGGAAGCGGGCGTAATACAGACCCGTCCCAGGCTCCTGCATGACGCCGAATTGGCCCTGCCAGGTGAAGGGATTGTCGGTGGCATTGTTCGGCCCCGGCGTCACGGCTTCGCCATAGGGGCTGATGCCGTAAGCGTCGGTGAGGGAGCCGCTATCGTCGGTCAGCATGGTGGTCGAGCCGGTATCGTCGAACGAATAGAAGCGGTGCGCGCTGCTGGCCGCGTCGATGCTGTAAAGCAAAGACCCTCCCGGCGTGTAGACATAGTAAGTCACGTCCGAGCCGCCCGATTGCTCCGTAGCTACGGTCGGAAGGCCGGTCGCGTAGTTCAGAACATAGTTGAGCGTGGTTCCGTCGGACCCGGTGCGCGAAATGCGCTGGCCGAGGCCATCATAAGTGAAGGAAGCCGATCCGTCCGGGCGCGTATAAGACACGAGACGCGATGCGGAATTCCAAAGGTAGGCCGCGCCCGCGTTGTCGGTCACGAGCCGGCCGCGGGCGTCATACGTCGCGCCCGAGATCTGGCTGGCGGCATCGTAGGCCAGCGAAACATTCGCGGCGCCCGACGGCGCGGCCTCCTGCGGCACGTTGCGATTGGAAGAGGTGAGGCGGCCGATCGCATCGCGCGTCACCGCGATCGACGCCAGGGCGTTTCCGCCATTGGAATCCGTGATGGACGCGAGCCGCCCGTCCGGATCGTAGGAATATTGCGTGACTACGCCGTTGGAGCGCATGATGGTCACAAGCTGGTGCGCATCGTTGAACGTGAATGTCGCCGAAGCGCCCGTCCAATCCGTCACGCTGTTGAGCAGCCCACGGCTGTCGTAGGTGTAGTTGACGGTCTGGCCGGGCGCATACGTGATCGCCAGGATCCGGCCGGCGGCGTCATATGCGATCAGGAGGCCGTTCGAAAACGTGAGGCGGCCCGCGGCGTCGTAGCCCAGCGCGAACCCGTTCCCTCCAGTCAGCCGGTTGTCGTCGTCGTAGGTGTAGCTGAGGGCCGTGTTATCCGAAAATTGCGCGCCTGTGAGATTCCCGGCGGCATCGTAGGTGAGTTGCGCCGAATCGAGCGGAGTGGTTACCGACGAAACCCGGCTGCGCGCATCGTATTTGTAGGATCGGACCTGGCCGAGCGGATCAGCCGTAGACGTCACACGGCCCAGATTGTCCCGCACATATGACCAAACATTGCCGTTCGGATCGGTCACCGAGCTGAGCAGCGGCAGATCACCCCAGGCGAACGAAGCCGTGAGGCCGCCCGGCGAGTTAATGGCGCTGGGCAGGCCGCGGCTCTCATAGGCGACGCTGCTTTGGCGGCCCAGCGCGTCCGTGAGGCCGGTTACGCGGTTCAGCGCGTCATAGCTGATTGCGGCGATTTCGCCCAGCGGCGAGGTCACCTGCGTGGGCAGCCCATTCTTGTTTACTCGGATGGATGCCGTGTTGCCCAGCGCGTCGGTCACGCTGGCCAGCCGGCCTTCGGCATCGTGGGTATAACTCGGGCCCTTGCCGGCCGGATCGGCAGCCGACGCGAGCCGCTCCAGTTTGTCGTAGGCGAACGTGGTCGTCTCGCCGGCGGCGTTGGTGATGGCGGTGGCCGAGCCCAGCGGATCGTAGTGAAATGTAGCGGTGTTGCCGAGCGGATCGCTGGCCGTGCTCGGCAGGTCATCGGTGTCGTAAGTCAGCCTGGAGGTCTGATTCAGCGCGTCGGTGACGGATTGAAAATTATTGTTGGCGTCGTAGGCGGCCTTGGTGACCTTGCCGCGCTCGTCCGTCACCGAGAGAATCTGATCCCGCGCATCGCGCGTGAAGGAAACCGACGTTCCATCCGCGTATTGAATCTTCGAGACGCGCTTGAGATTGTCGTAACTGTAAGTGGTCACGTCGCCGGTGGCCAGCTCGAGCGTAGCGAGCGTCGCGTCGGCGTTGTACGTGTAGGTGGTCACGCCGCCGGCAGGGTTGGTAGCCGTCAGGACCTGGCCGCGCGCATTGTAGGTGTAGGTGGTCTTCTTGCCGGCGCGATCGGTGGCCGTCAGCACATTGCCGGAAGCATCGTAAGTGAACGAGTCCGAAGTGCCGTCCGCATAGCCGATCTTTGCCAGGCCGTAGAAGTTGAAGCTTCCCTGCACCTGCGCCTGATAGGTGAACGTCGTCGTGTTGTCCTGCGGGTCCGTAACGGAAGCCATGTGCCCGGACGCAAGATCGTACGTCGCCACAGTCCTGTTTCCGAGCCGGTCCGTGTACGTCAGCGGCCGGTGCGCCGAATCGTACGTGTACGATCCCGTATTTCCCGCCGCGTCCGTGAAGCTCGCGAGATCGATCAGGTTCGCGTAGTTGTAAGTCGTCGTGTGGCCGAGCGGATCGGTGAACTTGTTCAGACCCGCCGTGCCGCCGCTCACATACGACATGGTGGTTTTATTCCCCTCGCTGTCGGTCTGCGTCGCTACCCGGAACAGAGAATCGTACGTCTGCGTGTAGGGAGTATTCCCCAGCGCCCGGCGCGTGCTGGTGATCTCGGCGAATGCGTTGTAGTTGTACGTCGTCGTGTGCCCGTTGGCATCGGTGACGGATGTGAGATTGCCCGACGGATTTGCGTAAGAAACCGAGCGACCGGTCTGATCCGCTATTTTCGAAAGCTTGGCGGATGCGCCATAGCTGAAGCTCAAGGTCCGTCCCAGGCCATCGGCTACCTGAGCCGGTCCCGCAACTCCCTGCGTCACCGTCAGCGTGTTGCCATTCCGGTCCTGGATCGCCGTGAGAAAACCGTTCGAGTTGAACGTGTAGATCAGATTCGTGCGCGCATTGAGAAACTGAAAACCGCCGCTCTGGACGCGCACCAACTGGTATGGAAGCGCAGGCGGAAACGCCATCTGATAATTGTTGCCATTCGCTTTGAACGTCACTCGGCCGCCTTCGACAATCACGATCAGGTTTTGTCCCGAGGAGTCGGTCTGGATGTACGGGTCGAAATTGGTCATCCAGCTCACGCCCGCACTACCGACGTTCGAGTTCTCGACCTGGTCGGAAAAATAAGTACGGCGTAGGAATAGCGGCAGTGGGCCGCCTAAAAAAAAGTCTACGACCGGCGGAACGACATACTCGCCGCCCGCGGTCGAGACCGGGTCGCCCAGAACGGGTTGGCCGTTATAGGCCTGCGTTTGGATCTTCGTGGGAGTGCAATTAAACGTGGTCCCGGTCCCGGTAAGACTAATTCCCAGCCCGGTGATGGATCCGTTCGTCACCGTCAGCGACCCCATGCCGAGCACGGTGCTGGGCGGCCTGCCAAAAACACCGGTGCCCGTGCCGTTAAATCCGGGCACCCCGGTGAAGTTCAGGAATTTAGCCTCCAGGTTGTAGTAAGTGCCATTGATGACAATGGTCAGTGAAATTACATTGGGACTAAAGTAGGAGGCTGTCATGCCGGTGACCGCGCCCAGACTATTCGCCGGACAATTGGGGTTATAAAAGGCACTCCCGGGCGGATCCAGGGACGTGCTTGCGACCGCCAAGCCGGTGTCGAATCCGGCAGTGATGGTGACAAAAGGAGAAAGCACGGACCCGGTAAGGCTGACAGCGGGAAATGCCCCTGGCGGCATCGCAGCCGTAACGCCCCCGGTGCAATACAATGTCAAATCCCCAACCAGCTCCGTGATGCCCTCTTCCCTGAGGGCTGGAGGTACCGAGACAGAGTTCGAGCACGCAAGTGGTCCTCCAATGCGCGAGCCCCCCTGCCCAAGCGCAGTCCCCGCCAACAAAACAAGCAGCCCAATTGCAGCTTTCATACCTCGAGACCCTCCGCGCGCACATTCGGCGCCAGTTCAGCAATGAGCCAGCGGTGGGAGTTGATGTGTTCCCAATCGGACGTGGCCAGGTCCAAATCCAGCCCATGGCAAACCGACGGCAGGCCTGCCGTCCAAAGCAACAGCAACACCTGTGCCCGATGCATCCCCAACCTCCCGATTTGCAGCAAAAAACTGGTGTTTGGCTAGAATAGCACTCTTTGGCGCAGCGCGGACGCCGGATTCTGCGTGTGACCCTGCGAAAACCCGGTCCCGAACCGGGGTGAAGCGGTCAGACTTCGCGGCGCTTGGTGCGGGCCAGCAGCTCGCGCGCGCGATCCAGCACCTGCTGCTCAGCCGCCTCGCGCGTATCGGCCTCGGCGCGCGCCAGCCCCGCGCCGGGCGATACGTTGTCGGCCTTGGAGTGCCATTTCCCGCCGAGCTGGTAAGTAGTGATATTCACCGGCCAGCCGTCGATCTCCACGCGCCGCTCGCTGTAGTTCTCGGCTTTCATGCCTGACCCGCGGACTTGGCCGCGCCCTTCTCCACCGGCGCGCCCACCAGGTTGCCCCACTCGGTCCAGGAGCCATCGTAGTTCACCACATTGTTGAGGCCCAGCAGATACTTCAGCACGAACCAGGTATGGCTGGAGCGCTCGCCGATCCGGCAATAGGCGATCACCGGCGTGGACGGCGTCACGCCTTCAGCGCCGTAGAGCTTCTGCAGTTCTTCGACTGGCTTGAACGTGCCGTCGTCGTTGCAGGCCTTGCTCCAGGGCACGTTGTGCGCGCCGGGAATGTGGCCGCCGCGCTGGCAGGTCTCGGGCAGGCCCGGAGGCGCGAGGATCTCGCCGGTGAACTCCTGCGGACCTCGCACATCAATCAGGACGGCGCGCCCGGTGTTATGCGCCTGCTGCACCTGCGGCAAGAGCGCGCGGATGGAATAGTCAGGATCGCCAGCCCGGTACGCCTTGGCAGCCGGCGTCGCGCTTCGGGGCTTGGTTTCGAGTTCGCGTCCCTCGGCCAGCCATTTCTTGCGCCCGCCATCCATGATGCGGACATCCTTGTGGCCGTAGATCTTGGCTTGCCAGAATGCCCAAGCGGCGAACCAGTTGTTGTTATCCCCGTACAGCACCAGCGTGGTGTCGTTGTTGACGCCGGACTGGGTCATCAGATTCTCGAACTGCGACTTGGGCAGGATATCGCGAATCAATGTGTCGCAGAGCTGTGTATTCCACGCCCAGGCGATTGCGCCCGGCACGTGCCCTTCGTCGTAGGCCTTCGTGTCCACATCAATTTCGACTAACCGCACGTTCGGGTCGCCGGCGCGGCTCGCCACCCAATCCGTTTTTACCAATACTTCGGGATGTGCATAGCTGCTCATATAAATCGCCTCCGTCCTTCAATATTACTCTCGATTTGCGCTCGCGCCCGCGTTCGGGCTCAGGCCAGATCGAACTTTTCATGGTGCAACGAACCATCGGCTCTGACGAGCACGGGCCGGCGCAGGATCTCCTCGAGTTCCTCCAGGTACTTATTCTGATTCGACTTGAGAAACCGCGCCACGTCCGGATGGACCCGCAGGATGACGTCCTGACCCTCGACCGCGGCCGCGATCTTGTGCGCTTCCTGCAGGATCTCGCCCACGATGGTAGGCACGCTCTTGACGTAGCCGGCGCCCTCGCAGTACGGGCACGGCATGCAGAGGGCGCGCTCCAGGCTCTGCTTGACGCGCTTGCGCGTGATCGCGACCAGGCCGAAATCGTTGAACTGGAGGATTTTGTACGGAGCGCGGTCGGCGCGCATGGCGTCTTCGAGCGCCTGCATCACCTTTTGCCGGTTCTTGCGCTCGTCCATGTCGATGAAGTCGACCACGATAATGCCGCCCAAGTCCCGCAGACGAACCTGCCGCACGATCTCCTTCACCGCTTCGGTGTTGGTCTTGACGATGGTGTCTTCCAAGCGATTGGAGCGGCCCACGTATTTGCCGGTGTTGACGTCAATGGCTACCAGCGCCTCGGTCTGGTTGATGACGATGTAGCCGCCCGACTTGAGCCAGACTTTCGGCCGCAGCGCCTTTTCCATCTCGGCCGTGATGTTGAAGGCGTCGAAGATCGGTTCGGAGCGGGTGTAGAGTTTGATGCGGGTGACCAGGGCCGGCTGGAAGCGCTGCACGAAATTCACGACGCTTTCATACAACTCCTCGTTATCCACCCAGATGGCCTTGAAGTGTTCGGTGAGTTGATCGCGCAGCGTGCGCTGTACGATGTCCAGGTCGTGGTGCAGCAGCAAGGGCGCCGGTTTTTTCTCGGCTTTCTGGCGGATGTCGAGCCAGAGATTTGCCAGGAAGTTGATGTCGGCGGCGAGTTCGTCCTCGCTGCGGCCTTCGCCCGCGGTGCGCACGATGAAACCGCCCGGGATTCCGACATGATGGATTTGCAAGATGCGTTTCAGGCGCTGGCGTTCCTCGTCGCTGGCGATCTTGCGCGACACGCCGGTATGTTCGACGGTCGGCATATAGACCACGTATCGTCCCGGCAGCGCGATGTGGGAAGTGATGCGTGCGCCCTTTTGACCGAGCGGCTCTTTGGCGATCTGAACGATGATTTCCTGGCCTTCCTTGAGCAACTCGGTGATGGACGGCCCAGTGGGCCGATCGGGGCGGCTGACGGCGCGCGAGGTTTCGGGTCTCGACAGGGCCGGCTCGGCGGGCGCTTCGCCGCGCCGTTCGGCATCCTGCCGGGACTCGCCCAAGCCGCCGCCACGCATCTTGCGCCGCATCCGGCGCGGCATGCGGTGCATGTAGCGTCCGCCCGGCTCGCGGACCTGGGCGGTTAGTTGGGGCGTTGCGGGTTCGGCGGAGGGCTGCGCGGAAACGGCTTCAACCTCGTTGCCGGCCGTCTCCGCCGCTGAATCTTCTGCTACTGGCGCCTCGGGTTCGGCCTCGGATTGGACAGCGGCCGCCGGAGGTTCGGTTTCCAGCTCATCTTCCGGAGCCGTCGCCGGGATTCCTTCTTCAGCCCAAGGAACCGCAGGCGCCTCCGAGGGAACAGATGCCGCGACCCCCATAGTCACCGCTTCCTCTTCGGGCTCGAGCACGGTTGGTTCTTCGGCCAGCTCCGCCGCGCTTTCCTGCGCGGTCGCCTCGGCAGCATCGCTTTCCTGGAGGCTTCGGATCTCTTCTTCCTCTGCCTCGTCCAGGGGCTGAATGTTCGCACCCCGGTACTTGGCAAGAGACTCGCCGGGCAACACGGCGAAGTCGGCGCCTCTTTCGACGGAGGCCGGGGCTACGGCTGAGGGCGTGGACAATTCGGAGCGTGATTCGCGAACGGCCGGCGCTTCCATCGGCCGGGGTCCGCGTGAGGGCTCGGAGGCGTACTTGGACTCCGGGAAGCCCCGGCCACGATTGCGCCGCCGCCGTGAGCGCCGCCCACGACGATCGCGACCTTCCCGGTCCTCCAGCCGCTCCTGGGCCGGCGCGGAAGCAGGCGCCGTCTCGCTCCCCTCGCCCGCCGGCGGTTCGGACGGTTCGGCGGCAACCGCGGTGGGCTCTGCCGCCGGCGGTGGTTCGCCAGCACGCCCGCCACGATCCGCTGGCCGTGGCTCGCGGCTCACCGGCACGCGGTCAAAATCCTCGGTCTCCTCGAAGAAGTCCGAGACGTAGAGGAACGTGTCCCGCTCCAGACCCAAGTCCACGAACGCCGATTGCATGCCCGGCAATACGCGCGTGACGCGCCCCTTATGAATGCTGCCGGCGAGAGAATACTCGTTGGCTCTCTGGAAAAAAACCTCGACCAGTTGGTCGTCCTCGAGAATCGCCACCTTGGTCTCGTGGCGGTTGGCCGAAATCACCAATTCTTTGCTCATGAACACTCCTGCGTTGCATGGCCAGAACGGGGATCAAAAGAATGGAGGGCTTCTCGGCCTGGTGTCCACCGGGTGATCCACAGGACCGTTGTCCCGGCGATCCAGGCCCTAAAATCTTTTGGCCTTCCGAGGCGGAGATGGCATTCTCGAACACCCTCGAAGGCAACCGAACCGCCCGGATCTGGACGCGTACACCCGGAGCAGCCCGTCCAATTTCGCCTACCCTCAATCTTCTTGAAAGCCGGCCGTTCTCGACCGCTTCAATTCACAAACCGCCGGAGCCGCACGTTGTTCACCAGCCCCAGCATCACAAACACCGCGACAATATTCGATCCGCCGGAACTCATCAGCGGCAGAGGAATGCCCGTGACCGGCATCCTCCCCACCACCATTCCGACGTTGACTAGCACGTGAAACAGAAAAACTGCTGCAATGCCCATGCAGATATACATGCCGGCCCGGTCCGGAGCCGTTTGCGCATTTTGCACGATCTGCATCAGCAAGAGAAAGTACATCCCTAAGGCGACGGTCACGCCCACGAATCCATGCTCCTCGGCGAAGGCCGAGAAGATGAAGTCCTTCCACGACACCGGCAGAAAGCGCCCTTGGGTTTGCGTTCCCTTGGTTACGCCTCTTCCCCAGAGTGCGCCGGAGCCAACTGCAATCTTGGATTGGATCACCTGGTAGCCTGACCCTTTTGGATCCTGTGTGGGATCGTAGAAACTGATCAGCCGGGCCCGTTGATAGTCCTTCAGCACCAGGAAATAGCTCACCGGAGCCACCACCGAGACGATCGCCAGAATGGCAACTGCATACTGCCATCGGAAGCCGGCCAGGAACACGCCAATCATGAGGACCGGGAGAAACGTCAGAGCGGTGCCCAGGTCCGGCTGGAGCATCACCATGACCATCGGAAAACCAACCAACCCCCCCAGCTTGAGCAGATCGGAAAGTTGAAGCTGCTCGGTTTTCAGCTCGGTCAAATACCGAGCTACCAGAAGAACCACGACTATTTTAACGAATTCCGACACTTGAAGATGGTAGGCGGTGGTGCCGATCCAGCGCTTGGACCCAAAGGCGCTCATTCCCAGCACGTAGGTGGCGATTAAAGTCAGCACCGACAACACATACAGCACCGGGACCTGCCCGAGCAGCGAGTGATAATCGATCAGCGTCGCGATCCACATCGCCAGGAAGCCGGCCAGAATCCAGATGACCTGCTTCCACCAGGCGTCCGCGACGTGAGTGTCGTAAGTAGCGCTGAAGATCTGGAGCACGCCCAGGCCGCAGATGGCGCAGGTCAGAAATACCATCAACCAGTCCATTTCGCGCAGGGAGCGGTGAGCAGCCATATTACGGGTTCACGGCGGCGGGCAGCGGCGAAGCCGGAGGACGCAGCAACTGCCGCGGCGCGAGACTGGCGATCTGCGGCTCGGGTTGCGCGAGCCGGGCCTTCTTATCGAAGTAAGCTTTGATTACGTCGCGCACGATCGGAGCGGCAAGCTGGCCGTGTTCGCCGTTCTCAAACAGCGTCGCGACGACAATTTCCGGTGTACTGCAGGGGGCGAAGCCCACGAACCAGGCGTTGTCTTTCATGTCCTTGCTCTGTTTGAAGCCGGCCCTAAGGGCGTCGTTCGAGACCAGTTGAGCGCTGCCGGTTTTCCCGCACACGTCGATACCCGCGAGGTGCGCCCTGACTCCCGTGCCGCCTTCGTTGACGACGCCGTACATGCCGGAAACGACCTTTCGGATATTGTCCAGATTCACATCCGCGCGCCGGGCCGGCACCAGATGAACCACATCTTTGGTCAGGTGCGGTGGGAACCACATCCCCCCGATGGCGAGTCCGCCGATGGCCGATGCCATCTGGAGCGGCGTCACAGTAGTTGCGCCCTGGCCGATGCCAACCGAGATGTTCTCACCTGGGTACCATTTCTCCCGGAAATTGCGAATCTTCCACTTCCGCGAGGGGACCACGCCCTCTGCCTCGTGCGGCAGATCGATCCCAGTCTTGTGGCCGTAGCCCACCATTTCCGCATAGCGCGCTATATCGTCGATGTCCATGCGGTTAGCTACGTTGTAGAAAAAAGTGTCGCAGGAGTGGACCAACGCTTCGTGAATGCCCACTGTGCCGTGCTTAGCCCAGCATTTAAAATAGCGGCCGTAAAAACTGGCGCCTCCTGGGCAAGTGACGTGGAAGTTGTCATCGATTGCGCCGGTTTCGAGCCCGGCCAGCAACATAATCGGCTTGAACGTCGAACCCGGCGCCTGCTGCGCCTGGATGGCGCGGTTCATCAGGGGATGAGCCGGATTGTTCACCAGGTCGCTCCAATCCTTGGACCGGATGCGGCCTGCGAACAGGTTGGGATCGAAGGCGGGTCGGCTCACCATGGCGAGCACTTCGCCATTGCGCGGATCGAGCGCGACTACAGCACCCCGCCGGTTTTCCAGGGTCAGCTCGGCCACCGCCTGAAGGTCCAGATCGATGGTGAGCCGCAGCGGCTTTCCGGGAATGGATTCCTTATCCTCAGCCAGGATGCGGCGCTCGTTGCCGAAGCTGTCGACTTCCACGCGGCGCTGGCCGTCGACGCCCATCAGGATGTCGTTGTACTGGCGCTCGATGCCGTCCTTGCCGATGACGTCGCCCTGTTTGAATTGCGCGAACTCGGGCGTATTCAGTTCTGTCTCGCTCACCTCACCGACGTAGCCGATCACGTGAGCCGCCAGCCCGTCGCGCGGATACAGGCGGTGCTGCACGTGAATGACCAAGAGCTCAGGGAACGTGTCCGCATCCTTGTGCGACTCGACGAATGCCAACTCGGCCGGCGTCAGTTCTTCCTTGATGGCGATGGGCTGGTATTGCGGCGCGCCGCGCGACTGAAACCGGCGCACGCGTGCCGCCAGCGCGTCGTAGTCCAGATTCAAGCCCTCGGCGATAGGCCGGAGGTGCTCCATCTTCAGGTTTTCGCGCGAGAGGAACAGGCTGAAGGAGGAATGGTTGTCGACAATCACGCGGCCGTCGCGATCCAGAATCTTACCGCGCGGGGCCGGCACCGGAATGGACTTGATGCTGTTCTGCATGGCCCGTTCCTGATACATCTCGGGATTGCGGACCTGCAGATCCCAGAAGCCGGTGATGAGGAACAGAAAGATCGCCACCATCAGGTACTGGAAGAAAGCGATTTTGCCGGAGGCAAACTTGCTGTCGTCGCGCAGCAGTTCACTTGCGGCGATCTGACGGTGTTCGCGGCCAGCCCGAAGTTTCACAAGAAAGCCAATAATCTCAGCCTGCTACCTTCAGTTTATCCAAAATCCGGAACAGCGGCAGGGCTACCGCTGCGTTCAGCAGCCCAAAAACAAGCGTTTCCTGCACGTCGAAGTTCACCGCCTCGCCGAGCAACGCACGCGCCAATACCCAATAAAAGAACTGGTGAAAGAAGTAAAAAAAGAAGGCCAGGATGAACGTTACGATGGGATTCTCGACGTCAAAACGCGTGCTGACCGAGGCGGCGAAATACCCCACCAGCGTTTTGACGATCCCGAACATACCGATGGGTTGGTGCGACAAGGAATCCTGCACCAGGCCGATGGACATCCCATAGAAGACGGCTCCCACGGGCCCGTGGCTCAACGCGA
Source organism: Bryobacteraceae bacterium (assembly GCA_035632015.1). Lineage (GTDB taxonomy): Bacteria > Acidobacteriota > Terriglobia > Bryobacterales > Bryobacteraceae > Palsa-89. Next base: position 20,982 of record DASQHQ010000129.1, read on the forward strand.
AGTGCACGGTGATGAGAAGCGGTAGCTCCAGGTACGCCAGGAAAGACACGAAGCGCGGTACATAGACCTGTGACAGCACCGCGATGAGCGGGATGACGATCAGCCAGGCCACGCGGAACCGTGCCGCCCCCTCTCTGCGGGGCGGGTTTTCCAGCAGTCGCTCGCTGTATTCGGTCATTGGTTCGTGGTATTCGGCGGGGCGGGCGCCGGAGGGCGTGTCGGCGCGCCCGGTGCGGCCGCAGGTGCGGCGGGCTTCGCGAGGTTGGCGGGCTTCTCGGAAACGGCTGCGGCGGGCGCGACCGCATCCGGGCCGGCCTCATTCGGGTCGGCCACAGGGACCGGAGGCGCGGGCCGCGGTTTGGGTTTCGGAACGGTGGCGGCATCGGCGGGCGCTGCCGCGGGCTGAGGCTTCGCCGCCGGTGGATTCTTACCAGCCGATCCGCTCGCCGTCGCCGGGTTCGGACCGGGCGGGCCGGCCGGAGTCGCAGGCGTGCCCGCTGCACCGGGCGCGGAATTGGGCGCCGGGGCAGCCGCCCGCACGCCCGGAATCTTGGTGAAGTCCGGCGGCTTGGAACCCGGCAGTCCTACTCCGAAAACGTGATTCTGGGCCTGCCCGGCCTGTCTATACTGTTCGCGCAAGCGGTCCGCGTCGGTGACCAGCACGGCGGGCGGGCCGGTGGTCTGCGGCGCGGAAGATTCGGCCGCTTCGTTGGGCGGAAGGGCAAGAATCTTGTAGCCGGGCGCCGCCACTTCGCCATCCGGTATCTGCTGGTGCACTCCCTCCAGCACCACCAGCACTTCCTCGACTCCGCCTTGCATGCCGCTCGGAACGAGGTAAATCTCCTTGAACGTTTTGCCGTTTCGCGCCGCGCTCACCTGGCCGACGGGAAAACCCTTGGGAAAGATGCGGTCGTCGCCGGAGGTGAAGAACCATTCGCCCGCATCCACCGGCTCCTCGTTTTGCACATAGTCGACCAGGCACTCGCTGTGGCCTTGTCCTTTCAAAGTGCCGTGCACATGATTCTTCTGAGACACGACTCCGGCGGCGAAGGTGGGATCGGTGATCAGCATCACCAGCGATGCGGTGGGATAGGCGTCCACCACTTTGCCCACGATTCCGTCCGGCGTCACAACCGCCATGCCGCTTTCCACCCCGCTGGTAGAACCGCGGTCGACGAACACGACCTTCGAGTTCGCACCGGTTCCATTGCCGATAACGCGCGCGGCGACGGTCTTGGATTGAGAATGGGCTTGAAACACGCTCAGCGCGCGAGCGCGATCCGCCGTCGACAGTTCGGATTTCAGGTAGTGATTCTGGAGCTTCAGGTCGCCATTTTCGCGCTTGAGCCGGTCATTTTCGCTCTTCACGCCCAGCAGCACGAAATAGTCTTCGACGAAGCCCCAGGTATAGTGGCGGACGACTTCGAGCGCGGTTTCGGCCGGCGTCACCGCGGTCACCGCCCACACGCGAATCAGCGGGACATCCCGGTTGCCTTTGACCTGGTAGGCGATCAGCAGCAACTGCGCCACAATGACGATCAACAGGACCGTGATGTTGCGGTAGCGGCTGAGAAAGAAATCCATGTCACATCGTGGCGCACGCACTCCCGCAGGGCGTGCCGGTGTCAGGCTGGCTCACGCCGCCTTTACCATTGTCCCATGCGCGCCAGCGCGGCACGCAACGCTCGATGCCCCAACTGGCCGGTGCGAATGGACAAGCTGACATGGGGCTACTCGATGGCGACCCTGCGGAGCAACTTGAAGTCGGTCAGCATCTTGCCGGTTCCCAGCACGACGCTGGCCAGAGGATCCTCGGCGATGGAGACCGGCAAGCCGGTCTCTTCCCGGATGCGCTTGTCTAAGTTCTTCAGCAATGCGCCGCCTCCGGTCAAAACGATTCCACGGTCGCTGATGTCGGCGCTTAATTCCGGCGGCGTCCGTTCCAGGGCCACGCGGATAGCGTTCATGATGGTGGCGACGCACTCCGAAAGCGCTTCCCGGATCTCGCTGTCGTCGATGGTCTGCGTCTTGGGGACGCCCTCGATCAAGTTCCGGCCTTTGATTTCCATCGTGAGCGGCTTGTCGAGCGGATACGCCGAACCGATCTGGATTTTGATGGCTTCGCCGGTCCGCTCGCCGATCAGGAGATTGTATTTGCGCTTCAGATACTGCATGATGGCGTCGTCCATCTGGTTGCCGGCCACGCGGACCGAGCGCGAATAAACGATGCCGGAGAGCGAGATGACAGCCACGTCGGTTGTGCCGCCGCCAATGTCCACCACCATGTTCCCGGAGGGCTCGGTCACCGGAAGCCCCGCGCCGATGGCCGCCACCATGGCCTGTTCCACCAGGTGCACTTCACTCGCTTTCGCACGGTACGCGGAGTCGATGACGGCGCGCTTTTCCACTTGCGTGATTTCGCTGGGAACGCCGATGACAATGCGCGGGTGCACCAGCACCTTGCGCCCATGCGCCTTCAAAATGAAATAGTTGAGCATGCGCTCGGTGACCTTGAAGTCGGCGATCACGCCGTCCTTCATGGGCCGGATCGCAACGATGTTGCCAGGCGTGCGCCCCAGCATCTCCTTGGCTTCTTTGCCGACCGCCTCCACTTCGCCGTTGGTCTTGTTGATAGCCACGATGGAAGGCTCGTTGACGACAATGCCCTTACCCTTGGCATAGACCAGCGTATTGGCTGTGCCGAGATCGATGGCGAGATCAGACGAGAATAAGCTAAACAGCGAACGGACGTTCATTTCGGAAATTCTTGGGCCCCTTCGCCCTTGCTTGGGCCGTATTCACAAGCATCTATCGGCAGTTCAGAGGTATAGCGGGAGGTCCTGCAGTCACCCCAAGCGTAGCACATCCATGTTGGGTCATCAATTTCTGTGCGTGGACGTTTCTGTGCGCGGATATTTTCTTGTGGGGCCTTGGCTGACGCTGTGAGGAAAGCGACATCGAAGTAGCCTCTCCTGAACTGGTTGGTGTACAAAGGGTCTTGTGCCTTTTCCCGGCCGATGTCTGCTCCTGGTGTCGCTGGCGGCCGCAGGAGTCGCCGCACTTGGCGGGCAGAGCCAGCGCATTCCTCGCCAATCGGCTCCCGCCACGGCCGCAGTCGAGGGCATTGTTCGAACCGAAGCGGGTTTGGGGTTGGGCGGCGTCGCGGTAGCACTCGAGAACCTTTCGAGCGGCTTGAGCGTCACGGCCTCCAGTACGGGCGATGGCGTGTTCCGATTCCTGAATCTCGCGCCGGGACGTTACCAGCTTAAGGCCAGTCGCGAGGCGTTCGAGCCGTTCACGCGCGGCGAGATCGAGCTGATGGCGGGCGATGTCTTTCCTATCGAATTCAGCCTGAAGGCGATTCCTGCCGGAGGGGAAGGCATCCGAGCGATGCCCCGTCAGCCGGAGCTGGGACCGGAGCCGCCCGCGCCGCCACCCGAACCTGCGGTTTCCTCGCCTTACCGCGCGTTCCCGCAAGCAGCTCCGGCCGGCGCAACTGGAGCGGCGGGTCCCCCGCCGCCGTTGCCCACAGATCAACAGCTTTTCGAGGTGATGCCCAATCGTTGGAACTTTCCGTTCCCGACCGAATACCATCGCTACGCGCAAGGGGAGGTGCCCTACGTCAAGGGTCACTGGTACGACCCGTTCAATCGCAACAAGCTCAAGGGCGACTACCCGGTCATCGGCAACCGCACGTTCCTGAACATCGCGTTGACCAGCGACACGTTTGTCGACGGGCGGCGCCTGCCGGTTCCGAGCGGTCTGGGATCGGCCAATCCGGGCAGCGCCAATTTCTTCGGCCGCTTCGGCCAGTACTTCATGACCGAAAACATCGCCTTCTCGGCTGCGCTGTTTCACGGCGACACGTCGTTCCGGCCGATCGACTGGCAGATCAAGTTCACGCCCGAATTGAATCTCAACTATCTGAACGTCCAGGAAAACGGCATCGTGAACTTCGACGTGCGCAAGGGGACCACGCGCTTCGACGTGCATGCCGGCCTTCAAGAGGGTTTCGTCGAAGCCAAGCTGAAGGACTTGAGCAGCAGCTACGACTTCATTTCCGTGCGGGCCGGCATCCAGTCCTTCACCAGCGATTTTCGCGGCTTCATTTTCTCGGACCAGGAGCCGGGTCTTCGCGTGTTTGGCAACTTCGGCTCGAATCGCTACCAGTTCAATGCAGCCTACTTCGCCATGCTGGAGAAAGACGCCAACAGCGGTTTGAACCGCTTCGAGTATCGCAACCAGCAGGTTTTCATCGGCAACGTCTACCGCCAGGATTTCATCAAGCCGGGCTACACCATCCAGGCCAGCTTCCACTACGACAAAGATGATCCGTCCTTCAAGTTCGACGTGAACAATTTTCTGGTGCGTCCAGCGCCGATCGGCCTGGTGAAGCCGCATTCGATTCGCGCTTTTTATTACGGGCTGGCGGGCGACGGCCATCTGGGGCGTTTGAATGTCACGCACGCGTTCTATCAGGTGCTCGGGCACGACAATTTCAACGAGCTGGCCGGGCGGCGCGTCGACATCAACGCGCAAATGGCTGCGGTGGAGCTGTCGCTCGACAAGGACTGGCTGCGTTATCGTGTCTCTTTCTTTTACGCCTCCGGCGACAAAGATCCGCGGGACGGCACAGCGCGGGGGTTTGACACCATTTTCGACAATCCGAATTTCGGGGGCGGCTTCTTCAGCTTCTTTAATCGCGAAGGGATTCGCCTGACCGGTACCGGCGTGGCGCTGGACAACGGCGGCAGCCTGGTGCCGGACCTGCGGACCAGCAAGCTGGAAGGCCAGGCCAATTTCGTCAATCCGGGACTGTTCCTATACAATGCGGGAGTGGACATCGATATCACGCCCAAGCTGCGCGGCTTCGTGAACCTGAACCTGCTGCGCTTCGCACACCCCGAGCCTCTGGAGTTGCTGCTGTTTCAGAAGCCGATTCACGCCGGGATCGGCGCGGACTCCGGCATCGGCATATCGTACCGGCCGCCGCTGTCGGAAAACATCGTGATCACGGGCGGCGTGAACGCACTCGCGCCGTTCCAGGGCTTCCGCGAGATTTCGACCAACCGAACTTTGCTCTCCCTGTTTACCAATGTCCGCTTCCGCTTCTGAACGATGGCGTGGCGCACGCACTCGTGCGTGCCGCGTTCACACTCGTGTGAACGCCTGGCGGCGCGGTTTTGTGCGATTGGCCCTGGCGATGTTATGCGCCAGTGCCTGCGTTTTGGTCTGCACTCTGCTCATGGCCCAGCAGCCGTCGCGCTTCCTGATCGGACAAACGCAGGAAGAAGCCGATCGCAAAAGCACCGGCTGCGTTGCCTGCCACGGCAAAACCGATTCGCCGACGATGCACACGACCGGCACGGTACGCCTGGGTTGCGCGGATTGCCACGGCGGCAAACCTGACGTCCAACCGCCCTCCGGCGCTCAGAAGGGCTCGACCTCCTACCAGCAGGCCAAGAAGCAGGCCCATCCGCAGCCGCGCCTGGCCGGCTTCTGGACTAGCTCGGCGAATCCAATTCGCCCCTACGCCAAGTGGCTCGAGGAAAGCAAGGAGTACATCCAGTTCGTGAACCCCGGCGATCTGCGCGTGGCCGATCAGACTTGCGGATCGGGCGGCTGCCATGCGCGCGAAGTCGCATACGTCCGGACCAGCATGATGACGCACGGCGCGATGCTGTGGGAAGCGGCGCTGTACAACAACGGCGGCTATCCGTACAAAGACGCCCGCTTCGGCGAAAGCTACTCGCCCGACGGCCAGCCGCAGCGCGTGCTGACGTATCCGCCGCCCTCCCAAGAATTGACGCGCACCAAAGGAGTTCTTCCGCACCTCGATCCTTTGGCGCGCTGGGAAGTCTCGCAGCCGGGCAACATTCTGCGCGTGTTCGAGCGCGGCGGCGGCGCGCGTTCGGAACTCGGCAATCCGAATCCGGATGAAGATCCGGGGCGCCCCGACGTAAAGTTGAGCGACCGCGGTCTCGGCACCGAGCTGCGCACCGATCCGGTATTTATCGGCTTGCAAAAGACGCGCCTGCTCGATCCGGCGCTGTCGCTTCCCGGCACCAACGATCATCCGGGCGATTATCGCGGCAGCGGCTGCACCGCGTGTCATGTCATCTACGCCAACGACCGTTCGCCGGTTCATTCCGGGCCTTACGCCATGTACGGCAACCAGGGCCGCAGCGCGCAAATCGATCCGACCATTCCGCGCAACGAATCCGGCCACCCGATCAAGCACGAGTTCACACGTTCCATTCCCACCAGCCAGTGCATCGTGTGCCACATTCATCCCGGCACCAACATGGTGGCGTCTTACCTCGGCTACATCTGGTGGGACAACGAAACCGACGGCCAATTCATGTACCCCGCGAAGCAGCACAACCCCAGCGATGAGGAGCGCTACCGGAGCTGGCTGGCGAATCCGGAAGGCGCGGCGGCGCGCGGGCGGTGGGGCGATCTGGCGTTTCTCGAAAAGGTCGGCTCGCCGGAATTCAACCAGCAGCTCCAGCACACGCAGTTCGCGGATTTTCACGGGCACGGCTGGGTGTTTCGCGCGGTCTACAAACGCGATCGCAAGGGCAATCTTCTGGATGCGGCCAGCCACATCGTGGCGCCGGACGACAAGGACAAATTCCAGAAAGCAGTCCAGCTCCGCGACATTCATCTCGAGAAGGGTATGCACTGCGAGGATTGCCATTTCGCGCAGGACAACCATGGCAACGGCAATCTGTACGGTGAGACGCGCAACGCGGTGGAAGTAGATTGCATCGATTGCCACGGCACTATCTCGCAGCAGGCGACACTCAAGACGTCGGCGGCCGCGGCGCCAGCGGGCGGCACGGACATGGCGTTCCTTCGCACTCCCTGGGGACAGCGCCGATTCTTCTGGCAGGACGGCAAGCTCTACCAGCGCTCGATGGTCGACAAGGAGCGCGCGCCGTGGGAGGTGGTCCAGGTCCTGGATACGATCACGCCGGGCAACTCGCATTACAGCGAGAAATCGCGCCTGGCGAAAACGCTGCTCAAAGACGGCCAGACCTGGGGGCAAGCGCCCGCGGATGAAGCATCGCTGGCCCACGCCAACAGCCGCATGACCTGCTACACTTGCCACTCCTCGTGGACCACGAGCTGTTTCGGCTGCCATCTACCGATGGTCGCGAACAAGAAACTGCCCATGCTGCACAACGAAGGGCTGACCACACGCAACTACACCTCGTACAACTTTGAAGTGCTTCGGGATGATATCTACATGCTGGGCGTCGACGGCACTGTTACCAAACACCGGGTTGCGCCGACTCGTTCCACTTGCGCTGTGGTTGTCAGCTCGCAGAATGCCAACCGCGACTGGCTGTACTACATGCAGCAGACCATTTCGGCGGAAGGCTTCAGCGGCTTCGGCTTCAGCCCTTATTATCCGCACACGGTCCGCGCCACCGAAACCAAAATGTGCACCGACTGCCACGTGTCGCGCGACGGCGATAACAACGCCTGGATGGCCCAGATTCTGATGCAGGGCACGAATCTGGTGAATTTCATGAGCCGGTATGTGTACGTCGCGGAGGGCTCGAAAGGATTCGACGCGGTTCCGGTGGCCGAGCACGACGATCCGCCGGCTGTTTTCGGCAGCGATCTCCAGAAGCTGGTTTATTCAGACGACTACGAGAAGCTCCAGAAGCATCACGGTGAGCTGGAAGAGGCCGATCATCACGCCGGAAGCGTTCTCGACGTCCAGTTGCGCGGCGAGTACCTGTACGCGGCCCTGGGCAAAGACGGTTTCCGGATCTACGACGTCGCCAACATCGACAACAAGGATTTCTCTGAGAAGATGGTGACCGCGCCCGTGTCGCCGCTCGGCCAGCGTTTTTACGTGAAGACCAGGAACGCCACCGCCGTCGGATCGCCGTCGACGCTGGCGGTCGATCCGCTGCGCACGCGTATTCCCGCCAACGAAGAACAGCCCATCGCACTGATGTATGGGTTCCTGTACGTGACCGATGCGGAAGAAGGTTTAATCGTGATCGGCGATCCGAACCTGAAGAGCAAAAGCCCGGGCGTGCTCACGCTGCTGGACGGCAACCCGGCCAACAATTTCCTGAAGCGCGCAGCCACTTTCAATCCCAATGGGATTCTGAACGGAGCGCGCCGCATCACGATCGCGGGCACTTATGCGTACATCTTGTGCAATCGCGGGCTGGTGGTGGTGAACATCGAGAATCCGGTGGCGCCGAGAGTGGAGGCTGAGATCGGGGCGCCCGACCTGGTGGAGCCGCAAGGCCTCGCGCTTCAGTTCCGCTACGCCTTCGTGGCGGATCGCCAAGGGCTGAAAGTTTTGGACGTCACCTCGCTGGCTCATCCGCGGCTTGTCACCGGAGCAACAGTTCCCCTAGAAGACGCGCGCAACGTGTACGTAGCGCGAACCTACGCCTACGTGGCCGGCGGAAAGCAGGGCCTGGTGATCGTGGACGTCGAGCGGCCCGAGCACCCGCGCCTCGAGCAGGTGTTCAACGCGGAGGGCGAGATCAACGACACGCGCGACGTAAAGCTCGGCATGACCAACGCCAGTGCGTTCGCCTATGTAGCTGACGGCCAGAACGGCTTTCGCATCGTTCAGCTCTTCGCGCCCACTGACAACCCGAACTATCTCGGCTTCAGCCCTAAGCCCACGCCCAAGTTGATCGCAACTTATCGCACCAAGGGCCCGGCGCTGGCGGTCTCGAAGGGCACCGATCGCGACCGCGCCGTGGACGAAAGCGGCAATCAATTAGCGGTCTTCAATCGGCGCGGCTCGCGCCCGTTCAACCACCAGGAGGCGGAACGTCTGTACATGCGGAACGGCCAGCTCTACACAGTAACGAACGATCCGCCTGCTGCGCCGATAAAATAGCTAAGCGCCCCGGCAGCACCCGGTACCCGACGACCGGCGGCCTTCGTACGCTATGATGGCCACGTCTTGATGGCACGCACGCAGATCACGCTGGATCCCGAGCTTCGGCGGCGTGCGCGTCAACGCGCCGCGGATCTGGGCATCTCGTTTGCAGAGTACGTGCGCCGCTCGTGGCACGCGATCTGGGAAGCGTTCAACCGAAGTCGGACCCGGCCGTGGTATTCAACCTGGGGAGTTCCCGCGGTTCTAACATCGCCCGCCACAAGAGCGCGATGATAGCCGAAGCTTTTGCGGCCGGCCCCCAGCGAAGAAAGCGGCGGAACGTTAAGCGGCGCACTACTCCGTCAACTGCGGCACCGTGAAAGCGCCCGTTCGCGGTTTTTCTTTGCTCCAGTCATGGTAGGTGTGGCATTCGAAGCAGCGTGACTCGGCGGCGTTGCTGCCGGAGTGATGGCAGGCGCGGCAGGATTGGATGCCGGGGATCAGCACGTCGGAAGTCTCTTTGCTCGCCGGCGTCTTGGAGTGGCAGGAGGTGCACGCCAGCATCTGATGCGCTTGATGATCAAAGCTGGCATGCGGAAGCCAGCGGGCAGTGATGGCTGCCTTGGCGACTTCGGGCAGCGCGTCCGGGCCAGCCGGATAACTCAGCGCGTGACATTCTTTGCAGGCCTTGCGCCACAGCAGAAGCTGCGCGTCTGCCAGCCGCTGCTGTACCCATTCCTGCGCGTTGCGCGCCGGAGGTTGCGGCGGCCGGCTCGGCAAGCGCTTGTCCGGCTCATCCACCAGCGGAATTTCGCTCGGATGCGCGGCGATGTAGGCGGTGAGCTTTTCCACCACAAAATCGTAAACCACCTTAGGCTCCTTGTGCGGCACGGATTCGCTGAACCGCCGGTCGAACTGTAGCGGATGGCAAGCCGAGCAGTGCTGCATGTAGTTCACCGGCGCCATGTAGGCGCGGCCCGGCAGGCTGAATACGGCCGGCGCGGCGTTCGCCTCCGTCACGCCGAACGGCCACGTCTCGTTGAATCCGGCCGGGCGATGGCAGTCGGCGCACTTCAGTTGGACAGGCCCGTGCGGGCCGCGGATCGGACGCTTGGGATCCAGATGCACCTGGTGATTGAACTTGATGGTGCCGGGATCGGCTCGGCCCGGCCGCAGCGCGGCAAATTCGGGATGCGTCCGATCGAAGCTGGTGATGTTGGGGACAAATCGCGGCGGGGACGTTTTATCGCTGGACGCCAGCGCAGCGTGGCATTGCGTGCAGGCGGCATCGGTGGTGCTCGCCAGGCTCACGGCGCCGGTGTGTTCGACGTGGCAGCTCGAGCAGGACGGCGCGAAGGTCTGTTCGGCGTGATGTAGCGGACCGTCGTGGCAGGCCAGGCAGGCTTGATCGGTGGCGTTCACTCGAAAGCTCGCCGTCGATACGTGGCAGGCCGAGCACTTCTGCCCGAACACCGCATGCGCATGCGCGACTGGGCCGGCATTGTACGGCTTTGGACTTCCGGACAGCGCGTGCCAGCCGAGCCACGCCAGGCCTGCAGCCGTGAATACGGCGGATAAAATGCGGCGCCAGCGCGGGATGCCGTGCAGCGTCTTGAAGTAGTTCAAGTCGATCCGCTGCGCCAGCTTTTTGGTGGTGCGCGTGCGTCCTGCCATCGCCTAATACCGCAACGCCATTACTGCGTGCACGCCGCCCAGCACCAGCAATGCGATGGACAGCGGAACGTGCACCAGCAGCCAGCTATGCAGCCAGCGATAAATGCGAATCTGGCGGCTCATTTGCTGTTCTTCTTCGCAGATGTTTTTGAGATCATCGAGAACGTCGCGCATCGGGGCAGCCAGCAATCGGTGAAGTGATTCGAAGACTTCTGCAGAACGCACGGGGTCGGCCAGCTCGGTGCCTTGCGCTTCGGGATCCGCCAGGTAGGGGCGGATCTTATTCAAGTAGACTTCACGAAAGCGCTCCCGGTCCTCGTGCTCGATCTCCACCAGGGTCGTCACGGCTGCGGCTTCAGCCGACGCTTCAGCCCCGTGCATCGGACCGCAAATGCCCGCCACCAGCTTGTCGGCCTCCTCGCAAAGCTGCGCGCGGACGTGCGGGATTTCTTCGTAGATGGTCTCCATGGGCACGCGCGACGTCATGACGCTCGGGACATAGTGCTGGATGGCCGCGCCCACGACGCCGCTCGCGATCACGATGAAGAACAAGATCATCAGCAGGGCGGTCAAGGGGCCGCGAAAGGCGAAACCTCCGTGGAACAGGATCAGCAAGAGGCTCAGCGAGCCCAGCCAGATGTGCCCGCGCATCCAGGTTTGCGCGTAGCCGATGCGCCAGGTCGGGACTCTCTTGCGCGCGCCGAGCAGCCCGGCGTAGAGCATGAGCGCGTATCCTGCGATTCCGAACGTCAGGCCGATGGCGCTGCCGCCGCGCGGACCGGCCGGGGATTGGACGGCGTAGACGATGTAGAGGATCGTGGATGCCACGGCCAACGCCAGTGTCGCGATTAGCCAGGGACGGTGCGTTTTATCGATCCGCATGACACCCCGCCCTGCGTTCATACGAGTGTGAACGCGGCACTGAGGAGTGCGTGCGCCACCTCATGACAGCGATCTCCTGGTTTCGGTTTCCAAAGGCGTTCCCAGCCAGCGGAAAAATTCGTTCGGGTCCACGCGATGCGCGGCGTCGTGCGGGCAGGCGTACACGCAGGTCGGCTCGGCGTGCTCCGTGCACAGGTCGCAGGAAGTGGCCTTGTGTTTCACCACCGCGATCTGGCGGCCCGCATTGGCGGGATCGTCCTCCATCACCGTGAACGGATGCAGGTTGATGTTGCCGTATGGGCAATTCTTCGCGCACAGGCCGCATCCGATGCACCAGTTCTCAATGATGACCTCCAGAGAATTGCGGCGGCGAATGGAGCCGACCGGGCAGCCCACCATGCACAGCGGATCGCGGCAGTGCCGGCACGACGTCGCCACCAGATAGTTGTCGAAGCGCTGGCCTTCGCGCACCAGTCGCGTTACGCCGTCGTGTGCGTCGGCGCAGGCTCGCACGCAGGCGTCGCAGCGCGTGCAGCGCGCCAGATCCATCACCAGCAGGCTCTGCGCTTCCATCAGGCCTTGCGTAAGGAACTGATCCAGCGGTGTGCTGGTCGCGGTGGCCAGCCGCTGCCGGTTCTGCGCCTGCCGGTCGGATGCCAGCCTTTCAAGACTTGCCCGCACCTCGGGGAACTGCTCTACCATCTGGTGAAACTCGTCGGCGTGGATACGAACCAGCTCGACGTGATCGAGCGCGGTGCAGGTGGCCGTGCGCCGTCCTCCGCCGAGCAAGCCGATCTCGCCGAAGTACGAGCCGCGCCCGAGATACGCCAGCACCAGTTCGCCGCCAGGGTGCGGCTCTGACACTTTCACGAATCCCAAACGGACCAAATAGAAGCTGTCCGCGATGTCGCCCTGGCGGCAGATCACGTCGCCCTTGGTGTAGCGTACCAGCTCCACCTTGTTGCGCAGCACTTCGATGAAGTTGGGCGTCAGCGAGGCGAACATGGGCACGCTGCGAAGATGATCGTCGAGCGCGCGCTTGCGATAATTGGCGTCGAGTTGCGCCTTGAGCGTCTTGTTGCGCTGGATGATATCGAGCACGTTGCGCAACATTTCGAGCATCACGCAGTCGGTGGCGGCGCGCACCGTGGCCGAGCGCGGGTACAGGTTCATGCAGGTCATTTCGCCGAACAGGTCGCCGGGACCGAGGGTGGCCACCGGATTGTCGTAGGGCAGATCCACCGGCGCGTCGATCGGAATGCTGCTGCGGGTGCCTTCCTCGTCGCGGCGATCCTGCCTTCGGCCGAGCAGACGGCTGGAAAGCTTGCTGAGAAATCCGGTCGCGCCGCCCTGCGTCTTGACGTGCGCGAGCGGCGTCGCCAGGTAGACCTGCGCTTGTCCCTCCAGAATGTAAAATGCCGTTGAGCCGTACTCGCCCTCGCGGCAAACGATGTCGCCCTTCCTGAAGTGGCGGCGGACGACCGCGTTCTTGTTCAACTCCAGAAAAGTTCCCGAGACTTTCTGGAAATACGCGAGCTGCTGCAGCTCGTCGATGTCCACCGGCTCGCCGGGCAGCACGGTCTGCACCACGCTCTTGTTGGTCAGCGCGCCGGTCGGGCAGGACACCATACATTCGCCGCAAGAGACGCAGGAGGAATTGCCCATGGGCAGGTTGTAATCGAACGCGATACCGGCCCAGAAGCCTTTGCCGCGGCGGCCGAGCACGTCGTTGTGACGGATTTCGTCGCAGCCGCGGATGCAGCGGTCGCATAGAATGCAGGCCTCGTGATCCACCGCGATGACCAGCGACGAATTGTCCTGGCCGCGCGGCGAGAGGCGGCGCGGGAAGCGTGGCTGACCGATGCCTTCCAGGCGGGCCAGAGTTTCCAGTTCGCAGTCGTTCGATTGACGCTGGCGCGCGCATGGGCTGGGATGGTCCGCCATCAGCAATTCGACCAGCGTGCGGCGGGCGCGGCGCACCTTTTCCGAGTTGGTGGAGACCACCATCTTGTCCTCGGCCGGGCGCACGCAGGACGCCGCCAGGACGCGGCCGCCCACATCCACCACGCAGACGCGGCAGACGCCCACCGGAGTTTCGTTTTGTTGGTGGCACAGCGTGGGGATCGGGATGCCGTGCATGCGCGCGGCGTCGAAGATGGTGGTGCGGAGGGGAACGGAAACGGGCGTGCCGTCAATGGTGAGATGGACCTGAGCGTCGCTCATGTGCGGCTCCTGGCGTTCACACGAGTGTGAACGCGGCACCGAGGAGTGCGTGCGCTACGACCGGTCATAGCGGCCTCTCGGCATGCATGGGGCACACGCCTTCCGGGCAGCGGCGCTCGTAGACGTGCGCCTCAACTTCCTCGCGGAAGTGTTGCAGGACCGACGTCAGCGGCGCGTGCGCGAATTGGCCGAGGCCGCAGATCGAAGCCACTTTCAGCGCTTCGGTCAAGTCGTCGATCATCGGCATGTCCGCTGCCGCGCCCCGGCCGTGCGTCCAGCCGGCTAGAATATCGACCAGCTTTTGCGTTCCCATCCGGCACGGCACGCATTTCCCGCACGACTCGTTGCGGAAGAACGTCACGGCATTCAACGCCATGTCGAGCATGCACCGGCCTTCCGCGCACACTACGATGGCTCCGGAGCCGAGCATCGAGCCGGCCGCCGCCAGCGACTTGAAATCAAGACGCACATCCGCCATGGATGCGGGCAGGTAGCCCGAGGACGGTCCAGACGGCGCGAAGGCTTTCAGTTTCTTGCCCTCCACGATTCCGCCCGCGAGGTTGAAAATCACCTCCGACATCGGAAAGCCCATGGGAATTTCGAAAATGCCGGGATTGCGGACGTCGCCGCTGACGCCGACGAACTTCAGCCCCGCGGCGCCTCCCTGGCCCTGCGCCTTGTACCAATCCACGCCCTTCACGAGAATCTGCGGCACGTTGGCGAATGTTTCCACATTGTTCAGCGCGGTCGGTTTGTTGAACACGCCATGCGTCACCGGGAAGGGCGGCTTGTTGCGCGGCTCGGCGCGCTTGCCTTCGATGGCTTCGATCAGCGCGCTCTCCTCGCCGCAGATGTAGCCGCCGGGACTCACGAAGATTTCAAGATCGAACGGCAGATCCGATCCCAGCACGCCGCGGCCGAGAATGCCTTCCGCGTAGCATCGTTTAATCTCTTCGTGCAGGATCCGCTCGGGCCCCTCGTACTCGTGCCGGATGTAGAGAATGCCTTGCTGCGCGCCGGTGACCAGCCCCGCCAGGATCATGCCCTCGATCACCAGATGCGGCAAGTGCTGCATGATGAAGCGATCCTTAATGGTGCCCGGTTCGCTCTCGTCGGCGTTGCACACCACGTATTTCTCGGGCCCCGGCGCCTTGCGGACGGCTTCCCACTTGATCCCGGTTGGAAATCCCGCGCCGCCCAGCCCGCTCAAGCCGCTGGCCTTCAACTGCGCGATGACGGCGTCCCAGTCGCGCGAGGCGACGACGCGGCGAAGCGCGCCATAGCGCTCGGAATCGCGATACGGCTCGGACGCCAGGCCCTCCACGCTCAGCTCCGCCGGCATATGCGGAAGCTCGCTGCCTCCGAGCGCGGTCAACAGCAGCGCTTCGGCCTGTGCCGCAGTGACGCCGCGAAAGATGTGATCGTTGATCGAAATCGCCGGCGCGCCGTCGCACTGGCCCAGGCAGGACACGTCGCCGATCTTCAAATCGCTTTCGCTCATGCCTTGGAAGCGCTGTCTCAATCCAGTGCGCAGATCCGCCGCGCCACGCAAATGGCACGACATGTCCGAGCAGACTCTCAGTGTCACCCGGGGCGGAGGCGCGAGATGGAAGTGCGGATAAAAGTCCGCCACGCCGTGGATGCGGTACAGCGGAATCTCGGTGCGCTTGGAGAGCGCCTCCAGTTGCTCGCCCGGCAGATAGCCGTATTGACTCTGGATGGATTTTAGATCGTCGAAAAGCAACGCACGTCCCCGTGTTACGAAGGTTCATTATAGGGCACGTGTCGCTCGGAACGCGAGAGATTTTGTAAACCAACGAGCAGGTGGTTGAGCCCGTGGTACGCTAGCGGTTTAACGCGCCATGAGATACGGCTTGTGGATGGGACTGGTAGCCGGGTTGCTTTACGCCGCGGATGCGAACGAGCCAGCCAGGTATACCGGTCCGGGTTCGTGCAGTTCTCCCAGTTGCCACGGCGGCGTGCAGGCCCGTGACGAAACCTCCGTCCAGCAGAACGAATACAGCACCTGGGTGGTGCGCGACAAGCACGCGCATGCTTTCCTCAATCTCACCAATCCGGTGGGGACGCGCATCGCAAAGATCATGGGCCTCGGCAAGCCCGATGCAGCGCCGCGCTGCCTGGCTTGTCATGCGCTCGACGTTCCGCTGGAGCAGCGCGCGCGCACCTTCGATATGACGGACGGCGTGGGCTGCGAGAATTGCCACGGGCCGGCTTCGGCCTGGCTGGGTCCTCACACCACCCGCGATTGGAAATACGACAAGTCGCTTGAGCTCGGCATGTACGACACACGCGATCTGGTGAAGCGCTCGGAGAAATGCCTGAGCTGTCATCTGGGGACGCCGGAAAAGTCTGTGGATCACGAGTTGATCGCGGCCGGCCATCCGGACCTGTATTTCGAGCTGGATTCGTTCATGTCGGTGATGCCGCCGCATTGGAAGGAAGTTGACCAGGACCCATGGCTTGGCGTGCGGTCTCTGGCGGTGGGCCAAGCGGTGCAGTTACGCGAGCAGTTGCGCCGCGTGGCGCGCGAGGCGCAAGGAGGCATCTGGCCCGAGTACGCGGAGCTGGATTGCTTCGCTTGCCACCACAGCCTGGTCGCAGCCAAAGATAGCTGGCGCCAGGAGCGCGGCTACGAAGGGCGGCGGCCGGGAAACCCGCCCTGGAATCTGGCGCGCTTCGTCGTGCTTCGCCACGTGATTCAGGAAGCGGACGCGGGCGCGTCGGCGCAGCTCAACTCGGAAGTCGGCCGGGTTTACTCGCTGGTGACGGCGCTCAATTCAGACCGCAGGGAAATTGCGGCGCAGGCCTCGGGCGCGGCGGACGTGGCCGATCGCGTGGCGCAGCGCCTGAACACGATGAAATTCGATCAGGCCATGACCGGGCGGTTGATGAAAAGAATCGCCGGTGACGCGGACGCCATCGCCGGGCAAGGCGAGCGCCCGGCTGAACAGGCCACCATGGCGCTTGATTCGCTTTTCATCGCGTACTCGAAGAATGGCAAGGCGGCGAATGACCAGCAGATCCGCGCGGGAATCAACGCGCTGTTCCGGCAACTGGAAGATCCGTCGGCGTACAACGGCTTTCAATTCGCGCGCGAGCTGAAGAATCTCAATTCGTTGTTGCCATGAGGTTCCCCTCATTTGCCCTGGCGCTGCTGGCGATTGCGCTCTCGCCGGTTCGATCGCGCGCGGATGATCCAGCGGCCGATCCTCCACCCATTCTCACCGCCGCGGACGTCGACGCGGTGATCCAAAGCGCTGCGGCGTCGATGAATTCCGAAGCGCTGGTGATCGCGGTGACGGACCGCCAGGGCGACATCCTCGCCGTGTACCGAAAACCCGCCGCGCCGGCGACAGCGGCCGCCAATTTCGGCTTGCAAGCCGACGCTAACGAAGTCGCAGTCGCGCTGGCCCGCACCGCCAGCTTCTTCAGCAACAACCAAGCGCCGCTTTCCTCGCGAACGGTGCGCTTCATCAGCGGCATCCATTTTCCGCCCGGCATTCCGTTCACCGGGAATGCGGCGCTGTACGGAATCGAGAACACGAATCGCGGCTGCCCGTTCAACGCGGACTATCTGCCCGGCCAGGCCGTGCCTCCGGCGCGCTCCATCGACGGCTCGCAACCTGGTTTGGGAATTCTCACAGGCAAAGCGGACCTCAACGATAGCGATGCGACAGCCGTGAATCCGGGCGGCGTGCCGCTGTTCAAGCAAGGCGCGGTGGTAGGCGGTGTGGGCGTGGTCGGACCGAGCGGCGCGGTGGCGGAGTTCGCTGCATTTTCGGGCGCCGTGGGCGCGGGCTTCGGACCAGCACCGGCGCCTCCGGGCGTGGTCATCATCGACGGTATCGCGCTGCCGTTCGTGAATCAGACCACGATGCCCGCCGGCTACGGGCCGGGCATAGCTGACGGTAGCTACATCCTGGGACCGCTGGACGCTCCCGGCCCCGCTCCCGAAGGCGACCTGGTGGCCCCGCACGACGGGCCGATCGGCGGGCTCACGCACGATGACGTGCGCGCGATCGTCGACGCCGCGGTGGCCGGCGGAAATATCACGCGCGCCGTCATCCGATTGCCGCTCGGATCGCGCGCCCGTTTCGCGATCGCAGTCGCCGATCTTGACGGCACGGTGCTCGCGCTCCACCGAATGCCCGATGCGACCGTGTTCAGCATCGACGTGGCCGTCGCCAAGTCACGCAACGTGATCTTCCTCAGCGGGCCGGACCGCGCCGCCGGCGACCTGCCGGGCGTGCCGATGGGCACCGCCGTCACCAACCGCACCATCGGCTTCGGCGCGCAGCCTTTCTATCCGCCCGGAGTCGATTACTCGACACCGGGACCGTTTTTCGATCTATACAAGTTCGACGCGCTGAATCCGTGTACGCAGGGATCGCAGGCCTCCAACCCGAACCAAAACGGGATCGTGTTTTTCCCGGGTGCCCTTCCGCTCTATAGAAACGGCGCGCTGGTAGGCGGCCTCGGGGTCAGCGGCGATGGAGTCGAGCAGGATGATTTCGTGACTGCTCTTGCGGCGGCCGGCTTCGAAGCGCCCGAGTCGATTCGCGCCGACCGGGTTATCGATCAGGGCGTGCGGTTGCCCTACCTGAAGTTCCCGCGCAACCCGACGGATTGATGCGGCCCAGCGATGAGCCATGCCAGCCGACATGGTAGCCTCGCAATTGCCAACGCCGAGGCGCTGGCCAGTGTTAATGCTCCTTTCAGACGCTCAGCGGCGGACGTTTTTCGAGCAGGGAACCGTGCGGCTCGCCGGCGCGTTTTCCGAAGCCGACGCGGCTCGCATGGCCGACCGCATTTGGGAGCTGCTCGAGCACAAATATCCGCTCCGGCGCGACGATCCAGCGACTTGGACCGGGAAGCAACCCACCGGTTTTCAGTCGCTGACTCGCGCCGGCGCGTTCCATTCCATCGCAACCCCGGCGGTTATCGATGCGCTCAACGATTTGCTGGGCGTCGGAGCGTGGAACTCAAGCCAGGCGTGGGGCGTTCCGTTGGTGACGTTTCCCGAGAACGGCCGAACCTGGAGTGTGCCAACCAGCCAGTGGCATCTCGATTTTCCAGCGCGCGGCCGCGTGGATGCGCTCCCGGGCGTACGAGTCCTGGCGTTTCTCGTTCCGCTGGAATCCAGAGGTGGCGGAACGGTCGTGGCGGCGGGATCGCATCGGCTGGTCGAACGCCTGGTGGCCACAGGACATGCGCCGGGCGGACATTCCGCGACGGTGCGTGATTTGCTCGCGGCGTCTCATGCCTGGTTGCGCGATCTGTGGTCCGGCGCAGGCGGCGGGCAGGATCGCATTCGGCGCTTTATTACAGAAGGCCAGCGCATCGATGGCGTTGACATCCGAGCGCAAGAACTAACCGGAGCCCCAGGTGATGTCGTTCTCATGCATCCGTGGACGTTCCACGCTCCCGCGCCGAATTGCAGCCGGCGGCCGAGGCTGATGGTCAGCCATTCGGTGCATCGAAGCTAGCGAGGAACGTGGATCCGATCCACGGCGGCGATTACGTCGTCGGTCCGGATGGCCGAGATCCCGTGGGCGTCAACCAGCGTGGCGGCCGATGTCGCGCGCCACGGCGCCCAAGTTATAAGATGCTCCGGTCGTCCATAGAGAACGACCAGCGGCCGGTCGAACGCCGCGGCTATGTGCGCCGGCCCGCTATCGTTGCCGATGAAAAGCGATGCGCCCGCGATGAGACTCACGACGCCGGCCAGCGGCGCACCGACCACGGTCCTGAATGACCGGAAAGGAGTCATATCATCGCCGGCGCCGCCGATCAACATCGGCTCCAGAGCGTAGACGCGCCGCACGTGCTCGGCGACCGCTACGAACCGATCGGCCGGCCACGTCTTGTACTGCGCCGCCGCGACCGGATGCAGGATTGCGTAGGGACTCATTCCCGCTGTGGGGCTGGCATATAAGCGCGCGCGCGGGATTTCCTGCGCCGGACATCCCAGGTAGAACATCGCAGAGGCAAGGTGTTCGGCGGTATGAACCGGGCGCTCAGCGCCGAGTATCTCCTGCGCGCGAGGAATCCTCGTGTGATAAAGCAGCGCGCCGCGATGGTGCGCGAAGCCGGCTCGAATGGCCGCGCGTGACGCCAAAGTCAGCAGCATGCTGCGGCGGCCGCCGTGAAGATTCAGACAGAGCGCGGGACACCATCGGAAGATCTCCGTCAACTCGGGCCGCAGGATTGCGGCGACCGACGGGTTGCCTTCAAAGATCGCGCGGAATCTGTCTTCGACCACCACGCCGATCTCCAGATCCGGCCGCTCGCGATGCAGGATCTCGATCGCCGGAGTCGTGAGCACGCAGTCGCCCATGGAGCGCAACCGCACGATGGCCATGCGAGAGCCGCGCGGCAGCCGATCCAATGCGCGTCCGGTCTGTTCCATCGGATGGTTACAGCATTCCTTTTGCGATGGCCGACCGCTGCGCAAGATCCAAAGCCGCCTCCACGACGCGATCCACGCCGACGCGGCTCATGCAGCGATGATCGATCGGGCATTCCCGCAGCAGGCACGGGCTGCACTCCACTTTTTCTCGCACGACTCGAGCCAAGGATCCCGTCGGACCCGTGGCCGATTCGTCAGTCGGACCGAAGATCGCGACGGCTGGTATCTCCAGCGCGCAGGCCACGTGCATCGCGCCGGAATCGTTGGTGAGATAGAGCAGGCACGAGGAAACCAACTCCGTGAATTCGCGCAGCGCGGTTTCTCCGGCGAAGTTGTGGACTCTCACGCCTTGCGCGGCTACCAATCTCGCGACTTCTTCGGCCAGGCGGCGCTCGTCTTTCGACCCGAACACGGCGACGCCGCAATCGAGTTGCGAAGCGATACGCGCCGCCGCATCGGCGAACCGCTCCGCGTGCCAGCGTTTCGCGCCGCCAAAAGCCGCGCCCGGGCTGACTCCCAGGATCGGGCCCGCAATTCCCAACTCGGCCAAGCGACGCGCGCCCGCTGTACGCAATTCCGCCGATCCGCTCAAGCGGATCTGAGTATCGGGAAGCGGTCCCTCGATGATTCCGGCACGCTGCAGCATCGCCAGATAGTAGAAGCGCTCGTGCCGTGGGATCTCGCCCGGCCTGGGTGGACGAATCCGATCGGTAAGCAGCAGGCCGCGCCCGTCGCGATCGTAGCCAATACGCCGCGGTATGCCAGCCAGCCACGCGAGCAAAGCCGCTTCGAAGGCGTTCTGGAGCAAAATCGCGCAGTCGAACCGTTCTCGCCGCAGTGCCTGCGCGACGCGCCACTTGCCGTTGAGATCGGTGGCGCCGCGCCTGCTCTCAAGTGGAATGACGCGATCGGCGAATGGTTCTTGCTGGTAAAGATCCGCGACCCACGGCCGCGCCAGGATCGCGATATGCGCGCGCGGGAATCGCGTTCGAATCGCGTGCAACGCCGGAAGGCTCATGACTGCGTCGCCTACCCAGTTCGTCGCACGGACCAGGATTCTGGAAAAGTCGGGTATCGTCCAGGCCTCGCTGAATCCATAGTCTACTATCTCGCGAGCCAATGGCCACGCGGGCGCCGCAACGGATATATACTGGCAGGCGATGAACCTCGCGCGTTCCGCGACCGCGTGCGTCGTCGCGCTGGTTGTCCCATTGCTGCGAGCGGATTCGCTCAATTGCAATCTGAACGACTACAAGGCGGCGCCGGGACTGACGGCGACCGTGGCGGACGACGCGCTCACTGTCATGTGGGACGGAGAGAAACAGCAGGAACTCCGGCTGCGCCTGGCCATCGAGGTCGCAACGCCCGCTATTCGCGAATTGTCTGTGCGGCGAAAAGGCACGCCGTGGGCCACGCTCGCCAGCAACGTGACACCCATATTTCGGATCGTCTCCGGCAGGCGGCGGATGAGTGGCCAGCAGCTCGAACCACTGCACGGCCTGGGCGGCAAGATCACGCCCGAACTGATCGACAAGGACAAGTGGGACGCCTTCTGGGATGCGCCTTTGGACGTTCCCGGTCTGCCGCCCGGAAACAGGCGGCCCGGAGGCAACCTCCCGCCCGACCTGCCGCGCTCGCCTTCCGAAATTCATCGCGCCAGCGCGCAGTTCCACGCGAACAGTTGCCAGGTGAAAACCAATGGCGCGCGGCTCGAGATCACGTTTCCGGGAGTGCAGCTCGGCGTCTTCTCGGGTCGCCTCCAGTTCACCGTGTACAAAGGAACCAACCTCATCCGTCAGGAGGTGATTGCTTCCACTGAAGAGCCGTCCGTCGCCTACAAATACGACGCCGGCTTGAGAGGCATGCCCATCGAGGCCGGAACGGTTATAGTCTGGCGCGACCTGGCGGGCCACTGGCAAGCCAACGAATTCGGCGGGAACCGCAACGACAACGACGTGGTGCTCAAGACCAGCAACCGCCTGCTCGTCGCCGAGCGCGACAGGTCCGGCTCCATCGCGGTTTTTCCTCCGCCGCACACCTACTTCTGGGCGCGCGAGATCGAGACCAATCTCGGCTACAACTGGTATCACAAGAATAACGATGCGTCGTTTTCGTTCGGCATTCGCCAGGCGGAACGCGAGGAGAACCCGCAGTATCAGGGCAATTTCGCGCTCTACAGCGCGCCGCCTGGCACTTCGCAGAGGATGGCGGTTTACTTTTATGCGTCCACCGAATCAGCGGACGCGACGGGCGCATCCGTGCTGGCCTTCACGCACGGCGATCGATTCAAACCGCTGCCCGGCTATCAGGTGATGGCGCATCACTATCACATGGATCTGGGCGAGCGGCTGCGCCAGGCCGGCAGCCTGGATGCCGAGATTCCCGATCTGGAGGCCATTCGCGATGCCGGCATCAACATCGCCAGCGAAATCAGTTCGGTGTTTCTGGGTGGGAATCGCGCGCGTCCCGAGGCGCTCGATATCATCGCGGCTTCGGTGGAAGGCGCCCGACACCACTCGGACAAGAACTTCGTGGTGATGCCCGACCAGGAAGTTTACGGCAGCCCGCTGGGCGGGCACACGGACCTGCTTTTTTCTCACCCCGTGTTCTGGACCGAGCGCCAGGCCGGGCAAGCGTTGGTCGAGGATGATCCCAAGCACGGCAAGGTGTACCACGTCGGCACCGCCGCGGACCTGATGGAAATGGCGCACCGCGAAAACATCCTGATCAACATGCCGCATCCGCGCACCAAGGGCTCCACAGGCTACCCGGACGCGGTCAAGGACACCGAGTATTTCAAAGATCCGCAGTATCAGGGCGTCGGCTTTCGCTGGGGTATGGGTCTGGACTTGTCGGAGCAACGCCTGTGCGATCATCGCTGCCTGGCGCTGCTCGACGACATGAGCAACTGGCAGGCCGATCTGCCCGCGCCGCCGAAGTATCTTCTGGCGATCACCGAAACGCGTTACAAGGCGCCCGGCGACGATGTGTACGCCGCCTCGCCGGTGAACTACGTCAAGCTCGACGCGCTGCCTTCATCCACCGATATGAGCGCCATTATCAAAGCGCTGCAGCGCGGCGATTATTTTCTTACTTCCGGCGAAGTGTTGATCCCAACTTACACGCTCGAGGGCGCCGGCGGTCAGCGCGCCGTGGTGGCCGACGTGGAATGGACTTTCCCACTGGAGTTCGTGGAGGTGGTCTGGGGCGACGGCCAGAAGACTGATCGCAAGATCGTTTCTGCGACCGGCTTGGCCCCATTCGGCAAGCATCGCTTCCGGATTCCTTTTGACGCCGCCGGACAGAAATGGGTCCGCTTCGCCGCCTGGGACTCGGCCGGCAACGGCGCGATCGCTCAGCCCATCAAGCTCGCGGCCGGGCATTAACCCCGCATAAGCCTTCGCGTACGCCTTCGCGCGCGCGACGTTCGGAACGCTGTTACAATAACCACATTCTTCATGAAGCTGGCTGGCTTTCTCCTGCTGCTGTCAGGATGGTTTCTCGTTCTCGCCGCCATCGTCCTGCTGCCGGTTGCGCCCTCGCAAAGCGCTTTCGCGCTGGCGGGATTCGCGGTCGAAATCTTGGGATTGGTCCTCGCCATTCGTTCGCATCTTGCGCGGCGCGGGGCTGAGCGGTGAGTCTTGCGCCACCCGCCCTGAGCGAGACCGTGTCCGCTCTGTGCCTGTTCTTTATCCTGCTGGCGCCTTTGGCGGCCGCCGGTTTGGCGTTGATCAACGCCGGGCTAGGACGTGCGCGCAGCGCCGCCCACTCGATACTGAGCGCGCTGTGCGTCGTCGCCGTGGCGGTTCTGATCTTTTTCGCTGTTGGATTCTCCTGGCAAGGTTATATGGGCCGGCCCGATCACACGCTGGCCATCCACGGCAAACCCTGGAGCTGGATCGCATCCGAGCCATTTTTTTTGGGCGGCCTCCAGTTCGACGGCTCGCCCGCCTCGCTCGCGGCGCTGCTTGGCCTGTTCAGCGCCGGACTCGCGGCCATGATTCCGTTGGGCAGCGGCAGCGATCGCTGGCGGCTGGGCGCGATGTGCGCCTCCACCGCGATCCTCGCAGGCTGGACCTATCCGTTGTTCGCCCACTGGGCCTGGGGCGGGGGATGGCTGGCGCAACTTGGGGCGAACTATGGGCTCGGCCGGGGCTTTCTCGACTCTGGCGGCGCCGCTTCGATTCAGGTCGTCGGAGGGCTCACTGCGCTGGCCATCACCTGGATCATCGGCCCGCGCCGCGGCAAGTACACAGCCGAAGGAATGCCGGCCGCGATTCCCGGTCACAATGCAGTGTTCACCGTCTTCGGATGTTTCCTGGCGTGGCTGGGTTGGATCGGCTTAGGCGCTGCCGGGGCCATGCTGTTCGCCGGAGCTGCCTCCGGCCGCACAGTGCTGGTGGCAGTCAACACCACGCTGGCCGCGGCGGCGGCAGCATTGGCGGCCGCCGGAATCACTCGAGCGCGCTTCGGGAAAGCGGACGCTTCGCTGTGCGCCAATGGTTGGATCGCGGGACTGGTGGCCTCCAGCGCCGCGAGCGCCTTGTTCCGCCCCGCCGCCAGCGCCCTGATCGGCGCGATCGCCGGCGCGATGGTGGTCTACTCGGTCGAGTGGCTGGAGCTTTACCTCAGCATCGATGACCCCAGCGGCGCCATCTCGGTGCATGCCCTGGGAGGCCTGTGGGGCGTGATCGCCGCAGGTCTGTTTGTTCCTTCGCCCGACGGAGGCAGCAGCGCAGGCCAATGGCTGGCGCAATTGGCGGGCATCGCTACACTGTTGGGCTTCGTGCTGCCGCTCACGTACGGCTTGAATTGGCTACTGAATCGCGTTTATCCGCAACGCGTCGCGGCAGAGGGCGAGCGCCAGGGCCTGGATCTTCACGAACTGGGCGCGGGCGCCTATCCCGACTTCATGAGCCACAACGAAGACCTGTGGCAACGCTGAGATCGCGTCGCCCGTCTGCGGAAGGCGGAACGGCCGTTCTCACCACACCCGGCAGGGGTCGGTGGAAACCATCGGATCGCCGATCTTACAGGAGAACGCCTCGCGGAATTCCGGCAGGTTCTGCACCACTCCGTTTACGCGGAACTCGCCGGGCGAGTGCGGGTCGGTCTGCGCATTGAGCCGGGCCGTTTGTTCGGTTGTGTTCTCGCACCAGATCTGCGCGTAGCCCAGGAAGAAGCGCTGCTGCGGCGTGAAGCCGTCTTTCTTCGGAAGCACCTTGCCGGCTAGGCTGTCCATGAGAGCCATGTAGGCCAGGTGGATGCCTCCGTTGTCGGCGGCGTTCTCGCCCAGCGTCAGCCGGCCGTTCAAGTGGACGCCCGGGGCCGGGCTAAAATTGCCGTATTCCTTCGCTACGCAATCGGCGCGAGCTTCGAAGGCCTTGGCGTCGGCGGCGGTCCACCAATCGCGCACGTTGCCTTGCCCATCGTAGCGGCGGCCCTGGTCGTCGAAGCCGTGCGTGAGCTCATGGCCGATCACCACGCCGATGGCGCCGTAGTTCACCGCCTCGTCCGCTTTGGGATTGTAGAAGGGCGGCTGCAGGATTCCCGCTGGAAAATTGATGTTGTTCATGGGCGGCGAATAGTAGGCATTGACGGTGGGCGGGGTCATGCTCCATTCCGTTTTGTCCACGGGCTTGCCGATTTTCGCCAGATTGCGCTGGAGCTCAAACTGGCGCGCGCGCAGCGAGTCGCCGAAATAATCGCCACGCACGATCTTCACGCTGCTGTAGTCGCGCCAATGCTCCGGATACCCGATTTTGTTGGTGACCTCGTGCAGCTTGGTGAGGGCCTGGTCTTTGGTCTCCGGGGACATCCAGGCGGCGCTACGAATATCTTTGGCCATTTCGTTTTCGATTTCGCCCACCAGCGCGAGGGCCTTGGCCTTGCTCGGGCCGCTGAAGGCGATCTCGACGTACTTCTGGCCGAGCGCCTCGCCCAGCTCGCGATCGGTCGCCTGCACGCAGCGCTTCCAGCGCGCCGGTTGCTGCTTCACGCCGCGCAGGATCTGCCCGCTGAAGTGAAAATCCTCGTCCGCGAATGCGCGCGGCAGAACCTCCGCGTTGGTACTCAGGACGTGCCAGGTAAGGTAGCTCTTCAAGTCCTCCAGGCTGGTGTTGCGGATGGTCGCGTCCAGCTCTTTTACAAAATCAGGCGCTGTGACGTTGAGGCTCTGAATCGGGGGGATGCCGATGCTTTCCAGGTATGCCTTCCAGCCGAAGTCGGGCGTCAGCGTCACCAGCTCATTCACCGGCAAGCGATGGTATAGATTGTTCGGATTGCGCCGCGCCACGCGATCCATGGACGCCTTGGCCAGGGCCGTTTCCAGATTGAGGACCGCTTGCGCCCCAGCGGTCGAATCGGATGCGCCGCGACCCTCGGCCGCCGCCAGAAGTTCGAACATTCTCCGCACGTGCTCCTGGTATTGTGTCCGCAGCGTGACGGAGCGCGGATCGTCTCTGAGGTAGTAATCGCGGTCCGGCAGGCCAAGGCCGCCCTGGTCGACGTTGGCGATCTGTTCCTTGGTGTTCTTTGCGTCCGCCCGGACGCCGAAGTTGAAGAGCACGCGCACGCCGTTCTGGTGCAGGCGGACCACTTCGGCCGCCAAGTCCTGTTTCGAGCCAATCTGTTCGATGCCTGCCAGCAGCGCCGCGATGGGCTGGATGCCTTGCGCTTCGATGGCCGGCTCGTCCAGGCAGGCGGCGTAGAAGTCGCCGATTCTTTGCTCCAACGGCGTCCGCTTCGCATTCGCAGGGGCCAGCCTCTCCAGGATGTCGTGCTCGATGCCCAGATTATGCTCGCGCAGCTCGTCGAACCGGCTCCAGCGCGCGCGGTCGGGCGGGATCGGATTGTTGTCGCGCCAGGCGCCGCAGGCATATTGATAGAAGTTCTGACAGGCGCTGACTACCGGGTTCATCGCCTTCATGTCGATGCCGGAAGCGGAGGACGGATCGGCCGCCGGCAGTAGCGCGGCAGAAACCAGTGCGAACAACAACCTCGGCCAGGACCCGCGAAGCGTGGACATATTTCGATTGTACGCCGCGTGCAATAGTAGCACCACGCTGCGGGCTAGCGGCTCCGTACGAAGTCGACCATCTCCTGGATGGCTTGATTCACCAGTTCCGGCTGGTCCAGGTGAATCCAGTGACCGGAGTTGGGCACAATGACGTGACTTCCGCGCGTGGAATGGTTTACCATCGCAGCGCGCTCCGCAAGCTGGCTGGGAGTGGAATTCGCGGCCGAGAGAATCGTGATCGGAATCGAGGCGGGCACGCTCATCACGGACGCTTCAGCGGAGCTGGCCGGCAGCGATTCGAGATAACCAGCCAAGCCTTCGAAACTCTTGGGCAGGCACCAATGCGCCTGTACCATCGGCCAGACCTGGGGCGGCATCTTCTGCACTTCGCCGACCAGACGCGAAATGACGGACTCAGCCGCGCCGCTCGACAGTTTCGCGATCGCTTG